>NZ_CP061302.1:669742-1339485 GCF_018687675.1 Polynucleobacter sp. MG-Unter2-18
GGCACGTCTAGTCAAGCGATTAGGCGCCGTCAGTAACAAAACATTGGGGGCTAGCCTCGATATTCTCCAGGCAACTTTTGCCCCTTAGTGAAAAATTAAAAGCCAGCCGCCAACCCATCCCGACGATGATCACTTCCGGCAATATAAGCATCCTGAGTTTCTTCACCCAATAAGGCAATCGCTTGCGCACTACCAAAGTCTAAGCTATTCGCTGGCATGACAGTCACTTCATGCCCCATTACTTTAAGTCCATCGACGACTGCTGTTGGCATAGAAGCTTCAACAGTGAGATTACCCACATCATCAATTCTCCAGCGAGGCGCATCTGAGCAAGCCTGTGGATTGAGATATTCATCGACAAAGCGCATCACAAACTGAAGATGTCCTTGTGGCTGCATATTGCCACCCATCACACCAAATGCCATTGCTGGCTGACCGCCTTTGGTGAGGAATGCGGGGATGATCGTGTGGAAAGGACGCTTACCTGAAGCCACTTGATTCGGATGGCCATCGACCAAACTAAAGCTCATGCCGCGGTTATGAAAGGCAATGCCACCCGGGGCAACTACACCAGAACCAAAGCCTTTGAAGTTTGACTGAATATAAGAAATCATCATGCCGCTCTCATCAGCAGCGCAAAGATAAACGGTGCCACCAGCGTGTGGATCTCCAGCGCCGTAGCTGCCTGCTTGATTGTGATTAATCAGTGCAGCGCGGCTAGCTAAATAATCCCTATCCAATAGAGCGCTCGCTGGCACTTTCATGGTGCTGGCATCTGAGACATGAGCATAGGCGTCAGCAAAAGCAATACGCATGGCCTCCACTTGCAGGTGAATACGCTTTGCGGAATTAGCTGGATATTGTTTTGCATTAGCCGCTTGCAAAATACCCAGCGCCATCTGCGCCACAATGCCTGAACCGTTCGGAGGAATCTCATGCAAGGTGTAATCACCATAATCAAATGCTAAAGGCTCAACCCAGTCCGTTTGATTGGCAGCAAAATCTGCCATGGTGAAACAGCCGCCTGTGCTTTGAGCAAAGTCGACCATGCTTTGGGCTAATTTACCGGTATAAAAAGATTCACCTTCAGTGTTAGCGATCTCGCGCAAAGTATTAGCTTGGGCAGGATAGCGCCAAAGTTGACCAGCAGTAGGCGCCTTGCCATCAATCAAAAAGGATTCACTAAAACCAGGTTCATTCTTCAGAATGGGAATTGCTTCGCGCCATTGACGAGCGATGACTGGGGAGACTGGAAAGCCATTTTCAGCATAGTCGATAGCGCGCTTAAAGAGTTGCGCAAAAGGCAGCTTGCCAAACTTGCGAGATAACTCAATCCAACCTGAAACCATCCCAGGCACAGTCACGGTATTCCAGCCAATCAAATCCATTGCCGTTTTGCCAGAAAAATATTCTGGCGTCCAAGCTGCTGGGGCACGGCCAGAGGCATTCATGCCATGAAGTTTTTTACCATCCCAAATTAATGCAAAGCCATCACCACCAAGACCATTCATCGTGGGTTCAACTACGGTGAGTGTGATCGCAGTAGCTAAGGCTGCATCAACCGCATTACCACCGCTTTGCAAAGCTTCAATGCCCGCTTGTGTAGCCAATGGCTGTGAGCTAGCAACTGCATTTTTAGCAAGGACTGGTGCACGGCCGCCACCAAAGGGAGGGGAAATCAGCATGGATCGAATCGATTCTTTAAAAGGGGAATGGAAATAATTTCAGTATTGATTAATCGATTTTAATATTTGCTGATTTAACGGCTTTAGCCCATTTGTCTTTTTCACTCAGGGTAAGCGTAGCAAGTTGTTCAGAGTTCGCAAACTGAGGGTGGATTCCTTGAGTTGCTAAGCGTGCCTTGAAATCAGGATTAGTCAAAATCTTCCGAATTTCTCTTTCGAGCTTCGCAATAATGACGGGTGACGTTCCCTTTGGCGCGTAAACGGCAAAAAAGTTTTCAACGTCAAACTGCTTCATGCCATCTTGAGCCAAGGTAGGTACATTCGGCATGAGGGGTGAGCGGTCCGAGGCGGCAATAGCAATTGGACGTAATTTGCCGCTTTGAATATGCGGTAGTGATGCAGTCACACTATCAAACATCATTAGAGTATTGCCAGCAATTAAATCCGGCAAAGCGAACGCGCTACCCTTGTAGGGTATGTGTGTACCAGTAGCCCCAATACGCTGCATAAACAGGGCAGACTCGAGGTGAGAGAGACTACCATTGCCTTGAGAGGCGTAGTTAAAGTCACCCTTCTTGGATTTGATGAAGGTGATGAGTTCCGGTAGATTTTTTGCAGGCACCGAGGGGTTCACCACAATCAGGTGGGGGATGGCGCCTAACAAAGCAACAGGCGCAAAATCCTTGGTCAGATCTGCTGGAGGATTTTTAAAGAGTGCCTGTGAGATGGACTGATTAGTCAACGCACTAATGTGAATCGTATAGCCATCTGGAGCGGCTTTCGCAGCGGCACCCAAACCAATCATCCCGCCGGCACCCGGTTTATTTTCAATAACGATGGGCTGACCCAGTGCTTCACCCAGCGGAACAGAAACTGCACGGGCAAATACGTCAGTAGAGCCGCCAGCAGGGAATGACAAAACTGCGACGATGGGTTTTTTGGGCCAATCCTTATCTGGGGCAGCTATCACCTGTCCAAACAAGCTTGAAAGGATTGCGAGTCCGAGAAATGGTTTTGAAAGACGATTCAAGAAGTTCATGTAATTATCCAGTGGGTAAGTAGGTAAGAGTAAGTAGGTAATATAGTATTGGAAACCACCCAAAGGGTGTAAAGCGAATAATAAAAATTAAATTGAGATAACTATGACTGCAGCACTTAAGACTCCTTCAGCTATTGACATGTCGGCCTACTGGCTGCCTTATACGCCAAATCGCTACTTTCATCAGCATCCCAAAGTGATGCAGTCAGCTAAGGGAGCTTACTACTTCGATGACCATGGCCGAAAATTATTTGATGGATTATCGGGCTTATGGTGCTCGCCTTTGGGGCATGCTGATCCACGAATTGGTGCAGCCATTCAAAAGCAGTATGAAACTATGGACTATTGCCCCGCATTTCAGATGGCGAGTGAGGCAACCTTTACTTTAGCCAGTCGCATTGTCGATATGGCGCCAACAGGTTTGGATAAAGTATTTTTTACCAACTCTGGATCTGAAGCAGTAGATACTGCGCTCAAAATGGCGGTTGCCTATCATCGCTGTATTGGTAACGCATCACGCTTTCGGATGATTGGGCGTGAACGCGCTTATCACGGCGTTGGTATTGGTGGCATCTCTGTTGGTGGCATTGTGGCTAATCGCAAAGCATTCGCTGGAATGATGATGCCGGGAGTAGATCATCTGCCGCACACTTTCAATCTCTCGCAAATGGCTTACTCAAAAGGGCAGCCTACGTGGGGCGCACACTTAGCCGATGAGCTAGAAAATATCGTCACTTTGCATGACGCCAACACGATCGCTGCTGTGATCTTGGAGCCTGTACAAGGATCGACAGGGGTGCTGGTGCCCCCACAAGGCTATTTGCAGAAGATTCGGGATATTTGTACAAAGCATGGCATCTTGCTGATCTTTGATGAGGTCATTACGGGCTTCGGGCGCTTAGGAGCGAACTTTGGTGCAGATCGATTTGGTGTGACGCCAGATATGATCACCTTTGCAAAAGCCATTACCAATGGTGTGATTCCGATGGGTGGTGTATTGGTGCGCGGTGATATTTATGATGCGGTCATGGGCCAGGGTGGTCAAGAACAAGCGATTGAATTCTTCCATGGCTACACTTACTCTGGCCATCCCATTCCCACGGCAGCTGCTCATGCCGTACTAGATATTTTTGAATCCGATGATCTAGTCAATCGCGCAAAAGCACTTGAACCAGTCTTAGAAAATTCCTTACATGCTCTCAAAGGAAAAACAGGCTTACTTGATATTCGTAACTTTGGCCTTTCTGGTGCGGTTGATATAGTTCCGATTGCTGGTAAGCCAGGATTACGAGCCATGAAGACTTTAGAGGCCTGTATTGAAAGGGGTGCCTTAGTGCGTATTACAAACGACACGATTGCCGTTGGCCCCCCATTCATATCAACGCCAGCCGAAGTGGAGTTCTTAGTGAGCGTTCTCAGTGATGCGATTGATGATGCGATGAAAATCGATTAATACTGAATGGCAGTCAGCGGGACCTTAGTTGAATAAGTGATACAGAATGGGGATAGCTACCGCGCTAATCACCCCATTCATTCCCATAGCTAGACTGGCATAAGTTCCTGCCTCTGGATGAATGCTAAATGCACGCGAGGTGCCAATGCCATGGGCGCCAATGCCAATGGCAAAACCACGCTGCCACCACGCTTTCATGCCCAGTGCATTCAGAATAAAGGGCGCCAGAATTGCTCCGAGGATTCCGGTAGTCACGGCAAAGATCGCGGTTAAGGTTGGAGATACGCCGATACGCTCAGCGATACCCATGGCAATGGGTGCAGTAACTGATTTGGGGTACATGGCGCCCGTAATGCTGGAGTCAGCCCCTAATAACTTGGCAATGTTGACAGCGCCAATAATGGATACCAAGCCACCCGCAATTAAAGATGCCAGCAAGGGAAGGGATCGACCCTTTAAGCTACTTAAGCCTCTATAGATCGGTATGGCTAAAGAGACGGTTGCCGAGCCTAATAAGAAGTGAATAAATTGCGCACCTTCAAAGTAGGTGGAATAGGGCATTTCAACAAATTGAATGATGCTGGCCACCAAAATGATCGCAATTGCTACTGGGTTAGCTAAGGGATTCTGTTTTGTAGCCTTATAAATCGAGAGGCCAATTTGATAGGCAGCCAAAGTAATGAAGAGGGCAAATAAAGGGCTGCCCGAGAGGTAAACCCAAATCTCCACAATTGAATGCTTTTCGTTCATTGCCCCGTCTCTTTTGGCTTTGCGCTCAAAAAGCGGACAACCAGTGCGCTAGTGGCAATGGTGAGGATCACACTACCGACCAAGGCGCTGATGATTGCGAGGGCATTAGCCTGCAGTTGGGGTAAAAATAACACCACCCCAACGGCTGCCGGAACAAATAAGAGGCCAAGGTATTGGCTAAAGCCGTCCGCCACCAATGCAAGCTCACTGTTAATTCCTTTGCGCAATACTAGCCAAATAATCAGTAATACCAAGCCAATGACGGGGCCTGGAAGGGTGGGCAGGACAAACTTAGATACAAGCTCACCGAGGCTTTGAAAGAGCAGGATTTGGACTAGACCGGAGATCATGGCTTGATCTTACTGCTCTGCAATATATGTTGCATAGCAATAAATAATTTCTTGGTTAATATAAACATATCAAAAGCAGGGTCTTTGGTAATCAGTAAGACTTCAAAATAAATCAATTAAGGAGAGCACGCATGGCTGACTTAAACGTCAACGGTAAAAAGTACAAGGTGGATGTTGATCCAGAAACCCCTTTGTTGTGGGCGATCCGTGATCATGTTGGATTAACGGGTACTAAATATGGTTGCGGTGTGGGTCAGTGCGGCGCATGTACTGTTTTATTTGACGGTCAGGCAATTCGGAGCTGTGCAATTCCAGTGAGTGCGGCTGTTGGCAAAAAGATTGAAACTATAGAGGGCTTAGAAAAAAATGGTCAGCTCTCTAAAGTGCAAAAAGCATGGGTTGATAACCAGGTACCACAATGCGGTTATTGCCAGTCAGGCATGGTGATGGCCACTACCGCCTTATTGCGTAACACTCCAAAACCAACTGATGCTCAGATTGATGCTGCGGTAACTAATATTTGCCGCTGTGGAACCTTCCAACAAGTGCGTGATGCTATTCATGCTGTGAGCAAGGCATAAGGAGCAATCATGACTAAAATAATCAATACAAACACAACCAATACTTCACGTCGCCACTTTATTATTGGCTCTAGCGCGATTGCTACGGGTTTAGCAATCGGCTTTGATTTCTCATTAATGTCTTCGGCTCATGCCGCCATGGGTACTAGCACAACAGCCATGACTCCGCTTGCAACTCCAGAGATTGGCGTTTGGGTAGTAGTAAAACCAAATGACGACATCGTAGTCCGCATCGTGCGCTCTGAGATGGGTCAAGGAACTATCACTGGCTTAGCCCAGATGGTTGCAGAAGAATTACAGTGCGACTGGAAAAAAGTTACTTATGAGTATCCGTCGCCCGGCGAAAACCTCAAGCGCAATAAAGTATGGGGTAGTTACTCCACTGGTGGAAGCCGTGGTATTCGTACTTCTGAGCAATATGTTCGTAAAGGTGGTGCAGCGGCTCGCATCATGCTGGTTCAGGCTGCGGCTAATCAGTGGAATGTACCTGCAGCAGAGTGCGTTGCTAAAGACAGCGTGATTACGCATACACCATCGGGCCGTAAAACAACCTTCGGCAAAGTATCTGTAGCTGCTTCTCAGTTAGAAGTGCCTAAAGAAGTTCCTTTAAAAGATCCTAAAGAGTGGAAAGTTATTGGTAAGTCAGTAAATCGTATTGATGGCACTGCTGACAAGGTAAACGGTAAGCAGATCTATGCAATTGACTTAAAGTTACCCGGCATGTTGGTAGCAACCATTCATGAGTCTCCAGTCTTTGGTGGCAAAGTGAAGAGCTATGACGCTAGCAAAGCTTCCAGTATGAAGGGGGTAAAGAAGGTGATTCAGGTGGGTGATTCTGCTGTAGCAGTCATTGCCGATACTTTCTGGCAGGCCAAGACTGGCTTAGATGCAGTCAAAATTACTTGGGATAACGGTAGCAATGGCGATGTCTCTAGTGCTTCTATTAAGAAGATGCTTGAAGGTGGCTTAACTGCTAATGAGACTTTTGTCGGTAATTCGAATGGTGATGCTAAAGAGGCAATCTCCAAAGCATCTAAAACGATCGAGGCAACGTACTTCTATCCATTCTTGAACCACGCAACTCTGGAGCCACAAACTGCAACTGCAAAATGGACGACAGATTCTTGCGAAGCTTGGGTTCCAACTCAGGATGGTGAAGCTTCTTTGGCCGCAGTGATTGCCGCTTCAGGCTTGCCTGCTGAAAAATGTAATGTCTACAAGGTAAACCTTGGCGGTGGCTTTGGTCGTCGTGGCGCCTTCCAGGATTACACAACTCAGGCCGTCAATATCGCCAAGCAAATGCCAGGCACTCCAATCAAATTGATTTGGACTCGAGAAGAGGATATGACCCAAGGCCGTTACCACCCGGTAACGATGTGTAAGATGACAGCCGCCATTGATGATAAGAAAAATATCACTGGTTTGGATATGCGTATCTCCAGTCAATCTATTTTGGCTGCCGTGCGTCCAGCGGTAGTTGCTGCCAACAAGGGTAAAGATCCAGTGGTGTTCCAAGGCTTAGATGCTGCGGGTGAGCACGGCATTACTTATAGCTTCCCGAATTTGATGATTGACCATGCAATGCGTAATACACATGTGCCACCAGGTTTTTGGCGCGGCGTAAACGTCAATCAAAATGCAATCTTCCTAGAAACTTTTATGGATGAGATGGCCGAAGCTACTGGTGTGGATGCAGTCGAGTTCCGTCGCAAGCACATGGAAAAGTTCCCGCGTGCAGTAGCGGTATTAAATGCGGTTGCTGACGGCATTGGTTGGACTAAGCCTGCTAAGCCAGGCGTATTCCGCGGCGTTGCCCAAATGCGCTCATTCGGAAGTTACGTTGCTGCCGCTTGCGAGTTATCTGTGACCAATGGCAATGAGGTGAAAATTCATCGCATTGTGGCTGCAACTGATCCTGGCTATGTTGTTAATCCAGCCCAAGTAGAGCGTCAGGTTTCCGGTTCATTTGTATATGGTCTATCCGCTCTCTTCGAAGAAGAAATTACGATCGAGAAGGGTGCAGTTGTGCAGAAGAACTTTGATACCTTTAATTCCATTCGCCTGTCTCAGATGCCTAAGGTAGAGACGATCATCATCCAAGGTGGCGGCAAAGACTGGGGTGGTGTTGGTGAGCCAACTATTGCAGTTGCAGCGCCTGCTGTTCTCAATGCAATCTACCGTGCGACAGGCAAGCGCTTGCGTACAGTCCCATTGAAAAACAGCGGTATTAAGTTGGTGTAATGGTGATGGGCAAGCAGGAATGAGACGAACGCTAGTAGTTTTACTGCTAGGGACCTCGACTCTTTTCCTGCCTTGCTTAGCCCATTCTCAAACCTGGGTAGGGGATTCGATTGTGAATCCCCTCACTTCTTCTTCAGGTGATGCTGTTAAGGGGCGCGCGATTGTGGCCAATCGTCAAGTTGGTTTATGTTTGCTGTGCCATAGTGGTCCATTTCCGGAAGAGCGCTTCCAGGGTAATTTAGCGCCAGATTTGATTGCTAGCGTGGGTCAATCCACTCCAGCTCAATTACGGGCTCGATTAGTTGATCCAGGGCGCCTGAACCCAGAAAGCATCATGCCAGCCTACTATCGCACTACAGGTCTGAGTCGTGTGGCTCCCAAGTTTATCGATCAGACTATTCTTACTGGCCAAGAGATAGAAGATGTTGTAGCCTTTTTAGTAAGCCTTCAATAACTAACTGAAATTACGAAATCAATATGACTGAGATTAATCTGAGTTCAAACCCCATCAAACCGAGTCGGCGTAGGTACTTGTCTGCGTTAGGTCTTTTAGGTCTATCGAGTTGGATTACTCCGAGTTTGACCATGGCTAAAAAGCCAGAGGCTATGGAGGCGATCGCCAAAATTATTGGTTCGAATACCGTTCGTGACGCCCGAGTGAACCTGGTGATTCCGCCTTTGGTCGAAAGTGGCAATCTGGTAGTTCTCAAACTGTCCATAGATAGTCCGATGACTGCAAATGATTACGTTAAGGCAGTGCATGTAATCTCTGAGGCTAATCCTTCTCCTAATATGTTTACTGCTTATTTCACACCTCGCTCTGGCCGCGCTGAGTTAACGACTCGTGTGAGATTGGCAGACTCACAGCGAGTATGGGCTATCGCACAAATGAGTGACGGTAGCTTTTTCCGAGGGTATGCCGATACCTTAGTGACTCTTTCAGCCTGCACGGAGATGATATGAGCAAGACCTCCCGCACGGGCATTACGATGCCAGCTCAGGCAAAAAAAGGAGCCCTGATTGAAATTCGGGCAATCGCCCAGCATGATATGGAGACGGGCTATCGATACACTGAAGACGGTAAGCGAATCCCACGTGACATTATTCAACTCTTTACTTGTCAATATAACGGCGAGGAAGTATTCAGAGCGGATTTTTATCCAGGTACCGGTGCTAACCCCCTCGTCATTTTTACTACCGTGGCAGTTGCTTCCGGTACGCTTGTATTCAAGTGGGTAGGAGACGGCGGCTATGAAGCAGTCAATCAAGCACAAATTACTGTTTCGTGAATCTGTTCGTTTTTTGTCTTCGTGTATTACCGTTATTAGTCATCCTGATTGGGGTTGATTCTAGTCAAGCACTTGAAGCTCCAAAAGATACTCGGCAATCCAGTTACTACTTAATGACGCCAGAGAATCGGGCAATGCAAGATGATTCCAATCTCAACCCCGCTGTATTTTGGGTAATGGACGGTCACAGTCTCTGGAAAGAAAAGGCCGGAATAAAGAATGTATCTTGTGCATCTTGCCACGGAGATAGTGGGCAAAAGATGACTGGTGTAGCAACACAGTTTCCGAAGATGCAGAAAGGAAAGTTGCAGACCTTGGAGGGTCAAATTAATCAATGTCGTACCGTACGGCAAGAAGCTCCGGTACTCGCTTATGAGAGCAAAGAACTCTTAGCTTTAACAGCATTTGTCGCAACCCAATCCAAGGGCTTGCCAATCGCCGTTCAAGAAACATCTCAGAACAAAAAAGATTTACAGCAAGGCCGTCAATTCTTTAATGAAAGAATGGGTCAACTCAATTTATCTTGCGCCCAATGTCATCAAGATCGAGCTGGCTTGAAATTAGGCGGAAGTCTGATTCCTCAGGGTCACCCAACTGCCTACCCAATTTACCGAATTGAATGGCAGACCATGGGATCTTTACAAAGACGTTTACGTAATTGTATGAGTGGGGTACGCGCTCAGCAGTTTGAGTATGGCTCGCAAGAGATGGCTCAGTTAGAGCTATTTCTGATATGGCGAGCCAGAGGCATGCCCCTGGAAACTCCAGGGGTCCGGCCTTAAGTGCTACTTAGTCTGAGAAGACGACTGAAGTCGCACCATTAATCAAAACACGGTCATGCAAGTAGTAACGTAAGGCGCGTGAGAGTACGGTACGCTCTAGATCTCGACCCTTGCGAACCAAGTCTTCAGGCGTATCGCCATGGGTAACGCGAGTGACATCTTGCTCAATGATTGGACCTTCATCTAAATCGCTAGTAACAAAGTGCGCGGTAGCGCCAATCAACTTGATGCCACGAGCATGGGCTTGATGATAAGGCTTGGCACCTTTAAAGCTTGGCAAGAAGGAGTGGTGAACGTTAATGCAACGTCCAGATAATTTCGTGGATAAATCATCCGACAAAATTTGCATGTAGCGCGCCAAAATAACCATATCCACCTTGGAATCAGCCACGATTTCTAGAAGCTTCGCTTCTTGGGTTGACTTTGTCTCTGGCGTAACCGGTAAGTGATAAAACGGAATATCCGCAAAATCAATACTGGAGTAAACCCCACGCGGATGATTAGAAACAATTCCGCTGATAATCATTGGCAGCTCACCGATGCGCCAACGATAGAGAAGATCTACTAAGCAATGATCTAGCTTGGATGCCATGATCAGCACTCGCTTTAAATCTTTTACGGCGCGCAAGTCCCAAGTGAGGTCAAAGCGTTTAGCAATTTCTATAAAGCCAGCCTTCAGAGATTGGCTATCAGCGCCGCAGCTAAAGCTCACGCGCATGAAAAAGCGTTTCGAGGCCTTGTCATCAAATTGCTGAGCTTCCTCAATATCACCACCTAATTCAAAGATGTAGGTTGAAACGGCAGCAACAATGCCTGGTCGATTTGGGCAGGTGAGTGTGAGGTAATAATTTTCTGTAGTCATGGCTTAAAAGAGGAGAAATTACTTGTAGGACGTAATTTTAGACTGCTTATTTGGAGGTAGTCAGGTTATCTGCTGGACCTGGGTAGGGCTCGCTCATATCTTTGATTTTAGGAATGGGTATATCAGAGCAAATCGGCTTTGGTCCCAAGGCATTTAAAAAGTTGCAATCTTGTTTTGTTGCTGCAGAGGCAGCGTGTTCTAAAGGGGATTTACCAGTAGTTACAGTGGAGACTGCGCTTACTGCAGTCGAAGGGTTGGCCACTGCTGCTGATACCACTACTGAACCTGCAGAGCTTGCAGCTGTAGTAGCAGATCCCCCCAAGGCCATTAATGGCGCCGCACAACCGCCCAAATTGAGACAGAGAACTATGTATCCAAAAGCAAACCATCCCGATAGGCTTGGCCTGCTTTGAAGTGTAATGAAAATGAGATGTTTAATTACGTTGACAGACAACGTTGAAAACTCCAGCTGTCCAGGACTCATTCACAACAGGCTCAAATTCACTATCGGGAGTTTTGTTATCTGAAACCACCTTGCCACTACCTTTATTGCCAGCAAACTCTTTATATTCGATTGGGCGGTAGCTGATAGCCGGGCAGTTGTACTCATTGATGCCGATGATTGAGCTAACGGGTTGTTTGGTTTTTGGATTAACGCCTGGTTTTTTAAAGTCGAGCATAGACATAATTTGCGCTTTTTCACCTGATGCGCTGACCGTATCCAGATCGACATACACCACCATCACCGCATTGGATCCTAACTCTTTCCACTCAGCAAAGCTGCTGGAGAAGGGTAATAAAGAGAGCGCAGAAAAGACGGTGAGTGCGTATATTTTTTTCATCATATTTGGTGTTGTCGCATTGTTATTTAAGTAAGTTCAGCCCTGAGAGGACTCTTCGTACTATTCTAAACTCCCCCGACTCATTTATCCTTAATAGCCAGATCTAGTTGACGTCCGACCTTCCGGGGTTTCATTTGTAGGGGGAGGTATTCATTTCGAGCCCAAAGCCCACTCATGTTACGGTAAAGCTTGTTCTGCACCCAGCCAGACTGTCCAGATTGATAAATAAAGAGGGATTGCTCTAAATCCGATAGGTCATATAGTGTTCGCAGGCTTGGTGCCTGCTTAGTTTCAAAAGGATTGTCAGCCCTCAGAAGTTCAAGGCGACCCACATTGATGCTAAAGCTATCGCCTGGAAAAGGCTGCATCAAATTAAAGAAACTGCCAAGCAGTGGTAGCTTGCTCAAAGGGCGATGCTCGGAGACTGCAATGTGCGCGTTACCCCATACCCAATTTTTAGGGTTACTGCCAAATTGGGAGCGCAGTTGCTCAAGAGCTTTATCAAACGCTGCATTCGAAGTATCAGCACAACTCTCAATCTGTTCAGTTTTGGGGTCGTTACACCAAGGGCTATTAGGGTTTTGTAATTGCAATATCAATGAATGTCTAAAACTGCGCGCACCGTAATTCTCGGTGAATAAATATCCTAAGCGCGAATAGAGTTTGCGTGTGAGTTGGTCAGCCCAAGCATTGAATATCAGTGCGCCAGCGCTATCGATTTTCATATCTCCATCGAAGTTTTTACTAAGCTCAATTGCTTGTTGGGCTAGTGGGTGTGTTGACTGCACCGATTTAAATAATTCCAATAATGGCGTAGCGCCTAAAGATAAGGTATCTGCTTGCATTGCCTTCATGGAAGCAAAGTCGTGTGTTGGTCTAGATTTAATGAGATCCACAATTCTGTCGTAGCGGGTGGGTAGATCCCAGTCGCCAGTCAGTGGATTTGGATCATTATTGGCAATTATTTTTTGGTTGGCTGTAGCAATCCAATTTGAGTCAGGATTGCTACTATTCGGTAATTGTTCAAACGGGACGTATCCAGTCCAGTCATATTGCTTTTCCCAGCCCAATGCTGGCGCCACTCCATATAAGCCCTGATGTAAGGTGCGTTTGGGTGCGACACCGGCTGTCTGAAAGGAAATGTTTCCATCTACATCTGCTATCACAACGTTTTGCATTGGCGCATAGTTTTTGCGTAGTGCTTGCTTGAATGCCTCCACATCTTTTGCGTGATTCATATCCATTAAGCCAGCAACCGATTGATTTTCAACATCCAGCGCAGTCCAGTGTAAAGCTAAAACAAAGCGATCGGTATCTATTGCCCGCTTGGCCCGTGCATACGATTCAGAAATCACTGGACCATGTCGAGTCTCTTTGACTATAAAGCGCAGCGGAGGCTCGCCTTTGATGTCGATAATTTCTTGGCGAACTTTAAAAGGGAGCGGTCCCTCAGGACCTCGATATGCTTCGGGATTTTTTGGATCTAGCTCCTCAATATATAAATCCTGAACATCAGGGCCGGTATTGGTAAAGCTCCAAGCAAACTTATCGGTCCTGCCTAGTACCACCGCCGGAATGCCGGGGAGGGTTGCACCAATGACATTAAGACCTGGCGCATCTAAGTGAGCCATATACCAAATCGCCGGTGCTGATAGTCCTAGATGGGGGTCGTTTGCCAGCAAAGGCTTACCAGAGCTCGTCAGTTTTCCACTAAGCGCCCAGTTATTAGATCCAATGCCTTCCTTGCCACCTGGGACTTCATTAATGGCTAATTCAGTGGCAGGTAACTTCTTTGACTTCTGGTCTCTGACAAGTGGATTGGGATTAAAGACATTGAGATCTCGATACATTTTCGCAAAGTCAACATGACTCACAGGTTCATCAGGTGTGTAAGCCGGCATCACTTCCCACACTTGCTGAGTTGTTAAAAACTGCGAGAGTTCAAGGCGTTGTAATTCTTTTTTCCAGTTACCACCAAGATCAAGCGCCATCATCAGCATCCACGCTACGCTATCGGTAGGTGACCAGTGCCCTGGTTTAGATCCAGTTAAAAAGTATTCAACTGGCAGGGCCCAGCCTAAGTGGGCATTGCCGGCGTTAACTCCATCTGCATAAGACTGAAGTAATCGCTTGGTAGCAATAGGGTAGCGATCAAACTGTTTTTCTGCGGTGCGCTTAATACCCAGCGTCCGAATAAAGCGGTCAATTGCGAGGGTCTCTTTACCGAGAATTTCGGAGAGTCTTCCGCTAGCTAGTCGGCGATTAATCTCCATTTGCCAAGAGCGTTCACTGGCATGTAAATAACCCAATGCAAAAATTGCATCTGAAGCGCTCTTTGCCTGAATATGGGGAATATCACTCTCATCGAAGGAGATCGCAACGGAATCCCCCAGGGACTTAATGATTCGCTTGCCAGAAGGATTGGTTTGAGCTGAGAGTAGGTAGATTATTCCAGCAGCGGTGATCAAAATGAGGGCCGCAAAACTGAGCCAAAAGATACCCTTAAAGGTAGATTTAAGACCTGAGTTTGGCGATGATATTTTCATGGGAATAGTTTAGTGGGTTTGTCTAAACTTGACCCCAGGCTTGATGAAAGCAGGCTTCCTGCCTCAGATAGCGCTCACATGATAAAATTTTGCTTGTCTTGATTTATTTAGTACGGCTTAATTGCTCGTGCGAGCCCGAGTGGTGAAATCGGTAGACACAGCAGATTTAAAATCTGCCGACTCAAAAAAGTCGTGCCGGTTCGATTCCGGCCTCGGGCACCAATCGATTGACATCAGGCATCCTTGAAATACCTTTACTTTATCTCCTTACTTCTGTGTGCCGCCCCCAGTTTGGCTGCCGATACCCTGGTTTTTACTTGTGAACGTTCGGAAAATAATTACACCGAAACGTATCAACTCAAAGTGATGACAACCTCAAAAAATCAGAAGGCTAAGGTTTTCGTCGATGACCGAGATTTAGACCGGGTTAGCGAGTTAGGTCAGCAAACTGTCAAGAGCATTCTCATTGATGAATACACGGTCCTCATTTCAATGGAATCACAATTTCCCCCAGAAAGTTTTGATGGTTTCCAGTATGGCGCTGGTTCTGTAAGCACGATGATCGCAATTAATCGACCAACGGGTCAACTAAGAAAGGTGCAGACGGTTAAAGGTGGAATTCTCTCCGCAACTCTAGGCGAGGGTAAAAAGATTTATCAAGAGCAATGCACTGCTTTTACAAAGCCTTAATTGGGCTCGGTCACAAATCCCAGCTTGGTTAAGCCAGCGCGTCGGGATGCGGCTAATACCTGAGCAACATATTCATACTTCACCGACTTATCGGCACGTAAATTGATTTCTGGTTGGGGTTCTTTCTGAGCAGCTTTTTCTGCATAGCCATCAAAAGTCTTTAAATCAATTGGCGTACTATTCCAGAATATTTTGCCCTGAGCATCAATCGAGAGCTGTACTGACTCTGGTTTGACTTCGTTGCGCACACTATTCGCCTTCGGCAGCTCGACCTTCACCGCCTGCTGAATGACTGGTAGGGTGATGATGAAGATAATCAGGAGTACCAACATGACATCCACCATCGGAGTCATGTTGATTTCGGCCATGATGCCGCTTTCTTCTGGATCGTTCTGAAGATTAAAGGACATATTTATTCCCCGGACTTTACGCGGGCACCGGTTACAAAGTAAGCGAGGAGATCATTGCCAAAGCGATTGAGATCAGCAACTAATAATTTATTGGCGCGATTAATTGCATTAAAGCCTAATACTGCTGGAATCGCTACAGCCAAACCTAAAGCAGTCATGATGAGTGCTTCGCCAATTGGGCCAGCAACTTGATCAATCTGCGCGCTACCTGAGCTGCTAATTGCAATCAAAGCATGGTAGATGCCCCATACCGTTCCAAACAAGCCAATAAACGGTGCCGTTGCGCCGGTCGAGCCAAGGAAGGTGATCCCCTTTTGGAGTTGGGCGGCAACACCATCAATACTGTTCTTAAGACTTCTTGCCATCCACTCGGAGTAGTTTAGGGTTTGCAATAGTTCGCGATGATTGGTCGATTGACTTTGGTGGTGGGTAGAGGCTCCACTAGCGGCTTTAGCAATCTGATAGTAAGGATTACTTGCGTGGCTGGTAAATGCATTAAGACCCTCATCATAGGAAGTGGCGCGCCAAAACAGATCAAGCTCAGGTTTGAGTTTGCGTAGATTGCGCAGATCCCAAAAACGGGATAGCAAAATTACCCAGGTCACAATAGAGCAGATGAGGAGTGCAATGGCCACAAAGCGTGTAACTGCATCGCCTTCAAGCCATAAATTTGCTAAGCCAAATGGTGTATTCATAATATTAATTCTTTAAATTAAATTTAATTAAAAGGTTGGTAGAAATTCTTTGGGGCGAACCATTGACTAAAAATGGTTTAAAGCGATAACGACGGCCAATTTCCGTTGCTGCTCTGTCTAATCTTGGAAATGAGCTGGAACGTAATAAGGCAACATCCTCAACACTACCTGATTCATCAATAATCAGTCTCACCACCACTTCTCCTTGCTCTCCAGATCTTTTGGAAAAAGAAGGGTAGTAAGCATCTGCATCTGGTTGATATACAACGACTAGTTTACCAATGTCAGTCTGAATTGGTGTGCCACTTGATCCAGAGGTAGTAGCTGGTGCAACCGTAGCATTCGGAGCTTGCGATTCACTTTTGGATTGCTGGGGTGTTGGCGGTGTTGGAGCCTGTTGTTGGTTTTGGGGTGGGGTTGGTGCCTGCGTGGATTTTTCATCCACAGTTTTCTTCTGCTCTTGCTTGGGTTTTGGTGGAGGCGCAGCTGGGGCGGCCTGGGGCTGTTTAGCGGCCTCTGGACTTACCAAATTGGCCATCACTCGCGCATCATCTTGATTGCTATCGTTGTCCGGCTTCATGCCGCTTTGAAAGCCAATCAAAAATAAAAAATGCAAGGCAACAACAATACCAATGATGATACGTTCGGTCTTATCGAATGGTAGACGTATATTCATTTGATTTAAAAAGGCACTCATGTAAATGAGCTCACTAGCTGAGATTGAATGCTATGTTCATCAAGGTCTGATTGCATGAGCTCGCACGCCATGTGATGTAATTTCTGCGCATCTTTACTGCTGATGAATTTAATAAAACCATATTCTTCATGATCTAAGTGCTTATCCTGCGACTCTAGTTTTCGTTTAAGTTGGCGTACCACTGCCTCGCTGGTATCAATGAGGTTAATGGAATCGCCTAATAATTTACGTATGGCTTTTCGTAAGAAAGGGTAGTGTGTGCATCCTAGAACCAGAGTGTCTGCTCCCGCTTCCTGAATGGGTTCTAAATGTTTGGCAATTAGCTCCAAAGTCTCTTCAGAATTAGCCTGGCCCGCCTCAATCAGGGGAACTAAGCCAGCCCCCGCTTGTTTAACAAACTGACAATTGGGTAGGGTAGCCAGCAGAGCGCTAAACTTATCACTATTGAGGGTGGCCTCAGTTGCGAGCACGCCAACAATGCCATTACTTGACTGCATTGCTGCAGGCTTGATGCCTGGCTCTACACCGATGATTGGAATATTACTCAGCTCATGACGAATATTTGCAATGGCCTCGGCGGTGGCAGTATTACAGGCAACCATAATGGCATCACAACCTTGCGCTGCTAAGTATTGGCACAGCTCCATACTGCGCGTAGCAATCCACTCGCTAGATCTCTCTCCATAAGGAGCATTGATGGAGTCGGCAAGATAGATATAGTTATGTTCAGGAAGTTGGCGTAAAGCCTCATCCAGAATGGATAAGCCTCCAACGCCAGAATCAAAAACTCCGATGAGTGCCAAGTAAGGTCGCTTAACTAGAAGTGGCTGAGTTAATAGTAGACTTAGGCAATCGTGACTGGAATGCCGGCAATCTTTGCTTGCCATTCTTTAGGGCCTGTCTCATGCATAGAGATACCGGCAGAACTGACCGCTACCGTTACTGGCATGTCTTTGACATCAAACTCATAAATCGCTTCCATGCCAAGGTCAGCAAAGCCCACTACCTTGGCCGTCTGAATGGCTTTAGAAACTAAGTAAGCAGCGCCACCAACAGCCATCAAGTAAGCAGACTTGTGCTTTTTGATCGCTTCAATTGCAGTAGGGCCTCGTTCCGCTTTACCAATCATGGAGATTAATCCAGTTTGAGCCAGCATCATCTCAGTGAACTTATCCATGCGGGTAGATGTAGTGGGTCCTGCCGGACCAACTGCTTCGCTTCCCACTGGATCTACTGGGCCAACGTAATAGATCACGCGGTTTTTAAAGCTTACCGGCAATTCTTCACCTTTAGCGAGCATATCGGCAATGCGCTTATGTGCCGCATCGCGACCAGTCAAAATCTTACCGTTGAGGAGCAGTGTTTCGCCTTCTTTCCAGCCGGCCACTTCTTCAGCGGTCAAAGCATCCAAGTTCACTCGCTTCGATTTTTTGGTGTCTGGAGTCCAAGTGACATCTGGCCAATCAGATAAGGATGGTTTTTCTAATATCGCTGGGCCATCACCATGCAAGTGGAAATGTACGTGGCGGGTTGCAGCGCAGTTTGGAATCATTGCTACTGGCAATGAAGCCGCATGCGTTGGGTACTCCATGATTTTGATATCGAGCACAGTGGCTAGACCACCGAGGCCTTGTGCCCCAATACCGAGCTTATTTACCTTATCGTAGATCTCTAGGCGAAGCTCTTCAGCACGAGTCTTTGCACCACGTGCGATTAATTCTTGAATATCTACCGGACCCATTAAAGATTCTTTAGCCATCAACATGGCTTTCTCTGGGGTTCCACCAATACCGATGCCTAAGATGCCGGGAGGGCACCAGCCCGCACCCATCGTCGGGACGGTTTTGACTACCCAATCTACGATCGAATCAGAAGGGTTGAGCATGACCATCTTGGCTTTGTTCTCAGAGCCGCCACCTTTGGCTGCGCAAATGACTTCGACATCATCGCCTGGGACGATTTCGTAATGAATAACCGCCGGAGTGTTGTCACCTGTATTTTTGCGCTTGCCCGCTGGATCAGTCAAAACAGATGCTCGTAGTGGGTTATCTGGGTTCATGTAAGCCCGACGAACCCCTTCGTTCACCATCTCGGTGACGCTCATGGTGGCATCGCCCCACTGCACATTCATACCAATTTTGAGGAAAACGACTGCGATACCGGTGTCCTGGCACATGGGGCGGTGACCTTCTGCGCACATCCGGCTATTGGTCAAAATCTGGGCAATTGCATCCTTCGCCGCTGCACCTTGCTCAAGCTCATAAGCCTTGCCCATAGCGGAGATGAAGTCCTTGGGATGATAGTAAGAGATGAATTGGAATGCATCTGCCACGCTTTGAATGAGGTCGTTTTGTTTGATATTTGTCATGGTTTTGAGCTTAATTATGTAAGGTTTAATCTATTTTAAGGGTTTGCCATAGAGCAAATCTAGCGTGTTTTCACTTATCTTATTAGCTCTTGGGGATGCGTTTCCCTAACTCTGCTCTATTTTTGCAGAAAAAAACGACTGATTATTGATTAGAAGGGCTGTGAAGCATGGAACCATTGATGCAAGAAAACCGCGTATTTAACCCACCAGCAGACTTCATTAAGTCCGCCGCTATTCCTGGAATGGATGCTTACAACAAGCTCTGTGCTGAAGCTAACAATGATTATGACGGTTTCTGGAGTCGCCTTGCTAAAGAGAATCTCTTTTGGAAAAAGCCCTTTACTAAAGTTCTAGATGAATCTAAGGCGCCTTTCTACAAGTGGTTTGAAGATGGCACCACTAATGCTTCCCATAACTGTTTAGATCGCCAGGTTGAAAATGGCCTTGGTAATAAGACCGCGATTATTTTTGAAGCAGATGATGGATCCGTTACCAACGTAACTTATCAAGAGTTGCTTGAGCGTGTTTGCAAAATGGCAAATGCACTTCGCAAAATGGGTATCAAGTCTGGTGATCGCGTCATCATTTATATGGCGATGACTATCGAAGGCGTTGTTGCGATGCAAGCTTGTGCTCGTATCGGCGCAATTCACTCTGTTGTGTTTGGTGGATTTTCTGCTCAAGCACTTCGTGATCGAATTATTGACGTTGGTGCCGTGGCAGTGATTACGGCAGACGGACAGTTCCGTGGCGGCAAATCATTACCTTTAAAGGCCATTTGTGACGAGGCTCTGTCCACTGGCGAATGCCCTAATGTGAAGCATGTAATTGTTAATAAGCGTACTGGCAGTGATGTCACCATGACGGCTGGCCGTGATGTTTGGATGCAAGAAATCGTAGCCAATGAAGCCACTACTTGCGAGCCAGAGTGGGTCAGTGCTGAACACCCACTATTTATTCTTTATACATCGGGTTCAACCGGCAAGCCTAAGGGTGTGCAACACTCTACAGGTGGTTACCTCTTGTGGGCGATTCTCACAATGAAGTGGACCTTTGACATTAAGCCAACTGACGTCTTCTGGTGCACCGCAGATATCGGCTGGGTAACAGGTCACTCCTATATTACCTATGGCCCACTCGCAGTGGGCGCGACGGAGATTGTGTTTGAGGGTGTTCCAACTTATCCCAATGCGGGCCGTTTTTGGGACATGATTCAAAAACATAAGGCCACGATTTTCTACACCGCTCCAACAGCGATTCGCTCATTGATCAAGGCATCTAGTAATGATCAAGCAGTGCATCCAAAGAGCTATAACTTATCTTCCTTGCGTCTCTTGGGTTCAGTCGGTGAGCCGATTAATCCGGAAGCGTGGATCTGGTACTACGAAAATGTGGGAGGCTCACGTTGCCCAATCGCAGATACCTTCTGGCAAACCGAAACTGGTGGTCATATGATTTCACCATTGCCAGGTGCAACTCCAATGATTCCAGGTTCTTGCACATTGCCATTGCCGGGTATTCAGGCGGCGATTGTGGATGAGGCCGGTGCAGATGTTCCCAATGGCCAAGGTGGAATTTTGGTTGTGAAGCGTCCATGGCCTTCAATGATTCGTACGATCTGGGGCGATCCCGATCGCTTCGTGAAGTCTTACTTCCCAGAAGAGTTGGGTGGTACTTTGTATCTGGCAGGTGATGGTGCAATCCGCAATAAAGATACTGGCTATTTCACGATTACAGGTCGTATCGATGACGTCTTGAATGTCTCTGGTCACCGCATGGGTACGATGGAAATCGAATCTTGCTTGGTTGCCAATCCCTTGGTTGCTGAAGCAGCAGTTGTGGGTCGTCCTGATGAATTGACTGGTGAAGCAATTTGCGTATTCGTAGTCCTGAAGGGCGGACGCCCAACAGGTGATGAAGCGAAGAGGATTGCTACTGAGTTGCGGAACTGGGTGGGCAAAGAGATCGGTCCGATCGCTAAACCGAAGGATGTCCGTTTTGGTGATAACTTGCCTAAGACTCGCTCTGGCAAGATTATGCGTCGCTTGCTACGCGTGATTGCAAAAGGCGAGGAAGTAACTCAAGACACCTCAACACTGGAAAATCCAGCGATCTTGGATCAACTCAAAGAGTCTGTTTAAGTAGCTCATTGCGCTTTTAGAGGCAAACCCTTCCGGCAAACGTATAATCAACGGCTGTACGGAAGGGTGGATGAGCGGTTTAAGTCACACGCCTGGAAAGCGTGCGTAGGTTAATAGCCTACCGCGGGTTCGAATCCCGCCTCTTCCGCCACGTTGTCAAGTAAAAAGAGCCCTCGCGGCTCTTTTTCCTTTTGTTACCTCAAATATTCCCTCTTTAAAGCCTTTTACTACAGGTTTGGGTTGTCCGTTCCCGATAATTTTTACTCCACCTTACGATGTAAATATCCCCCCATACCCCCCAGTTCTAGGTATCAATTTGATTAAGATTTTATATTTCAGGAGATTGCCTCTAAAAACTTAACTTTTTGGCTATTGCCGTGATTTTGTCTTGAAGTCAATAAGCTCTCGCCTCTTTTTTTCGTAGTCCAATTCCATTTGCATTTTGCGTTTAGTCTCATCAATTAACTGTTGTTTCTTTATGTCCTCATTTATGCGATCTGAAAAGTTGGAATTGCGATTTTGGGGTGACCTATAGGACTCATCTACTGAGCCAGACGAAAGGCGGCTATTCCCCGTTGTCGAATCACCATAAAGGGAATTAGCGGCTGATGTATTACTAATTCTGGAGCGCTCATCGATAATTGCCTGAGTCTGATCTAATCGATATTTATTCAAAGCAATATTAAATGCACTACTTTCTGCCTTTTGTAGGTGATGAAGTAGGAGATTGCCATCGCCAATCGTAATTTCACGGCCAATTAGGGCGCCATAGACTCGATCTATTGCTAAGTTACTTTTTTGTTGTTCAGCAAGTATTGGAGTAGCACTCAGGCCTGTAAGCAATATTTCTCTACAAGCTATATTTTGATTTAGATATTTAATGAGCGTATTTTTTTGCTCAGCGCTCAACTTGAGCTTAGATTTTACCAAGTCGAAACGATTACTTTGGGCATCACCTAGGACTAAGGTTTGCTTGGCTACATCTTTGCCTAACTGGGACTCGTTTAGATCACTTACACATTTTTTTTGATTTTGGTACGCCTTGTCAATTTTCTCATTTTGACGACTTCTTGATGCCTCCATTTGACTTAGGTTGGAAGGTCGTTCGGTCTGAGTATATGTGACTGGCGGGCTAGGCTTAGCGCAGCCGTACAAAATTAATGGACTCGATGCAATCCCGACTAAAAGCAGAAGGAGGCGGTTCATTACGACCTTTAATTATGATTCTTAAAGAGATTCTAACTCTTTAGACCCCAGGGTATTGGCTCTAATATTCCAGTTATGTCAACTTTTGAGCCCTTCAAAATTCTAGGCAAATTTTTTATTTAAGCTCGTTTTCAACCAGAATCATTAATTCTGATGGCTTTATATTTAGGGCTGTAGCTAATTTAAAGATGGTGGTTATGGTCGGTTGGTTTTGGCCGAGTTCCATAAGGCTGATGTAATTGCGCTGAAGATCTGCGGCAAAGCCGAGACTTTCCTGGGATAAACCAGATTTGAGCCTCAGACCTCTTAAAACTATCCCAAAAGCAATATTTGGAGGATTTTTGCGCTTTCCCAACATATTGGGAATTTCGCCTTAATGTGAGATTATGTCTTCACAATATATGGTGAATATTAACTTTGATAACTAAAGATATTTTTCAAAAGATTTGGCGAGGTGAGGTAGTAGGGCCTTTTGTTGTCATTGGCCTAATTGCCTATTTCTTCATCTCTAGGTACGGCCTCATACAGGCCTACTTAAAGGCTAGCGGCATTATTGGAGTTCTATTGACCCTTGTTTTTACTATTTTTGCATCCAGGCAGATTTCACGATGGCTGAAGTTGACGAGTGCTCTGGGTCAGCTAATTCAAATACCACTCTTTTTTGCTATTGGCTATAGCTATATTGTCGGATCTCATATCCTATTAATTGCCCTTTCTGGCTATCCAGACTATGTGTTGTTTCCATGTAGCTATCCGCCGCAACCCGGTATAGAAGAGCAAGAAGCTAAAACATTCTGGATGTTGAGGCCTATCGATCGCTTTGATTGCGATTCTTAATTTCTAACATGAATAAATTAATTACAGTAATTTTTTGTATTTCTCTTTTATTTGGGTGCGCTAATCGCGATACATCCGCCAATCAATATTCAGCAAGACTCAACACTTTATTGAGCGACTCTATGTCAAAGGGACAAGCTTGCTTTAAAGTTGTGGAGGATACTCAGGAGGCTAAATATGTGAGAGCCAATATTATCTTTAACGATCCTGATGCCCAGAATAAATTTGAGTTGCTAGGTTCTACCAAAAAAGTTAGCGTAGAAGATAAAAAGATGTTGGCGGCATTTTTAGTCAATAGGCAACCTTGTTTTAATGAATCAATTAAATCCTTGAAGGCAATTTACCCCCCATTTGCAAATATACAAGCGGCCTCCCTTCAGAGGTCTGACGCAATTTACGCAAAACTTATGAGTGGATCTATTGCTATTGGTGATGCAAATCAGGCTATACAAGAAAACTTATCTGCTTTTAGAAAGGAGTGGTCTGCTGAGACGACTGCCCTTAATGCTAGGATACAGAATGACCATAATGTTGAGGTTCAGGATAGATATTCGAGGACAATGATTATTCAAAATATGTTGAACAGTTATGGTAGTCCTTATAAGTCACCATCAATGACAAATTGTCAGCAAATAGGAAACTCATTTAATTGCTTGACGCAGTAAGACTCCTTTTCTGATGGTATTTTTTCATCTCCCCTAATTAAAATTTGATATCGGTTGCCTCTGCGAAATGCAAATGGCAATTTTTTGCCTTTCGGCATTAGATGCTTGATATAGCCAAATTTTGTGAGCCTTTTAATGGCACGACTTATGTTTGGTCTCGCAACGCCTATGTTTTTATATAGGGTCTCCTGATTTGGGTAGCAGATACCTTTTGGGCTTGTGTAGCAACAAAGGGCGCCTAAAACTCTCAAGTCATTTCTTGAAAGTCTTTTATCCGATATTGCTCTAGAAGGCAGTAAGCTGAATGCCAATGGGAAGGGTGTGAAATTCCAAGAAAAATTTGAGTCAGGGTACCCAACTGGAAACACCCAGGGGGGAGGGGGAGGAGCACCCTCTGCTTTTCTAGCATCTATTTTTTTTATTTTAGGTCGATTAGGTATATGAAATTCAACACACTTCATTTAGGGCCTTTCGGAATGTTGCATGTTGCATTGGTATAGGCATACAACATGCAACACAATTAGAATTAAAGTTCACCAGCATGCTTTGCATCTTGTGCATGGCGGAAAACAGTCGTCCTATCTACACCTATTTCTTTTGCAATTTCTGAATTATTTGTGCATCCCCGTTTATAGGCCTCAATCACTCTGTCGCGAGTCGAGCTCTCCGAGGGGCTGGTGACCCATTGGTATTCACCAGATTCAAGCTGGGTGAGTTGTGCCACGAAAGGTTTAGCCTCTTTACCAGCCCACTCCCGATTTTTCTCATAATGAACCTCAAATCTAGCCCCCATGGTTGGACAGTAATTTTCTGGCCTCCTGAGATTGATGACCACATCTAGGGAGTCCTCCTTTCTAGATGTTCCTCTTTGTTGCCCGCTTTTTCCAGAGTGGTGAATAAAAATAACCGCACGGCGTTCACGCTTCATTTTTAACGACCACTCAAGTACTGTATTCCAGGATTCTGCTGAGTTTTCATCGGCTGATGAGCGGACTAGACAAGAGAGGTTATCAACGATAATTACATCGGCAAGATCAGTATGTTTTGAAATATCTAATTGGCCTTTCGCGCTGGCAAGATCAGGCATTAGACGCTCCTGTAAATCGGGTGTAATTATTGAAAGATTTGTTAGGGTTGACTGGAGCAATACCGCGTCATTTAATTTTTTGTTGAAACGATCTTGCATTGCTGATGCAGTCATCTCCCCGTCTATATAGAGTACTTTCTTTGGTGAGGGCACCTTCCAGCAGAGAAATTCACCCCCAGTTGCGAGCGCATAGGCGATGCCTATTGCGACATGTGTCTTACCAATACCTCTTGGAGCATGAATCATATTTAGGCTGGATGAATCTAGCCAGGGACTCATTATTTTGTCTTTTTTGGGCAGACTGAGCTTCAGAAATGTATCAAGTCCCACCGCCTTGATCTCAGGTTGACTATACATTCTTGATCTCCCGTAGTTGGGATTTGCTACGAGACTTCTCAAGTATCCAGTTGGTAATATCTTGCTTAAGCCATACCCTCATCGTTGCAGAGAGTCGGGTAGCCTCGGGAAACTTTCCTCCAGCCTCCCAAGCGAGAATCGTACTTTTTCCTAGTCCTGTGAGTAACGATACCTCTGACAGTCTTATAAATTTGATGCCAATTTCATTTTGTTGCTGATTCATTTTCATTCCTTTCTTTTAAGTGCTTGTTAGCATTTAAAAGTAGGTAATGGCCTGATGGAAGGGTGTGTACTATGCGGTCACCCCCTCCAGCTTTTGACCCATCCTTTAAGCGTATCTAATTTCCAGTCATGGTCTGGGTAAGATTCTATTAGGGCATTCATCAGCTTTAAATGCCCACATGATCTGCTATTTTTCTCAGATATTTCTACCCATTTATTTTTTGCCATTATTTTCCAGCTTGTCTCATGTCGCTGATTTGCTTTTTTTGCGCCTTGTCTTCTATTGGCGCTTACTTTGCTCTTATATTGTTCCTCTTTAAGCGCTAGTTCGTTTGCCGATTTCCTGTTGAAATCAAGTTTCTTTTCTTGAATTTTTGCAATGTCGAATAGAAATTCACAACCCCAAGTCAGCTTAGCAATCTCATCAAGCAACTCCTCTCTGGATAGAGGGCTGAGATCGCTATCTAATCTTTTTCTGATCTTATCAATTTGCTTATCTCTAATATTCTCATCCGCTATTGCTGAGAAGATCACATTTTTAATTTTCAGGGATGAGGCGGCTGATTTGACATGGAGAATTAATTCTTTATGCCTATGCTCCAACAAATCTTTTTCAGTTTTTTTATTCATATTTATGCCACTTTTAGTGTCAATATATTTGATATTGCACCTTGATTGCAGTAATCCTCCCAGTCAGCCATTAAGTTGAGCCTTTTAGCCATCAAGTCTCCTCTACGATATGCCGCCTCTGATTGATTAGATATCTGGTGTGCCAAGGCTTTTTCTGCAACCTCTGAGGGGTGATCCGTGGTCTCAGCAACCCAATCCCTAAAAGTAGATCTAAACCCGTGCACAGTAGCATTTAACCCCATCCTCTTAAGAACCGAATACATTGCCATGTTGCTAAGTTTTTTTCCATCTATTGAAAAAAGATAGTTGCTATTGGGATCAAGATATCTTGCGATTTCAATTAGCTCTTTAGCCCTATTGGACAAGGGAACCCTATGTTCTTTACCAGCCTTCATGCGTTCTCCTGGGATAACCCAAATTCCCTCGGCAACTTCATCTCTCGTAGCCCCAATCACCTCTCCCGTTCTAGCGCAATTGAGGATGGTGAATTCAAGCGCAATTGAGGCAACTCCATCTCGATCTCTTAACTTTTGAATGAAGTTTGGCACTTGACTAAAGTGGAGCGCCTTGAAATGCTTGGTTTGCCCAGATTTATTGACTTTTGGAAGGATGGTGTCAAGATGGGATCTCCATTGGGCTGGATTAACGCCTTCCCTCAGTTTTCTCGTGGTAGCAGATGCCAGTATCCACTCTATCCGCCCCCTAAGTCTCGATGCGGTGTGATGTTTAGTTAGCCAAATAGGTTGCAAGACCTTGAGAATATCTTCAGTAGTAATTTGATTAAGAGGTCTATCTCCAATGATTGGGTTTGCATATTCTTCTATCGTATAGCTCCATTGGTCACCATGCTTTGAATTTCTCCATTCATGTGACTTCAATTCAATACAGTTCTTTGCAAAGTCCCGAAACTTAATCTGATCCTCGCTCGCCTTGATAGCGGCGGCTTTAAGCTTTTTTCTGGCTTCAATTGGATTTATTCCTCTGGCGAGATCAAAGCTGGCCTCCATAGCTTTTTTTCTGGCCTCTGCAAGGGTTACCCAGGGAAAGACGCCGAGAGACATGTCTTGCCGCCTTCCGGATCGCATATACCTGTAAATCCAATATTTTTTTGTTGTCTTCTTGATTAATAGGTGGAGTCCGGTACGGCCATCAAAATATCGGCCTGGTTTATCGGTCTTCTGAACAAAGTTAGCGTTGAGTGAGGTTTTCATAGTCATTCCGTTCCATCAGTTGTTACCTCAAAACATCTATGTAAGACGCGAGAGGGTGTTGGTGAGAAATGTATTGCCCGAGAAACTCTTTTGGTAGGGTGAGCGCTATGTAAACACCATACTTTTGCTCTAAAAGTGCAGCTAATATGGTTCTAGAGGATTTTCGGGTTATCCAAGACTTTCTGGGGCTATACATGCCCTCTACTAGACGCCTCTTCCGCCAGTAGTTCGAAACCACCTTCGGGTGGTTTTTTCTTTGCTTTTCTATGATTTTTACCCTAAATCATCACTTCAGTCAGAATATTTTAGATACTCAACCCTCTGTTTTTAATCAAAAAATGGGGTTTTTGGTGTTTTTGTTGCATTGCCGCAAATAAATCTTGCACTGCAATAAAAAACTTTTTAGAATGGTGCATTGCAATACATTTATTAATTTTATAAAAGTTAGGAAAACACCATGTTCCAGAATCAATTAAACGACCAAATGACACAAGCTCAAACTAAAGCTGTTGAAAACGCCAAGTTCTTGGCTCAAGTAGCTGTTGAAAGCGCAAAAGAATTAGCTGAAATCAACCAAGCTGCCGTTAAAGATGCTTTAGTAGTTGCTCAAGATGCAAGCGCTCAGTTGTTGGCAATTAAAGATGCACAACAGTTGGCAAAATTGGCTCAGCCAGAAACTGCACAAGAAGCTGCTAAGTACGCTGCTGCTTACCAAGCTAAAGTAAACAAGGTAGTGCGTAACAGCAACAAAGAAGTTGCTCAAGTAGTTGACGCATCTATTGATGACGCACGTGCTGATATGGTGAAGTTTGTTAAAGAAGCCACTAAGACAGCCCCTGCTGGTTCTGAGGCATTTGTATCTGCATTCAAAACTGCATTCGAAACTTCACTCCAACAGTTTGACCAAGTTCGCGCTTCAGCAACTGATGCTTTCGCAAACTTTGAGAAAAGTGTTGATGCTGCAATGGCTAACTTTCAAGGCCAATACGCAGTAGCTAAGCCAGCTGCAAAAAGCCGTAAAGCTGCTTAATTCGTTTTAAAAGCTTTGCACAAGAAACCGCCTTCGGGCGGTTTTTCTTTTTTCACTTGCCGTAAGATGGATGCTTTAGAGCTAACGAGGAGTACACATGGTCTTTGCAATCCTTTTAATGGATCGTCCTGGCACCGCAGAATTACGTATTCAGGTACGACCAGAGCATCGCGCTTACTTGGGTAAGCTCGCCGACAAGATGGCTTTTGCCGGCCCACTGACCTCAGAAGATGGCAAGACGACAGTAGGCAGTTTGTTAGTCATGGATTTTCCTAGCAAGGCGGACGTTGAAGCTTGGCTAGCAGATGAGCCGTTTACCAAAGCAGGGGTCTATGAAAAGCCGGTCATTCACGTGTTTAACAATAGCTGGCAACAACAGGTTGGGTTTCCACCAGTTAAGTAATCAAGTAGACTTGAGCTATGAATTCAACTACATTGCGCCCTTTAGCTATCCTTGTTTCTATTGTCGCCATTGCCCTAACGGGATGCGGCTCTATTGAGTCAGCAGCCCAAGAGGATTGCACTTCTATTGGCTGGCAAATCGGCAGCAAAGGTTACAACGATTGCTTTAAGGCTCGTGTTTACGAACGCAAGCTTGATTACGCTCCGCCACCCGGCAGCAAACCATCCCCATCAGTTATTTAATTTAGGGTTTACCCTAATTAAATTCACTTGAGCGCCGTCAAGGACTTGAGTGCAGAAATAACCCAAAATCATCCTTGATCTTGGGAATTTCCTATATAGAGCGAGCTCAGTTATTTCTTGCCTATTCGGACCTTCTTAAGCCCGGTTTTAGACATAAAAAATAGCATCATTATTGCGACTAGAAATTAGAGATTAAAACTATGAATCACCCAAAACCCTCGGATGAAGTCAAGGCTGTTGCCGTAGCAACAGCAGATGATTTAAGGGAAACCATTCGTCGCAAGAGCAAACTCAAAGGGCGTCAAGCAGACGATGTGTCCTTGGCAGAAGTTCGCCAGTTAATTGGTGCTGCAGCTGACCGTCGCGATTTGCTGATTGAGAATTTACACAAGCTCAATGATGAATACCGCGCTTTGCATGATCGTCATTTGGTTGCCCTCGCAAAAGAAATGAATTTGCCGATGGCGGAAGTTTATGAGGTTGCCACTTTTTATCACCACTTTGAAGTGGTGCGTGGCAATGATCCCGTTGCAGATATTACTCTGCGTGTTTGTGATGGTATCGCCTGTGAGCTTGCTGGCGCACAAAATCTATTAGCAAAGTTACCAGTAATTTTGGGTAACCCAAAAATTAAGGTGGAGGCCGCTCCCTGTGTGGGCCGTTGTGAACAGGCTCCAATAGCAGTTGTGCATCAGTACCCAGTATTGTTCGCAACTACTGATAAGGTTGCCGCAGCCGTCAAAAATAATTTGACGACTCATCCGATGGCTAAGGACAGTGCGATTTTTGATCCCGCAGCTTTAGCTGAACAGGGCGTATCTCCACAGGGTGACAATCAAGCAGTTTCACCGGACTATGTAGGCTATGAGTCCTATCGCGCGCAGGGTGGTTACTCCCTAGCAAAAGAAATTGTTGAAGGTAAAAAAGATGGCGAGAGCATCGTCAAGATCATGGAAAGCTCGGGACTCCGCGGCCTAGGTGGCGCGGGCTTCCCAGCGGGACGTAAGTGGCGCATTGTGAGAGATCAAGTCGCTCCAAAGTTGATGGCAGTGAACATTGACGAAGGTGAGCCAGGGACATTTAAGGACCGCACCTATTTGGAGCGCGACCCACATCGTTTTTTAGAGGGTTTGTTAATTGCCGCTAATGTAGTCGGTATAGATGCTTGCTATATTTATTTACGCGATGAGTATCATGGTTGCCGTGAATTACTCGAATTGGAGCTAGCAAAGCTCATAGCAAATCCGCCATTTAAATTGCCATTGATTGAGTTGCGACGTGGCGCGGGCGCGTATATCTGCGGCGAAGAATCCGCCATGATTGAAAGTATCGAAGGTAAACGGGGCGAGCCTCGTATGCGTCCTCCGTACATAGCTCAAGTTGGATTGTTTGGTCGTCCAACGTTAGAGCACAACTTTGAAACTCTCTACTGGGTGCGCGATATTGTTCAGCGTGGTCCTGAGTGGTTTAGCTCCTTCGGTCGCCATGATCGCAAAGGCTTGCGCAGCTATAGCGTTAGTGGCCGAGTTAAAAACCCAGGTGTGAAACTGGCTCCAGCCGGTATTACGATTCAGGAGTTGATTGATGAATATTGTGGCGGCATGCAAGATGGCCATAAGTTCTACGGTTATCTACCGGGTGGCGCATCTGGTGGCATCTTGCCAGCAACCATGAATGACATTCCATTGGACTTTGATACCTTGCAGCCTTATGGTTGTTTCATTGGTTCAGCTGCGGTGATGGTGTTTGGCGATCAAGACAAGGCGCGCGATATGGCGCTCAACGTAATGCATTTCTTTGAACATGAGAGCTGCGGTCAATGTACGCCATGTCGTGTAGGCACCAGCAAAGCTGCCAAGTTAATGCAGTCATCAACTTGGGATCAAGATACTTTAGAAGACTTGGCAACTGTGATGGTTGATGCTTCTATCTGCGGTCTAGGTCAAGCTGCACCCAATCCAATTCGCTGTATTGCAAAATATTTCCCAGAAGAAGTTGCTTAATCAGCAATCAAAAAACTAAGGGAAAAACGAGACAAATATGAACGCACCAGTAAATCCTAAAGAACTTGAATTGCAAACCGTTGAGTTCAAACTTGACGGCAAAACCATCGTTTCTTACGAAGGCGAGACTATTCTCAAGGCCGCTAAGCGCCACGGGATCGATATTCCTCATTTGTGTTTTAAAGATGGTTACCGCGCTGATGGTAATTGCCGTGCTTGCGTAGTAGAAATTAATGGTGAGCGTACTTTGGCACCTAGTTGCTGTCGTAGCGCAACTCCAGGCATGGATGTCAAAGCCAATAGCGAGCGTGCACTAAAGAGTCAAAAGCTAGTGCTCGAGATGTTGTTATCAGACATGCCTGATGAAGGATTTAAGTGGGTTGGTGATAGCAAAGAAGAAGAGCAAAAAAAACAACATGGTGAATTGAGTACTTGGGCTGCTCGCTTAGATGTCACGGTTCGACCTGAGCTTAAAGCCTTACGTCGTGAAAAAGTCACTCATGATATATCTCACCCAGCCATGGCAGTGAATCTAGATGCCTGCATTCAATGTAATCGTTGTGTGCGCGCTTGTCGTGAAGAGCAGGTCAATGATGTGATCGGCTATGCAATGCGCGGTTCTCATAGCGAGATCGTATTCGATCTAAATGACCCCATGGGCGATAGCACTTGCGTTGCTTGTGGTGAGTGCGTACAAGCTTGCCCAACAGGCGCATTAATGCCTAAGGGTTTAATTGGCTCGCAAACGGTTGACCGTAAGGTGGATTCAGTTTGTCCATTCTGCGGCGTAGGCTGCCAAATTACTTACAACGTAAAAGATGAAAAGATTGTTAGCGTAGAAGGTCGTGATGGCCCGGCCAATCACAATCGTCTTTGCGTGAAGGGTCGCTTCGGTATGGATTACATCCATAACCCACAGCGCTTAACCAAGCCGCTAATTCGTAAAGCAGGAGTTGCTAAAGATGAAGCTTTATTAGAAGGTAAGCAAGATTGGTCCGACATCTTCCGTGAAGCTACTTGGGAAGAAGCTTTGGAACTTGCTGGTGGTGGCCTCAAAAAGCTAAAAGATCAATACGGTAACAAGGTACTTGCAGGTTTTGGCTCTGCAAAAGGCAGCAATGAAGAAGCTTACTTGTTCCAAAAACTGGTACGCACCGGTTTTGGTAGCAATAACGTTGACCATTGCACGCGCCTTTGCCATGCATCTTCTGTAGCTGCATTGCTCGAGGGTGTTGGTTCGGGTGCCGTTAGTAACCAAGTCAACGATGTTGAGCATTCAAGTCTTATTTTCTTGATCGGTTCAAATCCAACAGCAAATCACCCTGTTGCTGCTACCTGGTTTAAGAATGCGGCTAAACGTGGCGCCAAAATTGTCTTGTGCGATCCACGTGCGACTGAAATCAGTAAGCATGCTTGGCGTACGATGCAGTTCAAGCCAGATACTGATGTGGCAATGCTCAACGCCATGATCTTCACAGTTATTGAAGAGGGCTTAGTTGATGAAGACTTTATTAAGAACCGCTCCAATAATTTTGAAGCTCTTAAAGAAAATATCAAGGGCTATAGCCCAGAAGCGATGGCACCTATCTGCGGTATCCCAGCGGAAACCTTGCGTGAGGTAGCTAGGGAATTTGCTACTACTAAATCTGCCATGATTTTGTGGGGAATGGGTATTAGTCAGCACGTTCATGGCACTGATAATGCCCGTTGCTTAATTGCTTTGGTCAGTATTACTGGTCAAATTGGTAAGCCTGGTTCTGGCTTGCATCCACTACGCGGACAAAATAACGTGCAGGGTGCAAGTGATGCCGGATTAATCCCGATGATGTTCCCGAACTACCAACGCGTAGACAATCCGGAAGCGCATGCCTGGTTCGAAAAATTCTGGGATACCCCATTAGATAAAAAGCCAGGTTATACCGTAGTGGAGATCATGCACAAGATCACTGCGCCCGATAGCGATCCAGACAAGATTCGTGGCATGTATGTGGAGGGCGAGAATCCTGCGATGAGTGATCCCGACTTGAATCATGCCCGCCATGCTTTAGCTTCTTTGGATCTATTGGTCGTACAAGATATTTTTATGACCGAGACTGCGCTCCTAGCCGATGTGGTATTGCCAGCAAGTGCATGGCCTGAGAAAGTCGGTACTGCCAGCAATACCGATCGTATGGTTCAGATGGGCAAGAAAGCGATTAATCCTCCAGGGGACGCCAAGCCTGATTTGTGGATCATTCAACAAATTGCTAAACGCATGGGTCTGAACTGGAACTACCAAGGTGCTGACGACGGTGTTGCAGAAGTGTATGACGAGATGCGTCAAGCAATGCATGCAGCCATTAACGGCATTACTTGGGAGCGTTTAGAAAAAGAGTCTAGCGTGACTTACCCATGCTTATCCGCTGAAGATCCAGGTCGCCCCATTGTGTTTGATGACAAGTTTGATACTAAAGATGGCAGAGTCAAGTTAGTGCCAGCCGATATCATTCCTGCGAATGAGCGTCCAGATGCGGAGTATCCATTTGTATTGATTACAGGTCGTCAGCTAGAGCATTGGCATACCGGTAGCATGACGCGCCGTGCAACTGTCTTAGATGCGATTGAGCCAATGGCTACTGTGTCGATGCACGGTGAAGATATGACCCAGTTAGGTGTATCTGCTGGTGATGTCATTAAGGTTCAGTCTCGTCGTGGCGAAGTCGCTATTCACGTTCGACGAGATGACGGAACTCCCCGTGGCGTGATCTTTATTCCGTTTGCATACTATGAGGCTGCAGCCAACCTCATTACCAACTCAGCCTTAGATCCATTTGGCAAGATTCCTGAGTTTAAGTACTGCGCGGTCAAACTTGCTAAAGGTGGTCAAGCCGCTCCAGTAATGGGCTATGGCACCAATGATCCCCAACGGCAGAAAGTGGAGCCGATTCACTGATAGGGGTCTACTTGAGAAAAGGCCGCCTTCGGGCGGTTTTTTCTTATGAAATAACCTTTTTTTCTATCTTGCTACTTTTGTAGTAAAATGATTCAAAAGGGAGATTTTTGATGGGCGTGCCAGTCAGAATTGATGAAAATCTATATGAAGCAGCGAAATCAGAGGCCAAGTCTGAGCATCGGACTATTGCCGGCCAGCTTGAGTTTTGGGCTACGGTAGGCAGGGCTGCAATTGATAATCCCGACCTCCCAATTTCATTTATTACTGCCTCTTTGGCATCATTAGCAGAGCCTAGGGCAGATGCCACTCCATTCATTCCTCGCTCTAAGAAGGTTTGATGGCGCATTCTGTTATTCAAACGCGCCGATTCGCCAGACAATATAAAAAGCTAAATGACAATACCGCCAAGGATGTGGATGGCGCTGTAGGAATTATTTCAAATAAACCTTCAATTGGCGAAAGAAAGAAGGGTGATTTAGCAGCATTGTTAGTCTATAAGTTCAAAAGCAAGGATCAACTCTATTTGCTTGGTTACTCTATTGATGACGGCTTGAGCTTGATCTATCTCGAGGCGATCGGCTCACATGAAAACTTCTATCGAGACATCAAGAGATAATCAACGCAATATTGCATTGCCCTTTAGAATTGAATCTACATGGCTAGTTCAAAACCCCAAACCCCGCCAACCGACTCCAAAGCAGAATTACCTGTCCTAATTATTGGAGCAGGTTTAGCAGGTCTGACCGTAGCTCTTCATATGGCAGAGACGCAACCGGTCATTGTGATGGCCAAGCGCGGTCTGGGTGAGGCTGCAACCGCTTGGGCTCAAGGTGGCATCGTTGGAGTGGTTGATAAAGTACATGACAGCGTTGATTCTCATGTTGCTGATACTTTAGATGCTGGTGCAGGACTCGTGGTGGAGTCTACTGCTCAATACATCGCCGAAGAAAGCGCTGAAGCCATTCGTTGGCTTGTTGATCAGGGCGTTCCGTTTACCGCCGATGAGACTGGTCCCATGGGTTTGCATCTGACTCGTGAAGGTGGTCACAGTCAGCGTCGGATTGCACACGTTGCGGATGCTACTGGTAAGGCTATTCATGAGGTGTTGTTAGATAAAGCGCGAGCTCATAAAAATATTCAATTACTAGAGCACTGGATTGCTTTAGATCTCATTACCAATCGTCACCTAGATGCGAAGACGCAACGGACTAAGCCGAATCGCTGCTATGGCGTATATGCCCTGGATATTAACAATAATCGCGTCGAAACAATTGAAGCTAAGTCAGTTGTATTGGCTACGGGTGGTGTTGGTAAGGTATACAAATACACCAGTAACCCCGATACCGCCACAGGAGATGGTATTGCTATGGCTTGGCGTGCAGGCTGCCGCGTCGGTAATATGGAATTTATTCAGTTCCATCCAACGTGTCTGTATCACCCTAGTGATAGAACCTTTTTAATTACTGAGGCGATGCGCGGTGAAGGTGGTCTGCTCAAGCTGCCTAATGGCACTCGCTTTATGCCCGAGCATGACGAGCGCCATGAGCTAGCGCCGCGTGATATTGTGGCCAGAGCAATCGACTTTGAGATGAAAAAGCATGGTCTCGATTATGTACACCTCGATGCCACTCATTTAGGTGAAGCTTTTATTCAAGAGCATTTCCCAATGATCTATGCGCGCTGTATGAGTTTGGGATTGGATATCACTAAAGAGTCAATACCTGTTGTACCAGCAGCGCACTATACCTGCGGTGGTGTTGTTACTGATCTCAAAGGCCGCACTGATTTACCTGGTCTATATGCGGTAGGCGAAGCTACTTATACAGGCTTGCATGGCGCCAATCGCTTGGCAAGCAATTCATTATTGGAGTGCATCGTTATTGGTAAATCTGCTGCTGCAGATATCTCTGCTATGAAAACACCAGCAATGCCCAATTTACCTTTATGGGACGAGAGTCAGGTTGAGGATGCGGATGAACAAGTGGTGATTGCCCACAACTGGGATGAGTTACGCTCATTGATGTGGAATTACGTCGGTATTGTAAGAACCAATCGAAGACTAGAGCGTGCATTACATCGCATCAAACTCCTCAGATATGAAGTGCAAGAGTATTACGCAAACTTTAAAGTGACGCGAGATCTGATTGAGCTACGTAACTTACTTGAGTGTGCAGAGTTGATTGTGAGATCAGCGCTCATGCGCCGAGAGAGTAGGGGGCTACATTACAGCCGCGATTACCCAGGCACTTGGGCAGTTTCTTATCCAACTATTTTGACGCCTCAGGCAGAAGGTACCTCAGAAAATCCTGAGACCTAATTAAAGGTCGCCTTTTAAAACGGCCTCTTTAATGTAATTGTGGAGTCGGGTTTGCCAGCCTTTACCACTCGCCCGCAGTTTTTCAAGAACATCAAAGTCCATTCTGAGACTGAGCATCTCTTTAGTATTTTGTATGGGTGGTCTACCAACACCTCTCTTAATCAGGGTGTCGCCAACATAGACGTGGGCATCTCGAAACCACTGCTCATCTGCTTCTGGTGCATCATCTGGATCAACCCAATCTTCCTTCATATTTTTTAATTTCACGTTCATTTGCTTTCCTCATACTGATGATTCTTTTGATGTTGCCCCTATAAGTCCAAACAACAAATACTGGTTGTTTGTCTAAATAGCCAAAAGTTCTAATCCTTGCTTCACCATAATCTTTTCTGACATCGATTTGATCCAAGTGAGATTTATCAAATACTTCGTTTGCCTTAGCCATATCAAGACCGCGCGTAAATAAGGTTATCTGTCGCTTTGCATCGTCAAATTCAATCACGAAGTCATCCTATTAATGTATATACAAAAATAATTAATGTCAATACATAAATTAAGGCCCTAAAAACTGAAATGCCTCTAAATGTATGTGCTCAGTCTAGAAAAGAAAAACCCCGCCGAATATCAGAGGGGTTTTGTAATGGTGTCAGCAGTAGGCTGACATTGCCTAGTAGATTGCTTACGAGATTCTCATAGAGAAATCCACTGCCCTAATATCTTTAGTCAGCTTGCCAAGGGAGATGCGATCAACACCTGTAGCAGCAATGGCACGCATCTGATCTAGGTCGATACCACCAGAGGCCTCCAATAAGGCGCGACCATTAGTAAAGGCGACCGCTTCTTTCATTTGCTCGGTGGTGAAGTTATCAATCAAGATGCTTTTTGCACCAGCATCCAAAGCCTCTTTTAATTCAGTAAAGTTCTCCACTTCAACCTGAATATCCACCCCAGAATTTAAAGCCTGTGCAGCTTTCACTGCAGCAGCAACACCTCCTGCAGCAGCAATATGATTCTCTTTAATTAAGATGCCATGCCAAAGTGCAAGACGTTGGTTTTGACCACCGCCAATACGTACTGCATATTTCTGCGCCTGACGTAAGCCTGGAATGGTTTTGCGTGTATCGAGTACAGCACAACCCTTTGGATTTGGGCTGACGCCTGCGATGGCATCAACGTGTTGACGAGCAATGCTAGCTGTCCACGATAGTGTTTGTAAGAAGTTAATACAGGGACGCTCAGCAGAGAGTAGGGCACGAGAGTTTGCTTCAATATCGCAAACTTTGGTATCGGACTTCATCAAGTCACCCTCTAGGTAGCACCAAGTCACCTTTGCTGCAGGATCTAACTTCTTGAGGGTGCCTTCAAACCAATCTACCCCACACAGAACAGCTTCTTGACGAACAATCAGTTGTGCATGTACGGGTTTGCTGGGAACTAGTTGCGCAGTCCAATCGCACTTGCCAATATCCTCCATTAGCGCATCAGCGATATTGCGTTGGCGTGCCTGCTCCAAGGTTTCGTTGTAATCAAACATAGGTGTGCAGTCAAAAATTTGAATTAAGCGACGCCAATATTTTTCACAAAGCCATGTTGAGCCTTGGCCAGAAGATCGGGATGATTTTGTGTGAAATCTAACATTCGCTCGATACAGCCCAATGCTTTCACTCGAATATCTTCTTTGATAAAAATTTCACCAGAGGCGTTCTCAAGGCAATTCAGAATACCTTGCAAGCCATTCATGGCCATCCAAGGGCAATGAGCGCAACTCTTGCAGGTAGCACTATCACCAGCAGTAGGGGCCTCGATTAACACTTTATTGGGGGCCAATTGGCGCATACGATGCAAGATACCATTATCAGTAGCCACAATATATTCAGTAGCAGAGCCTTCAACCACGGCTTTAATCATGGCAGATGTGGAGCCAACGACATCTGCTAAATCTACAACTGCTTGTGGAGACTCAGGGTGAACCAGAACCATGGCATTGGGATGTGCTGCCATTAACATTTCTAATTCAACGGCTTTAAATTCATCATGAACAATGCACGCACCATTCCATAACAGCATATCAGCGCCAGTCTGCTCTTGAATGTAGCGACCTAAGTGACGATCAGGTGCCCACAAGATTTTTTTGCCCTCAACTTTGAGTTGATGAACAATAGCTAAAGCGCAAGAGCTAGTTACCATCCAATCGGCTTGGGCTTTAACGGCAGCACTCGTATTGGCATAGACAACCACTGTGCGATCTGGATGCAGGGCTCTAAACGCAGCAAAGTCAGCAGCATCACAGCCCAAGTCTAGAGAGCAACTTGCTTCTAGGTCTGGCATGAAGACGCGCTTTTCTGGACTCAAAATTTTGGCAGATTCACCCATAAAGCGCACGCCAGCCACAATCAAGTTTTTGGCTGAGTGATTCTTACCAAAGCGGGCCATCTCTAGAGAGTCGGCTACGTAACCACCAGTCTCCATCGCTAAATCCTGAATATCACCATCGACGTAGTAATGGGCAACTAAAGCAGTATCTTTCTCAATCAGCAGTTGCTTAATGCGAGCAATAACAGCGGCATTCTCAGTGCCATGAAGTTGGGGAGGTGTTTTGGCCCAAGCTTGAGCGGTGCAGGTAGCTCCGGCAGCATTCTGCTGAGGGTAATCATAGGCTATAGGGGTGCTAACAGTGGAAGTCATGAGTAATTTTATCTCTATTGCGCTAGCTGGTGACAGCCGACCTCAATTACTTAAAACGGTAGCTTTGCTTCCGGCTTTACAGCCAACAGCACCGCTTTGAATTCCGCCTGTATACGCTTGATAGCCTCTTCACTATCAGCCTCGAAGCGCATCACCACAACTGGTGTTGTATTGGATGGTCGGGCCAGACCAAAGCCATCGGCGTATTCCACTCGCACGCCATCAATCGTATTGATTGATTCTGAGCTTGGGAACTTCGCATTGGCTTTAATAGTTTCAAGAAGTGCGAATGGTTCGCCTTCAGCGCAAGCGAGTTGCAATTCTGGTGTGCAGATGGCATTGGGTAAGTTATTGAGGGTATCACTTGGATTCTTCTCTTTGCTCAGAATTTCTAGTAAGCGAGCACCTGTATAAAGCCCATCATCAAATCCAAACCAACGATCCTTAAAGAAGATGTGACCGCTCATCTCACCAGCTAGTGGAGCACCAGTTTCTTTGAGCTTAGCTTTGACCAAAGAGTGGCCAGTTTTCCACATGATGGGTTCGCCACCATACTCTTTAACGTAGGAGGCTAAATTGCGAGTGCACTTCACATCGTAAATAATTTGACCGCCAGGATTGCGGGAGAGCACATCTTTAGCAAAGAGCATCATTTGACGATCGGGAAAAATCACCTGACCATCTTTAGTGACCACACCCAAACGATCGGCATCACCATCAAAGGCGAGACCCAATTCATTATCGGTAGTCTGGAGATTCTTGATGAGGTCTTGCAGATTCTCAATATGAGCGGGGTCTGGATGGTGATTGGGAAAATGCCCATCAACTTCGCAGAACAACTCTTGAACTTCGCAACCTAAAGCTCTGAAAAGCTTGCCAGCAAAAGCGCCACCAACACCATTGCCACAATCCACTGCAATCTTCATGGGGCGAGCCAGCTTCACATCGCCGACGATATAGTTGAGATACATCGGGAAAATATCAAAGCTACTTCGATTCCCTTGACCTGTGACAAATTTCTTAGCGTCAATGCGTTTACGTAAGTCCTTAATCTTTTCACCATAAATCGCCGCTGTACCCAAGACCATTTTGAAACCGTTGTAATTCGGGGGATTATGGCTTCCGGTAATCATGATCCCGGATTTCGGTGTTTTGCCATTGATGGTGTGATTAGCCGCAAAGTACACCATTGGAGTTGCCACCATACCTAAATCGATCACATTAATACCAGTAGAGAGTAGGCCTTCTGTTAACGCTTCAATCAAACTAGGGCCAGATAGGCGGCCATCGCGACCAATGACGATCTCTGTCTCACCAAGCTCACGCATTTCAGTACCAAAGGCTTGACCAATCAGTTTGGCGATAGAAGGATCTAAAGTCTCATCAATAATGCCGCGGATGTCATAAGCTTTAAAAATAGATGGAGACAATTGCATTGCAGATCTTTCAGTAAAGAGGCCCAGGCCTAGGCCTTGCTTGGGCAATAACTAGTTATTTGAATTTAATAAATTAACACGAGCGGCAGTAATAGCATCAATATCTGCACTAGCAGCAATATCAGTCTGATGACTTGCGAGCGCCTTCTCAATTGGCTTTGCTAATACTTTGCCGTACTCAACGCCCGGCTGGTCAAAGCTATTGATATTCCACAAGGCGCCTAATGTCGCAGTGCGATTTTCATACAAAGCAAGTAAGGCGCCAAGATAAAACGCATTGAGCTTGGGTAGTAACAAGAGGTTGCTAGGACGCTTACCTGGATAAATATCATTTGGATTTGCAGCAGTCTTACCATTGGCTAGCGCTTGCGCTTGCGCCAAGCAATTGGATAGCAAAATGCGATGGTGCGCAATAGCCTCGGGTCGATCACTCATCGGTTCACGCACGGCAATGAAATCAATCGGAATGATTTCTGTACCCTGATGAAAGAGTTGAAAATAGGAATGCTGCGCATTACTACCAGCGCTACCAAAGACTACTGGAGAAGAATGCTTCACTGGCTTGCCATCACGATCTACGCTCTTACCATTGCTTTCCATATCGAGCTGTTGTAACCACTTCGGAAACCAATCCAAAGCATCCGCATAGGGGATGGCGGCATAAGCCTTAATGTCATACTTCTCTTGCTGGTGTAGCAAAGCGAGTGCCATGATGACTGGCAGGTTTTCTTCGAGGGGTACATTCTTAAAATGCAAGTCCATGGCTTCGGCGCCAGCTAAAAACTGTTTGAATGTTTCAAAGCCATATTGCAGAGCAATCGGCATACCTACGGCTGACCATACAGAGTAGCGACCACCAACCCAATCCCAGAAGGGAAAGATATTGTCTTCGTTTACACCAAAGTCTTTGGCGGCAGGGATATTAGCAGTGACTGCATATAAAGAATCAGTAATTTGGCTGGTAGAACAACCGCTGTCTTTAAGCCAGGCAACAACGGCTTTAGCATTCATGGAAGTTTCAAGTGTAGTGAATGACTTTGAGACCACAATCACGCGAGTGCTATGAGCTTGGGCACGCGCCAAGATGCGCGCTAACTCAGCGGTATCAATATTGGCCAAGAAATGCATCCGCATGCCACGGCTTTCAATACCAGGAACATGAGCTAAAGCTTCAATCGCTAAGCGAGGACCAAAGTCTGATCCACCAATACCAATATGAATGACATCAGTAACGCCAGCCCATTTATTGCAGAGCGCATCAATCCGATGCCAAACTTCAGAAACGGCAGGCATCACATCTTTGCCATCGATCATGACTGGCGTTTTGCTTAAGTTGCGGAGCGCAGAGTGAAGGGCGGGGCGATCTTCACTATTGTTGATGTGCTTGCCCGCAAACATATCTGCAATAAATTGCTCTAGATGACTTTGACGAGCAGAAGCAAAGAGCTTTTTCCAGTCAGCTGCATCAATTCCTTGATAGGCGGTATCGAGCACCACATTAAGGGCAGAGTGGGTGCTTTGGTTAGCTAATTGGGCTTGCTCAGACATGACTGGATTTTATCAATAAGGACATCAAAATCCCCTTAAAACGCTGAAAATGTTACGATTTGATCAATATTAGTGCTTTAGCTTAGCTAAAAGTCATTACAAAATTGAGGTATATCTGAAATCAGGTCAGGAATAGCGGATGGAGCAGGTTGATTGCGTCGTAGTAGGCGCTGGAGTTGTTGGTTTAGCAGTTGCTCGCGAGATGGCTTTGCAAGGCCGAGAAACGATTTTGCTCGAGCGTGAAGATTCTTTTGGAACCATCAGTAGTGCGCGCAATAGTGAGGTGATTCATGCAGGTATTTATTACCCCAAGGATTCCCTAAAGGCTAAGCTTTGTGTAGAAGGCAACCCCCTCTTGTATGAATACTGCCGTAGCCATCAAGTGAGTACGCAAGCCTACGGTAAGTTAATCGTTGCTGCAGATGCGAGTCAGCTAGATGATCTTCAGGCTATTTTGTATAAAGCCCAAAACAATCAAGTCCCTGATATCAAGATGATTTCAGGGGCGCAAGCTAAAGCCTTGGAGCCGGAACTGCAGTGCGAGGCTGCAGTGCTCTCAAGTTCAACGGGTGTAGTCGATAGTCATGGATTGATGCTGTCATTGTTGGGTGGGTTTGAGGATGCAGGCGGTATGGTCGCTTATCAATCTCCCTTGCTCAGCGCAAAGCCCATTAGTAATGCTGCTGAAGGCGGGTTTGAGCTTACGATTGGTGGCGCAGATGGCATGACTATTCAGACCAAGTTACTAATTAATTGCGCAGGACTTAGCGCCCCAGCGCTTGCCCAAAAAATTGAAGGACTCTCAAAAGAGCGAATACCCAAAGCCTACTTCGCAAAAGGCAATTACTTCTCCTTATCTGGTAAATCCCCATTCAGTCATTTGATATATCCAATACCTGAACCGGGTGGACTAGGCGTTCATCTGACTCTCGATATGGGGGGTCAGGCAAAGTTTGGTCCAGACGTGGAATGGCTTGATATCGATGAAGAAAGCCAGATTAATTACACAGTTGATCAAGGGCGGGGAGATAACTTTTATGCAGCCGTCAGAAAATATTGGCCAGGCCTAAAAGATGGCTCTTTACAAGCCGATTACTCTGGCGTCAGAGCCAAAATTGTCCCGCCAAACGCCCCAGCAGGAGATTTTTACTTTGAAGGACCACAACAGCATCAACTGAATGGCTTATTTAACCTCTATGGCTTTGAGTCCCCAGGACTCACCTCTTGTTTAGCCATTGCCCAGCATTTAGAGGCGCAAATCAAAAGTTCTCTATAATCTAGGACTCAAATCGCAAAGGAAGAGTGGCAGAGCGGTTGAATGCACCAGTCTTGAAAACTGGCGAGGATGAAAGTCCTCCGTGAGTTCGAATCTCACCTCTTCCGCCAAATAAAAAACCCCAGCAATTACTCGCCGGGGTTTTGTCTTTCTAGTAACTAGAAAAGCGTTATTGCATTACTTCTTAGCAGCTGGTGCACTTACAACTGCAGCAATCGCTTCTGTGTAAACCACTTTAACTTGGTCATTTACAGCGATATCTTTCATCAAGTCAGGATTCTGAACTTTCACTTTGAAGATATTTCCCTGGGGACCTTTTAAAGAAACGATGTTCTTAGTCGTATCAATTGCTTCAACATTAGCGGTAGCAGTGATAGTGTTGGTAGTGATTACACCTGGCTTGTCGCCTTGTGGAGCAGTTGCGGTAGTAGTAGTAACTTGCTCGCCAGTAACACCTGGGTTTTTAACTTTAACCAATTCAACAGCAACAGCGAGTTCATAAACCACGTCAAAACGATCACCTACTTTAATCTCAGCAAAGTTCTTTACTTCAGGACCAGCAACGATAGTGGATACACCATCTTGATTTTTGAGGGTAACGGTACGGGTTGCAGCATCAATGTTGATAACTTCTCCGTCATAAAGGAGGGCAGTTTCTTGAGCAGCTACAGCAGCAACAGGAGCTTTTGGTTGATTGAGTACGAAGTAGGCGCCGATAGCGATAGCAGCAAGAACAACAACAATGAGTATTTTTTTCATAACAGTATTAATCCTTAATAAATTGAATCACATTACCTATAGGCGGCAATGGGGTAATTGATAAATGTAGTTGACTTAACAATTATGGAGATTGTATTACTCATGTTATTAATCAGAATGAATTTCTGGGTCAAATTCGGCTAAAAAAGGCTTAATTCCTCACTATTTATTGATCTATCGCAATTCCCCGTTTTTTAAGGGGCTCATACTCAGATAGTGCAATCTATAGGAATACATATGTTTTGGAGCTTATTTTCAGGAATTATCCTAATGTGCCTGGCTTTTACAGTCAGTGCAGCAACGCCACAAGACTTGCTGAGATCCTATGAGTCTCAATCGGGCAAGGCATCATCGGCTCGTGGAGAGCAGTTTTTCAATGCCAAGCACGGTAAGGAATGGAGTTGTGCTTCCTGCCATGAAAATCCCCCGAACCACGACACTAAACATATAGTTACTGGAAAGGTAATCAAGCCACTAGCGCCTAGCGCTAATCCCGCCCGTTTTACTGATGAGGCCAGAGCTGAGAAATGGTTTAAACGTAATTGCAATGATGTACTTGGCAGGGACTGCAGCGCGCAAGAAAAAGCAGATGTCCTCTCTTGGCTTATGACCGTTAAATGAATCCCATCAAAATGAAAAAAACTATATTCATTGCCACTACTTTTCTATTGGCGTCTCCATTTACATTCGCAGGAAAAATGACCATGCCTACAGATGCTCCAGCTTCTTATGAAGCCGAGTGCGCAAGTTGTCATATGGCCTATCCGCCAGCACTCTTAAGTCAACAGAGTTGGAAGAATGTCATGTCTGGTCTATCAAAGCACTTCGGTACTGATGCTAGTGTGGATCCTAAGACCCAGACTGAGCTGACTAACTGGCTAGTGAAGAATGCGACCACTAGACAAAAGTACAGCGAGACCGCTCCAGAAAACCGTATTACCAAAACATCTTGGTTTATTCGTAAGCATGATGAGGTGAGACCTGAGGTTTGGAAGCGAGCAAGTATTAAGAGCCCAGCTAATTGTGGCGCTTGTCATAGCGATGCTGCTAATGGCATCTTTAGCGAGAAAAATATCAAGATCCCTGCGAAATGAACAATTCCCTAAATGACGCAGTTGGTGCTACGGGCAGGGTCAGGCAAGCCATTATGGTTTGGGATATACCGGTCAGAGTGTTTCATTGGCTGTTAGTCATTTGTTTTGCCGGTGCTTGGCTCAGCTCAGAGAGTGAGCGCTGGGCCCTGATTCACTATGCGTTCGGCTATACCGCATGTCTTTTGGTTCTGATCCGATTGGTATGGGGCTTGATTGGTACTCGTTACGCCAGATTTAGTCAATTTCTCAAAAGTCCCAAAGCTGTCATTGGACACTTTATGTCCATGTTACGCGGCCATCTCCATCACGATGTGGGTCACAATCCAGCGGGTGGTTTGGTGATGTTTGCGCTGATGTTACTAATACTATTCATTGGCTTCACGGGTTATCTATCGGTTAAAGAGTTTTTAGGTGATATTGCATCAGAGGCTCATGAGGTAGTGGCAAACGTGGTGCTTGGCATAGTCATCATCCATATCATTGCGGCAATTGGCATGAGCTTGATCGAAAGACAGAATCTAGTGAGATCCATGGTGAATGGTAAAAAACAGGGTATGCCAGAGCAGGGGATTCGTTATCCGCAATACCTGATTGGCAGCCTGATTTTTCTCAGTGCGCTTTACTTTTTCTATTTAACGTTGAGCGGTAGCTTGCCTAGCCTGACGCAGTAATAAGCTGCCTGATTCCAGAGGTAGTTCGCAAGATCTATCCCTCGTTGTACGATAGATGCCATGAAGCTTCTGATAGCCCTTTATTTCTTTATGCTCGGCACCATTCAGTTGGGCTTATTGATTGGAATGTTGCGTTATTTTCTAGAGAAACGCGGTGTTAAACCCAGTACATACTGGATATCTTCGCTCGGAACTAGTGTTTTAGCCCTTTTCATATTTGGCTTTGGCGTGGCCACAAATAGCGCTGGGACAAAAAATCCAGAGTTTAATTTCACAATTGCGAATAGCCTTTTTTATATCGCAGGAGTACTGCAATTTCTTTTTTGCAGATCTCTCAATGGCCCAATTAGTCCACGCCTTAAATATTTTTTTATAGGCTCGGTCATTCTGTTTGTGCCCATTTTTGAATACATGCGTCAACATGGCACATTTGAAATGCGCACTTCCTTCATTGTCGCTATCATCAGCATCTTTTTTACATGGCAAATTATTGAGCTCAATATAAAGAAAAAAACTGATCCATCTAAGCAACTTTTATATATCCAATTTGCTACAGGTGCTGAACTATTTTTGGCGCTAGGGCGCTTAACGATTTTGTTAGCCTCGGGCCTTGTTATTAGAGAAGTTGAGCAACTCCCGCAAGCGTTGATATTTTTAACCATCTTTCAGATTGTGATGAATACCTTATCTTATATTGCGATTGGCGCGTACTGGTCTGAGAAGATAACCCAAGCAAATACTAAATCTGAGGTTGAAAACCTAGAGATTAAAAAATTACTGAGAGAGCGTGAGGGTCTGATTGCCTCCTTGCTAAAGGCTAATAAAACTGCGGCAACAGGAGCGTTATCAGCCTCTATAGCCCATGAGCTTAACCAGCCTTTAGGAGCATCGCAGCTTAATATTCAGTTTCTGCAGAAGAAGTTAGCAGAGGGACATTTAACTACTGAGCAAAACCAAGAAATACTGAACGCGTTGCTAGAAGATAACCAGCGGGCCACCACTATCATTCAATCTCTGCGCTCCATATTTTCAGATGGAAAGATTGGGGTAGAGAGGATTGATATTGTGGAGTTGATTGAATCAGTTCTCAAAATTGCTAAACCTGAAATTCAGGCAAAGAATCTTCAAGTGGCTCTTCGGCTAGAGTCAAAGTCTTTTATCAATGCCAATCGCGGTGAAATTCAGCAAGTACTGTTGAACCTGATTAATAATGCAATTCAAGCTCTTGGTGAATCCACTCGGTCTCCTCGAATGCTTCAGATTAAGAGCCATGATGTATCCGAGGGTATTCAACTCCTGGTGTCTGACAATGGGGGTGGCGTTGCAATTGATGCCCAAGTGCACTTATTTGAATTACTCTCTGGAAGTCATAAGCGCTCTGGCATGGGCTTAGGTTTATGGCTTTGCCAACACATTGTGTCTCGTCATGGCGGTTATCTCCGATATCAAGATGCTCCTGGCGGAGGTGCTCAATTTATCGTTTTCTTACCCTCTATTCAGCATTAGGTATTAGCTCCATGGCTAATTGCCTATAGGTGAAGCAGTCTTTACATTCATAAGATGTCTTTTTTTTGCCAATATATGTATTACTTCAAGGCTTTCATGAAAACCAAAATCTCCCTGCTTGTCCTATCTATTGCCTTTATGTGCGGTAATTCCGCCATTGCCGCAGGCGGCGGTGGCGTGGTCGCCGACCCTGGCGCAATGCAGGGCAAACACTTTGACCCAAAGGGTAAGGCGCCATCTACATTTACGGTTGAGCTACAAAATGGCTTGCGTAAAACCTTGCCGTTTGAAGATAAGCGTGACTTTGAAGAATCCAAGAGGGGGTTTATTGCGGCGCCTACTTATAAAACCATCATGGCAGATGCCGGTAACGTTGCTTGGGATATGGGTAGTTATGACTTCCTGTTGCAAGGCAAGGACTTTGATAGCGTTCACCCATCATTACAGCGTCAAGCGATTCTCAATATGGGCTACGGTCTCTATGGAGTGGTCCCCGGAAAGATTTATCAAGTGCGCGGCTTTGACTTATCGAATATCAGCTTTGTCAAAACAAATACCGGTTGGATTGTCTTTGATCCCTTAACTTCAAAAGAAACTGCTAGAGCAGCTTTAGAGTTGGTTAATGAGAAGTTAGGTAAACGCCCAGTGGTTGCAGTGGTCTATTCCCATTCTCATGCTGACCATTTTGGTGGTGTGCGTGGCGTAGTGGATGAAGCGGATGTGAAGAGTGGCAAAGTGAAGATTATTGCTCCAGCTGGTTTCATGGATCACGCGGTAGCAGAAAACGTCTATGCGGGTAATGCCATGACGCGTCGTTTGTATTTCCAGTACGGCGTTTTATTGCCACGTAGCCCATTTGGTCACGTTGACCAGTCGATTGGTAAAAATACTGCGGCCGGTAACCTAGGTCTAATTGAGCCAACCATTCTCATTAATGAGCCATTTGAAAAAATGACGGTAGATGGCGTGGAGATGGAGTTCCAGAACACACCGGGCACAGAAGCGCCAGCGGAGATGAATACCTATTTCCCGCAGATGAAAGCATTCTGGGCCGCTGAAAATATTACGGGCACCATTCACAACATCTATACCTTGCGTGGCGCATTAGTACGTGATGCTTTGGCATGGTCTAAAAATATTAACAATGCCTTGTACCGTTATGGCAATGAAGCACAAGTGATGTTTGCTTCACATTCTTGGCCACGTTGGGGTAATGATCGTGTGCAAGAAGTGATGCGCACACAGCGTGATAGCTATGCACATCTGAATAATGAGGTTCTGCACTTAGCAAATAACGGTGTGACCATCAATGAAGTGCATAACGTCTATAAGCAACCTGATAGCCTAAAGTCTCAATGGGCTGCTCACAGTTACCATGGCTCAGAGGAGCACAATAGCCGCGCCGTCATTAATCGTTACTTGGGCTACTGGGATGCCAATCCTGCTACCTTGATCCCTTTATCGCCTAAAGATTCTGCGCCACTCTATGTAGAGATGATGGGTGGTTCAGGCAAGATCATGGCTAAGGGCAAGCAACTCTATAAACAGGGTAAGTACCGTGAAGCAATGGAGATCGTCAATAAATTAGTTTATGCAGAACCAAACAACACGGCAGCTAAAGATTTATTGGCAGATATTTTTGAGCAAATTGGCTATCAAAAAGAAAGCCCAAGCGTACGCAATAGTTTCTTAGGCGCTGCCTATGAGCTGCGTCATGGCATGCCTTCTGGAGCATCGCCAAAGACCAATGGTCCTGACATGATTAAGGCAATGACTACAGAGCTTTGGTTAAATGCCTTAGCCATCAGCATGGACAGTAAAAAAGCTGCTGGCATGAAGTTCACCATTAACCTTAGCACTCCTGATAACGGTGAAAAGTTTGTCGTGGAGATGAGTAATTCTACGCTGAGCAATATCAAGGGTTATCAAGATAAAAATCCAAACCTGACTATCACTGTAAATCGTAGCGACTTGGAAAAAGTCATGGGCGGACAAACTACTTTTGAAAAACTACAAGCTGAAGGCAAGGCCAAGTTTGAAGGTGATCGCAAAGCATTTGAGCAACTGCGAAGCACGCTGACTACATTTACTCCAGATTTTGAATTGATGCCTGGTACAAAAGCTAAAAAAGCGCCTCCTGCTAAACCAAGCAAAGATCCGTTTGAAGCTCCTCCAATCGCCAACTCAGATGGTGCGTAAGAAAAATAAAACAGTAGTTAGGTATTAGAAAGATGGGCTCCTGAGAGCCCATTTCTTTTTCTAGGAAGCGATAAATGACTCAGGCTAGGAAAGCGCCGCCATCCTCTAGCACCTTGAGCTCATCGCCAGCAATACCCAATTCCCTGAGTACCTCAGCCGTATGTTCGCCGAGTAAAGGCGGGTGACGAGAAACTTGTTGCGGCGTACCCATCATCTTGACTGCAAAGCCAATATTAGGAACCTTACCTTCAATCGGGTGATCAATTTCCATGCGCATCTGGCGATGCTGCCCATGCTCACTATCAAATGCCTGTGGGTAAGTATTGATCGGCCCAGCCGGAATGCCTGCTGCCAAGAGCAGATCCACCCATTCTTCACTAGTTTTGTTGATAAAAGTTTTCTCTAACTCAGCAGCTAGTATCAAGCGATTAGCTAAACGCAGTGGATTGGTTCTAAACAGTGGATCTTCAAATAATTCTGGGCGATCAATTTTGTCGCAGAGAAGTTTCCAGAGTTTTTGATTGGTGGCGCCCATAACAAAGTAACCATCGGATGCTTTCATAGCTTGATAGGGTGCGCTCATATGATTAGCTGTACCCAACTTGTAAGGCTCAACACCAGTGCCCCAATATTGCGCTGTATCCCAGATCGAAAAGGCTAAAGCAGAATCAAATAGGGAGGCATCAATAAATTGACCTTCACCCGATTTAGTCTTGCCAATATAGGCTGACAAAATTCCATAGACGGCAAAAAGGGCACAACCAATATCTGCCACCGGAACACCTGCCTTTACAGGAGGACCATCTGGATAACCGGTAACACTCATAACGCCAGACATAGCTTGTGCCATCAGGTCAAAGCCGGGGCGATCTGCCCATGGACCTGTTTGTCCGAATCCCGAGATGCTGGCATAGACCAATCCAGGATTGATGTCTTTCAGGGAGGGGTAATCGATGCCCAGTTTTTTCATGACGCCGGGGCGATAGTTCTCGACCAAAATATCGGCAGTCTTCACTAGCTCAAAAAATACTTTTTTTCCGGCTTCTGTTTTGAGGTTGAGGGTCACGCTACGTTTATTGCGATTCATATTCAAAAAGCCCATGCTATCTGAACCTTTCATCTTGAATCCCATGGCCCCGCGAGTTTGATCTCCAGTACCGGGCGGCTCAATTTTGATGACATCAGCACCTAAGTCAGCTAACAACATGCAGCAGTAGGGGCCGGCCATTACTTGACTTACGTCAAGAACTCGAACGCCAGCCAGGGGCAAAGGCTTGCTGATAGGTGTTTTCATCATTGTCTCAATAGTTTTTATATGTTTATATTGCAAAGTTCATTTACAGCATTGAATATAAAACAAAAAATGGAGACCGTATGACCAATCAAGCCCCCAAACAGATTTTGCGCAGATTCGCTTTCTTGGCGCTGGGTATCTGCAGCGCTTTTTCATTAACTGCTAATGCTCAGCAAGCCTTCCCAACAAAACCGATTCGCTTAATTGTTGGCTTTGCTCCTGGTGGCGGCACAGATATTGTGGCTCGTGCTATTGCTCCTAAGATGGGTGAGATCTTAGGCCAAAGCATCATCATTGAAAATAAATCGGGTGCAGCTGGAACTATTGGCGCAGACCTAGTTGCCAAATCGAATCCGGATGGCTACACCTTGCTGATGGGGCATTCCAACTCGAATGCGATTTCACCATTTGTGCTTAAGAATGTACCTTACAACCCAGCGACTGACTTCACGCCAATCACTTATTTAGGTTATGTCCCAAACGTGTTGGTAGTTAAATCTTCCCTGCCAGTAAACTCGGTAGCGCAATTGATTTCCTTGGCGAAGCAAAATCCAGGCCAGATGACTTATGGCTCTTCTGGTATCGGTAGTACTCAGCATTTAGCTGGCGCCTTGTTCTCGAAGATTGCTGGCGTAGAAATGAATCACGTTCCTTACAAAGGTAGCGGTCAGGCGATTGTGGATTTATTGGGTGGTCAAATCACAATGAACTTTGATACTTTGCCGCCAAACTTGCAACAGATTCGTCAAGGTAATTTAAAAGCTTTAGCTATCTCCACACCGAAGCGCTTGGCATTGCTACCTAACGTCCCTACATTTAATGAGGTAGGTATTGTTGGCTTTGATGTGACCAACTGGTATTCCGTGATGGGACCTAAAGGTATGGATCCTGCAGTTGTGAATAGAATTGATCAGGCCGTAAAAGCAGCTACTAATGATCCAGAGATTAAGAAAACATTGGATGCTCAAGGCTTGCAACCAGAAGGTCCAGCAACACCGGCAGCTTTTAATTTGTTCCTGGCAGCTGAGTTGGCGAAGTATCAGCGCTTGGTCAAGAGCTTAAATATCAAGGCTGAATAATTCAACTAAGCTATCTAATTGGGCTATAGTATTCATTAACCCTCTCTCTGATATGAGGGAGGGTTTTTCATTTCATGACAACAGCCATAGACTCCACTCCAGATCGTATTGCCGAAGTTCGCTTAGAGCTTTGCAATAATATTGCGCACATTACTTTTGACCATGTTGCTGCTCGTAATGCAATGACAGTAGGAATGTATCAAAGTCTCAAATCGATTTGCGAGGATTTGACTCACAATTCATCGGCGAGGGTTGCTATTCTGAGGGGTGCTGGCGGTAAGTCCTTTGTCTCGGGCAGTGATATCGCCCAGTTCTCTGGTTTTAACTCTGGTGAAGATGGCATTCGTTACGAGGAGGGTATAGATGCTTATCTCGCACCTTTGGCCATGTTGCCCATTCCAACGATTGCAGTCATTGATGGCATGGCGGTTGGCGGAGGTCTTGCAATTGCTAGTTGCTGCGATTTTAGAATTTCCACACCCGATGCGCGCTTTGGAGTGCCTATTGCCAAAACACTGGGTAATTGTTTATCTGCTGCTAATGTTGCTTGGCTCGTTGCGCATCTGGGTATCAACATCGTCAAGCGCATGTTATTACTAGCGGAACTCGTGACGGCACCTGAGTTACTCAAACAGGGTTACCTCTTAGCGACCCATCCTGCTCAAGCGCTGGAGAGTGAGTCTAATCAGTTGGCTGAGCGCTTAATGGGTTTAGCGCCTATCACGCAAAAATCTAGCAAACAAACTCTTGCAAGAATCATTAAAAACAATTTACCCGATTGCAATGATCTAATCCGAGAGTGCTATGGCAGCGATGACTTTAAGAATGGAGTTGCATCGTTTCTAGATGGCAAGCCACCAAGCTGGCTAGGAAAATAATTCCAGAGCTAGTAGTCTACAAAAATAGCTCTTGTAAGTTATTAAGATAGCGTAAACCTTGCTCAGTCGCTTTTAGTTTATTAGGGTCTGCATCTAATAAACCTTTTTTACTTGCCTCATCCAATCCTTTTGACACTACATTGAGTGGCAAGCCAGTGCGCTCTCCGAATGTAACGGTATCTACGCCATCAGTCAGGCGCAAGGTATTGAGCATGAATTCAAAAGGAAGATCTTTAGCCGAAATCTCTCTCGCTTCGATCAAGGCATCGCCCTTAGTCTCCATCGCTTGCATATAGGTTTCTGGATGACGTTCTCGCACCTGACGCGTAATTTTGTCAGGGAATGAAATCTTCCCATGCGCACCTGCGCCAATCCCAATGTAATCTCCAAAGCGCCAGTAATTGAGATTATGTTTGCACTCCTGATCTTTTTTGGCGTACGCCGATACTTCATAACGTCGATAGCCTTCTGCCTCTAGAAGTTTCAAGTTCTGCTCAAAGATCGCATCAATTTCATCTTCGCTAGGAAGTTTTGGTGGAAAGTTCGCAAAGTAGGTATTGGGTTCTAGCGTCAGGTTATAGAAGGATAGATGGGGAGTCTTAAACGAGAGGGCGGTTTCAATATCGGATCTTGCGGCCTCTAAACTTTGATTGGGTAAGCCGAACATGAGATCCAGATTGACGGATTTAAAGTGTTGTAGAGCAATCGCAATTGCGCGCTTGGCTTCTTCACCATTGTGTATGCGCCCTAAGGCTTTGAGTTGTGCATCTTGAAAACTCTGAATCCCTAAAGAGACGCGATTGATTCCTGCTTTTGCAAAGCCAGCAAACTTCTCGGTCTCGACAGATCCAGGATTAGCCTCCATAGTGATTTCACAATCGGGTTCTAGGTTCACACGTGCCCGAACGGCTGAAAGGAGTTCATTCATACCATTGGCAGATAACAGGCTGGGAGTACCGCCACCAATAAAGGTGCTGTGCACTTGACGACCCCAGATGCGAGGTAGTTCTGTCTCTAGGTCGGCAATGAGCGCCTTGATGTAACGCGCTTCATCAAACCCTTGATTGCCATCTTTAATTTGATGCGAGTTGAAGTCACAATAGGGACATTTCTTTTCACACCACGGAAAGTGAATGTACAAAGACAGCGGGGGTAAGGCAGTAAGCTTTGGCTGCGTAGCCAAAACAGAATTAAGCGTATTGAGCACGGATTTGGAGTTGGGTAATGAGTTCATGCAAGGCTTGGCCTCGATGGCTGATCTGGTTTTTCTCAACAGGCTCTAATTGAGCGACGGTTTTGCCCAGCTCGGGTATTAAAAAGTGCGGGTCATAACCAAAACCACGATCACCCTGAGGCTCATCAACGATCTGACCATACCATCGGGCCTGAACAATCAGCGGCTCTGGGTCATTGGCGCTATTGACCATCACCAGAGCACAAACATAGTGCGCTCCACGATCAGATTTGCCCTGCAATGCTACAATCAGTTTTTGATTATTGGCCGCATTATCACCATCAAGTCCTGCATAACGGGCTGAGTAAACTCCAGGCGCCCCATCTAAGGCATGCGCGCAAATTCCGGAGTCGTCCGCGAGTGCAGGTAAGCCACTCGCAGCGCTAGCATGACGTGCCTTAGCAAGGGCATTTTCAATAAACGTATGGTGCGGCTCTTCTGCTGCCGGAATGCCTAACTCGCCTTGAGGGATGACTTGAAAGTGAAACGGCGCCAAGAGTTCCTGAAATTCACGGACTTTGCCAGCATTGTTAGAGGCGAGAACGAGCTTTTGCACCATCTACCTTTGATCTTTTATTTAAAGGCTTCTTTTTGTAACTGAGTTAAATCACGAATACCTTCTTCTGCCAGATCTAACAAAGCATTTAATTCAGTGCGGGAGAAAGCAGGGCCTTCTGCAGTGCCTTGTACTTCAATCATGCCGCCTTTGCCTGTCATAACCACATTCATATCCGTATCGCAAGATGAGTCTTCTGGGTAATCCAAATCCAGTACAGGTACACCTTGGTAGATGCCAACAGAAATCGCTGCAACGCTGTCGATGATGGGGTCAGTTTTCAATGCACCACTTTCAAGCAGGGTGTTAATCGCATCACGTGCCGCAACATACGCGCCGGTAATCGATGCAGTTCGTGTTCCACCATCAGCTTGCAAAACATCACAATCTAAATGAATTGTTCTTTCACCCAAGACTTTCAAATCAAAGACGCTACGCATCGCGCGGCCGATCAAACGTTGGATCTCTTGTGTGCGACCGGATTGTTTGCCCCGAGCGGCCTCACGGTCACTACGGGTATGAGTAGAGCGCGGCAGCATGCCGTACTCGGCAGTAACCCAACCTTCACCAGAACCTTTTTTATGGGGAGGTACCTTTTCAAGGACGCTGGCTGTACAGAGCACTTTGGTGTCACCAAAGGCAATCAGGACTGAGCCTTCGGCATGCTTGGTAAAAGCGCGGTTGATACTCACAGGGCGTAACTGAGCTGGGGCGCGGCCACTAGGGCGGGTGATGTTGGGCTGAGTCATGGGGCATGGTCCTAAAGATCTACAATACTCACATGATATCGAGCATGACTGGTTATGGCAGCGCTTCTCGCCAAGTCTCCCTAGGAGCTGGCGTTGTAGCTGATCTGCAAGTGGAATGTCGGGCTGTGAATAGCCGCTTTCTGGATTTGGGCTTTCGTCTTCCGGATGAGTGCCGCGGGGCTGAGCCTGCCTTACGAGAGCTGGCTACGCAAAGCCTTTCTCGAGGTAAGGTCGAGTTTCGGGCAGCATGGCGCGTTAATTCGGGTGCTGCTGGGGCGGCGAAGGCTAACCCCCATGCTTTAGGTGCCCTGAATAAGGATCGCTTAGATGCTCTCTACACCCTGCAAGAGCATGCCCAGACAGCCTTTCCGAATGCAGAGGCTTTACGCATCGCCGATATTTTGCGTTGGCCTGGGATTGTTTCTGAGCCAAGAGGTGAAGAAGAGGGCTGGATTGCTGCTACCGTAGAAGCTGGTCGCGCTGCCCTAGCTGCCCTAATGGATAGTCGCCATGCTGAAGGCAAGGCCTTGACCACAGTGCTAAGCGATATTACTAGCAAGATGCGTGAGATTGTGAAAGTGATCGAGCCAAAGGTCCCACTTTACGCAGCTCAGTATCAAGAAAAACTCACTGAGCGCCTATCTGAGGCCTTAGCTGCTCAAGAGCAAGGAAAGGGTAGTGGCGGATCTGGTACCGAGTTGATGGAGCGTATCCGTCAAGAGGTTGTGCTCTATGCCGTACGTATCGATGTGGCAGAGGAGTTTGCACGCTTAAAGACCCATCTTCAAGTAGTTGACACTGCCTTAGCAGGTAAGGGCCCAGTGGGTAAACGTTTGGATTTCTTAATGCAGGAATTAAACCGTGAAGCCAACACCTTGAGCTCCAAATCGGTTTCAGAAGAATGCACCCAAGCTGCTCTAGAGCTCAAGCTCCTGATTGAGCAAATGCGTGAACAAGTGCAAAATTTAGAGTAACGATTACTTAATTCAATCATTTACCTCAATCACCATGGCCAGCCCTAAATCAAAAGCAAATTTATCTCCTGCCTACCAAGGCAGTATGTTGATGATCGTTGCTCCATCAGGCGCCGGAAAATCTTCTTTAGTCAATGCCTTATTGCAAGAAGATACTGCGCTCAAGCTGTCGCTTTCAACCACAACGCGCGCGCCAAGACCGGGCGAGGTAGATGGCAAGGACTATCGCTTTATTAAAAGAGCAGAATTTATTGCAGAGCGGGATCAGGGTAATTTTTTAGAGCATGCTGAAGTGCATGGTAATTTTTACGGCACATCCAAAGCCTGGATTGAGACTCAGATGAAAACCGGGCGCGATGTGATGTTAGAAATCGACTGGCAGGGGGCACAGCAGATTCGTCAAATCATCCCTGAAGTGCAATGGATCTTTATCTTCCCGCCTTCATTTGAGGCTCTTGAGGAGCGTTTGCGCAAGCGAGGCCAGGACGATGAGGCCACTATTGAGAGAAGATTGGCTGCAGCGCATTTAGAGCTCCAGCATGCTCACGAAGCAGATTTTATTGTGATCAATGATGATTTTGAGCGTGCTCTGATTGATTTAAGACAGGTGGTCGCAGCCAGTCGCTTGCGCTCAGGGCCGATTATGGCTCGCAACCCTGCACTTTTAAAGCGTCTTGGAGTCTAATCAGTTATCCTATGGGTATTAAAGCTAAATTGAAGTGAGTCCAGCATGGCCCGTATTACTGTAGAAGATTGTCTAAAAACTATCCCCAATCGTTTTGAGCTGGTATTGGCTGCGACTTATCGCGCACGTCAATTAGTTCAAGGTCACTCCCCACGTGTTGAGTCCAGAGATAAAGCAACCGTAGTTGCGTTGCGCGAAGTTGCTGCTGGACTAACCGACCGTGACATGTTGACCAAAGTACCTTTGTAATTCCGGAGTTCCGTTGTGGAGCTCCCCTTAGGCGACCCAAACACATCGGAACTCAAAGGCCAGATCTCGCCTAGAGAGATCGCTAACAGCGATAAGTCTTCCATCATTGCAACTCTGTTGGCTCAGTCGAGTCGACACCTATTTGGCCCAACCTCTGCGCCTGCATTACCCTTAAAGCACCAAGTTGTTTCAATTGATGGACTGATTTCTAAATTGGGCTATCTCAAGCCTGATGAAGTTACCCTCATTAAGCAAGCCTTTCATTTTGCTGATGCGGCCCACCTTGGGCAATACCGCCATAGTGGCGAACCTTACATTACTCATCCGGTAGCAGTTGCTGAGCTTTGCGCTACTTGGCGCTTAGACGCGTCTTCCATCATGGCAGCTTTAATGCATGATGTGATTGAGGATACGGGTTGTACTCAAGCAGACCTAGTGGGTAAGTTTGGTAGCAAAGTAGCTGAACTCGTAGAGGGTTTAACTAAGCTCGATAAGTTGGAATTTCAAAGTCATGCAGAAGCGCAAGCCGAAAGCTTTCGCAAGATGTTTATGGCAATGGCGCGCGATGTCCGGGTGATTTTGGTGAAGCTTGCTGACCGCACTCACAATATGCGCACACTCGATGCCGTCCCAATGGAAAAGCGTCGCCGGGTAGCCGCTGAAACGATTGAGATTTATGCCCCGATTGCACACCGTCTTGGTCTAAATATTATTTATCGCGACCTGCAGGACTTGAGTTTCCGTTACTCTATGCCCATGCGCTTTAGGGTGATTGAAGGCGCTGTAAAGCGGGCGCGTGGAAATCGTAAAGAGATGGTAGAGAAGATTTTGCAGAATGCTCGGATGGCATTTGCAAAAGCCAATCTCGAGGTAGATCTGCAGGGCCGAGAAAAAACCCTTTTTAGCATCTACAACAAAATGCGTAACAAACATTTGAGCTTTTCTCAGGTACTCGACGTATATGCATTTAGAGTGACAGTCCATTCAATTGACGAGTGCTATCGTGCGCTCGGTCTTTTGCACGCACTCTATAAGCCGATGCCTGGAAAGTTTAAGGATTACATTGCTATTCCTAAACTCAATGGGTATCAGTCTTTGCATACAACGCTACTAGGGCCATCAGGGGTGCCGGTAGAGTTTCAGATACGTACTGGTGATATGCATGCAGTTGCGGAAGCTGGGGTTGCTGCGCATTGGGCCTATAAAGATGGTGGCCCTGATATGAGTGAAGTGCAAAACCGTGCACATCAATGGCTTCAATCCTTAATTGATATTCAAGATAGCAGTGGCGATTCTCAAGAATTCTTGGAGCACGTCAAAATCGATCTGTTCCCAGATGCGGTTTATGTCTTTACTCCGAAAGGGCAGATTAGGGCCTTGCCACGTGGCGCTACTGCTCTTGATTTTGCTTACTCCATCCATAGTGATGTAGGTAATACCTGCGTAGCAGTCAAGATTAACGGCATGCAGTTACCTTTACGTAGCGAGTTAAAGAACAGCGACATTGTGGAGGTGGTGACCTCTGCCAACTCTCAGCCTAATCCAGGATGGCTAGCATTTGTGAGAACGGGTAAGGCCCGCGCCTCGATTCGTCATTCACTCAAGACCAAGCACTATGCCGAGTCTTTACAGTTAGGCGAACGTCTTTTGGCTAGCGCATTACGTCAGCAGGGAGTGGACGCTGGACTTCTCTCACCAGAGCTTTGGGAAAAGTTACTGCACTGGACTGGCGATAAAACGCGAGAAGAAGCTTGCGTCAATATTGCTTTGGGCCGCAGATCCTCTCAAGAGTTGGCAATTCGCTTAAATATTTTGATAGATGATGAAGGCGGCTCTGATCAAATGCGCTTGGGCGCGGCAGATTGGGTATCACCTCAACAAGAGATAGCTTCCCACCACCATCAGCGTCAGGCTATCTTAGTTGATGGTCGTGAGGGAAATTCGATTCACTTTCAAACCTGTTGTCACCCCATTCCAGGAGACAGCATTATTGGCTATCTTGGTAAAGGCGAGGGTTTGCAGGTACATACCAATGACTGCCAAATAGCCCTCAGAATGCTTTCTAAGGACAGTGATAAGTGGGTAGAGGTCGAGTGGGGTAAGGAGGTTAATCGGGAGTTTGAGGTTGACCTTGCAATTGATACACGCCAGGGCAAAGGCGTATTAGCCAGAGTGGCAAGCAGTGTGACTGCTGCAGATTCCAACATCATGAATGTATCGATGGATGATCGCTACAAAGAAGATGCCGTCACTATTCGTTTCACTATTCAAGTTTCAGACCGCCTGCATCTCTCTAAAGTCATGCGTAGTTTGCGTGCAAATCATGATGTGATGCGCGTGACCCGCGTTCGGGTGAGCTAGACCCTTTAAATTCATTATCGATACTGAATGTCCAAGATTTCAATCTCAGTTGGGCCAGTTGGTGTCTGAATTTTGACGCAATCACCTAGGCGCGACTTGATTAAGGCTTTGGCTATGGGTGATATCCAACTGACGTGACCTAGATCTAAATTCACCTCATCGACACCGACAATCGTAATGCTTGTCTTTTTGCCAGCATCGATGCCTTCCAAGTTTTCATAAGTCACGGTAGCTCCAAAAAAGACCTGATCAGCATCTGCTTCACCCGATTTTCGGGCCTGGTTATCGACTACTACAGCAAATTCAAGGCGCTGATTGAGGAAGCGAATCCGGCGATCTATCTCCCGAAGTCGTTTTTTTCCATAAATGTAGTCGCCATTCTCGGAGCGGTCGCCATTGGAGGCAGCCCAGTGAACAACCCTGACAACCTCTGGCCGATCAAGGTTTAGGAGCTGTAAAAGCTCACTTTTGATACGTTCGTGACCAGCAGGTGTGATGTAGTTCTTCTCTTCCATGGCATAATTATGGCTGTTGCGGCTGTAGCTCAGCTGGATAGAGTACTTGGCTACGAACCAAGGGGTCGTGGGTTCAATTCCTGCCAGCCGCACCAAGCCTTACAGGGCCTAGTTGAAAAACTGGGCCCTTTTTCTTTTTTAAGCATTTCAGAGTGGTTTCATATAGATCCCTTATAGTTTGCCTATGAGCATTTTGGACCCTAATTCTTTAAATTCACTCACTCCGGTGGCAGTTTGGTCGCAAGTGGATGTAGCTCATGCTGAGGTCAGATTGAGTGGTGCAGTCAATGTGTATTCCTTGGCTGGAGTGTGGAGTGATGTTCGGAAAAAACAAAATCAGTGGTTAGAGCAGGGTAGTACAAAGGTGCACTCACTGATTTTTGACGCATCGAAAGTCAGATCTCTGGATGGATCGGCGTTTGCATTTTTGATTGATGTGCAAGAGGCGCAGAACAAAGCGGGGGGACAGTTTGATATTCAAGGTTTAGATCCTAAATATCAGCCGCTTTTACGTGAATTCGATCCGATTAATAACTTATTCCCAGTACCTGCCGAAAAACAAAAAAGAAGTTTTGTCGTCAGTACTGGTATGGCTGCGCAGAATTTGATTGATGATGCGCGCAGCTTAATAACATTTACTGGCCATCTATCGGCAGATTTAGTATGGTCAATACGAAATATCAGGCAAGTTCGCTGGGGTGACTTTGTGAATGCTGCTGTAGAGGCGGGCATCTCTGCATTGCCTATCGTTGGTCTAGTTGCTTTTTTGATTGGTGTCATTCTGTCCTTTCAAGCTGCGATTGGTATGCAGCAATTTGGCGCTGTTTCATTCGTTGGACCACTCGCTGCGCTAGGTATTGTGAGAGAGATGGGCCCGCTGATTACTGCGATCCTACTCGCCGGCCGCTCATCAGCAGCATTTGCAGCTGAGATTGGTACGATGACCGTGAACAGTGAAGTTGATGCATTGGTTACTGGCGGCTTAAGCCCGATCCGCTTTCTAGTGGTACCAAGAGTGCTGGCAGGAATATTGGTAGCGCCAATATTGACCCTGTTTGCCGATATCGTCAGTATTTTTGCTTCCATGCTGACGATGCAAATTTATGGCATTCCCTTTATTAATTTCTACAACGGCATGTTAACTGCTGTCGGTGTTGAGGATGTTTTATCTGGTCTTGTAAAGGCTACTCTCTTCGGTGTGGTTGTCTCTTCAATGGGTTGTTTGCGGGGCATGCAAACTGGTACCGGTGCGGCGGCAGTAGGCATCTCTGCAACTCGAGCAGTGGTCAGCAGTATTGTCATGATTGTGTTGGTAGACGGCGTCTTTGCTTACATTTCTTACAGGACAGGTTTCTGATGGATGCACTAGGCAAAGCACTTGATGTGCAAAACCTCACTGTGGGATATGGCTCAAAAGTGCTGTTACAGAACCTGAATTTCTCCGTCGAGAGCGGCGAGATCTTTGTAATTTTGGGTGGATCAGGTTGTGGTAAATCGAGCCTCTTAAAGAATTTATTCGGCTTATATCAACCGCTTGCTGGGGATGTGTTGGTAGAGGGTCAAAATATCACTCGCGCTCAAGGTGCTGAGCGCCAAAAAATTATGACGAGCTTTGGGGTTATGTATCAACAAGGTGCTTTATTTGGCTCCATGAATTTGCTAGATAACGTGACACTCTTTATGGAAGAGTACACCGAGCTAACTAGAGATCAGATGAATTTATTGGCCAGATGTAAGCTTGATTTGGTAGGCTTACTTCCATATGAAGCGTATATGCCTAGCGAGATTAGCGGTGGAATGCAAAAGCGGGCTGCGATCGCACGTGCGATGGCTTTAGATCCTAAAATACTCTTCTTAGATGAGCCTTCAGCAGGCCTTGATCCGATTACGTCAGCTGATCTGGATAGCACGATATTAGACCTCTCAAAAAACTTAGGATTTACTTTTGTGATCGTCTCTCACGAGCTAGCAAGTATTTATTCTATTGCCGACAAAGTCATTATGTTGGATAAGGATGCCAAAGGCATTATTGCCGAGGGTGATCCAAAAGTATTAAGGGATAGCAGCAAAGACCCTCGAGTACATCAATTTTTTAATCGCATCATGAGCAAGGACGCAGCATGAGTAATAACTCCAATCCTAATTATTTCCGTTTAGGAATTTTTGTTCTCGCGGCAATCGGTGCATTGCTTACTATCATCTTGATCTTTGGCTCAGGTCAGTTTTTTAAAAAATCATTCATGGTTGAAACCTATGTCAAGCAATCGGTGACCGGTTTGGATGCTGGAGCTGCGGTACGCTTTCGGGGTGTCAAGATTGGACAGGTGACATTAATTGCTTTATCGGGTGACTTGTATGAGAAACAAGTTCCGATGATTCAGAAGCAAGAGTATGTTGTTGTGAGAATGCAGATTTATGGCGACTCTTTAGAGAAGAGCCACCTAGAATCATTCATTAAAGATAACTTGCGTGCGCGCATTCGGTCGATGGGTATCACTGGCGTCAATTATGTGGAGCTGGATTTTTATCCTAAGTCGGATCAGAATTTCACTCTGAAATACTCATGGCAGCCAGAATATCCAGTAGTGCCATCAATGCCCAATCAGGCAGATGAAATCATTTCAGGCATTCAAAAGATGATTAGCTCTCTTAACGGTCTGGATGTTGAGGGAACGCAGAAGAAGTTTGATGCTTTATTGGGTAATCTAAATCAATTGATGGCTGGCGACGGTAAAAATAACTCGGGCCTAATCAATTCGGTTCAAGATCTCAATGTCTTATTGGATCGAATTGCTAAAGTCACGGACAAAGATCAGCTCAATATTCTGATGCGTGAATTAGTTGCCACCATGGTTTCTTTACGTCAGACCATCACCAGTGTTCAGGGTGACACTACTGCGACCTTGGAGAACCTTCGTCAGGCCAGTGAGCAGTTAAATGAATTTACTCGGGTCGCAAGTCAATCGCCGTCTACTCTGATTTGGGGTGAGCCACCTGCACGTATTACGCCTCCAATGAATGGAGTTCAAAAATGAAAATTCAGATGACCAATAACTTAAGTTTCATTCAGTTTGCCTCCTTGGTATTCATAGCGGCTGCATTAAGTGCATGCTCATTACCCAAAAGACCAGCATTAGAGACTAGTACTTGGATGGTTGCACCGGAGCGTACTGGTACCCCTTATAAGCCCCGTAGTGATTTGTGGCTCAAGATGGGTTCAGTATCAACAACGCCACCTTTTGATGGCAGGTCTTTGGTTTATCGCTTAGGTGATCAGCGCTATGAAAAGGATTTTTATAATACGTACTCTGCGTTACCAAATGAGATGGTCGGTAATGCGACACGCCAATGGTTGAACAATGCTCAGATCTTCTCTATGACCGTAGGTCAGGGCAATAGCTTCTTTCCGTATTACAGCTTGCAGACATCTATAGAAGAGTTTTATGGTGATTACCGAGTTCGTCCAGAAGCTGTTGTAACGGTAGAATTTTTCCTTACCGCAACTGACCCTCAAAAGCGTAATCCAGTAATTGGTAAAAATCGCTATACCAAGAGAGTTGTACTTAAAGACAACACTCCTCAGGCATTGGTGAAAGGCCAGCAGGAAGCTTTGGCGCAAATTTTGAAAGAGTATGAGGTGGCGCTTTATAAGTACGCTGGCAATCTGCCTCCACCTTTAGGGCAGTAAGCATTCTAGAATGACAGTACAGATAACAATATTGGAGAAGACATGGATTTAGGGCTCAAAGGTAAAGTTGCTTTAGTGATGGCATCTAGCCGAGGTTTAGGGCAGGCGATGGCTGTTTCCTTGGCACGTGAGGGTGTCAAGGTAGCGGTGACTGGTCGCAGTCCCGAGGGATTAAAAAAGTCAGTTGAAATGATTGAAGCCGCCGGTGGAACAGCTTTAGCTCTGAGCTGGGATCTTTCTGATTCATCCTTGATTGATAGCTTGGTTAGTAAGGTAGAAAAAGAGCTAGGTCCGATTGATATCTTGATAAACAATACTGGCGGACCTCCTCCGACATTGGCGGTAGGGCAAGATCCTGCTTTGTGGCAAAAGAGTTTTAATGACATGGTTCTTTCACTCATCAGCATCACTGATCGAGTTCTACCAGGAATGCGTCAACGTCAATGGGGTCGTATTATTACGAGCACCACTTCAGGTGCCATTGCTCCCATTAAGAATCTTGCAATCTCCAACACCTTGCGTGCGGCATTACTGGCTTGGTCTAAAACCTTGGCAGCAGAAGTAGCGTCCGATGGAATTACCGTGAATGTGATCATGCCGGGTCGTGTGGCAACAGATCGTTTGCGTCAGCTTGATGAAGCACGTGCCCAACGTGAAAATGTGAGCTATGAATCCGTGGTTAAAGCTAGTCAAAACCAGATCCCGATGGGTCGTTATGGTGATCCGCAAGAGTATGGAGATACTGCGGCGTTTCTGGCCAGTCAAAATGCTTCCTACATTACCGGTTCAGTGATTCGTGTGGATGGCGGCCAGATTCAGGCAATCTAAATCAGTGCTAACAACTTTTTTACGGGCTATTCAGAGAGATCTTCGATCTAGCGAGTTGGTAGCTCTATTGGTCGCATTGACGCTCTCTGTAGCTGCTTTATCCAGCGTGAGTTTTTTAGCCGACCGCATGCAGCGCGCTTTTCAGTTCGATGCACGCCAGCTTCTTGCTGCCGATTTGCTGCTCGTTTCTGATCAGCCTCTGCCTGAGCGCTTTATTCAGGAAGCTCGGGGGCGACAGCTGAGTACAGCGCAAACGATTGTCTTTCCGAGTATGGTTACGGTAGGGGCGCAAAGTAAGCTAGCTTCCCTTAAGGCTGTGAGCTCTACCTATCCCTTGCGCGGCACCTTGCAAACATCACCTTCTTCGGCGAGTGCAACACCACCAGTGGGTTCAGTTTGGGTGGATCCCGCAATGCTCAGTACGCTAAAGGCAAAAGTTGGCGATCAGATGCTGTTGGGTGATAAGACCTTCCTCATTAGCGGTATTTTGGAGCGCGAGCTCGATCGAGGTGCCGGCTTTATGAACTTCGCACCACGCGTCATGATGTCACTGGACGATTTACCCGCCACCGGCCTCATTGGTCTGGGTAGTCGCGTGACTTATCGACTACTTCTATCCGGTAATGATTCAGCTATTACTGATTATGAGCAGTGGGCAACACGATCGATTGCATCCGAAAGTCTCAGGGGATTGCGTATTGAGACTTTGGAAAATGCCCAGCCTGTCATGCGCAAAACTCTCGAGCGGGCAGAGCGCTTTTTAGCCTTAGTTGCCTTGCTGACAGCAATGGTAGCTGCAGTAGCGATTGCTTTGTCGGCGCGTCGTTATGTCTTAAAGCAGGCCGATGTTTGTGCTGTCATGAAATGCCTTGGTGCAAGCCAAAAGACGATTCTATTAAACCAAATCAAGATACTGGGTGCTCTGTGTATATCGGCCGCTGTGATGGGTGCCGCGATTGCTTATGGCGTTCAAGAGCTGCTGATTGGAATCTTGGGTAATTTGATATTTGCTAATTTACCCGCGCTTTCACTTTGGCCCTTGGTCTGGAGTATTTTGTTTTCTTCCTGCCTACTCATCGGTTTTGCTGGGCCGCCCTTATTTAGTTTGGTCATGATTTCACCGGTGCGACTGATTCGCAAAGAGTTGGGTTCAGTGAACATCAAAGTGCTGTGGGTCGCACTCTTTGGTTTAAGCACTTGCCTAGTCTTGATTGCGCTGGCAGCTCAAGATTGGAAGCTGGCCTCTTGGGTTGCCGCAAGCTTTGGTTTGGCCGTTGTGCTTTTTGCTGTAATTTCTTGGTCGTGCCTAGGTTTACTGAAGCTCCTTTTTTCAAGGTTGAGCAATCATCACTTCGCACTTCGCTTTGCACTAACGGCACAAGCACGGCGCTCTGGTTTTGCAGTGATGCAAATCACGGCGCTAGGGATTGCTTTGATGGCTTTATTACTTATGCTGTTGCTCCGACAGGATTTATTGGCTACCTGGCAGGGCAATATTCCAGTCGATGCACCCAATCGCTTCATGATCAATGTTCAGGATGATCAAAAGTCTAGTATCACTCGATCACTACTAGATGCGAGTGTAGCAAAGCCGAGCTTTAGCCCTATGGTTCGTGCGCGCTTGGTCGAAGTCAATGGAAAAACTATTGGCCCCAATGACTACATTGATGAAAATGCACGTCGCTTAGTTGATCGAGAATTTAATCTCTCATATACCGAGCTGTTGCCTGAGGGCAATCGGATTACTTCTGGAAAGTGGCTTGAAGGGAGCGCCCCGCAAGTTTCTTTGGAAGCGGGAATAGCAAAGACTTTGAAGTTAAAGCTGGGCGATCAAATGACCTTTGAGATTGCCGGTGAAAAAGTCACTGCACCCATTACCTCGTTGCGTAAGTTGGATTGGAGTTCGATGAAAGTGAACTTCTTTGTCATCATGCCACCTGCAATGCTCGCAGAGATGCCCCAGTCCTGGATTACCTCGTATTACCAAAGCACTGCAATTGAAGGTCTGGATTTTCAGCTTGCACAGACCTATCCCAATCTCACCATCGTGGATGTGGGGACATCGCTAAAACAAATTCAGGATGTGCTGGATCGACTATCTTCTGTATTGGGCCTCTTGTTTGCCTTCACAATTGCGGCAGCGATTTTAGTCTTAGTGGCTGCGATAGCGGCAACACAAGATGAGCGCTTCAGAAGTGCAGCCTTATTAAAAGCGGTAGGTGCGTCGCGCTATCTTTTAGGGAAGATAGCATTAGCTGAACTTCTGATTATTGGAACACTCGCGGGAACTTTAGCTGGACTCGCTGCCGCAATTGCGGCATGGGCACTAGGTCGATTTGTATTGGAGATTGAGTTCAATGCATTTGCGCAGTCTATGGCGATGGGTATCAGCTTTGGGGTAACTGCTTGTCTACTTGCGGGATATCGCTTTCAGAGAAGAATTCAAACTGCTACTGCAATGGAATGTTTGCGTGAGGTCTGATTCGACTGAGAGTCTAGATGTACTTAATTTAGCTTAACTAAGTTCTTCGGTAATTCTACTAAGCGCGTTCTACTGAAACGGTCTGGCAGGCTTTGACGTAGCAAAGGATTAACGCGATCCAAGTAAATGCTCAGTGGCCACAGAAATAAAGCGACCGCAAATAGCATTTCAATAATTTGCCATCTCTGGAGTTCGAACAGCCACTGCAAAATCACGCAAGGTAGTAGCCATAGCGACCCAAAAAAATAACGCCAAATCGCTTGCTTGCCAGTCAGATTGTGTCCGCCTGGACCAATCATGCGTACTCGCCAGGTTTGCATCGCTAGCGTCTGTCCCGACTTAGTCCAATACCAAATAAAGTAAATGCCTAGGACAGCGTAGAGATACAGAAAAGTAAGCCAACTAGGTAGGGATACGCCAAACAGAATGCCTAATCCCAAATTGGGAAGTAGGAAGGTAAGAGCGATGACGCCTAATAAAACCAATTGCTCATACAGAATGCAAGAGACCCGTCGCCAAAACTGTGGGGCAGGGAGTAGGTCTAATTCAGCGGGACTGATCACGGCTTAGGGATTGCTTGAGCCACTATCGGGGCTGTTGTTCGTTGCAGGAGGCTCTGAGATAGGAGCGCTACTTGCTGCAGGAGGTGGTGCTAAGTTCGATTGTTGTTTAATCGGATGCTGTTGCAAGGTAGGCGCATTCATAGCCGTCGGTTTTTTCTTATTGATCTCTGCTTGGGCCAGCTTCTTCTTTTGCTCATCGCTCAGCTTTTGATAAGCACTCCAAGCTTCAGCTTTTTTCTCAGCGGGGAACTTAAGACTGCTTAAATAGTTTTCTCGAGCTAGGCGGCGGTCTTTTTGAGAAAGGTTAGACCAGCCCATCATGCGGGATTGGAGTCGCTGTTGGTCAGTCTCACTCATCTTAGGATACAGATTAGCAACTTGCATCCATTTCTTACGACTGTCTGGGAGCATGTAATCCCAATCATCTTCCAATGGAGCTAGGATTTTTTGTTGCCCAGGTTTAAGACTTTCCCAAGTGCCATCGGGTTTTTTCTCTGGGATGGCACTAGTTTTTCCAGGAGCGGTTACCGATGTTTGGGCAAATAGGTCGGAACTTGGCACCGATCCTAGGACGCCAATTACCAACATCATGCTGATGCTGAGTGAGGCGCTCAAAGACCGTCGATTCTTAAGCATGCGCTAACTGAGCTTCCTATGTCACTTAGGATGGAGATTTAGCTGAACTAAGACTATCTTGATCAGACTCTGATAGGGGGCCGTTTTTGAGGAAACCCAAAAAACCACTGTCAGCATAAGCATCAGGCGGGACATCATCAGTTAAGAGGGCAACATCAAGTTCAGCAATATCGTTGATACGGGAATCTTGCTGCCATTGGGCGATGCCAATAAGACCAAACACCAATACGACTAGTGGGGCAACCCAGCCGACGTTATCCCAGAATGAGCGTGAGCCAGAAGACCAGTTTCCGCTAGAAGTTGCCAAAATATGCTGCTCAATGCGCACTTTTTCTGGTTTTTTCACAGAAAGTGCCTTGAGGCGTGCCGCATACAGACGATCTTTGATTCCCGCTGGCAAGGATTGAGTTCCTTGGCGGAGCAGGGCGGCAGCGGTAAGACCAAATTGATCTGCTTCTGTTGTGCTGAGAGTGTCTTCGTTGCGGTTCACAGAGTAATTCCTTTTAATTTCAATGCTTTAGCTAGAGCCTGAGTGGCTCTTGAGCAGTGGGTTTTGACGCTTCCCTCGCTACAACTCATCGCAAGGGCAGTTTCAGTAATACTCAGCTCATCCCAATAACGCATCAGGAAGGCTTCTCGTTGACGGGCAGGCAATTTTGATATTTCTGACTCTAAAGCCTGTAATAGCTGACTACGTTCAAGCTTAAATGCACCATCTTGGTGAATTTCACTATTGTCTGGAGCTGAAAGAGACTCCAGGGGGTCAAAATCATCGCTTTCATCGGATTTCTTACCCATATTCGAGAACAGGGTGACCCAGGTATTACGAACCTTTTGTCGTCTGAACCAGTCATGAATGCGGTTTTGTAGAATTCTCGTGAAAACCAAGGGTAATTCTGCTGCAGGGCGGTCACCATATTTTTCGGCTAGCTTAATCATGGCGTCTTGAACAATGTCTAAGGCCGCATCGTCATCTCGCACAGCATAGACCGCTTGCTTGAAAGCGCGCTGCTCAACACTGCTCAGAAAGTCAGAAAGTTCTTGGGGTGAAGCCATTCAGTAGATTAGACCTGAATCAGAGAGAATTCGTCCATTTTAGGAGATTGCTATAGAATATAGGGCTTACTACCTAGAATCTCATTCAAGAAGTGGTTTTTTCCGGTAGCAGCGCCGTTCGAACTCGGGCCACAAGCAAGAGACAGAACAGACCAATCAATTTTTTGCCGAAAATTGCAAAGGACGAAAGATAATGAATACAAGCAGCGCCGAATTTTTAGCTTCTAAAGCTAATCAAGACACAACAAATACAAATCCCGCAGCAACTCCACCAGAAATGATTGGTGCCGAGATGTTGGTAAAGGCTTTGCACAAAGAGGGTGTTGAATACGTTTGGGGTTACCCAGGCGGTTCCGTTCTCTTTATCTACGATGAAATTTTCAAGCAGGACAAGTTTGAACATATTCTTGTTCGCCATGAGCAAGCAGCAGTTCATGCGGCCGATGGTTATGCACGTGCAACCGGTAAGGTTGGAGTTGCTCTAGTCACTTCAGGCCCTGGAGTAACCAATGCGGTTACCGGAATTGCCACTGCTTACACTGATTCGATTCCGATGGTGGTCATCAGCGGCAACGTACCAACTTATGCGATTGGTGAAGATGCTTTCCAAGAGGCTGATACCGTGGGCATTACTCGCCCAGTGGTGAAGCACAACTTCTTGGTAAAAGATGTGAAAGACCTCCCTCTAGTAATTAAGAAGGCTTTCCATATTGCGCAGACAGGTCGTCCAGGCCCAGTATTGATTGATATCCCCAAGGATGTATCTGCAGCTAAAGGACCATTCGTCTACCCAGAAACATTGGAGATGCGTTCATACAACCCAGTAGTTAAGGGCCATAGTGGACAAATTCGTAAGGCGGTTTCTTTACTCCAAGAAGCTGAGCGCCCATTCATCTACACCGGTGGTGGTGTGATCTTGGCTGATGCCGCTCCAGAATTAAAAGAGTTTGCTGACTTGTTGGGTTATCCCGTTACCAATACCTTAATGGGTCTTGGTGGTTTTCCAGGTACTAGCCCCCAGTTTGTGGGCATGCTTGGTATGCACGGTACGTATGAAGCCAATATGGCGATGCAACACAGCGATGTGTTGATTGCCGTTGGAGCGCGTTTTGACGATCGTGTGATTGGCAATACGGCTCACTTCGCAAGTCACCCACGCAAGATTATTCATATTGACATCGATCCATCCGTGATTTCGAAGCGGGTGAAAGTGGATGTACCTATTGTTGGTAATCTCAAGGAAGTATTGCAAGAGATGACCGCTCAGCTCAAAGCTGCCGGCCCTCGTAAGAACGACGCCAAATTAGCGGCATGGTGGGCGCAGATTAATGAGTGGCGTAAAAAAGATTGTTTGAAGTACGACGAGGCATCGCAAATCGTCAAACCGCAGTATGTAGTTCAGAAATTGTGGGAGCTTACTGGAGGCGATGCATTCATTACTTCTGACGTTGGCCAGCATCAAATGTGGGCTGCACAGTTCTACAAGTTTGATAAGCCGCGTCGTTGGATTAATTCCGGCGGTCTTGGCACTATGGGTGTTGGCTTGCCCTACGCCATGGGTATCAAGAAAGCATTCCCGGATACAGATGTATTTGCCATTACTGGTGAAGGCTCTATCCAGATGTGTATTCAAGAGTTATCCACTTGTAAGCAGTACAACACGCCAGTGAAGATTGTGTCATTGAACAACCGTTACCTCGGGATGGTCCGTCAATGGCAGGAGCTGACTTATAACAAGCGTTATTCCAGTTCATATATGGATTCATTGCCAGACTTCGTGAAGCTGGCAGAAGCTTTTGGGCATGTAGGAATGCGCATCGAGAAGAAGTCTGATGTTGAAGGCGCTCTCAAAGAAGCAATCCGTTTAAAAGATCGCACAGTATTTATGGATTTCCAGACAGATCCAGAGGAAAACGTTTGGCCGATGGTTCAGGCAGGCAAGGGTATTACTGAAATGCTTTTGGGTAGCGAGGATCTCTAATGCGACATATTATTTCTGTATTAATAGAGAACGAGCCAGGGGCACTATCTCGTGTGGTTGGTTTATTTTCTGCGCGTGGTTACAACATTGAGGCCTTGAGCGTTGCACCAACAGAAGATCCATCTTTGTCGCGCATGACTATTGTCACTCTTGGCTCTGAGGATGTCATTGAACAAATCACTAAACACTTAAATCGCTTAGTTGAAGTGGTTAAGGTTTTTGATTTGACTGAAGGTTCTCATATTGAGCGTGAGCTCATGATGATCAAAGTGCGCGCAGTGGGTAAAGAGCGTGAAGAGCTGAAACGTACAACGGATATTTTCCGTGGTCGCATCATCGATGTGACTGATAAGAGTTACACCATTGAATTAACTGGTGATGGCGCCAAATTGGATGCCTTCATTGATTCCATTGATCGTGCATCCATTCTGGAAACAGTCCGCTCGGGTGGTTCTGGTATTGGGCGCGGTGAACGCATTCTGAAGGTTTAATTTTTACTAATTACTGCATTAACTACATTTTCAAAACAAGGAAAGAGCATGAAAGTTTTTTACGATAAAGACGCCGATTTGTCCCTCATTAAAGGCAAAAAGGTAACCATCATTGGTTACGGTTCGCAGGGTCACGCACACGCATTAAACCTCAAAGATTCAGGTTGCAATGTGACTGTTGGTTTGCGTAAGAATGGCGCTTCTTGGAGCAAGGCTGCAAATGCTGGCTTGACCGTGAAAGAAGTTGGCGAAGCAGTTAAAGATGCTGACGTAGTAATGATGCTTTTACCTGATGAGCAAATTGCTGATGTGTACAGCAAAGAAGTCCATGGCAATATTAAGCAGGGCGCTGCACTGGCATTCGCTCACGGCTTTAACGTTCACTACGGTCAAGTTCAGCCACGTGCTGACTTAGACGTGATCATGATTGCTCCTAAAGCACCAGGCCACACTGTGCGTGGTACTTACGCTCAAGGCGGCGGTGTTCCTCATTTGATCGCTGTGTATCAAGATAAATCAGGTTCAGCTCGTGATGTTGCTTTGTCATATGCAACTGCTAACGGTGGCGGTCGTGCTGGCATTATCGAAACCAACTTCCGTGAAGAAACTGAAACTGACTTGTTCGGTGAGCAGGCTGTTCTATGCGGTGGCGCAGTAGAGTTGATTAAAGCTGGTTTCGAAACTTTGGTTGAAGCTGGTTACGCTCCTGAGATGGCTTACTTCGAGTGCTTGCATGAGCTTAAGTTGATTGTTGACTTGATTTACGAAGGTGGTATCGCCAACATGAACTATTCCATCTCTAACAATGCTGAGTATGGTGAGTACGTCACTGGCCCACGCGTTGTGACAGAAGATACTAAAAACGCAATGCGTCAGTGCTTGAAAGATATTCAGACTGGTGAGTACGCGAAGAGCTTCATCTTGGAAAACAAAGCAGGTGCACCTACTTTGATTTCACGTCGTCGCTTGAATGCTGAACATGACATCGAGGTGGTTGGTGCTAAGTTGCGCGCCATGATGCCTTGGATCGCCAAGAATAAGTTGGTTGATCAGACTAAGAACTAAGTAAACAGCAGCAAGAAACTAATAGTAGTAACTAAAAAGGCTCAGAACAAAGATGATGTATCCGCACCCCATTATTGCGAAAGAAGGTTGGCCGTATTTGGCATTAGTGGGGGCTGTTACTTTGCTAGTCCACTATCTTGGTGGCATTGCATGGTCATGGCCTTTGTGGATTATCTTTATCTTTGTTCTGCAGTTCTTCCGAGATCCGCAGCGTATTGCTGCCCTAGGTCGTGATCTCGTGTTGTCTCCCGCTGATGGTCGTATCGTCGTGGTAGAAAAGGCGAACGATCCTTATGCGGGCCGTCAAGCTTTAAAGATTAGTGTTTTTATGAACGTGTTTAATGTTCACTCCAATCGCAGTGCGGTGAATGGTTCTGTCAAAGAGATTCAGTATTTTCCTGGCAAGTTTGTTAATGCGGATTTGGATAAAGCATCCACTGAGAACGAGCGTAATGCCGTTGTGATTGACGCCAATGGTCAAATCGTGACTCTGGTTCAGGTTGCCGGCCTCATTGCCCGCCGTATTCTTTGCTATATCCATGTTGGCGACAGACTCAAAGCGGGAGAGCGTTATGGCTTTATCCGCTTTGGCTCACGTGTCGATGTATATTTGCCTTTAACAGCCGAACCTTTAGTTAGTGTTGGTGATAAAGTTTTTGCTACAAATACTGCATTAGCTCGCGTACCCGGCTTAGATTAATTAAGTCGTTTTTAACTGGGAATACTCTTTGCCTACATTTCGCCGTCGTGGCCGTATCGATCGCAGTCGCTTAGCAAACTCTCGTACTGATCGCACTCAAGATGAGTGGGCAGAAGACTTGGGTGATGGGATTGATTTTGAAGTCGAAGAATTACATGTAGATAAGCCACGCAAACGTAGCAAAGGCATTTACCTGCTTCCCAATGCATTTACTACCGCAGCCTTATTCTGCGGTTTCTTTGCCATCGTCAATGCGATGAACCACCAGTTTGAGATTGCTGCTATTGCCATCTTTGCATCTTTAGTTTTGGATGGCATGGATGGTCGCGTTGCTCGTATGACTAATACCCAAAGTGCTTTTGGTGAGCAATACGATTCTTTGGCTGACATGGTGTCGTTTGGTGTGGCGCCAGCATTGGTTGCTTACGAGTGGGCCTTAAAAGACCTGGGTAAGTGGGGTTGGTTAGCTGCCTTTACTTATTGTGCAGGGGCAGCCTTACGTTTAGCGCGCTTCAATGTGAATACTGGCGTAGTAGATAAGAAGTTTTTCCAGGGCTTGCCTAGTCCAGCTGCTGGCTCCTTAATTGCTGGCTTTATTTGGCTGGCTGACGACAACAAGATCCCTGTACGCGACAGCGCTATCCCATGGATCACTTTCTTCTTAGCGGTTTATGCTGGCTTGACCATGGTATCCAATGCCCGCTTTTATAGTGGCAAGGCCTTAGATGTGCGTTATCGCGTGCCTTTTGGCGTCATGGTTCTCATGATCCTGACCTTCGTTCTGATTTCTTCTAACCCACCTTTAACTCTGTTCGGCCTCTTTGTGGTGTATTCCATTTCCGGCTATGTGATTTGGGCTTGGGAGCATCTGAGTGGCCGTCGTTTTAGCTAATTTATAATATTTAGGTTATATTTAATCAATGTTGATGAATTTCTCACTCTCTAACTTGCCTAGCGGGAAACTGCTTCTAGCGCTAAGCCTTGAGCTTGGGGCAGGTAAGGCCTGAGTTAATGAGATTAAAGTAATTCATTAGCCGCCACATACCAGCCCCAGCAAATTGCTGGGGTTTTTGTTTTTAGGGGTAGTAACTAGTGTTTAGTAGTTAGTAAATATAAATTAGCAGTAAGCATAATGAAGCAATATTGAACCGGAGAGTAGTGATGAGCGACAAAGTAATCATTTTTGATACCACCTTACGTGATGGTGAACAATCACCTGGCGCTTCCATGACCAAGGATGAGAAGGTTCGCATTGCTCGCCAGTTAGAGCGCCTTAAGGTGGATGTGATCGAAGCTGGATTTGCTGCGAGCTCAGAAGGTGATTTTCAGGCAATCTCTGCAGTGGCGGCAGCCGTGAAGGATTCGATTGTCTGCTCACTCGCACGGGCTAATGACAAAGATATTACTCGGGCTGCTGATGCATTAAAGGCTGCAAACGCAAAACGGATCCATGCATTTTTGGCAACTAGCCCATTGCATATGGCAGTGAAATTACGCATGTCTCCAGAAGAGGTTTTGGAGCAGGCTAAACGGTCCATTCGTTTTGCTAGAAACCTGGCCGAGGATGTGGAGTTCTCAGCAGAAGACGGCTATCGCTCAGAAATGGATTTCTTGTGCAGAGTGGTGGAAGGAGTGATTAACGAGGGTGCTACTACTATCAATATTCCGGACACCGTAGGCTACGCTACTCCAGAGTTGTATGGTGAGTTCATCAAGACTTTACGTACTCGAGTCCCCAACTCTGATAAAGCAGTGTGGTCGGTGCACTGCCACAATGACTTGGGTATGGCCGTCGCTAATTCCTTGGCGGGCGTCAAAATTGGTGGTGCACGTCAAATTGAGTGCACCGTGAATGGTTTAGGTGAGCGTGCTGGTAATACAGCATTAGAAGAAATTGTGATGGCCTTGCGTACTCGCAAAGATTATTTCGATCTGGTTTGCGGTATCGATGCCACTCAAATTGTTCCTGCATCGAAGTTGGTTTCGCAAATTACCGGCTTTATTGTTCAACCGAACAAGGCAGTTGTGGGTGCCAATGCGTTTGCGCATACCTCGGGAATTCATCAAGATGGCATCTTAAAGAATCGCGATACCTACGAGATCATGCGTGCAGAAGATGTGGGTTGGGCTACTAATAAGATTGTCTTGGGTAAATTATCTGGCCGTAATGCTTTCAAGCAGCGCTTACAGGAATTAGGTATTGCGATTGAAGCTGAAGCGGATTTGAACGAAGCTTTTGTTCGCTTTAAGTCATTGGCCGATCAAAAATCAGAAATCTTTGATGAAGACATTATTGCCATCATGTCAGACTCTGCTGCAGCTGAAGAAGGTGAGTTTTATAAATTCATTTCTTTAAGTCAGCATTCTGAAACAGGTGAGCGACCACAGTCTAAAGTGACCTTCCGGGTTGGTGACAAAGAGGCTAGCTCCGAGGCTGAGGGTAATGGTCCAGTCGACGCGAGCTTGAATGCCATCGAGCAGATCGTGAAAAGCGGGGCAGAGCAATTGCTCTACTCCGTAAATGCAATTACCTCAGGCACTCAATCTCAGGGCGAGGTTACTGTCAGACTTGCAAAGGGCGGACGTATCGTGAATGGTGTTGGAACTGATCCGGACATCATTGCGGCTTCAGCGAAAGCCTATTTATCAGCGCTAAATAAATTGCACGATCCTAGCCAAGCAAAGCTCAATGCCCAGATGACACCTTAAGAAGTTTCCGGCGGCATCTGCAGGCCCTGTACTGATGTCTTATTTATTTAGATCTGTGTTTTTATAATACTTAGTGCCTTTGCCGGTGATTTCAGCGGCAAGGCCTGAGTCTGTCAATTGATACATTAATACGCCAGGTGCTACGTTAGCAGCATCTTGGTATGCACCACCATTAGCCTCATACTTAGCGGCAGCTGTAACTTGACCGCCAAATGTCCATCCAGAATTAACAAAGTCATTCAGTGCGCTTTGTGTTTGAAATACGAAAATATTTTGGAAGGATTTAATTCCAATGCCCAGTCCAGCTTGAACTTCAGCCATGTTCATGTAAATCGGTTTGGCGCCATCCTTTAAAATGACAACACCGCTACCAGTACCGCCGCCAGCAATCAGAATCTTCATTCCAAAGTTGCTAAAGGTCGCGTAACCGACAGATTTATCAATGACCTCTTTTGCTTTGGGTTGAGCTTGGTAAAGCGCCTTCAGAGTCTCGTCACTCTTTTTGAGGATGTCTTGGCGTTGCTGGGCAATGGTTTTTTCGGCGGCAAAAGGATTTGAAAATTGTGCAAAACTGAATGTAGAAAATAGAGTTAATAGACCAAAGGCTAATGCTTGAATGAATTTAGTTTGCACCGATTTTTTCCTTTGCTGTATTTTCGCAATGAGTGAATTCCATCTTTATACTCCAACAAGCCTTCTTATTAAATAACAAACCAATATGACTCTGTTAGCTCGCTGTATCTTTACTCTCTTCATACTTTCCTTGGTAGGTTGCGGCAGTTTGCAGCGCAAAGCGGTAGTGCCATCGCAGCAGATGGGTCAAGCGCAAATTGCCGGTCTTACTTGTGCGCGCTATATGGTGGCCAGTCAATCGAGCGTAGACCAGATGGCCATGGATATTCAGGCGGGATTTAAGGTGAGGGATGAAAAAACCTTAAATGCACCGGCAAATTATTTATCCCTCTCTGGTGGTGGCGATGATGGTGCCTATGGTGCTGGATTATTAATAGGGTGGGCGGACCGCGGCGATCGCCCGCAATTTAACTTGGTCACTGGTATCAGCACTGGCGCATTAATTGCCCCATTTGCTTTTATGGGCAAAGAATATGATCCGGTCTTACGCGATGTTTATACAAAATATGGCCCTCAAGATATCTTCACGGAACGTGGATTAATCTCAGGCATTTTGAGTGATGGCTTATCTGACACCACCCCCTTGTTTCAATTGATCTCAAAATATATTGATGAAGATTTTCTGAAGAAGGTGGCAAATGAGTACACCAACAAAAACCGCTGGCTTTTGATTGGGACAACTAATTTAGATGCAGGTGTGCCTGTAGTTTGGAACATGGGCAAGATTGCCAGTATCGGTACTCCAGAAGCCTTAGAGCTCTTTAGAAAAGTCATGCTGGCTTCTGCATCGATTCCTGGGGCCTTTTCTCCGGTGATGTTTGATTTTGAGGTTTCTGGCCAGAGTTTTCAGGAGATGCATGTCGATGGCGGTGCTATTACTCAGGTATTTCTCTATCCAAGCGCCTTATCCCAGCGAGCTCAAGATTTAAAACTCAAGCTACAAAAGCAGCGCAATGCCTACCTTATTCGCAATGCCCGCTTGGATCCTGAGTGGCGCGAGACAGAGCGGGGCACCTTAAGCATCATTCAGAGAGCGATTTCCAGCATGATTCAGACTCAAGGAATTGGCGATCTCTATCGCATTTATCACACTACCCAGCTTGATGGAGTCAGTTTCAATTTGGCTTTTATCGGGTCAGACTTTAAGTTCCCCCACAAGACTGAGTTTGACACCGCCTATATGCAAGCCCTTTTTGATTATGGTTACAAGCAGGGGCTGGGCGGTAAGGAGTGGCAAAAGTACCCGCCAGGCTACAAAAAGGGATTTGATGGAGAAATGCCTAAAAAATAGGCATTTTTAGTCAGTTTCTTCATTATTCTCATATAAATCAATGGCTTAAAAAGGTATCCACTGCTCAAGCCTTATTTGAGTGCCTAGCCCTAGGGTCAGGAATTTAAGGTGAATCTGCTACAATTCGAGGGCTTTGATTCTTAAAGCTTTTTTGTTTTATTTGATTAATAAATGCACGACACAAATTGGGTGAAAGCTCAGGTGTTCGCAAGTAAGGAGTATGAAAATGGCAGTTGCTGATATTAAGACGGCGGAAATCGTCAAAGATAACGCGCGCAGCGCAAACGATACGGGTAGCCCTGAAGTTCAAGTTTCATTACTAACAGCCCGCATCAATGAATTAACTCCCCATTTCAAAGCTAACGCTAAAGATCATCACAGCCGTCGTGGTTTGTTGAAGATGGTTTCACGCCGTCGCCGCCTTTTGGATTACCTTAAGGGCAAGGATTTGGGTCGCTATCGCGCATTGATCGAGAAATTAGGTCTCCGTAAGTAATTCTTATCGGTATTGCAATGCCATCTATCTTAGGGTTGTTTCGTCACCGAATCAGTCTTAAGCAGATGGCATGTTTTTTGGGCGCTTCAAGATTATTTGTGTAGGGGATCGTGTCATTCCAATGAGTTTCTGGGTTCAAAACCCCAGTGTCTCCCTGGAATGGCATCCCTTGTAATCTGCAAACGCTCCAGTGTTGTCGTGACACTGCTTTATCCCACGACAAGCGTGAAATCCATGTGGCTTTTGCGTGAACAATTTGGAGAAGATCAGAATGACTATGTTTAAAAAAGCAGTAAAGACGTTTCAATGGTGTAACCATCAAGTAACAATGGAAACAGGCGAGATTGCTCGTCAAGCTGGTGGTGCTGTGATTGTTAATGTGGATGACACAGTAGTAATGGGTACAGTAGTTGCCTCTAAATCTGCTAAGCCAGGCCAGTCATTTTTCCCATTGACTGTTGATTACCTAGAGAAAACTTACGCAGCAGGAAAAATTCCTGGTGGTTTCTTCCGTCGTGAAGGTCGTCCATCAGAAGGCGAGACATTGATCTCCCGCTTGATCGATCGTCCATTGCGTCCGCTGTTCCCAGAAGGCTTCTTGAACGAAGTCCAAGTAGTGGTTCATGTGTTGTCTATCAACCCAGACGTTCCTGCTGATATCCCTGCATTGATCGCTGCTTCTGCAGCTTTAGCTGTTTCAGGTATCCCATTTGCTGGCCCAGTTGGCGCAGCACGTGTTGGTTACGCTAACGGTCAATATTTGTTAAACCCAACTCGTACAGAGCAAGCTACTAGCGAAATGGATTTGATTGTTGCTGGTACACAAGCGGCTGTATTGATGGTGGAGTCAGAAGCCAATCAGTTGTCAGAAGAAGTGATGTTGGGTGCAGTTGTATACGGTCATGACCAAATGCAAACTGCAATTAACGCTATCAATGATTTAGTGCGCGAAGCTGGCAAGCCAGAGTGGGATTGGACTGCTGCTCCTAAAGATGAGCCATTTATCGCTAAGGTCACTGCATTGGCTGAATCGCCATTGCGTGAGGCTTATCAGATTCGTCAAAAGGGCGCTCGTTCAGACAAGCTCAAAGAAATTACTAAAACAGTTGTAGCTAAGTTACAAGAAGAAGGTGATGTTGATGCTGTTGCCGTGAACGACATCTTGTTTGAAATTGAAGCCAAGATTGTGCGTAGCCAAATCTTGAATGGCGAGCCACGTATTGATGGTCGTGATACACGTACCGTTCGTCCGATCGAAATTCGTAATGGCGTATTGCCACGTACACACGGTTCTGCATTGTTTACTCGTGGTGAAACACAGGCTCTCGTAGTAGCTACTTTAGGCACTGCACGCGATGAGCAGATCATCGATGCGCTCGAAGGTGAGTACCGTGATCGCTTCATGTTCCACTACAACATGCCTCCGTTCGCTACTGGCGAAACAGGTCGTGTAGGTAGCCCTAAGCGTCGTGAAATTGGTCACGGTCGTTTAGCTAAACGTGCATTGATTCCAGTATTGCCAAGCGCAGAAGATTTTGCTTATAGTATTCGTGTAGTTTCAGAAATCACTGAGTCCAATGGCTCTTCATCCATGGCTTCCGTTTGCGGCGGCTGTTTGGCAATGATGGACGCTGGTGTTCCAGTAAAAGCTCACGTAGCTGGTGTTGCAATGGGCTTGATTTTGGATGGTAACCGTTTTGCTGTGTTGACCGATATCTTGGGTGATGAAGATCACCTGGGCGATATGGACTTCAAAGTAGCAGGTACTGCTAACGGTATTACTGCTTTGCAAATGGACATTAAAGTTCAAGGTATTACTAAAGAAATTATGCAAGTTGCATTGGCTCAAGCTAAAGAAGGTCGCTTGCACATTTTGAGCAAGATGCAAGAAGCAATGGGTTCAGTTCGCACTGAATTGTCTGCACATGCTCCACGTATGGTTTCTTTTAAGATTCATCCAGACAAGATTCGTGAAGTGATCGGTAAGGGCGGCGCAACAATTCAAGCCTTGACTAAAGAAACAGGTTGTAGCATCGACATTAAAGATGACGGCACGGTAACAATCGCCTCTACTTCTGCTGAAGGCATGGCTGAAGCAAAAGCACGTATCGAAGGCATCACTGCTGAAGCTGAAGTAGGTAAGATCTACGAAGGCCCAGTTGTGAAGTTGCTCGAGTTCGGTGCTTTAGTAAATATTCTTCCAGGTAAAGACGGTCTCTTACATATCTCAGAAATTTCTAATGAGCGCGTAAAAGAAGTTAAGGACTATTTAGCAGAAGGCCAAGTAGTGCGCGTGAAGTTGTTGGCTGCGGATGAGCGCGGTCGTTTGCGTTTATCTCTTAAGGCTGCGATGGCTGATGAGGGCGGCACGATTGCTCCTTTAGCTGGCGCTACTGAAGCCTCTGATGCAGCCCCTGCATCTGGCGAAAACGCTTAAGTAATTTAGTTAGCAAGCGGAATTCATATGCGCGTAATGGAGATCAAAGAATTTGGCGCACCAGAAATGCTGGTGGCGGCCACTCGTCCTGACCCAGTGGCTCCGGCCGCTGGAACGGGTGAGATCTTGATTAAGGTAATCGCTGCTGGAATTAATCGTCCAGACGTTTTACAACGTAAAGGCCATTACCCAGTCCCAGCAGGCGCATCTGATATTCCGGGTCTTGAGGTAGCAGGTGAGATTGTTGGAGGTGACTTAGCTCACGCTGACAATCTGTTTGGCCTCAAAGTTGGTGATAAGGTTTGTGCGCTGGTACAGGGTGGCGGTTACGCAGAATTGTGTACGGCTCCTATTGCGCAATGCTTGCCTTACCCCAAAGGATTTACTGATCAAGAAGCGGCATCTTTACCTGAAACTTTTTACACTGTATGGAGCAATGTCTTCATGCGTGGTGAGTTATCTGAAGGTGAAACTTTGCTAGTGCAAGGCGGCTCTAGTGGTATTGGTGTCACAGCCATTTTGATTGCAAAAGCTTTAGGTCATAAAGTATTTGTTACTGCTGGTACAGATGAGAAGTGTGCTGCTTGCGTGGCTTTGGGTGCTGACTTAGCAATCAACTATAAGACGCAAGACTTTGCAGAAGAAGTAAAAAAAGCAACTGACGGCAAAGGTGTCAATGTGATACTCGACATGGTTACGGGCGCTTACGTACAAAAAGAAATTGATTGCCTAGCTGACGATGGTCGTATTGTGATTATTGCAATCATGGGTGGCTCAAAAGCAGAGGTGAATACGGGGCAAATTTTGCGTCGCCGTTTAACTATTACTGGTTCTACTTTGCGCCCACGTCCAGTGTCATTCAAGAAGCAGATTACCCAGCAGTTGCATGCGCGCATCTGGCCTTTACTAGATGCAGGCAAGTTAAAGCCAGTGATTTATAAAACATTCGCCTTAGACCAAGCGGCTGATGCCCATCGTTTGATGGAGTCTTCTGAGCACGTTGGCAAAATTGTTTTGACCGTTTAAGTATTGAGCTAGATTTAATGCGCCCACTCACTGTTATCGGTAATTGGAAAATGAACGGCAGTTTTGCTAGTAACGCAGACTGGGTTAAGACTGTTTGTCGTGGCATGGAGCAGGGAATGCCTGCAGGTCGTAAGTATGTAGTGTGTGCTCCAGCACCTTATTTGTCACAGTGCGGTGATTTAATTCGTGACTGTTCTTTAGCTTTTTTAAGTTTAGGTGCTCAAGATGCATCAGCTTATTCAGCGGGGGCTTATACCGGTGATATTGCAGCCTCTATGCTGAAAGAATTAGATTGTGCCTATGTCATAGTGGGGCATTCGGAGCGCCGCCAGCACCATCAGGAGGCTGATGAGCAGGTGGCAGAGAAAGCACTTCAGGTATTGGACAATGGCATGATTCCTGTGATCTGTGTCGGTGAGTCTGCGGATGATCGCAATTCTGGTCGCGAAGTTGAGGTTGTAAGGGGGCAGATTTCAAAGCAAGTTGCCATCTTGCAAGACCGTTTGGCGGATTGTCTCATTGCCTATGAGCCTGTTTGGGCTATTGGCACAGGTAAGGTGGCCAGCGCTGAAATAGCTCAGGATATGCACAGAGCGATTCGATTACAGTTGGCGGAGTTTAATGAGGATGTAGCTTCCCATGTGGGAATTTTGTATGGCGGCAGCGTCAAGCCTGATAATGCCGTTGAACTATTTGCAATGCCGGATATTGATGGTGGATTGATTGGGGGTGCTTCATTGAACCCTCAAGATTTTTTAGCTATTTGTCAGGCCTAGATTTTTTATTTGGAGATAAGCCATGGAATGGTTTAAGACTTTATTAATCGTATTACAAGTTATTTCAGCTTTGGCTGTGATCTTGCTGGTCTTGCTTCAGCAGGGCAAGGGTGCCGATATGGGAGCTGCTTTTGGTTCTGGATCTTCCGGCAGCCTTTTTGGCGCCAGTGGATCGGCCAACTTCCTCTCCCACACAACTGCTATCTTTGCTGCAATCTTTTTTGTTTGCACTTTAGGCATTACTTGGATCGGGAATAAAAAGGAAGTCAGTCCCGGAATTTTGTCTGGAACCGTGGCTCCCGTTGCGACTCCTGCTGTCGAGCCAGTAGCTCCAGTTCAAGATCCGACCAAGCCAGCAGTTCCAAAGTAAAAAATAGGGTTTTAAGTAGTTTCTAGCGCTATTTTTGCGGTAAATGAGTGGTGCAATGCAGTAGAATTGACAAGTTTTACAAGATGCCGACGTGGTGAAATTGGTAGACACGCTATCTTGAGGGGGTAGTGGCTTAGGCTGTGCGAGTTCGAGTCTCGCCGTCGGCACCAAATTGTAAAAATTGTAGGGTTTTATGCCCTAAATCAAGGTTTTTTGTAGTGGAGTAATTGATAATTTGGAACTTCATAGGATTTACCAGACGAACGACTCAGGGCCATTTTGAATCTCGCTAATTACTTTCCCGTTCTGCTTTTTATCCTCGTAGGTATTGGGGTTGGTTTAGTACCCATGTTCCTCGGAAAAATTTTGGCTCCTTCGAAGCCAGATGCTGAAAAACTGTCGCCTTACGAGTGCGGTTTTGAGGCCTTCGAAGATGCGCGTATGAAATTCGACGTACGCTATTACCTTATCGCCATCCTATTTATTTTATTTGACTTAGAAACTGCATTCCTGTTCCCATGGGGTGTGGCTCTGCGTGATATTGGTTGGTTTGGTTATGCCTCTATGGTGATTTTCCTATTGGAATTTATTGTGGGCTTTGTATATATCTGGAAAAAGGGCGCTCTCGACTGGGAGTGATCGATATGGCATTAGAAGGCGTTCTCAAAGAAGGATTTGTTACCACTACTGCGGACCAGTTAATTAACTGGACTCGTAATGGTTCTTTATGGCCAATGACATTCGGCCTCGCTTGCTGCGCTGTAGAAATGATGCATGCAGGCGCATCCCGTTATGACTTGGATCGTTTTGGCGTGGTATTCCGCCCATCTCCTCGCCAGTCAGATTTGATGATTGTGGCCGGCACCTTGTGCAACAAGATGGCACCGGCCCTTCGCAAGGTCTACGATCAAATGCCTGAGCCACGCTGGGTGATCTCGATGGGCTCTTGTGCCAATGGTGGTGGTTACTACCATAACTCGTATTCAGTAGTTCGCGGCTGTGACCGCATCGTGCCAGTCGATATTTATGTTCCTGGTTGCCCTCCTACTGCAGAAGCTTTGATCTACGGAATTATTCAGTTGCAATCTAAGATCGCTCGAACCAGCACGATTGCGCGGAAGGCTTAAACCATGTCAGATCGTTTAGTTCAACTTGTTGCTAATTTAGAAAAAGTTCTAGGGAAGCGCGCTCAGTCAATTGAAGTTGCTTTGGGTGAAGTAACTGTAGTTGTTAATGCAGAAACTTACTATGAATCCGCTGTGTTGTTGCGTGATGAGCCTTCATTGGCCTTTGAGCAATTAATCGATTTATGCGGCGTGGATTACCAAGACTACCGGGACGGGCAGTGGGGTGGTCAGCGTTTTGGCGTAGTGACACATCTTTTGTCTGTGGCTCATAACTGGCGTTTGCGCGTGCGCGTATTTGCAGCAGAAGATGCTTACCCAGTAGTTGCTTCTCTAACACCGGTATGGGCCTCAGCAAATTGGTTTGAGCGTGAGGCATTTGACCTTTACGGTATCTTGTTTGATGGTCACGAAGACTTGCGTCGCATTTTGACTGACTACGGTTTCATCGGTCACCCATTTAGAAAAGATTTCCCAATCTCAGGTAACGTAGAAATGCGTTATGACCCAGAGTTAAAGCGTGTGGTGTATCAGCCCGTTACGATCGAAGCGCGTGAAATCACTCCACGTATCGTGCGCGAAGAGCAGTACGGAGGCTCGGTTTAAGTCATGGCACAAATTAAGAACTACACCCTCAACTTTGGTCCTCAGCATCCTGCTGCGCACGGCGTCCTTCGTCTCGTGTTAGAGCTCGATGGAGAGGTGATCCAGCGTGCTGATCCGCATATTGGTTTATTGCATCGCGCTACAGAAAAATTAGCAGAGACACGTACTTGGATTCAGAACGTTCCATACATGGATCGTCTGGACTATGTATCCATGATGGCAAACGAGCATGCCTACGTGATGGCGATTGAGAAGTTGCTTCAAGTGGACGTGCCTTTGCGTGCTCAGTACATCCGGGTGATGTATGACGAGTTAACCCGTTTGCTAAATCACCTCTTGTGGATCGGCTGTCACGGTTTAGACGTTGGTGCTATGGCCGTATTTTTGTATGCCTTCCGTGATCGTGAAGATATTTTCGACATGTACGAAGCTGTATCCGGTGCGCGTATGCATGCTGCCTACTACCGACCAGGTGGTGTCTATCGCGATCTGCCAACACAGATGGCGCAGTACTCTAAGTCTAAGATTCGTAGTACCTCTGCCATTAAGCGCTTGAATGAAAACCGCAGCGGTACATTGCTTGATTTCATTGAGCAATTCTCCAATGGCTTTGACGCTAACGTAGATGAATATTGCAATCTTTTAACCGATAACCGTATTTGGAAGCAACGCTTGGTGGGTATTGGTGTCGTGACTCCTGAGCGTGCTTTGCAACTCGGCTTCACTGGCCCTATGTTGCGTGGTTCTGGTATTGAATGGGATTTACGTAAGAAGCAGCCGTACGAAACTTACGACAAACTTGACTTTGATATTCCTGTTGGCGTTAATGGCGACTCTTATGACCGCTATTTAGTTCGTATGGAAGAGATGCGTCAATCGAACCGCATCATTAAACAGTGCGTAGCTTGGCTCAAAGCAAACGATGGTCCTGTCATGAGTGACAACCATAAGGTATCTCCGCCAAAGCGTGTGGATATGAAAACCAATATGGAAGAGTTGATTCACCATTTCAAACTCTTCACTGAAGGTATGCACGTTCCTGATGGTGAGGCTTATTCTGCAGTTGAGCATCCAAAGGGTGAGTTCGGAATTTACTTCATTTCTGATGGTGCAAATAAGCCATATCGTATGAAGATTCGTGCGCCAGGTTTTGTACATCTTTCTGCAATGGATGAGATGTCACGTGGCCACATGTTAGCTGATGCTGTAACAATTATTGGAACCCAAGATATCGTGTTCGGGGAGATTGACCGCTAATACAGCGCGCCAAGGATGAATTCATGACAACAACTCTTCAACTATCTGATAAAACGCTGGCAGATATCGCACGTAACGTTGCGAAGTACCCTCCAGAACAAAAGCAATCTGCTGTGATGGCATCTCTAATTGCCGCGCAAACCGAAGTGGGTTGGGTTTCACCTGAGGTGATTGAAACAGTTGCCCAAATTTTAGAAATGCCAACCATTGCAGTAGATGAAGTAGCCACTTTCTACAACATGTATGACACCAAAAAAATTGGTAAGTACAAGTTGGTGATTTGTACAAATCTACCTTGCCAACTGATGCATAGCGAGACTGCAGCAAGCTATTTAAAAGAAACGCTCGGCATTGGTTACAACGAGACAACGCCTTGTGGGACCTTCACCTTGAAAGAGGGTGAGTGTATGGGTGCTTGCGGTGATTCTCCAGTGTTATTGGTGAACAATAAGCGCATGTGTAGCTTTATGAGTAAAGAAAAAATTGATGCGCTATTAAGCGAACTCCGTGCAGAAGGGAAGTCAGCATGACCAGCTTGCACGATAGACACATTAAGCCTTTGATCCTGGCAGGATTGAATGGTGAGAACTGGCGTTTAAAAGATTACGAAAGCCGCGGCGGTTATCAGCAGCTGCGTCGCATCATCAATGACAAGATTGCACCAGATGCCATCATTGCTGAATTAAAAGCATCTTCATTGCGTGGTCGTGGGGGCGCAGGCTTTCCAACTGGATTGAAGTGGAGCTTTATGCCCCGCCAATTTCCCGGCCAAAAGTATTTAGTTTGCAATAGTGACGAAGGTGAGCCGGGTACATTTAAAGACCGCGACATCATGCGTTACAACCCGCATGCGTTGATTGAGGGCATGATTATTGGTGCCTACACTATGGGTATCTCTGTAGGCTACAACTATATCCACGGTGAAATTTGGGAAGTCTATTCTCGCTTTGAAGAGGCGCTTGAAGAAGCCCGTGCTGCCGGATATCTAGGTGACAAAATCATGGGAAGTGATTTCAACTTCCAGCTACATGCTTCTCCGGGTTGGGGTGCTTATATCTGCGGTGAAGAAACTGCACTTTTGGAGTCACTTGAAGGCAAGAAGGGTCAGCCACGCTTTAAGCCACCTTTCCCTGCCAGTTTTGGTTTGTATGGCAAGCCAACTACGATCAATAACACTGAAACATTTGCTGCTGTGCCATTCATCATGGCAATCGGTGGCCCAGCGTATTTAGAGTTGGGCAAGCCGAATAATGGTGGTACGAAGATTTTCTCTATCTCTGGTGACGTGACTTATCCAGGTAACTATGAAATTCCATTGGGAACTCCATTCGCTGATTTGCTCAAGCTTGCTGGTGGCATGCGTGATGGCATTCCACTGAAGGCTGTGATTCCCGGAGGATCATCTGCCCCAGTAATCCCCGGTGCGGAGATGATGACGCTCACGATGGATTACGACAGCATTGCAAAAGCGGGTTCCATGTTGGGATCTGGCGCAGTCATTGTCATGAATGAAACACGCTGTATGGTTCGCGCCTTAGAACGCCTTTCCTATTTCTATCATGAAGAATCTTGTGGTCAGTGCACCCCATGTCGTGAAGGTACTGGTTGGTTATGGCGCATCGTCAGTCGTATTGAGCACGGCGAGGGTCGTCCAGAAGACTTGGATTTATTGAATGATGTAGCAGCCAATATTCAAGGCCGTACGATTTGCGCCTTGGGTGACGCAGCTGCCATGCCAGTTCGGGGCATGTTGAAGCATTACATGGATGAGTTTGTGTATCACGTAGAACATAAGCGCTGCTTAGATTCTGTTAAACCTTTATAAGACATTGAGCACGGGACATCTTAAAGTGAGCATGGTTGAAATCGAATTAGATGGTAAGTTAGTAGAGGTTCCGCAAGGTTCGATGGTGATGCACGCCGCGAATAAGCTTGATGCGTATATCCCACACTTCTGCTATCACAAGAAATTATCTATCGCTGCTAATTGCCGTATGTGCTTGGTAGAAGTAGAGAAGGCACCAAAAGCGTTGCCAGCTTGCGCAACACCAGTGACGCAAGGCATGAAGGTATTCACGCATTCCGCTAAAGCAGTTGAAGCGCAGCGCTCAGTGATGGAGTTCCTTCTCATTAACCATCCATTGGATTGCCCAATTTGCGATCAAGGTGGTGAGTGCCAGTTGCAGGATTTGGCGGTGGGTTACGGCAAATCGAATTCACGTTACGAAGAAGAGAAGCGTGTTGTATTTCATAAGAATGTAGGACCACTCATCTCCATGCAAGAGATGACCCGCTGTATTCACTGCACCCGCTGCGTACGCTTCGGCCAAGAAGTGGCTGGCGTCATGGAATTGGGTATGGTCAATCGCGGTGAGCATTCTGAAATCACTACCTTCGCAGGTCAAACTATTGATTCAGAGTTATCTGGAAACATGATTGATATTTGCCCAGTTGGTGCTTTAACAAGTAAGCCATTCCGTTATGCGGCACGTACTTGGGAATTAGGTCGTAAGCGTTCAGTAAGTCCACATGACAGCCTTGGCGCGAACACTACTATTCAAACAAAATCCAACAAGGTTATGCGTGTTGTTGCTCTAGAGCACGAGGCAATTAACGAATGCTGGATTAGCGATCGTGATCGCTTTGCTTATGAAGGCTTAAATAGCGCAGATCGTGTAACAACGCCCATGGTGAAGCAGGGTGGCCAGTGGCTTGAGACTGACTGGCAATCCGCAATGGATTATGTTGCTCATTCTCTCAAGACCATTTCCTCTGAAAGTGGTCCAGATGCAGTTGCTGCTCTAGCGCATCCAATCTCCAGTACAGAAGAGTTGTACCTTCTCCAGAAGATGATTCGTGGTTTAGGTTCCAATCAAATCGAGACACGCTTACGTCAAACTGACGTTAAGGGTTCTGCCTCTGCCCCATGGTTGGGTATGCCGATTAGCAAATTAACTGAATTGGATCGTGTTTTAGTAATTGGTAGCTTCTTGCGTAAGGAGCAGCCATTAATTGCTGCACGTTTACGTACTGCAGCGAAACGTGGTTTGCAAGTTTTACGTATTGATGCAGGTGGCGATGATTGGTTGATTCCTAATACTGGTATTGCTGCTACACCTAGCGCATGGATCAATGTATTAAGTGAAGTTGCTTTAGCTGTAGCTAAGGCTAAATCAGTCTCTGCTCCAGCGGGAACGCCAAACTTGGCAGTGACCGCTACTGCGCAAAAGATTGCGGATAGCTTGCTATCTGGAACATCTACTTCAGTTTTGCTGGGCTCTGCCGCAATAGCTCATCCACAGGCATCTGATTTACATCTGTTGGCGCAATTTATTGCCGAGCAAACTGGTGCAACTTTAGGTTTCTTGCCGGTTGGCGGCAATGCTGTTGGTGCTAGCTTGATCAATGCTAATGGTGTTGGTGTTGAATCAATCCTCTCTGGTGATCGTCGTGCTGTAATCTTGACGAATATCGAGCCCGATGCGGATTTACCAAATCCTACGCAAGCTCGCGCTGCATTGTCTAAAGCTAATACGGTGATTGCATTAAGTGCTTATAAGAGCGCTGATCTTCTTGAGGTAGCTGATGTCATTCTGCCTATCAGCACATTCACAGAGACTGTGTCTACTTTTGTTAATGCAGAAGGTCGTGCGCAAACGATTCAGCCAGCTGTTAAGCCATTGGGCGATTCCCGTCCAGCATGGAAGGTTCTCCGTGTTCTTGGCGGATTATTGAATTTAGATGGCTTCCTCTACAACATGCCTGAAGAGGTATTGGGTGAAGCGCTTGGTGAAAACTACTGCACTAAGCTCAGCAATCAATCTACAGCCACTAGCTTGTCTAATGGCAATGTAACTCCATTAGCGGGATTAGAGCGTTTATCTGATGTCGGCATTTACGCTGGCGATCAAATCGTACGTCGTTCATCCGCATTACAGTTAACGAGCGATGCTAAGCATGGCAATCAAGTTGGTTTGGGTCAAGTGCTCTTTAATGAGTTGGGCTTGAAAGAGGGTGATGCTGTACGAGTGACTCAAGGTAGCCAATCCGTAGATTTGCCTGCCACATTGGAAGCGAACCTAGCCAAGGGCGCCGTCAGAATTTCTGCAGGCACGATGGCTAGCGCTCAATTGGGATCGATGTTTGGTCCTGTTACCGTTGGCAAGGCATAAGGGACGAGATGGATAATTTCTTGAACCTCGTTACCACCCAAGGTGAAGCAATATTTGGCTCTCTTTGGCCGCTCGTTTGGGCTTTGGTACGTATTGTGATTATTGTGTTGCCGATGTTTGCTGCCGTTGCTTATATGACTCTTTGGGAGCGTAAGTTAATTGGCTGGATGCATATCCGCCTTGGACCAAACCGCGTTGGTCCGTTGGGATTACTGCAGCCGATTGCCGATGCTTTGAAGCTCTTGATGAAGGAGATTATTTCTCCAACACAAGCAAGTAAGGTCCTGTATTTCATTGCACCAGTGATGGTGATCATGCCAGCTTTTGCCGCTTGGGCTGTCATTCCCTTCCAAGCCAAAATGGTCTTAGCTGACGTGAACGCTGGATTGCTGTATGTGCTGGCCATTTCATCTATTGGTGTTTATGGAGTGATCTTGGCGGGCTGGTCATCCAACTCTAAGTATCCATTCCTTGGCGCCATGCGCGCTTCTGCCCAAATGATTTCTTATGAAATTGCCATGGGCTTTGCTTTGGTTACGGTGTTGTTGACCTCCGGCTCTTTAAATCTGAGCGCAATTGTTGCTTCACAAGAGCAGGGCTACTTCGCTAGCATGGGCTTGAACTTCCTTTCTTGGAACTGGTTGCCATTGCTGCCAATGTTTGTGATTTATTTCATCTCTGGTGTTGCCGAAACTAACCGTCATCCATTTGACGTGGTTGAAGGTGAGTCTGAGATTGTTGCGGGTCACATGGTTGAGTACTCGGGTATGGCGTTTGCGATGTTCTTTTTGGCTGAATACGCCAATATGATTTTGATCGCTGCTCTAGCATCCACCATGTTCTTGGGTGGATGGTTACCAATTGTAGATTTGCCAATCCTTCGCGATATTCCCGGCTTCTTCTGGCTATTTGCTAAAACCTTCTTCCTTTTGTCCTGTGTCATCTGGTTGCGCGCCACGTTACCACGCTATCGCTATGACCAGATTATGCGTTTGGGTTGGAAGATCTTTATCCCCATCTCCGTATTCTGGGTAGTTGTCGTTGGCGCATGGGTTGTATCTCCATTGAATATTTGGAAATAAGTTGATCAATCATGTTTAAGAAAATTTCCCAATTCCTCGATAGTTTGATGCTGAAAGATATTTTGGTCGGTATGTCGATTACCGGTCGCTATCTTTTCAAACCTAAAATTACGATTCAATACCCTGAAGAGAAGACACCTCAGTCTGTTCGCTTCCGTGGTTTACATGCTTTACGCCGTTATGAGAATGGTGAAGAGCGTTGTATTGGTTGCAAATTGTGTGAAGCGGTTTGTCCTGCTTACGCAATCACGATCGAAACAGCTGAGCGTGATGACGGTACGCGTCGTACCAGTCGCTACGACATTGATTTAACTAAGTGTATTTTTTGTGGCTTCTGTGAAGAGGCTTGTCCGGTTGACGCTATTGTGGAAACGAATATTTTTGAGTATTTCGGTGAGAAACGTGGCGACTTGTATTTCACCAAAGACATGCTCTTGGCAGTAGGCGATAGGTATGAAAAAGATATTGCCGCTAACCGCGCAGCTGATGCGCCTTATCGTTAATCGAATCGAGCACAAGAACATATGACATTCGATACTTCTACATTATTTGCAGCATTCTTTTACGCTTTCGCTGGCCTCTTAGTGCTCTCAGCATTGCGTGTGATTACCGCGCGCAATCCAGTTCATGCCGCACTCTTTTTGGTCCTCGCTTTTTTCTGCGCCTCTGGACTGTGGATGCTACTCAAAGCGGAGTTCCTGAGCTTAGCTTTAATTCTGGTTTACGTTGGCGCTGTGATGGTACTCTTCTTGTTCGTGGTCATGATGCTCGATCTGGATCTTGAGCATTTACGTCGCGATTTCAAGAAATTCCTCCCCGTGGCTTTTTTAATGGGTGCGGTCATCGTACTAGAGCTATCTATTGTCTTGATTCGCAGCTTTATCGGTACCAGTACCCCAGTACAGCCAATGCTTGAAGAAATGGCTACTAGCAATACACAAGCTTTAGGCATGCTGATTTTCGTTGACTATGTCTATGCCTTCGAGGTTGCTGGTGTCATTCTGTTGGTGGCCATTATTGCTGCCGTCGCATTGACCTTACGTAATCGTAAGGATTCGAAAGCCCAAAATATTCATGAGCAGGTAAACGTGAATTCTTCTGATCGTATGCGCATTGTCAAGATGGATTCTGATATGGCCGCAAAGCAAGACTCGCGTGGGGAGAAGAAATGACCATTACCCTGGCTCACTATTTAGTACTCGGCGCAATTTTGTTTGCGACCAGCGTGATTGGTATTTTCTTAAACCGTAAGAACATCATTGTGCTGTTAATGGCAATTGAATTGATGCTCCTCTCAGTAAACATGAACTTTGTAGCCTTCTCTCATTATTTGGGTGATATGGCTGGTCAAGTATTCGTATTCTTTATTTTGACTGTGGCTGCTGCTGAGGCGGCAATCGGTTTGGCAATTTTGGTCGTTCTCTTCCGTAAGGTAGACACCATCAATGCTGAAGACCTTGACCACCTAAAAGGCTAGTCATGCAATTGACCCTAACTCTTCCTGTTCTCTGCGCAATTCCGCTGGCGCCATTATTTGGCTCTGTTATTGCGGGATTCTTTGGTACCAAACTAGGCGGTAACCGTATCGGTAATGGTGCTTGTCAGTTCGTTACCATTTTGGGTGTGATGGTTGCCTTTGTTCTGTCTTGTTTTGTTCTTGTACAGGTCATGGATGGTTTCTATTTCAATGGCACCGTGTATCGCTGGATGCAATTAGGGGAACTCAATTTAGACATTGGCTTCTTGATTGATCCACTGACAGCCACCATGATGTGTGTTGTGACTTTTGTCTCCTTAATGGTTCATATTTACACCATTGGTTATATGAAGGGTGAGGAGGGTTACAACCGTTTCTTCTCTTACATTTCACTCTTTACCTTTGCTATGTTGATGCTGGTAATGAGTAACAACCTCTTGCAGCTCTTTTTCGGTTGGGAAGCAGTGGGTGTGGTTTCTTACTTGTTGATTGGCTTTTACTATGAGCGTCAATCGGCTGTATTTGCCAATATGAAAGCTTTCTTGGTCAACCGTGTTGGTGACTTTGGTTTCATTCTCGGTATTGGCTTGTTGCTAGCTAGCACTGGTTCCATGAACTACGACGTGATCTTTGCTCAGAACACCGCTTTAGCTGCACAAACATTACCGGGTACTGGCTGGAACTTGGTCACTGTAGCCTGTATCTGCCTCTTCATTGGTGCAATGGGTAAATCAGCTCAATTCCCATTGCACGTTTGGTTGCCAGACTCTATGGAAGGCCCAACCCCAATTTCTGCATTGATTCATGCTGCAACCATGGTGACTGCCGGTATCTTCATGGTGTCACGCATGTCACCTCTATTTGAGTTATCTGATGCGGCATTGAGCTTTATCTTAGTGATTGGTTCGATTACTGCGCTCTTTATGGGATTCTTAGGCATAGTCCAGAACGATATCAAGAGGGTGGTCGCTTATTCAACACTGTCTCAGTTGGGCTATATGACTGTCGCTTTGGGTGTATCTGCTTATCCAATCGCCATTTTCCATCTGATGACCCATGCATTTTTTAAGGCACTGTTATTCCTTGCTGCGGGTAGCGTGATTCTAGGCATGCATCATGAGCAAGATATGCGCAAGATGGGTGGCCTCTGGAAGTACATGCCAATCACTTGTCTCATGATGTTGTTAGGCAATTTAGCATTGATTGGTACGCCATTCTTCTCGGGTTTCTATTCAAAAGATTCGATCATTGAAGCGGTAGCCGCCAGCCATATTCCTGGCGCTGGTTTTGCTTACTTTGCAGTGATGGCCAGCGTCTTTGTAACTGCCCTGTACTCATTCCGTTTGTATTTCTATGTGTTCCACGGTAAAGCTCGTTGGGGTCATGAAGACGCTCATGCCCACGATCACCACCATGATCACGCAGAGCAGGGGGATGATCACGCACACCACGGTTTAGCTCCCGGTCAAAAACCACATGAGTCGCCTTTCGTTGTTACTTTGCCACTGATCTTGCTGGCGATTCCATCAGTCATCATTGGTTACTTCACGATTACGCCTTTATTGTTTGGCACTTTCTTTGGTGACTCTATCTTTGTTGATATTGGTAAGCATCCTGCCATGAAAGAGCTTGCCGAAGAGTTCCATGGTCCGATTGCGATGGCAATGCACTCATTTACTTCACCAGTATTGCTATTGGTTGTTCTCGGCGTGTTGACTGCAGCGATTGGCTACCTCTGGGCTCCAAAGTTGCCTGGTGTAGTGGCTCAAGCATTTGCACCAATCAAGAAGTTGATGGACAACAAATATTATCTCGATGATTTAAATCAAGCGGTATTTGCTAAAGGGTTGTTATGGATCGGCGGTGTCTTGTGGCATCGCGGTGATAAGCAGGCCATTGACGGTTTCTTGGTTAATGGTAGTGCGCATGCAGTAGGGCGCTTCTCCACAGTTATCCGCCATTTGCAATCCGGTTATCTCTATCACTATGCCTTCGCAATGATTGCGGGCTTGGCGGTATTGTTGGCTTGGGTTTTATACGCTTACCTGCCTTTTGTTCGCTAGGCCTTTGTTACTTAAGTAGCCATCATGATTCTTTCTTTCGCCATCTGGATCCCGATTTTCTTCGGCATCATTATTTTGTTCTACGGTTCAGAGAGGCCTACAGCTGGTGTTCGCTGGTTAGCCCTCTTTGGTTCTGTGCTGGGCTTTATTGCAACGCTGCCATTGATTATTCATTTTGATATTGCCAATCCTGGCATGCAATTTGTTGAGAAGATGAGCTGGATTCCGCGTTACGACATTAACTACTATTTGGGTATCGACGGAATATCGGTTTGGTTTATTGTTTTGACAGCTTTTATCAACATCCTCGTAGTGATTGCTGCTTGGGAAGTAATTGATAAGAAAGTTTCGCAATACATGGCCTCCTTCCTAATCCTATCTGGATTAATGATTGGAGTGTTCGCAGCTCTAGATGCTTTGTTGTTCTATGTATTCTTCGAGGCAACCCTCATCCCGATGTACATCATCATCGGTGTATGGGGTGGCCATAACCGCATCTATGCGGCGTTTAAGTTCTTCTTGTACACCTTGCTTGGCTCTCTGCTGACTTTGATTGCCATGCTGTACTTGTATAACGCAACAAATACTTTTGATATCTTGGCTTGGCATAACGCTCGTCTAGATATCGTTGAGCAAATCCTCCTGTTCTTTGCTTTCTTCATGGCTTTTGCTGTTAAGGTACCAATGTGGCCATTACATACTTGGTTGCCAGACGTTCACGTTGAGGCTCCCACTGGCGGATCTGTTGTGTTGGCTGCGATCATGTTGAAGCTAGGTGCCTATGGCTTCTTGCGTTTCTCATTGCCAATTGCTCCAGATGCAAGTCAGTACCTTGGCCCATTCATCATCTTCTTATCTTTAGTCGCTGTAATCTATGTTGGTGCAGTAGCGCTAGTTCAAAAAGATATGAAAAAGCTGGTGGCCTATTCATCAGTAGCGCATATGGGTTTTGTAACGCTTGGTTTCTTCCTCTTTAGCCCTCTGGGTATTGAGGGCGGTATTGTGCAGATGATTTCTCATGGCTTTGTTGCTGGTGCGATGTTCCTTTCCATTGGCGTGCTGTATGACCGCATGCATACTCGTCAAATTGCAGATTACGGCGGCGTCGTGCACCGGATGCCTGCCTTCACAGCCTTTGCAGTGTTGATGGCAATGGCGAACTGCGGCTTACCTGCTACCTCTGGATTCGTTGGTGAGTTCATGGTGATTTTGGCTGCTGTGGATTATGACTTTGTTATTGGCATCTTGGCAGCGACTGCTTTGATTTTGAGCGCCGCTTATTCCCTATGGATGGTCAAGCGTGTATTCTTTGGCGCGATTACCAATCAGCATGTTGAGGAATTAAAAGACCTCAATGCGCGCGAGTATTTCATGATGGCAGTGCTATCTATCTGCGTGATCGGTATGGGTGTTTATCCAAAGCCTTTTACCGACATCATTCATCCAGCTGTGATTAATCTGCTGCAGCATGTTGCTGTTAGCAAACTCTGAGTAAAAGCTAATGCAAGCATTTGACCTATACGCCGTCCTGCCAGAACTTGTTTTACTGGTAGTCGCCTGCCTGTTGTTGGTAGCGAGTGTTTATGTACCTGAGCGTCAGCCAGCAACCCCGGGAGTGGAGCAGGATATATTCCATACGCCACGTGGTGTTGGTTTTGTTTACTTTTTCACCATCATCTTGTTGGTGTATTTGATTTTTGCATTTATAGCTCGCATAGGGGATGTATCCATCGTAGCTATGAACGGCTTATTTCAGTCGGACCCCATCTCAAACCTCCTGAAAGCGTGTTCTTGTGCTGCAGTATTGATGAGCTTAGTGTATTCAAAGCAATATCTGACTGATCGCGCATTGTTCCGACCTGACTTTATTGTTTTGGTTTTGCTAGCATTATTAGGTCAATTTGTATTAATTTCCGGTGCAAACTTACTCACACTTTATCTAGGTCTTGAGCTGATGGCTTTGCCAACTTATGCTTTGGTTGCGATGCGTCACAGCAACGAGAAGAGTGTTGAGGCAGGCATTAAGTACTTCATCCTTGGAGCTCTGGCATCTGGTTTCTTGCTTTACGGCATGTCTATGTTGTATGGCGTAACTGGTTCGCTCGATTTAATTGAGATCTTTAGAACTGTTGCGGATCCTCGTGTGAATCATTTGGTTATGGCCTTCGGCTTGGTGTTTATTGTTTCTGGCTTGGCCTTTAAGTTAGGGGTTGTGCCGTTTCATATGTGGGTTCCTGATGTGTACCAAGGCGCCCCGACAGCAGTAACTTTAATGATTGCAGCTGCACCCAAGTTAGCTGCCTTTGCCCTGCTATTTAGACTCTTGGTAAATACTCTTTTGCCACTGATGGGTGATTGGCAGCCAATGCTAGTGATCCTTGCTGTTCTATCCCTAGTGGTTGGAAACGTCACCGCCATTGCGCAAACCAATATCAAGCGGATGCTAGCTTACTCTGCGATTGCGCAAATGGGCTTTGTGTTGCTGGGTATGTTATCCGTTTTTGATGATCATGCATTTAGCGCGTCAATGTTCTATGTGATTACCTATGTATTGACTACCTTAGGTAGTTTCGGCCTCATCATGATGTTGTCACGCAAAGGTCATGATTGCGAAACCATTGATGACCTCAAGGGGCTAAATAAGCGCCATCCTTGGTTTGCCTTTATTGGCTTGGTGATGATGTTCTCTTTAGCTGGTATTCCGCCAACAGTAGGCTTTGCTGCCAAACTTGGCGTACTTGAAGCTTTGGTTGATGGTGAGCATACCTTCTTGGCAGTTATTGCGGTGATCGCATCCTTGATTGGTGCTTTCTATTACTTGCGAGTTGTTAAGGTGATGTACTTTGATGAGCCAAAAGAAGAGCATGCTGGTGAGATTTCTGGATCTGGCTTTGCTCGTGGATTATTGAGCTTGAATGCAATATTGGTTTTAGCCTTAGGAATCCTCCCAGCTAGCCTAATGGCTATTTGCTTAGATACTATGCGCCGCACCCTATTAGGCTCCTAATCAAAATCATCCTTTAGCTAGCGATAAAGGCTCCTGATAGGAGCCTTTTTCTTTGCTGTCACCTAGATTTTGTATGATGGACGTTCAATTAATGAAAGACGCACCATGACTGAAAAATCATTTAAAGACCTGCCAATCGGTGATGCCCATTTGAGGGAAGAGCGCTTATCTGGTGAAGATATTTATGGCGGCATCTTTTTGAACATGAAGCGCGATCAAGTCAGCCTACCAGATGGAAATCAGGCTGTACGTGAATATCTTACACACCCTGGTGCAGTCGCTATTCTGGCAATCTTAGATGATGGCAGGGTGTTGATGGAGCGCCAATATCGCTATCCCATTGCAAAGGCCTGTATTGAGATTCCTGCGGGTAAGCTGGAAGTTGGTGAGGATCGATTGCTTTGCGCCCAACGCGAGCTTGAAGAGGAGACGGGCTACTCTGCAAGTCAGTGGAGTTTTATTCGCCGTATCCATCCCGTGATTTCTTATTCGACAGAATTTATTGACATCTATCTCGCTGAGGGTTTAGTGTCCGGCAAAAGCCACTTAGATGATGAAGAGTTTTTAGACGTATTTGCCGCCCCTCTAGAGCAATTATTAGAGTGGGTAGAGCAGGGAGAGATTACCGACGTGAAGACAACCATTGCGACCTATTGGTTGGATCGCTATCGTCGTGGTTTAGCAAGTCCTAAGGCAATCTCGGGGTAATTCAACTATCCCTTAAAATAGGACTATTGAATTTGGTATTTTTGCCCCTATATAGGTCTTATGAAAGTTTATAACCTAGCTTGCCCCCTGTCTCATCGCTTTGAGGGATGGTTTGCCTCTGAGGAGGATTGCCTTGCTCAGCAAGACAAGGGGATGCTGGCGTGCCCTATTTGCGATAGTACAGAAATTTCCCGGATGCCATCGGCTCCACATATTGCTAAAACAGGGTCTAGTAAAGAGGCCCCGACTTCAACTGAACTAACCGTCGCAAGCTCAGCCGAAACTGATCATGCCGGTGTCAGCGGCACATTGAGTGGTGATGTCCTTGCTTTGACTGGTAACGATCATTCTCAGTTAGAGGCACAGGTACAGGCAGCCTTTTTAAAGGGCATGCGCGAATTAATGGGTAAATCTGAAGATGTGGGAAGCTCTTTTGCAGAAGAGGCTAGAAAGATTCATTACAAAGAGTCACCCGAGCGCAGTATTCGTGGTCAAACCACTCTTGACGAAGCTGAGGCGTTGCGCGATGAGGGGATTGAGGTGTTGGCAATGCCTATCATGCCCGCCTTCAAAAACACCTTGCAATAGCCAGCAGCCTCCTAATTCCCCTATACTTGGTGAGTCCCCAGAGTTTGGATGTCACCATTGATTAGGATAGGAGAAGTACCCATGAAACGCTTTTTTCTAGCATTGTTTGCTGCTGTTCTAGCGCTCACCATTGTGGCTTGTTCCAAGTCCTCAGACACTAAAGAAATTAAGGTTGCCGTTTCTCCTGCATCTCCTCCTATGTTATTTGATGACAAAGGGCAGATCGTTGGCGTTGACATGGATATCTTCCAGGGATTCTGTCAGTCACGTGGATGTACTTTAAAAGTAACACCATATGATTGGGCAGGAATGTTGGGTGCCGTCTCTAGCGGTCAGGCTGATGTGGCTTTCTCAGGAATTTCTATTACTGACAAACGTAAGGAGGTGATGGATTTTTCTCAGCCTTACTATGACAATGCCTGGCATCTTGTCAGCATGAAGAATAAAAATATTCAGATTACTGATTTGAACCAACTCAAGAAATACTCCATTGGCTATCCACGTGGCATGGCCTACGATGACCTGATTAAGAATGAGCTAGAGCCTAAAGGCTACTATTCACTCAGCAAGGTGAAACTCTATCCCTCGTACGCAGAAGTGATTACCGATTTGCAGAATGGTAATCTGGATTTAGCCTTTATTGAGGAGCCAGTATTTCTAAATTACGAAAATAAACTGCAGCTACCGATTCAGAGTAGCTACGAATTCAAGGGTTTTGATAAGCTAGGCTTTGCTTTTGCTAAAGGTTCTAAGCTGCGCGATGATTTTGATAAATACCTCAATGAACTTGGCCCAGAAAAAATCAAAGCCATTTTAGATAAGTGGATGAAATAAGCTTCATTAATTCATACCGCAATTAGTAGTCGAAAGCCTGCCCTGTGACCTTTCTGGATATTCTTACCCAGTTAGCCCAGGGCATTTCTTATACAGTTCTAGTTACTCTCGTCTGCTCAACAACGGGCTCAGTGGTCGGCTTATTTTTAGCAAGCCTTCGCCGTCTCGATATTTCCTGGCTCACTCTGTTGATTGACTGCTATACCTATGTCTTTAGAGGTGTACCCGTTTTGGTCTTGCTATTTATGGTGTACTTTGGCTTACCAGGGATTGGCTTTAAGGTTCCACCTTTGATGGCGATGGCGCTCAGTTTAGGCCTGGTAGCATCTGCCTATTTGGTTGAAGTATTTCGAGGGGCATTTAACTCAGTAGATCCAGCTGAGGTTATTGCGGCTCAGGCCATGGGAATGACTCGTACCCAGGTGCTAAGATTTATTGAGTTACCGCAGATGCTACGATTTTCAGTGCCAGGCATGGTCAATGAGTTCACTTCAGTACTCAAATATTCTCCATTTGCCTATACGGTGGGGATTCCGGAGATTACCAAGCAAGCTATGACACTCACTTCAACCACCTTACGTGGCATAGAGGTCTATCTGGCTGTGGGCATTTTATATTTCGTGATTTACCGAATTTGCTTGGTCGGTGTTCAGCTTCTGAGTAAGCGTTTCCAAATTCCAGGGATGACTCCAGCATGAGCACCAGGACTATATTATTTAAAGAGGTAACTCCGTGGCATTAATTCAAGTGAGGGATTTGGTAAAAGAGTTTGATGGGCAAACCGTCTTATCCAACATCAACCTGGATTTAAAAGAGGGCGATGTTCAGGTCTTGATGGGCGCCTCTGGCTCTGGTAAATCCACTTTATTGCGTTGCCTAAATCGTTTGGTTGAGCCAACCTCGGGATCTATTGTTTTTAGGGGCAAGGAAGTATTACATCCTGACGTGGATGTCCGCGAGCTGCGCAAGCAAATTGGTTTTGTATTTCAGCAATTCGCCCTTTACAGTCACCTCACTGTGTTGGACAACGTCTCATTAGGTCTGCGCAAATTGCATCAGATGGGTAAAGCAGAGGCTAAAGAAAAAGCCCTCTTGGAACTATCCCACTTTGAAATGACATCCCATCAAGATAAATATCCCTCACAACTTTCTGGTGGACAGAAACAGCGGGTGGCTATAGCCCGTGCACTCGCCATGGATCCAGCAGTCTTGGTGCTCGATGAACCTACCTCAGCACTAGACCCTGTTATGTCTAGAGATGTGGCGGATCTCATCAACCGCTTGCATGGCGAGGGGATCACGATGATCTGCGTGACCCATGACTTGAACTTGGCACGCAATATTGCAGATACCGTGATGTTTCTAGATCGCGGTGTCATTCGGGCTGATGATCGAATCGATGTATTGAGTCAACATGCCGATCCAGATATCAAAGCTTTCTTTGGCGCCGAGGAGAAGCGTTAATGGGTGGGTGGTCATCATTCATTCGTGATCTCACGGAGCAGATGCCTTTGATATTGACTGGGTTAGTGAAGACCTTGCAATTGGCGGGCTTGATTAGTGTTTCAGGACTACTTTTGGGCATCGTCGTGTTTTATCTCACGCTGAGTAAAAATCAATATGTGCGCAGTGCCATCAATTCTTACATCTCCTTTTTTATTGGCATGCCTTTAATTGTTTTATTGTTCTTGATGTATTACGGCTTGCCACAGTGGGGCATTCGACTCTCTCCATTCACAGTCGCCTTTATTGGCTTTACATTTAATGTGGCGGCTTATAACGCAGCATATTTAAAGACTGCCTTTAACGGATTGGATAAAAGTCAGTTAGAGGCGGCAAGTGCGCAGGGCTTTAGCCCTTTGCAAATCTTTCGGTTGATCACTTTGCCACAGGTAATTCGTCTTTCTATTCCAGCGCTTACCAATCAAGTGATTGCAAACCTGAAAGACAGTTCAGTTGCCTTCTTGATTCAGTACACCGAATTCTTTGCTCGGGTACAAGAGCTGGCCGCAACCAACTTCCAGTTCTTTAAGGCTTATTTTTTGGCTGCCTTAGTCTACTTGGCTTTGGTATCCGTGATTGTATTGTTTGCTCGTGCCATCGAGAGACGTTATCTTATTCCTGCTTAGCATTAGGACTTAATTAGTATGAATGAAAAAAATAGCGACCCTCGGGTCGCTATTGTTATCTGCAGATACTCTCTGCGGATGAATGCTTACTTCGAAGTCGGCATCACAAACTCTGCGCCCTTAGCAATACTCTCAGGCCAGCGCTGCATCACACTCTTTTGCTTGGTGTAGAAACGAACACCTTCTTTGCCGTAAGCATGCATATCACCGAAGAGAGATTTCTTCCAACCACCAAAACCATGCCAAGCCATTGGAACTGGAATAGGTACGTTAATGCCAACCATGCCTACCTGAACGCGGCGCGCAAATTCACGTGCAATATTACCGTCGCTTGTAAAGCAAGCTACGCCATTACCAAACTCGCAAGAGTTCACTAAATTAAGGGCTTCGGTGAAGTTCGCTACGCGCATACAGGAGAGCACTGGCCCGAAAATTTCTTCTAGGTAGATCTTCATGTCTGAGGTAACGTTGTCGAAAAGGCTGCCACCGATAAAGAAGCCATTCTCATGGCCTGCTACTTTCAAACCACGACCATCTACCAGTAGCTTTGCGCCAGAAGCAACACCGCTATCAATGTAGCCAGTAATGCGCTCTAAAGCAGCTTTAGTAACGATAGGACCCATTTCGGCATCGAGCTCCATACCATTCTTCACCTTCAGGGTCTTGGTACGCTCGATGAGTTTTGGCATGATTTTCTCGGCAACATCACCAACCAAAACCGCCACTGAGATTGCCATGCAACGCTCACCAGCAGAGCCATAGGCTGCACCAATCAAAGCATCAATCGTTTTATCGATATCAGCATCAGGCATCACCACCATGTGATTCTTAGCACCACCTAATGCTTGGGAGCGCTTACCAAAGTGTGCGCAACGCTCATAGATGTAGTTGGCAATTGGGGTAGAGCCTACAAAACTCACTGCCTTGACATCGGGATTCTCAATCAAGGCATCCACAGCTTCTTTATCGCCTTGCACCACGTTAAATACGCCATCTGGCAAACCAGCTTCTTTTAATAGCTTGGCCATGAATAAGGATGCGGACGGATCAGTGGGGCTAGGTTTCAGAATGAAGGAGTTGCCACAGGCAATCGCGACTGGGAACATCCACATTGGTACCATAACCGGGAAGTTAAAAGGCGTTACGCCAGCAACCACACCTAAAGGTTGGCGCATCACCCAGTTATCAATATCGGTAGACACTTGCTCGGTGTAATCACCCTTGAGTAGTTCTGGAATGCCGGTAGCGAACTCCACAATTTCAATGCCGCGGGTAACTTCACCCTGGGCATCAGTAAATACTTTGCCGTGTTCAGCAGTAATGATGGCGGCCAACTCATCACGGTTCGCGTTGAGTAGCTCAAGATACTTAAACATAATGCGGGCACGGCGCAATGGTGAGGTCTGACTCCAAGTCTGGAATGCTGTCTGAGCATTTGCTACAACATCATCAACCTCTTTGCGGCTAGCTAAGGCTACGCGTCTTGCGACAGCGCCTGTAGAGGGATTAAATACATCGGCGAAACGACCATCTTTCGGGTTGACGACTTTACCGCCAACGAAATGGCCAATATCTTCTTTTGATGTGAATGCTTGGGGTGCGCTCATAGTGTTTACTTAATATTCTATTGTCTGGTTTTAGGTTCAATAAAGGTGCTTGGACTAGATTCCGCACAACTTTGTGGTCTCGTTTATTCTACTGAGTCTATTTTATCGCTTTAGCTAGTTTTACGCTTTTTTTCGGCCCTAAAGGTAAGCAAATGAGTCTTTTATTCTCCAGTTATGTTCTGAGCTCCCCTAAGGGGCCTTTAACCCTTTCAAACCGGGTGGTTGTAGCGCCAATGTGCCAATACTCTGCAGTCAATGGCGAAGCTCAGGATTGGCATCTAATGCACTGGGGCAATCTCCTCAATAGTGGCGCAGGACTTTTCATTATCGAAGCCACTGGTGTGACCCCTGAAGGGCGGATTACGCCTGTATGCCTAGGTCTATGGGATGACCGCACAGAAGCAGCCCTAAAAGACAAGCTGACGAGAGCCCGGAGTTTAGCCCCAGCTACTCCGGTATTTATTCAGCTGGCGCATGCTGGTCGTAAGGCCTCAAGTGCAAGTCCTTGGGCTGGTGGTCAATTACTCTCTAAAGAGCAGGGTGGCTGGGATATGGTTGCTCCTTCAGCCATCCCGCAGCTCAAGGATGAACGCTTGCCGCATGAGCTCTCAAAAACAGAGTTAGCCGAGCTCATTACTGCATTTGTTATGGCGGCGAAGCGAGCTGAGCGGATTGGGATTGATGGCATTGAGTTGCATGGTGCCCATGGCTATCTGTTACATCAGTTTTTGTCGCCGATCGCCAATCAACGGACGGATGATTATGGCGGTTCTTATGAAAATCGCATCCGCTTCCCATTGGAATTATTTGCCGCGGTACGAAAAGCCTATCAAGGTGTTTTAGGTATCCGCATCTCTGCAAGCGATTGGATTGAGGGTGGTTGGACACCTGAAGAAACAGCTGATTTTGCTACTCGATTGAAGCCCTTGGGATGTGATTTTGTTCATATTTCGTCAGGGGGGATTTCTCCATTGCAAAAGATTGCGATTGGGCTAAATTACCAAGTGCCATTTGCCAAGATTGTGAAAGACAAGTCTGGTATTCCAACGATGACAGTTGGCTTGATTACTGACCCTCAGCAGGCTGAAGATATCTTGCAAAAAGGAGATGCAGATTTAATCGCTCTAGCACGTGCATTTTTGTATAAACCCCGTTGGGCATGGGAGGCTGCTGCAGCTTTGGGCGGCATCGTGCCTTCAAATGAGCGTTACTGGCGCTGCTTACCGCGTGAAGCTCAGGCCATTTTTGGCGATGTCAAAGTAGGGCAGCGATAATTCCTGTCAAACAACATAACTATATTGAATGAAGTGATCAATAAATGAAGCAACACTCCCTAAGAGAATCTTGGTTAGAAGATGCTGTGAGACATTTGGAGCCAGTATTCTCAAAGGCGGGATATGCCATACCCCCAGTGAGAGTGTCTTGTGGCTTCCCGGCCTCTAGTAGTCCGAGAACAACATTGGGACAATGTTGGCCACGCGAGCGCTCTGGTGGTGGAGTTAACGAGATCTTTATTTCACCTAAGTTAGACGATCCCGTTCAGTTATTAGACACCTTGGTGCATGAGCTATGCCATGCCGTGGACGATTGCTTCAGCGGCCATGGTGAGGACTTCAAGGGCATTGCTCAGACTGTTGGTTTGGAAGGTCCCGCCAGAATGGCGCATGCGACCGAAGAGTTGGTGGTGCGTCTCATGATGATTAGCCAAGAGCTTGGGCCATACCCACATCAGGCAATTGTTTTTCCGCCTCCAAGACCGAGTAATGCTAGTCGCAATAAAGCCAAATGTAGCCAGTGTGGATATGAGGTAACGCTACTCAAGAAGTGGGCAACTTATGGCGCACCTATTTGCCCAAAAGACAATATTCGAATGCAAGAAGCGTTGATCGAGACGATCGAAAATACAACTGAGCACGATACAGAGTCTGTTGCAGGATCCAAACCTAAAGCGGATGAAATCCGCCGCGCTATCAGCTAACGAAAATACGGGTTAACTAGCGGCAGCAGAGGGGTTCCAAACGGGATCCTTCTTGCTTGCCTTGGCAATTTCAGCCAAGATTTTTTCATGTAACTGGCAATCTTCCTCACTCGCTGCAACTATTTTTAGCTTTGTTGGCAAAGCTTTGGTTTGTCCTGAAGCATCAGTGCCAACGGTGTAATCAATCAGGTCAATCGATAAGTCTTCTTGACCGCGCGTCATCGCTACATAAACTTCAGCTAATAATTGGGCGTCTAATAAAGCGCCATGCAAGGTTCGATGTTGATTGCTAATCGCAAAGCGTTCACACAAGGCATCAAGTGAATTGCGCTTGCCCGGAAACATTTGGCGGGCATCAAGGAGAGTGTCAGTAATTTTGGAGGCAAGACCCCTAAAAGCTGGGCGCTTGAGCAGTGCAAATTCGTTATCGAGAAAGCCTAAGTCAAACGCCGCATTATGAATAACTACTTCAGCCCCATCAACAAACTCAATTAACTCTTCCACAATATTTGAAAATACCGGCTTGTCGGACAGAAACTCACGAGAGAGCCCATGTACCGCAAAGGCGCCGGCATCGATATCACGCTCAGGATTAATGTAGTAATGAAAGGTGCGATCAGTTAGGCGACGACCCACCATCTCAACGCAACCAATTTCAATAATACGATCGCCTGTAGCGGGATTGAGACCAGTTGTTTCGGTATCGAGAATAACTTGACGCATTAGGTACCTTCTAAGACAGATGGAGGTATTTCAAGGGGGCCGTTACCCGCATATTTATCTAGATACAGATAGATTACGGGAGTAATGATGAGCGTTACAAACTGCGAGAAGATTAAACCGCCAGCTACGCTGATTCCCAAGGGTTGACGCAATTCAGCACCTGCGCCTAAACCTAATGCAATGGGAAAGGCGCCCATCAAGGCAGCAATCGTAGTCATCATGATTGGTCTGAAGCGCAATATGCAAGCCTCACGGATAGCCTTTTCTGGTGACATACCTTGGTTGCGCTGGGCATCCAAAGCGAAGTCAATCATTAGGATCGCATTCTTCTTGACGATACCGATCAGCAGCAGGATGCCAATGGATGCAACTACGGTTAACTCAAAGCCAAAAATACGCAGAGCCAAAATCGCACCAATCGCAGCTGAGGGTAGGCCGGCCAAAATAGTCAGAGGATGAATGTAGCTTTCGTAGAGTACGCCGAGCAATATATAAATAACGCCTAAAGCAGCCAAGATTAAGATGACTTGTCCCGACTGATTGTCTTTGAATACCGCGGCATCACCACCATAGCTGGTAATGATTGAAGGCGGAAGCCCGATCTCTTTTTCGTACCCATCAATTGCTTTGGTTGCATCACCTAGGAACACATCTGGCGCCAGGTTGAAGGAAATGGTCACCGCTGGAATTTGACCTTGATGATTCACGGCTGTTGGACCAACAGTGCGCACAAAACTGGCCAGACTGGAGAGGGGAATTAACTTATCTGTTGCGCGACCTCTGACATAGACCTTATTTAAATCAGTTTCAAATTGACGGTCACTCTCAGCGGTTTCTAAGATGACGTAATAGGTGTTGACTGGCGTGTAGATAGTTGACACTTGGCGTTCACCAAATGAGTTGTAAAGCGCACCACGAATATCAGCGATCGTTACACCAGCGCTAGCCGCTTTTTCACGATCGATCTCAATCTTGACATTAAGACCTTTCATCTTGGAATCGCTTGTGACATCTCTAAAGATCGGATTGCTGCGTATCTTATCTGTCATCTTGTCAGCCCACTCATTCACGCCTTCAAAGCCTACACTTTGAAGCGTAAATTGGTAGCGGCTCTTACTGCTTCTACCACCGAGCTGTAAGTTTTGAACTGGACGCATATAAACCTGCAGACCTGGAACATCTTTGAATTTATTTCTAAGACCTTCGATCACCTTACTCATCTTTTCTCGATCGCCCTTAGGTTTTAGGATGATGAAGAAGCGACCAGTATTTCTACCTGCACTTTGGCCGCCACCCAAGATGGAGATGGAGTTAGCCACATTGGGATCATTATTGACAATCTCAGCCGCACGATCTTGAAGCTCCAACATGGTTTTGAAAGAGGTGTCTTCTGAAGCTTCCGTGGTAGCGGTGATTTGTCCAATATCCTCTTCAGGAAAGAAGCCCTTCGGACTATTGCTAAATAGGTAGATAGTGATGAAGAAGCTGGCAACTGCACCCCACAATACTTTTTTGCGATTAAGCAGTGCTAAGTCCAAATAGTGAACATAGGTCTTTAGAGACCAGTCAAAAATCCGATCAAACTGTTTGGTGACAGCATATTCTTTTGGATGATCACCAGGCTTCGGTAAAAAACGGCTACAGAGCAGTGGCACTATGGTCAGAGAGACTACCGCCGATACCAAGATAGACAGCGAAACCACCACTGCAAATTCTCTAAAGAGTAGGCCGATTGGGCCGGCCATAAAGAAGAGGGGGATAAACACCGCAACCAAAGATATGGAGATGGAAATGATCGTGAATCCCACCTCTTTGCTGCCCTTGAGAGATGCCTTCAGAGGATCCATGCCTTGCTCAATGTAGCGCATGATATTTTCAAGCACAACAATGGCATCGTCCACTACCAAGCCAACTGCCAAGGTAATTCCTAGCAAGGAAATATTGTCTAAGCTGTAGCCCAATACATAGAGTAAAAAGAATGCACCGATTAGGGAAATTGGCAGGCTAATCGAGGGGATGAGGGTTGCAGAGATGCGCTTTAAGAACAAAAATATCACCAACACGACGAGGAAAATAGTTAACGCGAGCGTGATGTTGACATCATGAATTGCCTCAATGATGGATAGGGACCTATCGTTGATGAGCGTCAACTTAATAGATGCTGGCATTTGCTCTTGAAGTCTAGGCAATAATTTTTTGATTGTTTTGACCAGATCTACCGTATTAGCATTAGGCTGTCGCAAAATACCAATAGCAATCGAGCGCTCCCCACCTGATGTGGCGAAGGTCTTCACATCCTCGAAGCTTTCTTGGACGTCTGCAACATCTCGAAGATACACCGGCAAGCCATTGCGCTGGGCAATGACTAGGTTGCCAAATTCTTCTGCTTTTACTAATTGAGGATTAGCATAAATAGTAATCAGTTGACGTGGTCCATCCAGGGTTCCTACTGGACTATTGGTATTGGCTTTATTAATCGCAGTGGCCAACTCTTCCATGGTGATATTGCGGTTGCCCAAAGCATCGGGGCGAACGCTGACACGAACGGCATAGCGCTTTGCACCATACACTTGCACTTGAGAAACTCCGCTAATCGTAGAAATATTCGGAGCTAGAAGATTCTCTGCGTAATCATTGATTTCAGCAAGGCTGATCGATGGCGAGCTTACCCGGATAACAAGAACTGCAGTATCAGCAGGATTGATTTTGCGATAAGACGGGGGAACCGTCATTTCAATAGGTAACCTACGCTGCGCACGTAGTAAGGCGGCTTGTACGTCTACTGCAGCTTTATCAATATCTCGCTCACTCGTAAACTCCAGGGTGATACTAGTAGATCCCAAGGTATTAGTTGAGCTAATGACCTTGATGCCATCAATCGTTGAAAATTCTTTTTCAAGTGGTAGCGCCACAGAAGACGCCATGTTTTCTGGAGCGGCTCCCGGAAGGCTTGCGCTAACTGAAATGATGGGGGTATTAAAACTAGGTAGTGCTGCAACAGGAATGTTGAAGTAGGCAACGGTGCCTGCTATTACTGTGGAAATAGATAGCAGCACCGTCATCACGGGGCGTCTAATACATAATTCAGAGAGCGTCATTTTTTCTCAGGTGCGGGAGAGGGTGCCGCTGTTTTAGCTGGAGGAGCGGTAGCAGCTGCCTTTTTTGCTTCTCGGATCTTGCTACCAGGACGCAGGTTTTGCTTGCCTTCAATAACCACACGGGAGCCTGCATCAATACCACTAATAACAGAGGTGCCTTGGTATTCATAAACAACTTTGATGGGCTTAGGTTGAACCTTGTCATCCTTGTCCACAAGATAAATCAGGCGACCTTTTGGGCTAATGACAATAGCCTCGGATGGGACTGCAATCGCATCTTTGATGGTATTGGCACTCAATGAGACTCGGGCAAATTGACCGGGCAAAAGGGTCATCTTCTCGTTGGGTATCTGAGCACGCACTCTTACTGCCGCAATACTGGGGTCTACTTGGTTATCAATCACCAGCACTTCACCTTCGTAAACAGATGCTGCATTGTTACCAACGCTTACTTTCACCTTCAACGGGGTATCGGCTTGCTTGCCTTCCATCAATAGGGGAATATCTTTCTCGGGCACTACAAACTGAACATTGATGGGATTGAGTTGAGTAATGGTCACCATAGACCCAACGCTCGAAGTTGCAGTAGAGCTGGTCGCAGTTGTTACTACGTTACTGGCTTGTACCAGTGATCCTGGGAATACGTTGATGATGCCGGCTCGTCCTGCGATTGGTGAGCGAATGGAGTCATAAGAGAGTTGAACTTCAGCAGACCGAGCAGCTGCCTGAGCGGACTTGGCATTGGCAAGAGAGGTTTCTAATCCCGCTTTGGAGATAAAGTTTTTAGTAACCAACTCTTGAGCGCGCAAGTATTGCTTTTGAGCATCATCCGCTAGCGCTTTTAATTTCTCATAATTAGCGCGATCGTTACGATCATCGAGAGTGAAGAGCAGTTGACCTTCTTTAACTTCTTGTCCATCTTTAATGTGAATTGTTTTGACCGTATTGGTAGTCATTGGCCGAATATCGACGATGCTGTTAGAAATAATCGTACCAGTGGCTTCAATAATGAGTGGAATATTTTTCTTCTCAACTATGACGCTAGTGATAGTTTGAGTACCCCCACCAGTTTTGGTATTGACTGGAAAATAATAGTCATAGGCTTTAGATCCAGCATACAAAATCAGCAGCACAATCAAAATGCGCCACTTATAATTCAGGGTGAACGCTTTGACTGTGGCGTAGTTTATTTTTCTTAACTGGCTTAGATGCGGGGAAGTTTTTTTCCAAAGAGTGCAGAGATGACTCATGACCCAGTTTTTGAGTATTGGAAGCTTAGCGACTACCTTGTCGAGTGCAGATTCAATTTTTGACACGGTCTCGTTTTTTCTTGGTTTTGCATGGGTTTAGCGGTCAACTCTTCATCAACCTTGAATGGATTCATTCTCTCATAAGACCGTAAAAATGGGGTCTGTGAGCGACTGCCTAGCTTAGGGCAGAAATTCTTCCACACCTTTATTCGCCAATAGGTCTGCGAGCTCATTACCAGGGTGGCCGTTATGCCCACGAACCCAGTGCCAACTAATTTGATGATCGGGTATCAGGGCATCTAATTCTTGCCATAAATCGGCATTTTTGACGGGATCTTTGCTAGCAGTCTTCCAGCCCCTTTTTTTCCAGCCCTCAAGCCACTCCGTCACACCCTTTTGTACATACTGAGAGTCGGTCCAGAGTTCTACCGAGCTGGTTTGCTTAAGGGCTCGCAGCGCGTGAATTACGGCGCTAATTTCCATCCGATTGTTAGTGGTATGTTCAGCGCCACCATGAAGGTGCTTTTCATGGCCGCCTGAGCGCAGGACGGCACCCCAACCTCCGGGCCCGGGGTTACCTTTGCAGGCACCATCGGTATAAATGACAATGTGAGGAAGTGGTTTGGCATCAGACATGCTGTTAATTTACTCGGTCTTGCTTATTTACCAACTGCTGGCGACTTTCAGCTACTGGGTTCAATTGAGTGATGGCTGGGATGCGCAGACCTTGGACCTGTCCGATGAGGCGAATACCTTGCTGGCGCTTAATGGCGGAAACTAAGAATACGGCTCCAAAAATAGGCCACCAGCGATTGCCAGCAGGTTCCATAAAGTCCATTCTAGCCATGCCTGACTCACCACTCAAGGGTAGTTTGTAGCAGCCAAAATGGCCTCTATCGAGTGAGAAATTTAATAGTTGCAACCAATCTTTAATTCTGAGTAAGCCTATAAATTGACCATCTCTTGGTAAATAGGGACTACCGATCAATCTGCTGAGATATTGACGCATACCCCAAAGACTGGCCGGGTTGAATCCAGAAATAATCAAGCGGCCCTCAGGGCGAAGGACGCGCTCAGCTTCTCTGAGAATTTGATGGGGATCAGCGGCAAATTCCAAGACATGTGGCATCACTAATAAATCGATGGATTCAGAAGCAAAAGGCAGCTCATTGGCGTTGCCTTCAATCTGATGCCATTTAAACTGGTCAACCTGTTTTTGGCGATCATGAGTATGAATGAGCAGGGCTTGCAAGGGCATGCGGTTTTCTGCCAAGGTGTTCATTTGCGGCAAACCAATTTGCACGGCATAAAAACCAAATACATCAGCCACGATCTGATTGAAGCATTTCTGCTCCCAGGCCAGTACATAGCGCCCTGGAGGTGACTGAAGCCACTTTTCCCAGGAACTCCAGGGTGGCGCAGGCATCTGAGAAGGTGTGGGTGGGGTTGGTATCATGGGTCTATGGTGAAGAATACTTTATTGCAAGTTTGGCCGATACCGGCTTTTGATGACAATTACCTCTGGTGTATCCATGATGGCCAGTCTGCCTTGATCGTTGATCCAGGTGATGCTGCCCCCGTGCTGCAATATCTCGAGCAAAATAAATTGACTCTGAAGGGTATTTTAATTACCCATCACCATGCAGACCATACCGGGGGCATCCTTACTATATTGAATACCCTCGGCTCGTCTATCCCGGTATATGGCCCAGCTGCAATTGATATTCCAGGCCGCACGCATGCCGTGATGGAGGGTGACAAGATCGAAGTGACTGCACCACGTATTAGCCTTGAGGTTTACGAAGTGCCTGGCCATACTTTGAGTCACATTGCTTACTTTGCGAACATGCAGGCCAATGTAGTTGAGCCTATGCTGTTCTGTGGCGATACCTTGTTTGCGTCTGGCTGCGGTCGCTTGTTTGAGGGCACTCCAACCCAGATGAGCCAGTCTCTCGCGAAGTTCATCGCCTTACCTAAAAACACTCTGGTGTATTGCACACATGAATACACCTTATCCAATATTCGCTTTGCGCTGGCGGTTGAACCTAATAATGCCAACCTGATTACTTGGGCGGAAACTGCTAAAGCTCTGCGCGATCAACGGCTACCAACATTACCAACGACCATTGGACAAGAATTGCAAGTCAATCCATTCATGCGCTGTGATCAACAGGCGGTCATCGATGCGGCCCTTGAGGTCTCGGGTGAAAAATCTCTACCCACACCTGCTCATGTCTTAGCGGTAATTCGGGCATGGAAGGATCGGTTCTGATGTTGTGGCGCTATGCGGCGATATTGCTGATTTCGGTACTAACAGGTTGCGCTAGTACTGGAGATTGGTCTTCTGATGTGCCGACTCGTCAGGATCCGCGCGCCTCTAATGCGAAGCGGGTAAATTTAAAAAACCAATCTGTCAGCGATCTGTACGCACCATCAAGCAATCTCTGGATTCGGATTCGGGATGGTTTCGAGATGGAGCCCATGAACACGCCGCTGGAGATCGAGCAAGTGCGCTGGCTTAGCGCACGCCCAGAATATGTCCAACGCTCAATGGCTCGCTCATCACGTTATCTGTTTTATATCGTGCAAGAAGTCAATGCACGCAAGATGCCAACCGAGATCGCTTTACTCCCGTTTGTCGAGAGCGCATTCGTGACGCATGCCAAATCTAGCGCAAAGGCCATGGGCTTGTGGCAATTTATGCCGGCAACCGGTAAAGATTTTCAGTTAACGCAAAACGTCTTTAGGGATGAGCGAAGGGATGTCTTGCAATCTACTGATGCCGCCTTAGATTACTTGCAACGTCTTCATAAACAGTTTGGCAGTTGGGATCTTGCCTTAGCTGCGTATAACTGGGGTGCAGGTAATGTCTCAAAAGCGCAAAAACGTAATCTTGCTGCTGGACTCCCTACGGATTACTTGAGTCTCAAGATGCCCAATGAGACTCGCAACTATGTTCCAAAGTTAATGGCCTACCGGCAGATTGTTTTAGATCCAAAAGCCTATGGCATTGTTCTGCCAGATTTAGAAAACCATCCTTATTTCGTTGCCGTGGATGTCGGGTCTGATATTGATGTGTCTCTAGTAATTCAGTTAAGCGAAATTCCAGAGAGCGAGTTTCATAGCTTGAACCCTTCTTTCAATAAGCCAGTCATCTTGAGTAATGCTAATCAGCAAATCTTGCTACCGTTTGGGCATGCTGAGGTCTTCCAAGAAAATCTCAAGAAGTACACCAAGCCACTATCTTCATGGACTGCGGTACAGGTGACTAAGACTGAATCAGTCGACCAGGCTGCAAAAACACTGGGTGTGGATGCTGAAACCTTAAGAGCAGTCAATGGCATACCTAAAGGCATGAGAATTCGGGCGGGTTCAACGGTTTTAGTGCCTAAAACTAATCATCGCCCTGGGGATATCTCAGTAGCATTGGCAGAAAATGGCAGTCTTAATTTGCTTAAGTCAGGACCGCCAGCGCCTAAAAATTGTTCAAAAGGGGCTAAGTGCCCGGTAGTAAAGATTGGAAAAGCTGGCACTAAGGGTAATTCTTCAGCAAATAATGCTGCAACTCAGCATAAATCCGCATCGACAGGGCTTGCAAAATCTGCGAAAAATGGATCTTCGAATACAACTAGCTCGACTCCCAAGGCTTCAACTAGCAAGGGAGCTAGCAAGATTCAGTAAACCCAGACACATTAATTTACTTTTTAGGTTGACCATGTCCTATAAATCAGAACACGAACGCTCCATTAAAGACCCAGATGGATTCTGGGGAGAGCAGGCAAAACTCATTCATTGGGAAAAACCATTTAACAAGGTTCTGGATTACGCAAACCCTCCGTTTGCAAAATGGTTCGAGGGTGGATTAACCAACCTCTGCTACAACGCAGTTGATCGTCATCTCAAAGATCGTGCTGATCAGAATGCTTTAGTCGCTGTTTCAACAGAAACGAATCTAGAAAAAGCATACACATACAAAGAGCTTTACGAAGAAGTTAATCGCATTGCAGCCATCTACAAAGCGAACGGTGTTCAAAAGGGCGATCGCGTCCTGATTTACATGCCGATGATTGCTGAGGCCTGTTTCGCTATGCTCGCTTGTGCACGTATTGGTGCCATTCACTCTGTGGTGTTTGGTGGCTTTGCATCACATAGTTTGGCATCACGTATCGATGATGCAAAACCGAAAATGATTGTGACTGCAGAAGCGGGGGCGCGAGGTGGTAAAGCAGTCCCTTATAAGCCTTTACTCGATGAAGCAATCAAGCTCGCGAGCTACAAGCCTGAGAAAGTTCTGATTGTGAATCGTGGACTCACTGAGTTCGCTACAGTAGCTGGTCGCGATTTGGATTACATAACTGAACGCCAAAAGCACCTCAATGATTTGGTACCGATTGAGTGGGTGGATGCAACCCACACATCCTATATTTTGTATACCTCTGGTACTACTGGTAAACCCAAGGGCGTGCAACGTGACACCGGTGGTTATGCAGTTGCCTTGGCCTCCACCATGAAGCACATCTTCTGTGGTAACCCAGGTGAGACCATGTTCTGTACATCAGATATTGGTTGGGTAGTCGGTCATAGCTACATCATTTACGCGCCATTGATCAACGGCATGGCAACCATTCTTTACGAAGGTACTCCCTTGCGTCCTGATGCAGGTATTTGGTGGGAACTGGTTGAAAAGTACAAAGTATCAGTCATGTTTTCTGCACCAACTGCTGTTCGTGTTCTTAAGAAACAAGATCCTGCCTTCTTAACTAAATACGATCTCTCGAGCTTGCGTGCTTTGTTCTTGGCAGGCGAGCCTTTGGATGAGCCAACCGCAACCTGGATACATGATGCGATTAAGAAGCCGATCGTAGATAACTATTGGCAGACAGAAACAGGTTGGCCAATGCTGGCAATCCAGCGTGGGGTAGAAGTGATGCCACACAAGTTTGGCTCACCTGGTGTCCCATCATTTGGTTACAACATGAAGCTATTAGATGACGCTACTTCGGAAGAGTTGGGTCCAGATCGGAAGGGCGTAATTGCGATTGAGGGTCCTTTACCTCCGGGCTGCATGCAAACTGTCTGGGGTGATGACAAGCGTTTTGTGAGTACTTATTGGGAAACTATCCCCGGTAAGACCATTTACTCTACTTTTGACTGGGGCATCAAAGATGCGGATGGCTACTTCTTTATCTTAGGCCGAACTGATGACGTGATTAACGTTGCCGGTCATCGCTTAGGCACCCGTGAAATTGAAGAGAGCATTTCTAGTCACCCAAATATCTCAGAAGTGGCAGTAGTGGGTATTGAGGACAAACTGAAGGGTCAGGCTGCGATTGCCTTTGTGATTCCAAAGGATGCCTCTGATACGGCTACTCTAGAAGCTGAGTGCATGAAGACCGTAGATACCACTCTAGGTGCAATTGCTCGTCCAGGTCGGGTTTATGTAGTCACAGCCTTGCCCAAGACTCGCTCAGGCAAGATCGTCCGCCGTGCTCTCCAAGCTGTAGCTGAAGGGCGCGATCCTGGCGACATCAGCACAATGGAAGATCAAACTGTTTTAGCCCAAATTAAGACCATCATCGAGCAAAGCGCAAAGTCTTAAACCCAGCTTGGCAGCATCCAAATAAGCCCCTCAGTCGCTCGATTCAGGGGCTTATTACCTTGCAAGCCTCATTGGCTGGGAATCCAAGGGTTTATACGCAAAACTGGTATGATTCAAGGGTTCAAAACTTAATAAATTACCCTAGCGCTTAAAGACACTCACCTCCCGCACAAACAGTCCTGGGTTGGTCTTTTTGGGGTGTTGAGCGTCGGATGGAGCAGGGACTGGAGATGGTTTGTCACCCTTGCTTCCTTCTTTTCCCCCCGCCGTGTTGGCCTTAGCCGACGGCACTCTATTTCCCGGTCTTAGTATTGGCGCTCCTGGCGAAACTACCGGCGAAGTTGTTTTCAATACCGCACTTACTGGTTATCAAGAGATCATCACTGATCCTAGCTACTCACGCCAAATTGTTACCTTGACTTACCCACACATCGGAAACGTTGGGGTAAACGCTCAAGATGCTGAGTCAGATCAGATTCATGCAGCTGGCTTAGTTGTAAAAGACCTCTCTAAGCGTGTCTCGAATTTTCGCTCTGAAGAAACTCTGGATAGTTACCTCATAAAAGCAGGGGTGGTTGGTATTTCTGGTATTGATACCCGTAAGCTCACTCGCATCCTGCGCGATAAGGGCGCTCAGTCCGGCGCTATTGTTGCTGGCAAGATGGGTGAGGACGTAGAGGTTCTTGGTAAGAAAGCCTTGGAGCTAGCTAAAGCTTTTCCAGGTATGGCTGGTTTAGATCTAGCTAAAGTTGTGACAACAAAGTCCCCATACCAAAGGCGCGAAGCTGAGTGGGATCTGCATGGTCCTGACGGTAAGCCCGCATACAGAACTCTAGATGCTAGTAAGCCAATCAAAAAAGTAGTTGCCTATGATTTTGGTGTGAAGCGTAATATTTTGCGCATGCTCACTGAGCGTGGCTGTGAGTTAACCATCGTTCCTGCGCAAACTAGCGCCACTGAAGTCCTGGCCATGAACCCGGATGGTGTGTTCTTCTCAAATGGCCCCGGAGATCCCGGCCCTTGCGATTACGCGATTGCCGCTGCAAAAGAAATTATTGAAAAGGGTGTTCCAACATTCGGCATTTGTTTAGGCCACCAAATTATGGGCTTAGCTGCTGGCGCTAAAACTTTGAAGATGAAATTTGGCCACCATGGTGCGAATCACCCTGTAAAGGATTTGGATACCGGGCGAGTTGCAATTACTTCTCAGAATCATGGTTTTGCAGTTGATGCAAATACTTTGCCTGACAACATTCGCGTTACGCACGTATCTTTATTTGATGGATCACTGCAAGGTCTGGCTTGGAAAGACAAGCCTGCTTTGTGTTTCCAAGGCCATCCTGAGGCCTCACCGGGCCCTCACGATATTGCCTATTTATTTGATCGTTTTGTGGAGCTCATGAATGCTGCCGCTGTTAGTAATAAGGGGGGCAAATAATGCCTAAGCGTAGCGACATTAAGAGCATTCTGATTATTGGCGCTGGTCCAATTGTGATTGGACAGGCCTGTGAGTTTGACTATTCTGGTGCACAAGCTTGTAAAGCTTTGCGTGATGAAGGTTACAAAGTCATTCTGGTAAACAGCAATCCTGCCACCATCATGACCGACCCTGAGATGGCCGATGTGACTTATATCGAGCCGATTACTTGGGAAGTGGTCGAGCGCATTATTGCGACTGAGAAACCTGATGCGATTTTGCCAACGATGGGTGGTCAAACTGCCTTGAACTGTGCACTCGATTTGCATCGCCATGGTGTCCTCGAGAAATACGGTTGCGAATTGATTGGCGCTTCACCAGAAGCAATTGATAAAGCGGAAGATCGTCAAAAGTTTAAAGATGCGATGACCAAGATTGGTCTGGGTTCTGCGAAGTCTGGCATTGCGCACTCCATGGATCAAGCGCATGAAGTGCAGCAACGTATTCAGAAAGAGACTGACAGTTTAGGTTTTCCAGTAGTTATCCGTCCTTCATTCACGATGGGTGGATCAGGTGGAGGTATTGCTTACAACCGTGAAGAGTTTGAAGAGATTTGTAAACGCGGTTTAGATTTATCACCAACCCGCGAGCTCCTGATTGAAGAGTCTCTCTTGGGTTGGAAAGAGTTCGAGATGGAAGTAGTGCGTGACCGCGCTGATAACTGCATCATCGTTTGCTCAATCGAAAACTTAGACCCGATGGGTGTGCATACCGGTGACTCGATCACCGTTGCTCCTGCACAAACCTTGACAGATAAAGAGTATCAAATTTTGCGCAACGCCTCGATTGCGGTCTTGCGTGAGATTGGTGTGGATACTGGTGGTTCAAACGTGCAGTTTTCGATTAATCCAGTTGATGGTCGGATGATCGTCATTGAGATGAACCCACGTGTGTCACGTTCATCTGCCTTGGCGTCTAAAGCAACCGGTTTCCCGATTGCTAAGATAGCTGCGAAGCTGGCAGTGGGCTACACCTTAGATGAGTTGAAGAATGACATCACCGGTGGCGCTACGCCAGCATCCTTTGAGCCATCAATCGATTACGTAGTTACGAAGATCCCCCGTTTTGCGTTTGAGAAATTCCCACAAGCAGATTCTCGTTTAACCACACAGATGAAGTCCGTAGGTGAGGTGATGGCCATTGGTCGCACCTTCCAAGAATCTTTCCAAAAAGCATTACGCGGTTTAGAGGTTGGTGTGGATGGTCTGGATGAAGTTTCTACAGACTTAGATGACATCATTCAAGAAATCGGTGAGCCAGGACCGGACCGTATTTGGTATCTGGCAGACGCGTTCCGTATGGGCATGGGCTTGGATGAGGTTTACAACGAGACGAAGGTGGATCCTTGGTTCTTGGAGCAAATCGAAGAACTCATCACCATGGAGACTGAGCTCAAGCAGCGTAAGCTCGATAGTTTGTCAGCACCTGAACTGCGTTTCATTAAGCAAAAAGGTTTCTCAGATCGCCGCTTAGCTAAATTATTGGGAGTAGATGCCTCTTCCGTTCGCGCTGCACGTCATCGCCTCAAAGTGGTGCCAGTCTATAAGCGAGTAGATACCTGTGCCGCTGAGTTCTCTACGAATACAGCTTATCTGTACTCCACTTATGAAGCAGAGCATGGTGAGTGTGAATCTCAGCCAAGCACTAAAGACAAGATCATGGTTTTGGGTGGCGGCCCTAACCGTATCGGTCAAGGTATTGAGTTTGACTACTGCTGCGTTCATGCGGCATTGGCAATGCGCGAAGATGGTTATGAAACCATCATGGTGAACTGCAATCCAGAAACGGTTTCTACTGATTACGACACGTCCGATCGCTTGTATTTTGAGCCTTTGACTCTCGAAGATGTTCTAGAGATCGTGGCAATTGAAAAGCCAAAAGGCGTCATCGTTCAGTATGGCGGCCAGACTCCCTTGAAGTTGGCTTTGGATCTCGAGGCCAATGGGGTGCCAATTATTGGTACATCACCAGACATGATTGATGCTGCAGAAGATCGCGAGCGTTTCCAAAAGCTATTGCATGAATTAAATTTGCGTCAGCCGCCTAACCGTACTGCTCGTGCTGAAGATGAAGCTCTCAAGCTTGCGGAAGAAATTGGTTACCCATTGGTAGTGCGTCCTTCCTACGTATTAGGTGGCCGTGCGATGGAAATCGTTCATGACGGCCGTGATCTTGAGCGCTATATGCGTGAAGCGGTCAAAGTCTCTCATGACTCACCAGTGTTGCTAGATCGCTTTTTGAATGATGCGATCGAGTGTGATGTGGACTGCATTAGTGACGGTGAGCAGGTATTTATCGGTGGCGTGATGGAACACATTGAGCAAGCTGGTGTGCACTCAGGTGACTCTGCCTGTTCCTTGCCACCATATTCCTTATCTGACGAAACGATTGCAGAAATCAAACGTCAAACTGCAGCGATGGCTAAAGGTTTGAACGTTGTTGGTTTGATGAACGTACAGTTTGCGATTCAGCACGTCGATGGCAAAGATGTTATCTATGTACTCGAGGTAAACCCGCGTGCCTCTCGTACCGTTCCTTTTGTATCAAAAGCAACTGGTTTGCAGTTAGCGAAGATTGCAGCGCGCTGTATGGTGGGTCAAACACTAAAACAGCAGGGTATTTTGAATGAAGTGAAGCCAGCTTATTTCTCAGTAAAAGAAGCTGTATTCCCATTCAATAAGTTCCCTGGTATTGATCCGATCCTAGGTCCAGAGATGCGCTCTACGGGCGAGGTAATGGGTGTTGGTAAGACTTTTGGCGAAGCGCTTTTCAAATCCCAATTAGGCGCAGGAATTAAATTGCCTAAGAGTGGTACCGTGCTCTTGACGGTAAAAGATAGCGATAAGCCAAAGGCAGTTGAAGTGGCTAAACTGTTGCATCAATTGGGATTCCCCATGGTTGCTACTAAAGGTACTGCCGCAGCAATTGAGGCAGCTGGCTTACCAGTGCGTGTAGTCAATAAGGTGAAGGATGGTCGTCCACACATTGTTGACTTGATTAAGAATGGTGAGATCTCCTTGGTGTTTACTACAGTGGATGAGACCCGTACTGCAATTGCAGACTCCCGTTCCATTCGTACTAGCGCTCAAGCCAATAATGTGACCTACTACACTACGATTAGTGCGGCACGTGCGGTAATGGATGGTTTGATGACATCGCAAAATGGCAACAAAGGGTCACTTGAGGTGTATTCATTGCAAAATCTACACAAGACTCTCAATTAAATTCAGTGAGGTAAGCAGCATGAACACAATCCCTATTACCAAGCATGGCGCAGAACTTCTCAAAGAAGAGTTGCATCGCTTAAAGCATGTAGAGCGCCCATCCGTGATTAATGCAATCTCTGAAGCGCGTGCACAAGGTGACCTGTCTGAGAATGCCGAGTACGATGCTGCCAAAGAAAAGCAAGGCTTTATTGAAGGCCGTATTCAGGAGCTTGAAGGAAAGCTATCGGCTGCACAGATCATTGATCCGGCTAGTCTAGATGTAAATGGTCGCATCGTATTCGGTGCCACTGTTGATCTCGAAGATCTAGAAGATGGCACGAAGTTTACTTATCAAATCGTCGGTGACGATGAGGCTGATATCGCAGTTAATAAGATCTCCATTAGTTCGCCTATTGCTCGCGCATTGATTAGCAAGGAAGAGGGCGATGTGGTTGCGGTTCAGGCTCCTGGTGGCAATCGCGAGGTAGAAATTCTTGCGGTCCGTTATATCTAATACAAGCCAGAATCTATATGCAGACTTTAGAGGCTCCAGATCACCCTGTAGCTCAAAGACTATTTATTGTGATTGCAGGTTTGTGGGTTGGTAGCATACTCGCGGTAGGTTATCTAGTTGCCCCAGCCATTTTCAGTACGATGACCGATCGCCAAGCTGCCGGAATGGTTGCTGGTAGCGTCTTTAAATTAGAGGCCTATGTTAGTTTGATTGTGTGCATTGGCCTGATGGTCTTGGCCAATCTCCTAGTGAATCGTGGTCTCAGTCAATTTAAGTTCATTCGCTGGCTCTTGTTGGCAATGTTGCTGTGTGCAATCGCAGCTAGCTTTATCTTGATTCCCTGGATGAACACGCTGAGAGATGATGCCCTAATGCAAGGTATGCCAGTAATGCTTTCTCCTTCAGCCACTTTGTTTGGAAGACTGCATGGTGTCTCCAGCATTCTGTTTATGCTCCAAAGCATTTTGGGGATTTTTTTAGTTTGGCGATTGACTAAGAGATAGAGTGGCCTAAAAGTAAGGCAATAAAAAACGCCGACTAGCGACGTTTTTTTACTCAGTACTTTTTAATGCTCCAGAGATCAAGATCCTAATGATTTCTTCTTAGTGCTACTCATGCGTACCTTGCGTTTCTTAATAGGCGCAGGCGCTGCAACCGCTTTGCGGTAACCCGGTGATGACCAACCAATTTTAGATTCAGCAGCATCAGCACGTAGAACCCGTTTCTTAGGGGCAGCATTTTTGACCGCAGCCACTCTTTCAAAAGGAGATTTGCTAGCTGCTGAGCGTCGATCTGATCTCTCGGAAGTGCTAGTACGAACACCAGCTTTAGCTACCACGCGATTTGGTTGGCGCTTAGTGCGGGGCGCTTGCAATGTCTTTTTAGTTTGCTTACTGGAACGACTCAAATTGATGAGTGCTGCATCGACAACATCAATCGGCCTCCAAACCACTAGTAATTTACCAATGTGATGAACGGGTGCAGCACCCAGCTTGTCGCAGAGCTCTTCATAGATGGCGATACGGGCTTCACGATCATCACCAAAAACACGAACTTTGATCAAGCCGTGGTGAGAGATAGCTGATTTAGCCTCTTTAATGACCGCAGGGGTAAGGCCATCGCCACCAATCATGACGACTGGGCTGAGACCATGAGCGTCGGCTTTAAGGGATTTACGTTGTGCGGGAGTAATAGTAAGTGCTGTCATGGGCTTGATGATAGAGCATTAGGGCTATAAAACAGGGTTTTCGGGCGTATTTGAGTCAGTATCACTATGTTTCGAGTCGATTCCTTTTGCCTTGTAGAGCATAAACAAGGAAAATGATCGACGAAAGTGGGTAAGTTGTGGCAAAGAATAAATTTAATAAAAGTTGGTTGCAGGATCATCTCAATGATCCGTACGTGAAGATGGCCCAAAAAGAGGGTTATCGCGCACGAGCTGTCTATAAGTTGAGCGAAATAGATGAGCAGGATCGACTGATCAAAGCGGGTATGACGATTGTGGATCTGGGGAGCGCTCCTGGGAGCTGGTCTCAGTACGCTCGTAATCGCTTAACTGAGCTCGGTAAAAATAATCCCAATATTGAGTCTGGTAAGCCAGATGGAACCATTATTGCGATCGATATTCTGCCGATGGAGGATATTGCCGATGTTTCCTTTATTCAGGGGGATTTTCGGGAAGATGAGGGTTTAAAGGCCTTAGAAGCGCTTTTACCGGCGAATGCAGATGGAAAAGTCGATTTTGTGATGTCCGATATGGCCCCCAATTTATCGGGAGTGGGGGTGGCAGATGCGGCCCGAATGGCCTTTTTGGCCGAGATTGCCTTGGATTTTTCAGTCCAGCACCTGAAGTCTGACGGGGCTCTATTGATTAAGTGCTTTAACGGCAGCGGCTATAGTCAGATTGTGGAATCCTTTAAAAAGGTCTTTAAAACAGTGGCTTCTAGAAAGCCAAAAGCCTCTAGAGCCAAGTCCTCGGAAATCTTTTTATTAGGCCGAGACCTTAAGGCGCCCAAATAACCCCCCAAAATGAGGGGTTTATAAAATAAATTAGCTCTTCGCTATTGAAAAAGCCTAGTAGTAGAATCAAATACTTAGGTATAGCAATCCGCTTTAACTCCCGGATTAATCCGGCAAAGGTCTCCTTTTGAATAGCAATATGTTGCAAAAAATCGGCGTGTGGCTCATTGTGGGTTTGGTCTTGTTTACTGTTTTTAAACAGTTCGACAAGCCCAAAGACCAGAATCAGGTCACGTATTCTCAATTCATGGACGATGCCAAGGCAGGCAAAGTTAAGCGAGTGGATGTGCAAGGTCGCACATTGCAGGTCACTCCAAATGACGGCAACAAATATTCGATTATTTCCCCTGGAGATATTTGGATGGTTGGCGACTTGATGAAGTTTGGTGTCCAGGTTACTGGTAAAGCGGATGACGAACCGAATATGTTGGTCTCTGCTTTGTATTACCTTGGACCCACTTTACTAATTATTGGTTTCTGGTTCTTCATGATGCGTCAGATGCAAGGCGGCGGTAAGGGCGGAGCATTCTCTTTCGGAAAATCCAAAGCTCGTCTAGTTGATGAGAATAGTAATACTGTGACCTTTGCCGATGTTGCCGGTTGCGATGAAGCAAAAGAAGAAGTCTTTGAGATTGTGGATTTCTTAAAAGACCCACAAAAGTTTCAAAAGCTAGGTGGCCACATTCCGCATGGTGTATTGCTAGTAGGTCCTCCGGGTACTGGTAAGACTTTGCTGGCTCGCGCAATTGCGGGTGAAGCGAAGGTGCCGTTTTTTGCGATCTCTGGTTCAGACTTTGTCGAAATGTTTGTTGGTGTCGGTGCATCACGTGTGCGCGACATGTTTGAAAACGCCAAGAAGAATTCCCCTTGCATCATCTTTATTGATGAGATCGATGCTGTTGGTCGTCATCGTGGCTCCGGTATGGGCGGCGGTAATGATGAGCGCGAGCAAACTCTCAACCAGATGCTTGTCGAGATGGATGGTTTTGAAAGTAATAGCGGCGTGATCGTAGTTGCTGCGACTAACCGCTCCGATGTTTTGGATAAAGCCTTATTGCGCCCAGGGCGTTTCGATCGTCAAGTGCACGTCGGCTTGCCAGACATTCGTGGCCGCGAGCAAATTCTGCAAGTGCATATGCGTAAGGTTCCAATTGATCCAGACGTCAATGCAGCAGTATTGGCACGTGGTACCCCTGGTTTCTCAGGCGCCGATCTAGCTAACTTGGTAAATGAGTCAGCATTGTTTGCGGCCCGTCGTAATAAGCGCGCTGTGGATATGAAAGACTTTGAGGATGCAAAAGACAAGATCTATATGGGTCCTGAGCGTAAATCAGCCGTTATGCGTGAAGAAGAGCGTCGTAATACGGCGTATCACGAGTCTGGTCATGCGGTAGTAGCTAAGGTGTTACCTAAAGCTGACCCAGTGCATAAGGTCACCATCATGCCGCGCGGTATGGCTTTGGGTGTTACTTGGCAGCTGCCTGAGTTTGATCGTGTGAACTTATATAAAGATCGCATGATGGAAGAGTTGGCGATTTTGTTTGGTGGCCGTGCTGCTGAAGAGGTCTTCTTGAACTCCTCAAGTACAGGCGCTTCAAATGACTTCGAGCGTGCTACCAAAATGGCGCGTGATATGGTGACTCGTTATGGTATGAGCGATAGCTTGGGTACTATGGTTTACGTGGATACAGAGTCTGAAAGCATTTTTGGGCGCAACAGCACGAAGACAGTTTCTGAGTTAACTCAGCAAAAGGTGGATGCAGAGATTCGTGCATTGGTTGATAGTCAGTACGCATTGGCAAGATCGATCCTTGAGCAAAACCGTGACAAGGTGGAAGCGATGGTGACTGCATTGCTTGAATGGGAAACCATTGATGCTGAGCAGATTACCGACATCATGGAAGGTCGCCCACCACGCGCTCCGAAGCCACCACCAGCAACCCAGTTTGGTAACTCTGCTGGTACGCCAGGTCCTGCTGCCGGTGCTGCCCCAGCCACTGCGTAGTAAAGTGAGCAAGCAAACTCTGCCCGCAACATGGTGTTGCGGGCGTTTTCTTTTTGACTTTAGCAAACGTCAGCGCCCACTAGTGATGGGCATTCTAAATGCAACACCAGATTCCTTTTCTGATGGCGGTATGTTTAGAACTCCAAGCGATGCTATTGCCCAGGCAGAGCGCATGATTGCTAATGGTGCAGACATCATTGATATTGGCGGTGAGTCAACTCGCCCTGGTGCTGAACCCGTCTCTTTGCAAGAAGAATTGGATCGCGTCTTACCAGTGATTGAGGCATTAAAAGGTTGTGGCGTTGCCTTATCAATTGATACCTATAAAGCTGAGACTATGCGTCAAGCTCTCCAGGCTGGAGTCGATTGCGTTAATGACATTTGGGCATTGCGACAAGAGGGTGCAGTAGAGGTCATCATCGAGAGCGATCAGCAAAATCCAAATAAGCAGTGCGGCCTTGTCCTAATGCATATGCAGCGTGATCCACAGACTATGCAATTTGATCCCGAGTATCAGGATGTGATTGCTGAAGTAAAGGCATTTTTGCAAGAGCGTGCAGCATTACTAGAGAGCCAAGGCGTCGCCAAAAATAGAATTGCTATCGACCCGGGTTTTGGTTTTGGCAAGAGCCTAGAGCACAACCTCAAGATGCTGGCAGATTTTGATCAATTCTCGCAACTGGCTTATCCGGTATTGGCGGGGATGTCTCGCAAATCCATGTTGGGGAAGTTAACAGGTCGTGACACTAATGATCGTGTGGCGCCTAGTGTGGCAGCCGCCATTTTGGCTGCCGATCGGGGAGCTCGAATTATCCGTGTCCATGACGTTCAAGAGACAGTCGACTCCTTGAAGCTCTGGGAAGCTATTCAGGAATAAGCTAGTCAGTCAAATACCCACAAGTTTTATAATCAAGCCCATGAAAAAACAATACTTTGGTACTGATGGTATCCGCGGCGAAGTAGGGCAATTTCCGATTGTTCCGGAGTTCATCACGCGCCTTGGTTATGCTGCGGGCAAAGTACTGGGTAGCCAAGCAAAGACTGGTGAGCGCTGCAAGATTCTGATTGGTAAAGATACGCGTGTCTCAGGTTATTTATTAGAAGCTGCCTTAGAGGCTGGCTTTGCTGCTGCTGGTGTTGATGTGATGTTGTGCGGTCCAATGCCAACTCCTGGGGTTGCTTACCTTACTAAAGCATTGCGCTTATCTGCAGGTGTCGTCATTTCTGCTTCACACAATCCTTATCACGATAACGGTATTAAATTCTTCTCCGCACAAGGCGGTAAGTTAAGCGATGAGTTTGAATTGGCTATTGAAGCTGAGCTTGCTAAACCGATGGGTTGTGTCAGCTCAAAAGAATTAGGAAAAGCATTTCGTATTGATGATGCTGCTGGTCGCTATATTGAATTTTGTAAATCGACTTTCCCTGGCGAGCTCAATCTCAAAGGTAAGAAGTTGGTTGTCGATTGTGCTCACGGAGCCGCATACCATATTGCCCCTCATGTTTTTCATGAGCTCGGTGCTGAAGTAATCTCTATTGGTGTTCAGCCCGATGGCCGCAATATCAATGATGGCTTTGGCGCTACAGCCCCTGCAGCATTAATTGCCAAAGTTAAAGAAACCAAAGCAGATCTCGGCATTGCTTTAGATGGTGATGCTGATCGTTTACAAATGGTAGATGCCTCTGGCCGATTGTTTAATGGCGATGAACTGCTATACGTCCTTGCTAAAGACCGGATTGATCGTGGCCAAGCAATTGGTGGAGTCGTTGGCACCTTGATGACAAACCTTGCTGTGGAAAATGCAATTAAGAATTTAGGCATTGGCTTTGAGCGCGCTAATGTAGGTGATCGTTATGTCTTGGAGTTGCTCAAGCAAAAAGGCTGGATTATTGGTGGTGAAGGCTCAGGCCATCTCCTCTGCTTAGATCAGCACTCAACCGGTGACGGCACCATTGCCGCACTGCAGGTGCTAGCCGCTATGAGCCAGACCAAGAAGAGTTTGGGCCAACTCTTAGATTCCGTCAAAATCTTCCCCCAAGTGCTCCTGAATATCAAATTCAAGCCTGACTATGATTGGAAGTCCGATGAGGCCCTCAAATCCCAGATAAGCCAGGTCGAAAGCGAACTCAAGGGTACGGGTAGGGTGCTTATCCGTGCCTCAGGTACAGAACCAGTCCTGCGGGTCATGGTAGAGGCTCAGGACGGCAACATAGCCATGAATTCAGCTAAGCGTATTGCCGATCTGGTGCCAAAATAATAAATTGTTAAATTAATTGGATTAATTTCAACTAAAACACTTGTCATAAAAGAGTCATATAGACACCGTATCGTCCAAACATTGCAATGTTGCATATTTCTTTGAGGAACGACTCACATGAACTCATTTTTGAAAAAAGCGTTGGTTGTTAGCGCGATCTCTTTTGCTCCAGTTGCATTTGCAGCCGACATGACCGGTGCTGGCGCAACATTCCCATACCCAATCTATGCTAAATGGGCCGAAGCCTACAAAGCTAAAACTGGTTCTAACTTGAACTACCAATCTATTGGTTCTTCAGGTGGTATCAAGCAAATTAAAGCAAAGACTGTTGATTTCGGTGCAACTGATAATCCAGTGAAGTTTGAAGATTTAGAAAAAGATGGCATGGTTCAGTTTCCAGCCATTATTGGTGGTGTAGTGCCAGTGATAAACGTGGATGGTGTCAAGCCAGGCGAACTCAAGTTAGATGGCCCAACATTGGCCGATATTTTCCAAGGCGTGATTTCTGATTGGGGTGACAAGCGTATTGCTTTGATGAACCCAGGCGTTAAGATTCCTTCTGGTCCAATAACCGTTGTTCACCGTGCTGACGGTTCTGGTACAACAGCGATCTTTACTGACTACTTGGCAAAAGCCAGCACTCTCTGGAAAGATGCAGTTGGTGCAGGCGCTTCTGTTAAATGGCCAGCTGCTTCATCTGTCGGTGGCAAAGGTAACGAAGGTGTTGCTGCAAACGTTTCTCGCGTAAAGAATTCTGTTGGTTACGTTGAGTATGCATACGCCAAGAAAAACAAAATGGCTCACATTTCTTTGAAAAACAAAGATGGTAATTATGTGCAGCCTGATGATGCAACCTTTGCTGCTGCTGCTGCTGGAACTGATTGGTCTAAGATCCCTGGTATGGGCACATTTATTACCAATGCTTCTGGTGCTAAGTCATGGCCAATCACTGGTGCATCTTTCATCCTCTTGTACAAGAACCCAGATAACAAGGCAAATGCTGCTGAAGTAATGAAGTTCTTTGACTTCGGATTTAAAGAGGGTAAGAACATGGCTTTAGAGTTGGATTACGTTCCAATGCCTGATGTAACAACGGATTTCATTCGTAAGAATGTATTTTCTAAGGTTGTTACTAAGTAAGGTTGGATGTTTAAGATTTCTTAATCATTACTGAATAACAGCCCCATTAAAAGTGGGGCTGTTTCAATATTTAAATAAGCATAATCATGATTGAATCGACCCAGTCTCACTCAGCTCCGACGCCACAGGCGCTTAGCATTGCTAAGGTACAGCGCATTCAGGATTTCCTTTTTCATGGAATTACTCAATTCTTTGCTTTGACTGTCTTAATCACCTTGCTCGGCATTATTATTTCGCTAATCACGAACGCTTGGCCCGCTTTGAGCACCTTCGGCATCGGTTTTTTCTTTAGCGAAGAATGGGATGTCGTCCAGGGTCAGTTTGGCGGTCTAATTGCGATCTATGGCACCTTAGCCACGTCTATCATTGCTTTATTGATTGCTGTTCCTCTGAGCTTTGGTATTGCGGTTTTCCTCACTGAATTATGTCCAAGCTCTCTCCGTCGACCTTTAGGAACCGCGGTAGAGTTGCTAGCAGCTGTACCTTCCATCATTTACGGTATGTTTGGTTTGTTTATTTTTGCACCCTTATTTGCCGAGTATATCCAGCCAGCCTTGGGTGGAACACTCGGTCAGATTCCTGGTTTGGGCATTCTATTCTCAGGTGCATTCAACGGCATTGGCATCCTGAGTGCCGGCTTGATTTTGGCAATGATGATTTTGCCGTTTATTGCTTCTGTGATGCGCGATGTATTTGAGATTGTTCCACCTGTACTCAAAGAGTCTGCCTATGGTATCGGTTGTACTACTTGGGAAGTGGTTAAAAATGTAGTCCTGCCTTATACCAAGGCTGGTGTGATCGGTGGTGTGATGTTGGGTCTAGGCAGGGCACTTGGTGAAACCATGGCGGTCACCTTTGTTATTGGCAATGCACACCGCTTATCTCCATCCTTATTCTCGCCAGGCACTTCAATCGCTTCCACACTCGCTAATGAGTTTGGCGAGGCTGAAGCGGGTAATCATTTATCTTCCTTATTCGCCTTAGGTTTGGCGCTTTTCATCATCACATTTATTGTGTTGGCATTGGCTAAATTGATGCTCAACAATATGGAGAAGAAGCAGGGCTTAAAAACATGAGTAATTTTTCCAATATTGATTCCTCCCTTTTTGCGAAACGTAAGCGTACCAATAAGATTGGACTAACCCTGTCTATGGGCGCCATGGTCATTGGCATGATCTTTTTATTATGGATTTTGAGTGTGTTGTTATTTAAGGGCTTTGCTGCTCTCGATATCTCGTTATTTACCCAAAGCACACCTGCGCCAGGTTCTGAAGGTGGTGGTTTGGCAAATGCGATTCTCGGAAGTCTCATGATTGTTGCCAGTTGTACATTAATCAGTACGCCAATAGGTGTGCTGGCTGGTTTATATCTTTCTGAATATGGGGATAGGAGTAGAGTAGCTGCGATAACCCGTTTTGTTACTGACATCATGTTATCCGCTCCGTCCATTGTGATTGGTTTATTTGTGTATGCGCTCGTAGTTGCCCAAGTCCGTCACTTCTCAGGCTGGGCCGGTACGCTTGCTCTGACTTTGATTGCGGTTCCAGTAGTTGTTCGCACTACCGAGAACATGTTGCGCCTAGTCCCTGGCAGCTTGCGTGAGGCTGCTTATGCCTTGGGTACGCCGAAGTGGAAAGTGGCTTTTAAAATTTCCTTAAGAGCGGCGCAAAGCGGTGTGATGACTGGTATTTTATTGGCCTTAGCTCGGGTGAGTGGTGAAACAGCACCTTTATTATTCACCGCGTTAAATAATCAGTTCTTCTCTACCAATATGAATGCGCCAATGGCCAATTTGCCAGTAGTCATCTTCCAGTTTGCAATGAGCCCATACGACAATTGGGTAGAGCTTGCTTGGGGTGGTGCACTATTAATTACTTTTGCTGTATTGGGCTTTAATATTCTGGCTCGAGTACTATTTCGCGAGAAGGTCCAAGGGTAATGAGTAATATGAAAACAATGTTTGACTTAAACAAGATCGATGGTCAAGGAGCAGTAATGAAAGAAACGACAAGCCAAAACGCACAAACTCCGGTTAAGAATGCAATCGAAGTGCGTAACCTAAACTTTTTCTACGGATCCTTTCAAGGTTTGCAAAATATAAACTTGGATATTGAAGAGGGCAAAGTAACCGCCTTTATTGGCCCTTCTGGTTGCGGCAAATCTACTTTGCTTAGAACCTTGAATCGTATGTATAGCCTGTATCCAGGTCAACGTGCCGAGGGTGAGATTAACTTCTATGGCCAGAACATTTTGACTACAGATCAGGATGTGAACCTTCTACGCTCAAGAATCGGTATGGTTTTCCAAAAGCCAACTCCATTTCCAATGTCGATTTATGAGAATATTGCTTTTGGTGTACGTCTTTACGAAAAGCTTTCCCGCTCTGAAATGGATGAGCGTGTTGAGTGGGCCTTAAATAAGGCTGCTTTGTGGAACGAAGCAAAAGACAAGCTGAACCAAAGCGGTTTATCTCTTTCCGGTGGCCAGCAGCAGCGTTTATGTATTGCCCGTGGTGTGGCTGTTAAGCCTTCCGTAATGTTGCTAGATGAGCCAACCTCTGCTTTGGATCCAATCTCTACGGGTAAGATTGAAGAGTTAATTAATGAACTGAAGCATGAGTATACGATTGCGATTGTGACTCATAATATGCAGCAAGCTGCTCGTGTATCGGATTACACTGCCTATATGTACCTAGGAAGCTTAATTGAGTTCGGTAAGACTGATGAAATCTTCATTAAGCCTAAGCGTAAAGAAACAGAAGATTACATTACCGGCCGTTTCGGTTAATTGGAGAAATAAATGCAAGATAAGCACCTTTCGTCACAATTCGATGCCGATTTAAATGGGCTTTCAAGCCGTTTGCTAGAAATGGGTGGTCTCGTTGAATCCCAAATTTCCACAGCGATGCGTGCTTTTACGCAAATGGATATTGAGACGTGCAATGTTGTCATCCAAAACGAAAAGCTCGTAAATGATCTCGAGATCCAGATTGATTTAGCCTGTACTGAACTCATTGCTCGTCGTCAGCCTACCGCTCGAGATCTTCGTCTCGTCATGGCTGTCTCAAAAGCGATTACCAATTTAGAGCGTGCCGGTGACGAGGCGGAGCGCGTTGCTAAGAGAACAAAACATTTAATTGAAGCCAGCGCTACTCATAATATTAATGTTGCCGAAATTCGTCTATCTGGACAGATGGCAATTTCTCTCTTGCGTCGCAGCTTAGATGCTTTTGCAAGGTTAGATACGATTGCTGCTGCAGAAGTAGTTCAGGAAGATCGCCAAATTGATGAAGAGTTTAGAGGCTTTGTTCGTAAGCTGATTTCATACATGATGGAAGATCCCCATACTATTTCAACAGCCTTGGATATGTTGACTATTGCTAAGGCGATCGAGCGTATTGGTGATCATGCAAAGAACATTGCTGAATTCGTTATTTATATTGCCAAAGGCTCTGATGTGCGTCACATCCCTCATGAGGATTTGGTCCGCGAGGCAAATAAACCGTAACTCATCAAAGCGGAATCCAAGATGACTCACCGAATATTGATTGTTGAGGATGAGCCTTCGATTGCTGAGCTGATTGCAATCAATCTGACTCATGCAGGCTATGAAGTTGAAAGGGCGCTTCAGACTGATCTTGCTCTGAATATGATGCGAGATCAGCTACCTTCTCTTTTAATCTTGGACTGGATGCTCCCTGGTAAATCAGGTGTTCAGTTTGCCAAAGAGCTACGTTTAAATGAGCGTACTCGCTCTTTACCTATTCTGATGTTGACGGCTAAGAGCGATGAGTCCGATAAGGTTCTGGGCTTAGATTCTGGTGCAGATGACTATGTAACTAAGCCTTTCTCACCTAAAGAGTTGGTTGCGCGGGTCAAGGCGATTCTACGTCGCCAAACCCCATTAGAAGACTCTGGACCTTTGGCTGTGGGTCCACTCAGAATGGATCCGCTTTCTCATCGTGTGACAGCTGTTTGGCCTAATTTAGAGCCTCAATCCATCCCCTTGGGACCTACCGAATACCGCTTATTGCAGTTTTTGATGTCCAACCCTGAGAGGGTGCACTCCCGGACAAATTTACTCGACAAAGTCTGGGGGAATGAGGTCTATATCGAGGAGCGCACGGTAGACGTTCACATCAAGAGATTAAGGGCGGCCTTATCACCTACGGACTGCGATCGCTATATAGAGACGGTGCGTGGCAGTGGTTACCGAATTACCAAGATGCCGACCCAGACCTAATTAGAATCGAGCTGTACACCAGAGTTTTAGGTCTGATGGAGCAGATGCTCTAAGATTGTCGTATGTTATCTGTTATTTCTCGCTTTATTGTGCTGATTTGCCTGGCTTTTCTTGCGGCATACATAGCATCTTCCAATTTAGGCTCCTTTTCGGGGGTTGCGGCTGCAGTATCCGTTCTATCAATCCCCCTGATTTATTCCTACATCAATTTAGCTCGTTTAAGAAAATTTACCTTATCCGACTCACTCGAATCGATGCCTTTGCCAAGTGGCTACTGGGAGGAAATCTTTTTTCGCCTGCAGCGCTTAGTTCGCAATCTCAAGCAGCAAATAATCTCTATCGAAAAACAGCACCATCGTTTCATTGAGGCTTTTCAGGCCTCTCCTAATGGCATTGTGATGCTTGATAGCGAAGATCATATTGAGTGGTGTAATGCCATTGCTGAGCGTTTCTTTGGCTTGAGTTTTAAGCGTGATGCGCTCCAGAGGATTAATTTTCTGATACGACGCCCAGAATTTATTCAATATTTATATAAGAGGGACTTTGAGGATCCATTGTTTATGGAGAGAATGGGGTCAAACGCTAATCTGAGTTTGATGTTGCAAATTTTCCCATTCGGTGATCAACGACATCTCTTGCTTGTACAGGACGTAACTGACCTTCAGAAAGCTGACGCAATGCGACGTGATTTTGTGGCTAACGTGTCACATGAAATGAGAACGCCAATCACTGTTTTGATGGGTTTTTTAGAGACCATGCAATCGCTTGACCTAGATAGAGCCCAGCAAAGCCAATATTTTGATATGATGATGTCTCAGGCTCAGCGAATGAAGAGTTTGGTGGAAGACTTACTGACTCTGGCCAACCTAGAGGCCAACACCTTGCCCGCCCCATTGCAAGAAATGAGTATTACTACTCTGATGGCACTTGTAAAGAATGATGCAGAGGCTCTCTCTCAAGGCCATCATGCCCTTAGCTTTGAGATCTCAAATCCAAATAATTTAATGGGTGAGGAGCGGGAAATTCTTTCTGCATTTGGTAATCTGGTTTCTAATGCTATTCGATACACACCAGAAACTGCTTCAGTTAAGGTGCGTTGGAGCGTAAATGAACGTGGGGAAGGTGAGTTTTCAGTTGCCGACACGGGGCCGGGCATTGCATCCGAGCATCTTTCAAGGCTGACTGAGCGCTTTTATCGCGTGGATAGAAGTCGTTCTAGAGATACTGGAGGCACTGGTTTGGGATTGGCGATTGTGAAGCACATTGCCAACCGCCATCAAGCCCAACTCATTATTACTAGCGCCCCCGGACAGGGCAGTACCTTTACTCTTCGATTTCCTAAGGAGCGTATTTCAGAATAAAGGCACGTATATTACTTAGTCCTTCTTGTCTTTCTTATCCTTCTTGTCTTTCTTATCTTTTTTCTTCTTAGACTCTTTCGGTAGCTTGTCTAACTTACCGTTGGCATACAGACACCAAACCTTGATCTCCTCAAATAGCTCGTTTAAGTCTTCATAAGATAGATTTTTAAAGTCTTGTAAGCCAATAGCACCAGACTCTTGTAGCTGTTTTACAGCATCTTCATATTTATATTCGCTCATGGGTATCCGGGTAAAGAGTAATAAGAACGAGTTAACTTTATCAAAGTAATATGACAAAAGTGCTTTTTTCGCATCTGGAAGCGCTTTTATTCAGGATCGGGGGGGTTTTGGCAGGCAATATCCCCCGTCTAATACTAGGGCACTGGCCTCCAGCCCCCTATTTAAGCAATCTAGCTGATCGGTGTTAGATGATTTTTCTGACCCTAAGGACGGTGTATACAGTAGCACCGGCAATTGCCATGAGAACCATGACGAAATAAAAAGATTCTTTGAGGCCTGGCAGGTCCTCCATATTCATACCCATAATGCCGGTTAGCAGTGTCATCGGTAAGAAAATGACGGTCATCACAGATAAAACTTGCAGATTTCTTGCATTAAATTCTGCAACGTGAGCAGCTTGCTCATCCTGCAATACTTTAGCGCGATCATATAGATTAGAAATCTCTTGCACCAAGAATGAGAGTAAGTCTAAGTCGTCATTTAGGCGGAACTTATCGTCCTCAGAGAACCAGTAAGGAAGACGTTTTTGTAGGCGATGTAAGGCAATCAGTTCGGGAGAAAATTGACGCCTCAGGCGGCTACATTGGATTCGAATCCTACCCAAAAACTCATGCTCAGGAAGCTCTTTTCCTTTGAGCAGAAGCTCCTCCAAGTCATCCATCGTTTCGGATAAATTATTGAGGAGCGTGCGCAAGTATTCTGCGCGTAAATCAATCAACTCATGAAAGAGTTCGATTGCGGAGTTCGGATTGAGTAGGCCGGACCGCAAATCAGATCGTAAGCGATCGGTCGTTCTCAGCGGGATATTTCTCAAGGAGATCATGAGTCGTGGGGTAAGGATGGCCCAAAGGGTGCCTAATTCACCATTACTAAGGTCATCCCCAAACTCTTGCTCAAAATCATTCATCACCATTAATAGGCAGTCATCTAACTTTTCAATCCTCTCTAAGCGACTACGAGTTACGCCCTCATCGATCATCTCCACAACCCGATCCGGAATGAGGGGGGTATTTTTAAGCCAGCGCTGTACTTGAGAGTTAGATAGGTTGAGATGCAACCAAACTGATAAATCTGAATTGTTTAAGGCATCTGCAATATCAAATAAGGGAATTTCATAATTCTTGCCATCCGTTGTCATTGCCCAAGCAAAAACAACACCATTAATGGGGAAGGGAAGAGTAGGAATTAAAGTCAAAATAAATTTCCCGGGATAGTAAAAAATATCTACTTATTGTAAGCGTTTGACATCAGTCTGAAATACTCAGGCGATAGGATGAAAGCAATTGATTTTGATTAACTCTGTGGAGGTTTGTATGAAGCGATTTTTTGTTAAAGCGCTGATTATTTGGCACGAAATTAGAGTGGCCTATCGCAATCGGAATACTCAACATCGTCTAGGTAGTTAAAAGCGCCAAGTGAACCCGATCTCTGAGCGAGAGGCATTGATGCCTGAATTACTTGCAATGATCCCCATATTTGCAGCGCTTCTCATATAAGAGATGCCAATATCCACACTATCGCTTGCCGAGATGATAGCCGCAACTAAGGCGTAGTTGCTCAGATATTGTTCGTTGCTGGGTGGATTAGTCGTCAAACCCAAATCCAGTGCCAGTCTGACCTTGTCTGCCACCCTCCAAACGGGTGCCATAGAGAAGAACCAGATATTGGTCCTATTTTCTGTAACACCCGAACCAATGCTGTAATTTGTGTTGTAAAGGGACTTGCTATACATTGCATTGAAGTGAACTTCTACTACGTCCCAATATCGTGAAGCAATCAGATTGACCCCATAGTTTGGCAGCGCGAGGTCCAGTCCAGCAACCTGCTGCTGCGGGGAACCAGGCAGAGTGATGCTGGGTTTAACTGCCAGGCCCCACTGATCATTTTCAGCAAAGCGCCATTTCATGGCGATTACCTTATTAGATAGCGGCGAGAAGCTGCCCCTTGGGGCTGCAAAGTAGGTGCTACCTAAGGATAGCTCTACGTTTTCTGCAACCCCTCGGATATAGGTAAATGGGAAAGCCTTAGCTCCTTGCCCGCCAAAATATTCTTCTCCGGGAGTAATAATATCTGCGGTATTAGCAGACCCGCCACCATGTGAGGCAGTAGTAAAAAAATACTGCTCAATCTGATTTAAACCCTTAGGTACTGTACCGGAATCATCTGTGTTCAGTGGTTCAAATGCCTGACATACGAACGGAATCAGCAGTAAGAGGACGGCAATCGATCGCATTTAACTGGTATACCTAAAGCTTCAGATTCTAATTACAAAACATGACAAATCGATGTCAAAAAAGAGCTGATCCCTTGGTGTATAGACTCTAGAATTGCAATGAATCTGAAATATTTTCTTCTTAATATCAGTATTTAATGCTTACAAAAGTACACCATGAATACGAACGACGATATTAATCTATCTACTATATTTCGGCGCAATCTTGATACGCATGCACCAGATAGCATCAATATCAAGCAGCAATTTCTCAATGAAAAATATGATAAAAGTGAGTACCGTACCAGTGTATTTCTGGTTGATAAAAAGTACGCCTTAAATCTCGATGAACTTATTTAGCGATTGAGCCATGGAAAAAAATTACAACATTCTCTTTCTTTGCAATGAAAACTCTGCGCGATCGATTATTGCGGAGGCGCTGACCACTACACTAAGTCACGGTCGCTTTACGGGATATTCTGCAGGCGCCAAGCCTAGTGGCACAGTTCACGAAATTGCTTTTGAGATGGCTAAGTCCATGGGATTTCCCATTCAGCTTCTGAGAAGCAAAAGTTGGGATGAGTTTAGTCGCGAAGGCGCTCCCAAGATGGATTTTATTATTACCTTGTGTGACACTGCCATCGCTGAGGAGTGCCCGATTTGGCCGGGGCATCCCTCAACAGCCCACTGGGGATTCCCTAATCCAGCTGATTCTAAAGTTGGCGATGATGAAAAAATATCTCAGGCATTTAAGCGGGTAGAGATGGGTTTGCGGAACCGAATTGAGTTGCTGATTGACTTGCCAATTGAAACTTTGAATAGACTGCAAATACAAGACCAACTTCATAGCATTCATTACAGTAGTTAACTCAAGCGACTCTCAGCATTATTCGTATTGTAGGAATTTGTATTATCAATATTTTAGTGTCACGATAATGACATCAAAAGTGACGATCATAAAATTCACTCACACTATAAGAAATGACGTATGCCTTTAATCAAAATTGCCTATCCAATTTTATTTATAATTCTTCTTCTGCAGGCAATTTGGGTTGAGGCTGCGGCTATCTATCCCATTAACAAGGCTTCTATTCTTGCAGGCTCATCATTTGATATCAAGATTGAATTTGATCAAGAGCACAAATTTGAGGACTTGGATATTCAGCTTAATAATTCACCCCTCAAAGCGCAGATCAAGTCACAGCCAGTATTTATTTCAAATGAATCAGGAAAAGGAAGCTCTCTGATTTATCGAGATGTTCAACTTACTAAGCCCGGTCAATACTCGCTCATTGCCAAGAGTGGTCAGGAGAGTATTCAGGTGAACTGGGATGTCTATGCAAGTGGTCCCCGAAAAGTAAAGAATGTCATCTTTTTTGTTGGTGATGGAATGACGATTGCAAATCGTACTTCAGCTCGTGTTTTATCTAAAGGCATTGATGAGGGTAAATATCAGGGTAAGCTGTCATTTGATGACATGCCCAATATGGCGCTCATCGGAACTTCTGGATCTGATTCTCTCATTACCGACTCTGCAAACTCGATGAGTGCTTATACAACGGGTCATAAGACTGCGGTGAATGCCATGGGGGTGTATGTTTCACGAGCCACGGATAACTTATCCCACCCTAAAGTAGAAACTATTTCTGAATTAATTAAGCGCAAAACTAAAATGTCAGTTGGCATTGTCTCGGATGCTGAATTACAAGATGCGACTCCAGGTGCGATGGTTGCTCACACCAGAAGACGTGCAGATAAGCCCTATATTGCTGATCAACTCTTTGCTAGTGGGGCTGAGGTCATTTTAGGTGGAGGCTCCGCATACTTTTACCCGCAGTCTACTAAAGGGTCCAAGCGCAAGGATGATAAAAATCTTGTAGCCCAATTTGAAGCTTCAGGATATTCCATCGCCTTAAACAAACAAGAGTTATTGGCAGCTGGCAATGCTAAGGAAACTAAAAAGCTGTTTGGTGTATTTCATCCAGATAATATGGATGGGTCTTTAGACCGATTTTTCTTAAAGAAAAATACGGTTGCGCAATATCCTGATCAGCCTGATTTAACAGAGATGACGCAAGCAGCCATCAATGTCTTATCCAAAAATCCTAACGGCTTTTTCTTGATGGTTGAAGCTGCTTTGATTGACAAGTTTAACCATCCACTGGACTGGGAGCGAGCTGCTTTTGACACCATTATGTTGAGTAATGCTGTACAAATTGCAAAAGATTTTGCAAAGAAAAACCCAGATACTTTGATCATTGTGACCCCTGACCATACCCATAGCGGCTCGATCAGTGGCGTTGTGAATGACGCTAAGCCAGGACCCCTAAGAGACAAGGTTGGCGTATATGCAGAGGCTGGCTATCCAAACTATCCCAAAGCCAATGTGGCGGGTTATCCAAGTCAGATTGATGTAAGTAAACGTTTGGCCTTCTTTTACGGAAACTACCCCGACCACTATGAAACGCTTCACCCAAAACTCGATGGCACATTTAAGCCAGCAGTAAAAGATGGGTCCGGAAAGTATATTGCCAATCCCAAATATATTCAGCTACAAGAAGATGCTATTCATATGACTGGCAACCTGCCTTTACACCAAGAGATGGGTGTTCACACGGCTGATGATGCAGTGCTAAATGCCATGGGCCCCGGATCGGAAAAGTTCCGTGGATTCATGGACAACACTGAGGTATTCAAGGTCATGGTCGAAACTCTTGGTTTGGGTTATACCAAGCGTTAGCAAACAAATTGAACGATGCCATCTAAGATCGAACACCTTAGATGAATCTCTATTTGACTGTGCATTTACTTTATTAATTGATTGCTGTCATTCGATGGCTTTGTAGTTCACAATGAATACTGACAAGAAATCTCTTGTTATGAATGGACTTGGTCTTAATGAAAAGAAAGTTATACGATTCACTGGTAGATTTAAGACTGACAGTTTCTAAAGTCCTGGGGTTCACTCAAGAGATCCAACAGATCACCCCAATCACCACGATGGATGGGTTAGGGTTTGCTCAGGATACCTCTCATAAACCTTTAGATGTCATTGAGCTACCGCCTAAAGAGGGGCCTACTAGTCCTAATCCACTTTTCAAGCCAAAGATAGACCTTGCTCCGCTAGAGACTCGGTACTTTGATATTGCGGATGAGGGTGGCAATAGAAAGCTTGCTTACAGCATTTCTGGGAATATAAATGCAGAAAAAATATTGCTTTGCTTGCCTGGTCTATTGGAGACCAAAGAATCCTTCACTGTTTTGCATGCGCATTTTTTAAGATTTGAAGATTGCAAAGTAGTCAGCGTTGATTTTCCTGGAAGAGGGGATTCTGAGTCCATTGCATTGTCTCAAAACTACACTATGTCTCTCTATTTATCGGACATCAAAAGCCTCATCAAGATGCTTTTAATTAATCATTCATCGAGTCCCCAATTTACTATTTTGGGGACAAGTATGGGTGGTGTGTTAGCGATGTACTTAACACAGTCACTAGGAAAAAGAATTTCCGAAATCATTCTGAATGACATTGCCTTAACTGTGAATTGGACTGCCCTCTATTCTTTATATAAATCCATGAAAAATGAAGTTGGTTTTAAAGAGGTCAAACAATTGGCAAAAGATTTGAGGGTGGACGAGAGAGCATTCGCAGATGTTCAATTACCCGGTCACTTTGATTTAAGTTACAAAGCTGATGTGTGGGGGATGAACTTTCATGAGGCTATGGAGGGCTACAAAGGGAAGGTGGCGCTTATTTATGGTGCCGACTCAAAGATATGTACGCGCCAACGTGTACGCTCAGCGAAGACTGCAATACCTGGGTTAATTACTTTGGAGATCGAGGATGCAGGGCATCCAGTTCCTTTTACACCCCAGGTTTGCGAGTTCATCCAACTACAGATGAGGCTTAAATAAGCTGTCGCTAATTATTTTCTTTGAGAATAATTGGTCTAAAGCTAAAGGGTTGCTCTTGCGCAGGGTTTACCTGAACCTCAACCGCCTGAACTTGATCGGCTCCCATCACTTGTAGCCGTAATACATTCTCCAGTACCTTTTTTTGATTCTTACGATGCAGAGGCTGGTCAATTTTGAGTCGATGAGTATCACCATGAATCAACAGCACTGGTTTATTAAAAATTTCCGACTTGGATATGAGGCTCTCTAATGTATCGCGATAGCCGCTATCGCTGCTCGTCAATTGGCTGGGCTTATAAAACATATCGGCTTGATAGGCAAAGATGATGCCATTCAAATTTCTTTGGGTAGCCAAATTAAATGCTTGATCGATCCATGCTAGGTTCGCTTGATTTCTATCTTGATATTCCTTGATGGCTGTCTCTGTACCCTCATTATTGTTATTGGATCCGGGTATATGGATACTGACAAACAGGAAATTATTTTTGATCCAGTAGGCGTTCTCTACGTACTTAGAGTATCTCGAATCAAGATCTGCCTGCCTTTGGAGGCGGATTGTATTTTTACCTAAGCTTTGATTGCTACTAAAAAATACTGTCCTCAGCGCTTCCAATCGTTCTAAAGGGTCGTAAGCGCCGGCTAATACCCGGTGGCAGTCAGTCCATTCATTATCTCCAGGGCTGTATACCAAGGGTGTCTTAAAGCTTGAAAAATAGGATTTAATGATTTGATTGTGCTCATCACTGCAAAGCGATGAGCCAGATTTAGTATCACCAATAAAAATACTGAAGCTAGGTTTTAGCCGGTTAATTTCTGCAATTAAGTTTTCAAAGCGTCGCAAATCCTGCGGTAGCGAGTAGGGCATATCACCCAAGGCAACGAACTTAAAAGTCTGGCCAATCGCAGCTGTTGAAAAACCCGCTATGGTTACAGTAAGAAAAAAAAGACCGAGGCGAAGTGTTTTGAAAGATTTCATTTACTTATATTGTTCAGGTTCATCATTGATTTCTTTAATTTCTAGCTCACCAAAGATATACGTATTTTCTCCCATTGCCTTCCATCCTAGATCTTGAAAGACATGGGTGTATTCCCCTGAAAACTTTTTCGATTTGCCATAAAAAATATCTGTAAGCTCATCTTGCTCGTCTTCATCTACAGTTTCAGAAAAGTAGATGACCTTTTCTCCATCATAAGTCTTACTAATTTCTGCTCCAGGTATATCCCCAATACAGATGCCCACTTGAGCTTGATAACGACTTATGAACTTCGGTTTTATAGTGGTAGTGATGGATCCAAGCTTCCAAACTGTCCCACATTTAATTTCTTTATTCTGTTTTTTAAAGATATATCTTTGGACTAATGAGCCCATTTCAAGAGGGATAATTTGATACAGCATCCCATATCTCCTATAGTGAATTTAAGCTCTGATCATGCTCTTAAAGTATGACGATTCGGTGAAGATCGGTCGGTCTGGATCCATGTCTTCATTCTGTAATAGTTCCAGTTCATGATCAGCCCTGTGAATTCACTGCATACAACTATCACCTGCCCCCACTGCCGCGGACAAGAAACCCTTGAGATCTCTGTAGGCTACTCCCAGCATTTATATCGCTGCCCAAGTTGCAGTACCATTCTGAGGTCTAGATCAGGAGATTGCTGTATTTTCTGCAGCTTCGGAAGCCAAGATTGCTCTAGTGCGGAGCAAAATTTAGCTGCTTGAGCTACTTCCCAGTAGACTAAGGTCTCGTTTCATGAATGTGTCATCAGAGTTTCATAAAATAGACATATTCAAGTAAACCTGTTTCTATTGGAAATGCTGTGGCCTTACAACCAAATAAATCCCTAATGAATGCTACTGAGCTTGTCGCTGCTGTCGACCTTGGCTCCAATAGTTTCCGTATGTTAGTGGCCCAAGTCGTCAAGACGCCCTCGGGCACTCAGCTTCGCCCAATTGATACTCTGCGCGAGTCTGTCCGCCTTGCTGCTGGATTAACGGATAACAAGTTATTGGGCAATGATGCCTATCAGCGTGGTATTACAGCAATTCGGCGTTTTGGTGAGCGTATTCGGGGTTTTGATCCAGCTAATGTGCGCGCTGTTGCCACCAATACCCTGCGTGTAGCTAAAAATGCACCTCACTTTATCCGGGAAGCTGAGGAAGCTTTAGGTTTCCCCATTGAGGTGATTGCAGGAGTTGAAGAGGCGCGTTTGATCTATATTGGCGCTGCTCATGAAGTGCCGGCAGTGCAGGGTAATCGCTTGGTAGTGGATATTGGTGGAGGCTCCACCGAACTGATTATTGGCAAAGGTTATGAGCCCAGGTTAATGGAAAGCCTATATATCGGCTGCGTTTCTCATAGCCTAAGATTCTTTCCTAAGGGCAATATCGATTCTCATGCTTTTAAGGAAGCAGAACTAGCCGCAAGAAGAGAAATTCAAGTCATTTCCGAGGCTTATCTGAAGGCTGGCTGGAAGCAAGTGATTGGTTCTTCCGGAACTGCACGTGCTTTAGCCGAACTGATTGCCGAAAACAACTTCAATGGTCCGGTAGATGGCTCCGATGGTTTGATTACCCGCGATGGCTTAAGAGCCATGAAAAAGCATCTGCTGAAATATGACCACATCAATCAGGTAGAGCTTCAAGGCCTTAAAGATGATCGACGCTCAGTATGGCCTGGCGGTCTTGCCATCATGATTGCTGTATTTGATGAGCTTGGTATTGAGTCTATGGAGGTCACTGATGCTGCTTTGCGAATCGGTGTGCTTTATGACTTACTAGGCCGCTCGCAGCATGAGGACATGCGCTTTGTGACGGTTGAGCAATTTATGCAGCGCTATGCTGTAGATCGGGAGCAGGCTAAGCGTGTTGGTAATCTCGCTGCTGAGTTCTTAGCGCAATTACCGAAGCCAGATGAAGAGAGTCGGGCCGATAATATCGCACTACTGCAGTGGGCTGCCAATCTTCATGAAATCGGTTTATCGATATCGCATAACGGATATCACAAGCATTCTGCATACATTGCTGGTAATGCTGATATGCCCGGTTTCTCAAAAAATGATCAAGCTAGATTGGCCGCCTTACTGATTGGTCATACAGGTAAGTTAGGGAAGTTGGCGAATAACGCCTCGTTCTCTGATTGGCGTATGTTATTTTGCATGCGGCTTGCGCAAGTACTTTGCCGTGGGCGAAGCGACATCAATTTACCCAAAGTGAAAGTCTCTGAGCACAATGGAGACTACTTAGTCAGTCTTTCCAAGGACTGGGCTAGAGAACATCCATTGACTGAATTTAGTCTGCAAAAGGAAGCGGCCGAATGGGAACGCATCGGCCGACCTTACAACATTAGCTTGAAGTAATTTTTACAGCCCGAAGAAGTGTTTAGCGTATCTAGGATTGATATCTGATAGACGTAACATAGTCAAGACATCTGCTGTATTGAAATCTGGATCCCAGGCAGGTGCGCTACAAATCTTAGCGCCTAACTTTAAGTAACCTTTAATCAACGGTGGAGGTTCTACTGCTAGGCCGCCATTGAGTCGCTCGAGAGGTAAAGGTAGGCGAGGGAAGGCATGGTTTTCAACTGGCGCCATCTGATCATTGCTCAGTGAGTTGTATAGACTGGCTGCAAAGTGACCACCATCACCCATAGGGATACTGGCGCAACCGAGCATGATTTCATAATCGTGTTTTTGCATGTATTGCGCTAAGCCGCTCCATAAAGCCATGATGACCGCACCAGAACGAAAGTCTTCGTGCACGCAAGATCTACCAAGCTCAACTAATTTAGGGCGTAAGTGATCCAAGCGGCTTAAATCAAACTCGGAGTCTGAGTAGAGGCGTCCAATCTCTAGCGCTTTGTGTGGAGGGAGTACGCGATAGGTACCGACTACTCTTAATGACTCCTGATCACGTATCAGCAAATGATCGCAATAGGCATCGAATTCGTCAATATCCAGGTTTTCAGGATTACTTGGAAGCTTAGCCCCCATTTCCTCTGCAAATACCTTGTAGCGCAGGCGCTGTGCTTCTTTAATCTCACTAGCGCTACAAGCCCAAGTAATTTGAAATGCAGGGCGCTTTGGCTTAGCGATTGCCTTCTCAACAACTGGCTCTATGGTTCTGAGCTCAGCTCTGGCTTTAGTGGCAAATTTTTTACCAAATAGCTTCTTTGCAATTTTTTTAGAAAAAAGCTTTTTAATCGCCTCAGTTTTACTCTTTTTAAACTTCTTTGGCTTTGCTTCAAAGCGCGAATTAAAGAGATCAAATGCAGCAAGAGGATTTGGAATATCAGACATGGCGTTCCTTAATTATTAATGATCAATAGTAAAAAATGGGTATTACTAATTGATGACAAGGGGTATACAAATCGTTGCCCACAATAAAGCGGCAATGAGTAGGGCGAGCATGACTGCAGCTGAGCCAAAATCTTTCGCTCTTTTTGATAAGTCATGATGATCAAATGAAATTCTGTCGATAGCCGCCTCAACACTGGAGTTGAGTAGCTCCACCACTAAAACCATGATGAGCGATGCAATCAGAGCGCATTTCTCGAGAGGGCTAATTGGCAAGAAAAGGGCAATGGGGCTCAGCACAATGAATAAGAAAAGCTCTTGTCTAAAAGCACTTTCCTCTTGAAATGCATAGACTATGCCGCACCATGAGTTTTTGGCGGCATGCCATGCTCTGGTGAGTCCCCGATTCCCTTTATGGGGGTTTTGCTTAATGTCGTAAGGTGCTGACAAAATAAATTCTTAAGCAAGGGCGGTGGAATGAACTGCAGTCGAGGGCACGGGCTTTAGATGTTTGGCAAACTGCTCTGAAGCTGCTCTCCAAGAAAACTTCTCAGCATGTGCTCTGGCTAGTTCACGAGGAATCTTCAGAGCTTGCATACAAGCCACTCGTAGATCTTCATGCATTGCGCCGGCAGTAGAATTGCCTAAAACATCAATTGGACCGGTCACTGGATAGGCTGCTACTGGCGTGCCACAAGCCATAGCCTCTAATATCACTAGCCCAAAAGTATCGGTTTTACTTGGGAAGACAAAAACATCGGCAGCAGCATATACCTTGGCTAACTCCTGTTGCTGTAAAACGCCAAGATAATTGATGTTAGGATATTTTTCTTTAATGCTGGCCATTGCAGGTCCATCACCAACAACCCACTTGGAGCCTGGTAGATCTATCTCCAAAAAGGCATTGATATTTTTCTCTACTGCTACTCGACCAACATATAAAAAGATGGGGTGAGCGCTATTGAGGACTTTGGAGTCTTGCATTTTGAAGATATCTAAATCTACACCGCGAGACCACAGTACGACATTTTTAACACCGTACTTCTCGAGATCGTCTTTAACAACAATAGTTGGCGCCATCACAGCCATCGATGGGCCATGAAACCAGCGAATAAAAGCATAGGTAATGGCCAAAGGAATTCCGGTGCGGGCTTTGACGTACTCAGGAAAACGGGTGTGATAAGCGGTAGAGAATGGCAAGTTATTCTTTACGGCATAAGAGCGAGCTGATAAGCCTAATGGACCCTCTGTAGCAATATGCATTGCATCTGGCGCAAATGCTTTAATGCGGCGAGCTACTTCTTTTCCGGGGAATAAGGAAAGGGCAATATCTGGATAGGTAGGGCAGGGGATCGACTTAAAACCTGTTGGGGTAATCATTTCAATTTCATGACCCATGCCGATAAGTTCAGCTATAGTTTGTTTGAGCGTTCTCACAACACCATTGACTTGTGGATCCCATGCATCAGTAATGATCATAATTTTCATACGGAAACCTCTTTAATTAGCGCTGCAATCTCGGGTTGGAGAGTAATTTCAGGTACTTCCACTGGATCACCGTGAATCTGAGTCCAGTAAATAATTTTGAGTTCACCAGTCGTGGTCTCAACTAGTGCAGATAGGCTTTCGACCCAATCGCCATCGTTGCAATAGAGAAGTCCATCGATTTCACGAATTTCTGCTTTATGAATATGACCGCATACGACGCCATCACAATTTCTTAAGCGGGCTTCTCTAGCCATGATGTGCTCAAAGTCGGCGATATAGCTGACTGCATTTTTTACTTGATGCTTGAGGTATTGAGAGAGGGACCAGTATTGCAACCCCATCTTGACCCGCATCATATTGAAGTAGCGATTGATGTATAAAATAAAGGAATACAGTGAGTCGCCAACATAGGCAAGCCATTTAGCGTATTGCATTACGCCATCAAATAAATCACCATGAGTTACCCAAAGCTTACGTCCATCTAAGGTCGTATGTATGACCTCTTCTTGCACCTTGATATCTCCAAAGGACATACCAAAATACTGCCGAGCTGCTTCGTCATGGTTGCCGGGGATGTAAATCACTTCGGCACCCTTACGGGCTTTACGTAATAACTTTTGCACCACATCATTGTGGGTCTGTGGCCAGTAAAAGGACTGCTTTAAGCGCCAACCATCGATAATGTCACCTACCAAGTAAAACTGGTCAGCTTCATTATGTTTTAAGAAATCGAGAAGGTAGTTTGCCTGACACCCTGATGTTCCTAGGTGTATATCTGAAATCCAAATCGCTCTGTAATGCGTCATGAGTAACTATTAAGCCGATTCATTATGAAGGCCTCATGACACTTTTACGACAGTTTGATGACTTGATTTATATTACGGCTAGATATGAAGCGCTCACAATCAAGCCCCACCTCAATTCCCACCTCAGCCCTAAGTGGTTGGCTTCGCTATTGTAAATGGATGCAAATCTTGGCCCATGTCATTGGTGGGGTCTGCATACTATCTTTTCTGTTTCCTTGGCTAAATCGAGGGCAAAAGGACCGCCGCATACAGCAATGGTCTCAGAAACTATTAAAAATCTTTGGTATTCGGTTGCGGGTGATTGGCGCCGAGAGATTGCTAACTAGCCCCTATTTGCTGGCGTCAAATCACATCTCCTGGTTAGACATTCATGTGATTAATGCATTTAAACCCGTCCGTTTTGTTGCCAAATCGGAAGTCCGGGGATGGCCTGTATTTGGATGGATGGCAGAGCAGTTGGGTACCGTCTTTATCCGTAGGGATAGTGCGCGCCATGCAAGGCAGGTTGTAGACCAGATGGCCGAGGTTCTGAGAGTAGAGTCGGTCTGTATTTTCCCCGAGGGGACTTCTACCGTCGGGGAGGCAGTATTACCGTTTAAGCCCAATTTATTTGAGGCTGCCATCCTGGCGCCTGCGCCAGTCTTTCCGATGGCAATTGCTTACCGATCAAGGTCTACGGGTCTGAGGAGCGATGCCCCTGCCTTTATTGGAGATATGGGGCTACTAGAATCGATGTCCAATGTCATTTCCAGCGGGGATGTGGATGCCCATTTAAGCCTAATGGATCCCTACTTAATAGGCGGTCCAAATAATCCGGATCGCAAGGAACTTGCTCTCTACTGCCAAGAGGCTATTTCTAAAACCTTATAAACAGCATATGTAATAAAAATGTCATATGCTAGAGGTACAAAGAAATACCTGTATCGGAAAGTGACATGACATCAAAGCATAAAGAAATAGATGAGTGGTACAAGAGCGCTCGTGAAGACATTCTAGACAGCATGGATGAAGAGCTCGAAATGGAGCTCGACGATGATCGCCTGTCACCGGATGGCGGAAGTGCCTCTGTCATACCTCGAAATGTTTACTTTAAGGAATTGTTTCGCCTGCAAGGTGAATTGGTCAAACTCCAAGATTGGGTAGTGGAAAACAAACTCAAGGTGGCTGTTTTATTTGAAGGTCGCGATTCTGCTGGTAAGGGTGGGGCGATCAAACGGATCACACAACGTCTTAATCCTCGCGTTTGTAAAGTCGTTGCATTGACTGCGCCTAGCGAGCGTGAAAAAACCCAGTGGTACTTTCAGCGCTACGTATCTAATTTGCCTGCTGGTGGTGAGATCGTATTGTTTGATCGTAGCTGGTACAACCGTGCTGGCGTTGAAAAGGTCATGGGATTTTGTAATGATGCCGAGTATGAGGAGTTCTTGCGTACAGTTCCTGAGTTTGAACGCATGATTATTCGCTCCGGAATCATTCTGATTAAATACTGGTTTTCTATCTCAGACGATGAGCAATATAGTCGCTTCATGGTGCGCATTCATGATCCACTAAAGCAATGGAAACTGAGTCCAATGGATTTAGATGCTCGCCGTCGCTGGGAGGACTATACCAAGGCAAAAGAGATCATGCTTGAGCGTACAAATATTCCTGAGGCGCCTTGGTGGGTTGTGGCTGCAAACGATAAGAAAAAAGCCCGTCTTAATTGTATTTCGCACCTGCTGTCTCAAATTCCCTATAAGGAAATTGATCATCCTGAAATCACCTTGCCTGAACGAGTGCATAATCCGGATTATCTTCGTGGACCGGTGCCGAAAAATATGTACGTTCCCGAGATCTATTGACTTTCTAATATAGTCCTCGAAGTGTTAATCTCTCAGTATTTACCAAGGGGAGTAGCACTTGAAACCAAAGCAAGGCATTACTAATAGAGAATTTAAGCTTCTGATTAAGCCTCAGGGCTTAGATAGACGCAGCCGCATCACTATATTGAGCGATCAAATTCTTCAGTTTTGCAAAAAAAGCAAGGTGGAATTTTTTCACTTAGATAACGCTACAACAGGCTTACGGAATATTTATTTTTACGATACGCCTGGTGAAGATTTCAGGCGCAATAATATTATTTTGCGTGTACGTGAGTCTCGTCAAAACATCTGGGTTGATGACTGGTGCGAGATTACCCTGAAGTGCCGTACAGGCGATTTACAGAAGTCTCATGAATTTGATCCATCACCTAAAAAAACAATCAAATCACGTTTACGCCTGAAAGAAGAAATTCTACGAGGCGATACGGTTGGAACAAGCAGGGCGATTTACTCCAATAACGCCATTTTAGATGCGGTGCCTATTGACAGCCTTTTTGAAAAATCCTTAGCTAGTGTTGCCAAGTATTTCCCTGGCTTGATGACTTTGCCGATAGATAAAAAATCACCGATTCGGATTGTTGGTGGCCGTACGAATAAGATTCTTGAGGCATGTCTGCCGATCGGTAATCTAGTCTTTGGGGATGGCGTTCAAGCGCATTGTGAGATCGCCATCTGGATGAAGAGTGTGGGTGATCCTATTGTTGGAGAGCTGGCTTTTTCTTATCGAGTCAATGATGCCAACCGTGGTCAAGCTAAAGCGCATAAGCGCGCTGATAAGTTCTTCAAGAAACTCCAAGTGGAATTAGAAAGTTGGCTAGAAATTGGCAGCACCAAAACTGCCTTGGTATACGGAAAACCTGAGTGAGCTCACCGCTTCCAGTGAATACACAGTTAGCTAAGTCTCCCGACTTGGTTGATCTGTTTATTCAGTTTTTAACTATTGGCGCCATCAGTTTTGGTGGGGGCATCATTGCCTACGAACGAATCCTCTTGGTAGAAAAGCGCAAGTGGCTCAGTGCTGATGAGTTTATGGCGTACTTAGCTATTAGTCAGACAATGCCGGGCTTAAATTCTGTCAATATGGCTGTGCTAGCTGGAGATCATCTTCGTGGTGTCCTTGGCGCTATCATTGCGACCCTTGGCTTGATCCTGCCGGGCTCAATCTTTGTATTGGGCATTGGCCTCATTTACGCCAACGCTGGAGACCACCCCTCGATTAATTGGATTCTTGGAGGTATTGCAGCGGCAGCTACCGGTTTGCTGGCAGCCATTACTTATAAGATCGGCGATACCCACTGGCGTCACGTGAAGTCTCTAGCGATCATTATTTGCACATTTGTATTGATGAGCATCTTCAAGCTTTCACTGCCATATGTGATCTTGATTATGGCGCCAATATCGATCTATCTCTATAGTCCGGGTCAATCCCAATGAGTCTATTGATTCACTTGGCCTGGACTTTTGCTTTGCTTTCCATTTTGGCGGTTGGTGGTGGCACTGCCGTGCTGCCAGAGATGCAAACCATACTCGCACATCAGTTCGGCATAGACCATACTCAATTTGTTCATATTTATAGTATTGGACAGTTGGCGCCCGGCCCCAATATGTTGATGGTCTTAGTGATTGGCTATCAAATTGCTGGGCTCCTCGGTGCAGGCGTAGTCTTGCTATCTTTCTTTTTACCTTCAAGTCTGATGTGCTTTTATATGGGAAGACTTTGGAATCGTTTTGGAGAGAGTCCTTGGCGACGATCTATTCAAAATGCACTTGAACCCATTTCTATTGGCCTCATGTCATCCGGTGTTTATGCTGTTGCTAAGGCATCTATAGTGAGCAGCATTACCTTGGCGCTTGCTCTCGTCACTCTGTACCTTATCCTCAGAACCAAGATTAATCCGGTGTTAGTTATTCTTGGCTCAGGAGGGTTTGGTGCTTTACTAATGGCCTATTTGTAATAAGAAAAAATTAGAAGGTTCCACGTAATCCAAGCATGAGGCTTCTACCGGGTTGCGGCGCAAAGAGTCTGACAGCCATTGGTGTAGTGGCATACCGAATTTGCTCATTAAGTAAGTTTTTCAGATTCAGATACACAGTCCAATTCACATCTTGAATTTTCTCTGTATAAGAGATGCCAGCATTTAATAAGTTGTAACTCGGTGCTGGTCCAATTTCCCAGTTAGCCAGTTTGTTCTGTTGATAGCTATAGATGTAGGTAGCATTAGTAAGCCAGCCATTACGCTGATGTGCGATCTCAGCGCCTAAACGCGGAGCAGGCTGGAGTGGCAGATTGCCACCTGCATCAAAGGTTCCTTGGGAAGCATCTCCAAAAACACGACCACCAACACCATGCTCACGCCAGTTATAAGTAAGCTCGCCCTCAACACCCTTAATGGTTGCTGCAGCTTGCTGTGCTGTAACTACAGAGAAGTTTTCTTGGGTAGGGATATATTGGCCAGTGTAGTAACCATAAATATAGTTATTAAAACGATTGGCATACACACTAGCTTTAGCGCGCATCAATCCACTAGTTTTTTGAAGATTGAATTCTAGATTATGTGAAGTTTCTTTATTAAGATTGGGATTGCCAATATCAAAAGTAGCAGTAGATTCATGTGCACCATACGAGTAAAGTTCTTGGGCGCTCGGAGCACGTTGTGAAACTGTATACGCTGCACCTGCACCATGACCTTGCATAAAGTTCCATAAACCACCAGCTGAGTAAGAGAGTAAATTAAAGCTACGATTTTGCAATGTTATCGCTGGTGTATTTCCACCGGTATTGACTGTTTGTTGCTCTAGCGCAGTTCCAAGATTTGGCTTTTGTGCCATATTGTTATAGCGCAGGCCAAGATTACCTTGTAGAGAATTCCACCTGCCTTCCTCAATCCAAAATAAAGCATTGGAATTGGTTTTAGTTGGCGGCACTATTGCATAGCTTCCGGTGCCAAGTTCCGTAGCATTGAGTGAGGCTGTAGATATCTGCGCCCCAAAAGTGCCTTTCCAGCCGGCTATTGGATTATGGGCTAATTCAAAACGCGCTTCGTTAGCAATATTTTTCCAGAGTGATGCTGCTACACCCGTGTTATTAAATTCAGTGTGGTTGTAATTTGAATTGGCTGCACTAAATTTGAATGAAGAAAAGCCTGCAAATGGATCGCGCGTTTGATGTTGCAGATCATATCGATTTTGCGACTGATTGATTGATCCACCTTCAGGTGTTGGTATGCCGTACTTATTATTTAAGCGCTCGACTGAAACGCCGGTATATCCATTTTGGCCAATATGAGAAACACCAACGCCCAAATTATTCTGATTACTAAATGAGTTTGGCAACTTACCTGAGTATGGAACGCTCTGCGCTTGGCCAGGATTAATAGACCACGCTTGATTTGGACCACCCTGATTGGCGTATCCAGGTATGCGATAGTCATTGGCATTATTGATGGCGGTATCTACGTGAACCGCTACTGAGCCAAAAGCGCTATCTACCTCTACCGCTCCAGCTCTGCCATTGTTCACTGTTTCATAGCTGGTATTGATAGCGCCCGTTGGTCGATCAGGTAGGTTAGTCAAAATACGATCATTCACTACGTTAACCAGGCCGCCACTAGATCCCGAGCCATAGAGGAGGGCAGCAGCACCACGCAAGATTTCAACTTGATGTGCATTTTGCATATTATTACCAACCGCATGATCTTGCGAGATGTTTGAGACATCGCCCACTGATAGACCATTTTGCAAAATTTGTACTCGAGCACCTTCAAGGCCGCGAATGACTGGACGCGATGATCCTGCGCCATAGCCTGTTGCGGATATACCTAATTCATTGGCAAGCGTGGCACCTAAAGTACTGCCTAATTTATTAAGTAGCTCATCGCCTTGCAAGATCTTGGTTGGCGTCAAAATACTTTGTGTTGCCTCTTGAGATCCAGTAGCCGTGATTTCAAGAGAGGGCTCAGATTGTGCGAGGGCGGCAGTGCCAATGAATCCTGATATCAAAACATAGATCAGCTTGTGCTGAGCTAGTGGCTTGTTGGTTTGATACATGTAATTTCCTTCAATCCTTATGCGCGCTAGCAATTAGATAGCGCAATAAATCTAGAGGCCAAACATGTTTAGTTTGGCGTGTCGGGTGATTTACAGGATGAAGCTAGGTGGGGCTCTAGATTGGTATAGCCCAATTTGAATTCGGGCTGGTGAAGGATTGTTTGATGCTAAATGTGCTTCCTGAGAGAGATCGCTAGGAAGGAAAAGTTTTGATGTTGAGGCAACAAAGCCAGCAAGCGTCAGGGCATCGAGTAAATGACAGCTTTCAAAGCTATGACCAGTTACAGGCGCTTGATCTGTGCAACTCAGTTCAACAGTTTGATGATGTATGCCGGAGTGAGAAATGCTGTGAGCAAAGCCAATCCAGTGGGTACCCAATAAGCTAGCAAGTAGAAAACTGAGGGCAAGAAATCCCCTGAGATGCTTTCTGAATTTGCTTAAAAATGAGGCTTCCATGTCCCGAATCTTACAGTATTTGCCCCTGTAGGGCATCTCGGTGTAGAATATCAATTCCGTCGGAGTGTAGCGCAGCCTGGTAGCGCACCTGCTTTGGGAGCAGGGGGTCCAAGGTTCGAATCCTTGTACTCCGACCACTTTCCCTTATTGTTCTAGATAGACCCAGCATATAACTGCCCATAGCTCAGCTGGATAGAGCAACGCCCTTCTAAGGCGTAGGTCGCACGTTCGAATCGTGCTGGGCAGGCCAAAAACTAAAAGCCGAAAGCAAGTAAAACAAAGGCTTGCGGGTAGAAATCTCAAGAACAGATAACGCCGACTAGATTCAATTTATACACCCTTTTTGACCAGATTTGACTATCGTTTGACCAAAATTTGACCACGTTCAACGGCTTTTGGTTGCAAATACTAGATATGGGGTACCACCCCCACCTAAGTATTTTTCCTAAGTCCTAACAAAGACCCCTATACCCCCGATACACAGTTAGGAGTCCCTAGATCAGACTTACATAGTATTTTGGACAAAGGTCTTCGTATGCACAAACTGATAAAAATATGTGGATCTTGGACGCTATTTTAGAAAAATAAATCTCTTGCAAAACTAAGGTCTCCAATTCAAGATTGAAATCTAAATAAGGGGCAGTTAATGAAGGGATTTTTTATTATGTGGGGCGTGACGTTTTTATTTACTTTTATTACGGGTATGTTTGATAAAAGTTATAAGGAGCCTTGGTTTAATAGAGCATTTAGAGCGGCTGGCTACACATTTATGTTTTGTATCGTCTTAGTAATTCTTAGTTTTTTGGGTATAAGTGGGTCTGGTGATGAATACGGCGAGACTTATTACCGACGTTAAGACTAATGGCAAAAATTGAACTCTACTTTGGAAACCCCACGACCGATAAAGAGTGGGAAATGGTTGAGGCAGAGGCACATGCTGGTGATATATGCATTGAATCTGCGGTGATACAAGACTTTTACTCAATAATTAAACCAATGTTGGTAAAGACGAAGGAGGGGGATAACTACTTTGAATTAGTCATATATAGGCTTTTTGATGTCCTAGTTACGCTTCCACGCATATCTATGGGTGCTTACAGGCACAATGGTTTTGTATTACCAAAAATGACAATTCATGGGGAATATGCTAAAGATAAAGAAACGCATGAAAAAATAATGATTTCAGACACAATGATTGAGGATTTAGGAAGTGAGTTTGAATACAAATGGAATTTTGAATATTTTGACTTTAAGCGTATAGGCAAGGTTGAAGTGTTAGAAAACGAAGTGATTTACCTGCTTAAAAATAAACCGCATGTTTACCGTTTTGGTAGTTTCATGCAGGCTAAAAGGATAAAAAATGCTTAAAAGCCTATTTTTTTTATCTATCTTATGTTCAGTCACGGCATACGCTAAGACTTATGATTTAATTCTGACCCCTTGCGATGTAGGAACAAACTGTAAAAAGTGTTATGAAGTTGTAAAGGTGTCTTATTCAGTTGATGTAGTTAAAAAACAAGTAACCATCTCAGGTAAGAGCATTGAAGGAAAAGACATTAATGAGGTTAATGACAAATGCAAGGTGATCGATGGGAAAAACTGGAGCTGCGACTCGGTCTTCATGACTACTCAAGCAAAGAGCGGAGTCGTTACTATTGCCAATAAATCTTCATCAAGTCTAGCAAACAATAAAAAAGAGGTTTGCTTGGTCAGTCTTTAACTTTCTTTAATTTACGTACTGCAACCAAGGGGGATCAATGGGGTCATTTCATAAAGCAAGCTGTCCTTGTGGATTTGAAACAAGCGTTGTTGTCGGCGGGAGCAGAGAAACTTATATGACAGATTCTACTTTCCCCTTTTACTGTGAAGAGGATGGTCTTATATCTGTAAATTTTAGAGAAGAGCCTTTTACTTGCGATTGTTGTAAGTCCACCGACATTAAGCAGTACGGTATCCCGCCGATATCTCTCCCACCTACGGGTGAATCCCCTTGGCCAACACTTCAAGCATGGGATTTTCAGGCATATCGAGAGGGCAACCTTTGCCCAAAGTGTAAAAAAATGACTCTTATCTTTGGTGGCTCAGAAATACGTTTTGATTAAATCTTTTTAGTTATTAAAAATATATGAATAAATTATTATGTATGAGTCATGCTCGAGGAGGCACTGTGCAAATTAAGTTAATAGTTTTAACCTTTTTAATTTACAACTCTAATGCGGTATTTGCAGATACTATTTGGTGCAAGATGTTCAATGCAGGCTGTATTACTGAAGAACAACTACAAAAGCAGCGGAACTATTGCGCACAGATGGGAAATGATTCTTATCGTGAAAACCTTAATAAAGCCTTAGCCGACCCCACTGTGTGGCAATTTGCGGGTAGTAAAAGCGCACAAGATTACGCTACGATACGTGAACGTCAGATGACTATTACCTGTTTCAAAACGACTACTCCACAAAGTTACTAAATTGTATTCGAACAAAAACCTAAGCTATTTCTTTGAAAAATATTTTAGAAATTATCTTTTAATAAAGAATTTACGAACAATATTCAAAATAAAAATATGTTATTCCACTGGTGCTTATGTTCTTTAAAATACTAATATTGATCAGCTAACATGAAGTTACCAAAAAATTTACAGCGGTTTCAAATAATTGTTCCGGCTTTTAATGAAGAGGAGTCGCTCGATGCTGTAATACAGCATGCCTATGATTATGGTTATTTCAATAATCTACTCATCGTAGATGATGCTTCTACGGATTCAACGCCCGAAATTCTTAAAAAGTGGAGCAATAATTTCGGACTCCGTGTAATTCGACTTCAGGAAAATTGTAAGAAGGAGGGAGCGGTAAAGGTTGCAATGAAGGCGTTACAGAAAGCTGGCGAATTAAAACCATTTACCTTATTGCTAGATGCTGATTCTATGCTTATCGGGGATCTCTCTAATAAGGACGTACCTCAACAGATCGAAAAGTGCATTCAGCAAATGCTGGTATCTTTGTGCAAAGGCATGGCGTTTCGTATTGAAGTATCGCCGCTTTGCAGTACAACATTTTTTGATAAATGTGCTTTTGCAGACTATACAGCCATGCAGTTTGATCAGTGGCTACTCGCACTTCAACACCAACTTTGGGTTATCAACGGAGTTGGCGGCATATTTGATACAAATCATCTGATGAAAATTTTAGATGAGATAGAACCAGACTTTGAGACGGGCGATTTAATAATTACTGTCAAACTGATGATTGACAAACAGATAGTTGCCTTTTCTTCTGGATTTTCCGTAGAAACATTTGTACCACGGGATCTCCGTAGCTACTTTAATCAACGGCGTCGATGGGAGCGCGGAACTACTAAGGTTCTCTGGAATGAGAGGTTTTTTTACTTTAAACTTTTCCCCGGCCTGCGTTTAATGGCCCTATCAACCATAATCCACCTTTCCCTCTATCTCGGGTTAATTACTTCGACGGTGTTAATTATTTTAGATAATATTACTTGGATCGATTTTTTTACTATTTGGATTTTTTCTGCATTAGCATGGTTTGCGGTAAGTATTATTAAGGGTGCAATCATAAAAATTACAAGGCCTGATTTGCAGATGAAGCGCTTTGTACTATGCGCTGCCCTAAATAGCTTGTTATGGTTTTTTGTAACATCCCCGGCTAGACTTACTGGATTTTTCGAGGCTATTTATCAAATAATTACCGGAGCTTCTAGATTTAAAAGCCATAGCCAAATTACAGTCAAGTATTCATGGGTGCCCACTCAAGATACACATGTTGTTGCAGCGAGAAAAATTGCGTTAACCGAATAATGAAGACAATTTTAGTTATTGTGGTTAGCTTAATTGCGTTACCAGTAGCATTTAGTAATGCTCAAGCATCTATTCAATGCGTCAAAAAGATCTCAGTGCAAGCCCATGACAGAGGGATAGTGGTTGATGGCACATTAATATATGTTAAGTCTGTATCCTATACAGTACCAAAATTATCGAATACTGAAAATGATGATATAGCACTCGTAAAAGCTGATTTTTTAGCCATTAAGAATGCTGGTTTTAATACTATTAGAGGTTATGAGCCACTTTCTCCAGAGGTTCTTGACGAAGCAGAAGATCAAGGGATTTTTGTCATTCAAGCCTTAGTACATCTTAGTGATGAAACAAACTTTGATTCGGATGACGAGCTGCAGGAATTGATAAAGCGGGCGCAGCGAGTAGTAGCTCGAGATCGCTGTCGATCTGGAGTGATACTTTGGAGTATTTGGAACGATGCCCCCTTTAATTGGGGATCCTCTGGCGGTAATGTTGTCGAGCGCTTTGGAGCGCCCGTTGTGCATCAGTTCCTTAGGCGCCTTAGAGACTCTGTAAAGAATGCAGATAAGTCACGTCCATTGACTGCTGCAAATGTCTTAAATGCAAAACATGCCGAAATCGGAATGAGCTTGCTTGATGTTATTGGCGTTAATTCATATCTTGGTATTTTTGACTGGCCTTCACAAAAGTATTCATATACTTTAGCTGCGGAGACTTTAACTCGTATTTTGCGAATCTCAGAAAAATATCGAAAACCTATCTGGATATCTGAAACTGGGATTTCTTCAGTTCTTGGTGCAGATCCGGCTTGGTTAGTAATACCTGATCAATTACAGATGATTGAAGGTAAAAAGTTTCTTGGCTTTTCACTTTTTCAGTGGAGAGATGACCCAGCTAAAGCGATTCAAGGCGCAGAAATAAGTCGAGATATTGAGGCTAACTGGGGGCTTTTAACCTCAGAGGGGAAGCCAAAGAATGCACTTGCGCATGTTTCTGCATTACTTAGGGGGAATGGTAAAAGTCACGAATCCATAAACACTGCTATTGGAGGCTGGAAAGTCTTTAATCCGAATTTACTTAGAATATCGAGGTCAAATATATTTGAGGACTTTCTTTTTTCTGATGTCGAATCGCTTCGATTAGCATATCGAATTCAATCTAAAGGCAAATCTCGTTCTTACATTACAGCGCCGAATAGTCAGGGTCAATTATCAGGAGGAATTCTCGTTCGATATGTCCCAGAGGACTTTGGCGCTTGGCTTGCCTTTGGGCGTATATTAGTAAAGCCCGTTCCCTTAGTGAACTACGATAGTCTCATTATTGATATTGGGGAGCATAAGGGGGGTAGCGTAAACTTAACAATTATGTTTCGACTAACTGATGGTCATATTATTCGTACACCGCCACTCTTGTTACGCAGCAATAAGTCCAATATGTATCAGTTAGATTTAAAGGAGCTTATGGGAAATAGACCCGTGAATGCCCCTGCGATAAATTTTTCGGAGATTAGTTTTAAACTGAACGATGTAGCAAACTTTGAAGAAGTTGGTGTTCCAGTCCGACTTTTAATTAATAACGTACAGCTTATCAATATGCAATGAATAGTTTGGTAGTTGAACTACACCTTCAATACGTACCTGTATACAGTAAGACATTTAGGACTAGTTCCACAGCTTCCCATGATTCATAATTGCTGTAATGTTCTAATGTTCTAATGTTCTAATGTTCTACGATTTTTCCCATTTAGAGCAATAAATTTTATTAATAACCCCCTTGTCCGATCTTCAATTTTTAAAAATACACGGCTGACGTATAGCCCGCCTTAGCGGGCATAACGTCTTTAGACGTACCAAGTGGCTGGCGGGCTTCCCCCTTGTGTTTATTTGGGCTTGAAGTCCGCTAGTTAATGGTGGCTTGCGGCGGGCTTGACTTATCTGCCACAAACCTATATCAGTCATGGGGTTCTAGTCCGCCATGCTACTTTTAGTATTTGAATGAATGGCTGACTTAACAGCGGCCTTGGCAGTATTTACTTTTAGGACTCCCTTTACTTGCTTTGGTATTGAATGTTCCTGACGTTCTATTTCACTTGGCTTATGTATCAAGATGTCACCGCAATCAATTAGACTCTGTAATGTATCCCTTAGCTTTGCTTTACTACATTTAAAGTAACCATCCTTACCTGAGAGGGCATCCAGATTGTTCTTAGTTGTATTTAAGTGAGTATTTATGTATTCAATTATTTTCTGACCTATCTTTTCATACTCAGAAAGTTTTCCCGCTGGGCTAGGAATAATTAATGTGGTCGGCTCTATTACAATTGTGTGAAAGGATGGTGAGAATACTTTTTTAAGCCATACACCTTCATTGGTTCCTCCGTAGCTATTTTTGGCGAGACTGAACCATACATACTCTTTTCTCGATAATTCAAGTCCATGCTTCTTAGCTATAGCTTCAGTCATAGGAATTAATCCTGACATCTGCCTTGTTGCGTTCTCAAATGCAAGCGAACCAACTGCAAATCCTTGCTCAAACTCTTCAGCTTTAATATTATTTTTTCCAATATGAGCTGCAAGTACAACTGAACTCCCCGTAGCATGCACAATCTTATTAGCCTCCCTGCATATTGCAGTTGCTGTTTCAGAGATATTCAAATCTCCCGCGGTAAATCCTTGCATATGATCAAGGATTATCAGACCATCTTTTAACGCATGTTGATTTAAGAGCTCAATTATTTCTTCTGCAACACCAGATCCCTTATAGTGCCCTTTATCAATGACTGTTAGCCTCGTATCTAATCCCATTAGGGGAATTAGTAGTAGGTTGTCGATGGCAGCTTGCCTCTCATTTGCTGGCCATGAGTCAACTAAAGCACTAAATTTCCTATTGACCTCCTCCTGATCTTCTTCGCAAAAGAACATCGCTGATTTTTGTTGATTTAGGGGGTATCCATTCCATTCTTTGCCAGCTGCTACATGACTAGCAATAGAAATCAGGAGTGAGGTTTTCCCCATGGCCCCAAGCGCCACTAGTGTAGATAAGGCATTACTAGGAAATAGTCTAATCCCATCACAAATTTTTGGACCTACAAATTGTCTTGGGGGCATTCCTTGTGGAATGTAGGTGGGCCTATAGTTTGTAATATTTGAAAGGATAGGTTTTTTTATGGTACTTATAGTCGGCGCCGACATTGCTGAATTTTGAATATCTGAAAACGCCTTTTTTAAAGTTCGCTCCCCATATGTTTCTTCCCCCCGTTTTTCATCCCATTTAGCTCTGCAAAGCTGTGAGGTTCTAAATACATGGTCAGCCTCAGAGGAAGTTAAACCTTGCCTAGCTAGGTATCCGCATAAAGCGAGGTCAGCTGCAGAGTGATCGCTTCCATAGGGGCTTAAATTACCGTGGAAGATCTCTTTATATTTATTGCTCCCGCTGGCAGGGTTATAGATATCAGGAAGTTTCATTTGAATACTCATAGGAACTAGTGCCATGTTTTTGCTGACAGCATTTGACGATTGAGTAATGCTTACGGGCTGCTGTTCCCCCCCTTGTGATAGAAGTGTTATGAATTCATCGATTAGATCTTGGCCCTGGATTAGCGTTTTCATTATTTGCCCTCCTTGCTTCCAATCGTGTGACCAGTGACTGTTAAAAACCGTCCATCGTCATAGACTTCTAGACTATCTTTTTTTCGCCCGCCACCCTCTAAGCTACCCGCAACAAATAACCTTATGCCACTTCTACTAGGTGATATTTCGCAATGAGCACCATCTTTAAATGCCTTCTTCACCCATTCTTCAACTTCGGGTCTTTTCTCAAATACTTCTGCTGCATCATCAATATCAATTCCTGTTATTCCATTTCCTGTTAGAAGAACGCCGACTCCAGAGTAATTCTTCTCCTTATAGGCTTTCATTGCTTCTGCCAATGTTCCAAATTTCTTAGGTTGATTTGCGCCTTCCTTCCGACCTGTCAAGGGATTCCTTGGGGCTTTATTCCATTTCCCAGTGTGCTTACCATCTTTATCTAATCTTGGTTCGGCTTTCCAAACGCCCCATGGTTGAGCTTTAAGTTCATCTGGAATATTGTCAAAATTTGGCTCAAGCCAATCTGGTTCGTTAAATTCATCTTCAATAATTACATCATCAATAGTTTTCATATTTTTCCTAATTTCAGTTTTAAAAAGTACTGCGAATTTGGAATATTATGTTTTTTTATCTGTGCGATGTAGGCTATTTCTTAATGTCACCTATTGCTAGAGCAATACGAAAAAACTCAATAAATATATGGCTCTAGAGGTTTTTAAGCTTGTTGTATTTTTTCAACATTTTTATGAAATTAAATTTTTACTTCATCAAGTTTTAAAAATATAGCTTCGTGAGAAGGGTGTGTATATCGCTTTAGCATTTCCAAAGTTTGATGTCCGCTGATGTGAGACAACTCAATTACATTTAGGCCAGCATCAGATAGTCGACTTAGGGCTTCATGGCGTAAATCATGAAATCGTAGGTCATCAAAAGGGTTAGCTCCAACACCATTCCATTGACCTTTTACATAGTCTTTAAGGCGCCCAAATTGGCTCCGCAGAGCGTCCATTCCCATCGGAAATATCTTTTCCTCTTCTTTAGTCAGAGCCTCTAATACCTCCATTGCTTGCTTTGTAAGTGGCACTTGGCGAGGTTCACCATTTTTTGTCTGATGAAGATAAGCTTTACGATTAGGTAGGTCAATATCAGCCCATGTAAGCCCCATGAGCTCTCCTCGCCTCATTCCTGTGTGGATGGCAAATTGAATGATTGAGCGTAGTAGGGGGATTGATAGCTGGTCGCAACCAGATAGAAGCAGAGATTCTAATTCAGCATTGACACGTTTATTTCTACCTTTTGATGGTGGCATCCGTTTTATACCCTTAATAGGGTTTGCAATATCTAACTCCCATTCATCATTGAGCATCTGAAAGAGTTTTGAGACGGTATTGAAATAGTGGTTAATGGTTTCACCAGAGCGTCCTAGCTTAAGAAGGTCGTCACGAAGCGCTAGAACAGCAGGTTTATGGATTTGAACAACTGGTAGGCTTCCCCACCTTTTAATGAGGATATTTAGCCTAGAGATTTCACAGCGCACAATCTTTTTGTGAATAGAGTGCGTTTTTTTATAGTGCTCGGCAGCATCTTTAAAGAGGGTGCTTTTATTCAATATACGTATTGAACTGTTATTAGATGGCCTTACTAGGCCCTGATCGATTTGATTCTCAATGTTTCTGCTCCAGCGAACTGCCTCGGCGTGAGTGTTAAAAGTTTTTGATTGAGTGGGATAACCTCTACGTATAACTCTGACTCTGTAATTCTTTCCACGTTTTTGAATGGCTGCCACAAATGACTCCGTTGACCAAAAATTGACCAAATGACGTCATCTATTTTTTTATTTCCTTACAAGTCTTTGATTCACTTAGTTTTTCCCATAGCTCAGCTGGATAGAGCAACGCCCTTCTAAGGCGTAGGTCGCACGTTCGAATCGTGCTGGGCAGGCCAAAGGCCCGACTGGCCCGCGAGAAGACATCAAAAAACCCAGTTTTATAGCGGTCAGTTGACCAAATATTGACCAAGCTCGTTAATCATATGGATCGCCGCGGTAGGGCGTAGGTTGATCAGTAAATTTGTAGGGTAAACCGACAAATTTCCACTTAGAAAGTGTTTAAATTCCACATTCTTACAGCTTATTCATTAGGGTAACTACGCCCCACATGATCCGTAAATCTATATCTGTATAAGGATAATTATTCTAATTAATACATATATTTAAATGAGTGGGGGCTTCAATGTTCTTTAAAAGATTTTTGGTTGGAGTTTTTTCAATCTCAATAATTACTGGACCTGTATTTGCTCAATCCGATTCTGTCCAAAAACAAAAAAAGCCCAATATTGTTTACTTCCTTGTCGATAACACCGGGTGGGGTTCCTTCGGTGTTTATGGTGGAACAGTAGCCACACCAAATATTGATAAGTTGGCCAGCCAGGGTATTCGCTTTAATAACTACAACGTTGAAGTGCAGTGCACCCCATCTCGCTCTGCCATCATGACCGGTCGTATGCCTGTGCGTTCCGGAACTTACACAGTTCCTTGGCCGGGTCAAGGCAAGGCTGGAATGGCGCCATGGGAGTACACCATCGCTAAGCTGCTTTCTGATTCAGGCTATGCAACTGCTTTGTATGGGAAATGGCATCTTGGAGATACTCAAGGTCGAATGCCTAATGATCAAGGCTTTGATGAATGGTGGGGCATACCAAACACTTGGGATGAGGCAGGATATACACAGTGGCCTCTATTTAAGGAGAGCGGGGTTCCTGTGCCGATGGTATGGGAAGGCAAGAAAGGTCAAAAATCTAAACCCGTCATACCACTTGATCTAAAGATTCGTCCAGTGATTGATGAGAAGTACATCATTCCCAAGACGGTTGAATACATTAAACGTAATGCAGCAGCAGATAAACCCTTCTTTGTTTATGTGGGCTATTCAGAAATGCATGAGCCACCAATGGCTAATCCAAACTTTGCCGGAAAATCTTCTCAACGCGGCGGACTCTTCGCAGATTTAGTTGCCGAGATGGACTATCGGGTTGGGCAGGTAATGCAAGCTGTTAAGGATGCCGGCGTTGAAGACAATACGATCTTTATCTTCAGTAGTGATAACGCTGGAGGTGGTGCGAGCCCACAGATTGGTGGCGCCACCAATGGACCATGGCGCGGCGATTTCTTCAACACTCCGTTTGAGGGAAGCATGAGGGTGCCTGCAATGATTCGTTGGCCAGGAAAAGTACCATCAGGCGTGGTGACTGAGCAAATGTTTGCTGCAGTAGATTGGATGCCAACAATCGCTGGTATGGTTGGCTCATCTAATTTAGTTCCTAAGGATCGACCTATCGATGGTGTTGATGCCTCGCAATTCATGCTGGGTAAAAGTAAAACAACTGGTCGTGATTTATATCCATTCTTTGGTATCGATGGCGAATTAATGTCTATTAAATGGAAAACATATAAGACGATCTTCCGGTACGCGCAATCTCCAGTTTCTATTCAGCAGCCTTATGTGAAAGCACAGATTCCGATGATTTACGACTTGAGTAGTGATCCGCATGAAGATAATAACCTTATGTATACGGATCTGACCTTGGGTTGGGTTTACGCCCCAAGCTTTAAATGGATAGAGGGTTACGAGCAAAGTGTGAAGAAGTACCCAAATATCAAGGTTGGTGAAGATTTCAAAGGTTACACAAATAAATAGGTAGTTGTATTAATAACAGCATAGGAATTGAAATGTTTTTAAAAAGAGTATTGATTGGAGTTTTATCTATTTCAATCGCTGCGCCAACTGTATTTGCACAGTCGGCCCCAGCATCCTCCAAAAAGAAACCGAATGTTGTTTTCATTCTTGCAGATAACGTAGGCTATGGTGATATGGGGCCTTACGGTGGCGGTGAATTACGAGGTGCTCCTACGCCACGCACTGATGAATTAGCCAAGAGTGGGCTGAAGCTGACCCAGTATTTGGTAGAGCCAGCATGCACACCATCTCGTGCTGCATTAATGACCGGGCAATACTCCATTCGGAATGGTTTGTCACTTGTTGCAGAAGCTGGTACTCCTAGCACTTTGCCAGGCAAAGCCTACACAATGGGTAAATTGTTTAAAGATGCAGGTTACGCAACGGCAATCTTTGGCAAATGGCATTTGGGCGCAGCACCTCAAAGCTTGCCTGGCGCTCATGGATTTGATCAGTATTATGGTTTGCCGCCGGATGTCTCTTGGGACTCTGCCACCTACGTTGCACAAGCCATACAAACACACTCCTATTCAAATGTACCCGCTAAGGTCTTGTATGAAAAAGGACCTTGGATTAGTCAGCAAAAAGGAAATGGACCGCTTGAGCGTGTGAAGCCATTTACGATGGAGGTCAGAGCAGAGATTGATAATGAATTGACAGAAAAATCAATTGCATTCATGAAGCAAGAGAATGCCGCTGGTAAACCATTCTTTCTTTATCTGCCGTTCTCAATGGGTCACTCCCCCAATCTTTCCTCTAAACAATTTGCAGGAAAGTCTCGCATTGGTCAGTACGGCGACAAATTGATGGAAGGGGATTATCACGTTGGCCAAATCATGGATGCCCTCAAAGAAATGAATATTGAGGACAATACTATTTTGGTTTTTGCCTCTGATAATGGCAGTACCGGACAATACATGATGACTTATGATCGATTGGGTTTGGGCGCTCCTGACATGGGGTCAAATGGACCGTTTCGAGGGGATTTAGGCGAGGCCACGGAAGGCGCTGTTCGGACTTTTTGCTTTATTCGCTGGCCTGGTCATATCGCTCCAAATACCTCTTCATATGCCATGTTTTCGATCATGGACTTTATGCCTACCTTTGCCGCTGTCTTAGGTGCTAAGCTACCAACAGATCGAGCCATTGATGGAGTCAATCAATTAGATACGCTTACTGGTAAGAACAAAATAGGTAATCGCGAACATTTAATGTCCTTTATTGGCGCAGATTTAGTAGCAGTACGCTGGAAGCAGTGGAGAATGTATTTTAGGGATATGAATCGCACGGGCACTGGACAACAAATGCTTGGCGGAATAGCTGCTAATTCAGTTCCAATATACTACCCAAAGGTTTACAACATCGAAATGGATCCGCATGAAGATTTACAGTTAGTAAATTATGAATCCATTTCAGTTAACGCATTCAAAGTAATTCAAGAGTATCTTGCCTCGGTTAAGAAGTTCCCCAACCCTCCACCTGCTAACTTAACCAACTTTAATCAGCGTTAAGAGGAAATATTGAGTGCATAGCCAGATTTGCAAAAGAGGTTTAGGAATTTTTTCTAAACTTTTTTTGATTTCAATCAGCTTCTTTTCGTCACAAGCACTATTGGCAGATGAGGGTGGAGTTCCCTTTTGGATGTCTGGTCAATACGCCAGTATGGCTGCAGTTCCATCACAACCTGGTTGGTCATTGGTATTGATGCCTTATGTCTATAGTGGTAGTGCAGATAAATCAAAAAACTTTCAACATGGCCAAAGTGTTAATGCTGGCTTAAGCGCCAGAGAATCCATTTTCTTATTTCAGTTGGGATACTCAGCAGAGGAAAAGATCTTAGGCGGGCAGCCCTATGTTGGAGTAGGCTGGGGTCCTGGTTCCAATACCACTACAGCATTTACAAGCGTCTCAAGTCTAAATACTGAATTTAATAAAGCAAATTCGGTAACAGGAAGTACTGATATATATCCCCTGGCCAGTTTGGCTTGGAATAAAGGTAATAATAATTTTATGACCTATGTGACTGGAGATATACCAGTGGGTACCTATAGTGCAACCAGTCTTTCTAGTATTGGTATTGGTCATGCTGCAATGGATGCTGGTGGTGGTTACACTTATTTGAACAACACTATAGGCTTAGAATTTTCTAGCGTGCTGGGTGCCACTTATAACTGGATGAACAATCAAACCAATTACAAGAATGGCATTGATTCCCACTTGGATTGGTCTATTTCACAATTTCTATCGCAAAATTGGCAGGTGGGTATTGCGGGATATGGCTACTATCAACTCACTGCGGACTCTGGTAGCGGAAATAGGGTAGGAGCCTTCAAATCCCAAGTTGCAGCCATTGGCCCACAAATTGGATATCTACTTAATATTGGTAAAAAACAAGCCTATATTAATTTACGTGCCTATAAAGAGTTCTGGGCGCAGAACCGAGTTGAAGGGTATGCCATGATTTCGACCATTAGCATCCCGTTAGGAAAGTAGCAAGATGAAAAATCTGCAGGGTCGCGTGTTGCTGATTGCAGTTCTTGCAGCTTTCGGATTAGGTTCTTATTTACTCTGGACTAATTTCTTTTCTAAGCCTCAGCAAGCTATTTCAGAAATCCGTTTAGGTGATGGCGTTAATGGCCCAAAAGGTATGGCTTGGGTTCCTGGTGGTGAATTTTTAATGGGTAGTGATCATAAAAAAGCGCAAGCCAATGAGAAGCCTACACATAAAGTGAAGGTGTCTGGATTTTGGATGGATACCACTCATGTCACTAATGATCAATTCGCACAATTTGTAAAAGAAACCAATTACAAAACCACCGCAGAGCAAGTTCCCGATTGGGAAACCATTCGCGTACAACTTCCACCAGGAACTCCTAAGCCGCCAGCCTCAGTATTTGTAGCTGGAGCAATGGTTTTTGTTGGTACAAAGACCAAAGTTAATCTGAATGACTACTCTCAATGGTGGGCCTATGTGCCTGGTGCAAATTGGCGGCATCCAACTGGCCCAAAAAGTAATATTGATGGCAAAGGCAATCATCCAGTAGTTCAAGTGAGTTACGAAGATGCTTTGGCATACGCCAAGTGGGCTGGAAAGAGATTGCCTACCGAAGCAGAATGGGAGTTTGCGGCTCGAGGAGGCTTAAATCAAGCAACCTATGTATGGGGCGACCAACTAGAGCAAGAGGGTAAGCTGCCAGCCAATATTTGGGATGTAAAAAAGCAAGCATTCCCGGTAGTGAGTCCAGTCATAAGTCCTAAAGCTGGCGGCGCAATCGGTACCAGTTCCGTTGGGACATATCCTCAAAATGGGTATGGCTTGTTTGATATGACTGGTAATGCTTGGCAATGGGCTGCCGATTGGTATCGCGCTGATTATTTTGCAATACAAGCTAAGGAGTATGGAAATAGCGTTGTGAATAATCCTCTTGGACCTAGTAATTCGTATGATCCTGATGATTATGGCGTTCCACCCAATGCCCCAAAACGGGTCATTCGTGGTGGATCCTTTTTATGCAATGAAGATTACTGCCAGTCGTATCGTCCAAGCGCACGTCGGGGTGCAGATCCATATAGCCCTATGTCGCATTTAGGATTTCGATTGGTAAAAGACTCCTTACAGTAAGATGCACATTAATATTAGGAGGCAGTATTTACTGAGGTAAAAATTATCAATTCTCCTATTTCCCCTCCAGTTGCCACTAGCCTCAAATCTGTCAAACAGTAATTAACTCATGAAAATTCTTAAACTGCATTTAGCCGCATGCTTACTTTTGATTGCCACCCAAGTCTTTGCCGACAATGCAGCGATTTATTTCAATGGCGACATCCTGACGATGGAGGGTGATAAGCCACAGTATGTTGAAGCGGTTGTGGTAAAGAGTAAGAAGATTACTTTTGTTGGCAATCTGCGAGACGCTTTAAATGGAGCCGGCGCTAATCCAGTAATGCAGGATTTAAAAGGTCAAACTCTATTACCGGGATTTATAGATGCTTGGGGCCACTTTACTCTGATTGCTCAGAACACTCTCGCTGTCAATCTGGGGTACTTTTCAAAAAATCCGCCGAAAACTACTAAGCAGCTAATAGACCGCTTGAAAGCAGAAGCAAGGCCATTTAATGGTTGGATTATTGGCGCAGAGTATGCAGACGCTTTTCTTACCGATGGTCCTTTAACCATTGCTCAGTTAGATGTAGCATTTCCGAATCAACCAGTATTTGTTAATAATATTTCTACCCTTACCGGGATTGTGAATACTGCGGGACTAAATAAGCTAGGATTTACCAAAGCCACTAAAGTCAAACAAGGTATGCTGCCCGTTGATCCAAAGACAGGAAAACTCACTGGTGAGTTGATTGGTGATCCTAATTTCGAGGCAACAGCGAAGGTATTCGGTAAGTATTCTCAAGATTTAATGATGGAAACTTATCGCAAAGCCGAACAGATCTATGTCTCAAATGGATACACTACTGCGCAAAGTTATGAAACTACGATTCAAGATATTAGTAATATGCGCCAAGCAGTTGATCGTAATGTGATCAGCTTAGACCTGATTGCGCTTCCCACCTATGATGTGGTTGATCAACTGCTTGCAACTAATAAAAATTATCCTTTTGGAGTCTATACCAAGGGTGATGGCGGCTTTAAGGTTGCTGGAATATTGGTTTCTACAGACGGTGCGCCACAATTGCGTTTGGCCTATTTCACCAAGCCTTATAACGACACTACAGGATTTCCAAAAGAATGGCGCGGTATGGCTGTTGCTTCCCAGGATTTGGTTAATAAGTACGCAAAGTTAGCTTATGAAAAAAATATCCAGTATTTCGGCTATTCCAATGGCGATGCTGGTATTGATATGGCGCTTTCTGGAATTTCTAAAGCAATAAAAGAAACGGGCGTTACTGAAGATCGTAGATCAGTGATCTCTCATTCATTCTTTGTTCGTGATGATCAACTCGACCAATACAAGGCCAATAAAATCTTGCCCCAATTCATGCCTAACCACATCTGGATGTATGGGGAAGTGTATAGACGGATTCTGGGGGACGAGAGAGCTAACAATATGGTTCCACTCAATTTGGCTAAGAAAAAAGGAATGCAATTTGGCCTTCACAATGACACGCCTTCATCTGGCCCCAGTGCATTGTTCACGATTTGGACTGCGGTTAATCGCAAGACCTATGGAGGCAGTACTTTAGGACCCAATCAACGCATAGATCCATATACCGCTCTGCGTGGCTTTACTGCTATGCCTGCATATCAGTACAAAGAAGAGGCATCAAAGGGCACTATTACAGCTGGAAAACTTGCGGATATGGTGATTCTTGACCGCAATCCAATGAAAGTGGACCCAATGGAAATTAAGGATATTCAGATTGTGAAGACCATTAAGAATGGTAAGGATTTGTTTATTCGTCCATAGTTGGACAAATTGTTTTTTTGAGGTTAACTAAACTTCGTGCGATAGATTGCTTTGTGATTAGCAACAGCCCATCGCGGCCCTGACGCTGTAATGTCGGTTTAACCGACACTAATTAATTCAGGTCGCCCAAAGACCCCAAACTGCATTGCACAGTTTATTACACAGTCCCGATTTATTAATCTAAGTCATTGAAATATATAGACATTCCAGTAGCCACGAATTCTTCTAAGGCGTAGGTCGCACGTTCGAATCGTGCTGGGCAGGCCAAAAATTCTGCATCCCTTTAGACTTTACAAAAAAGAGCTATCTCATTGATAGCGCTCCTTGCAGTTTGTAAATATGTAGCCTGTAAGTGAAATACATGCCATCTCTCTTTATAAATTTGTAACGTGGTATTAATCTTAAATTCCTCAGCAACTTCAGCAAGTTTCAATGAGTCAGCTAGAAGTATTTCTTCGCTACCAACTTGTATCAGTAAGGGCGGAAATCCACTGAGATCCTGTGAAAGCGGACTGTGATAGATATCTTTTGAGTCATATTTGTACCAATCAAAAGCCTGTTTCATTAACCCTATCGAAATCATTGGGTCAATCTCTTTTGCAAGTTCAGTTATTGGACTCCGAACCTCAAAATCTGTAACGGGAGATATTAAAAATATCTTATTGGGTAGCAAGAGTCCTAGCTTCTTTAGTTTGAGTGCTAGCGCCAGTGCAAGGCTACCTCCAGCTGAGTCTCCGCCAATGATGATTTGATTAGCAGTAAATCCAATTTCGATTAATTTGAGGTAGCAATCTAATACATTAGAAAGACCTTCCGGGTATTTATATTCAGGCGCAAGCTTATAGTCTGGAGTCCATATCGAGTAGCCTGTAAGCATTGCAAGTCTGGTTGTAATCGATCTATGTGTTTTTGGGCTTCCGAGGCAAAATGCACCGCCATGGATATATAAAATTACCTTATCGGTTTTTTTGTTAGGTGGGTTAAGAATTTCGACGCTGAAATCTTTCAAGCTAATAAATTCTCTCTTCATACCTTTGATACCAAAGAGTAAAGGGGTGATCATCCCCAGTATGAATCGCTGGGTTTTAACACTTTGAGGCGGCCGTATAAATTTCTTGAAAACTAGCTTTATAAGTGACCTTAAACAAAAAGAGCTAATACTTTCAATGAGATTGTTTGGTGGATTTATTTCCATTGAAAAAATTTTCAATTAATGACACATTAGCAGAGAGTGCACATTCAAAAACCTATCCATGCGCCTAGTTTTAAACCTGAAAAAAATCTAGAGCTACTGAAGTTTAGAGCGCTTTAGGCATAGACCATAACTACTCAAATACAAGGTTAGCCCATTTAATAAATGCCATAACCAATGCGAACCACCAATAGAGTCACATAGGGACATATCAATTTGACGACTCAGTAGGGAGGCTGGAAAAACAATGACCGCCATCCATAAGAAACGAGCCGCTGACAGATTCGAGTATTGGGTGGCCAATGCATACATAATCAGCGCCAACCAAGCGCCTAGGTACATGCCAGGGGGTAACCAAGGTAGAGCGGGATTTAAGTAAGTTATTAATAATTGAGCTAAAACAATGCTGAGGATGAGTAGGATAACTGACCCCGACTGAATCAACATCGAGTTTCTCGACCATTGCTTGGGGATGAGAAATGCAAAGGTTACTAAATAGAGTGCTATTGCTAAGACATCAATTAGACCAGTAAGGCGATTTGCAAAAGTATGAAAGCTAAAACTACCTAGGCCAATGAAGATTATCAAAATAGCCATTAGTTTGGAGCGGGAAGATCTTAGGCGCCACAGAAAAAATCCTGCCACGATGAATGACAGGTTGCTCATGGCATTAATGGGCTCAGCCCAAAAACTTGCATCTAAGCGCTCACAATAGATATCTACAGAATTGAACCAAGAATTCATAAAGGGTATCTTAATGGAGCATCAAGAGACTAATGCAATCCCCTGCATAAGCACTTTGCCATTCCGGCATAAAGAAAAAAGCCATCACATGGATGGCTAGATAACAGAAATTAGGGTTTACGCATAAAAGCACAAGATAAAAATTACGGCCAATAAGGCGGTGCATGAAAGAGTCAGATATGTGCCTCGTCCTGGGGTGTGAAACAAAATATCCTTATTCATAATTTACTCCGGACTGAAATGAGCGATCATTGGGCTCATCAAAATCAAATAAGAAGTTATTTTTGCGTCGCCGCAGATGTTTGATGATCAGCCGATCTTTTGGACGCTCTTCCAGGTTTAACTTTCTACTAAAACTTTTGAGTTCAAATAGTTTTGCATTACTTTTGTTCACTTGCATGGCCAAAATCTCCTTGAAAAATGATTGAAGACGTTATATTCCAGGGAAAATGTTCCTGGGAAGTTATTTAACAGCTGTCATATGAAATTTTAATGGCACTCTAGACACAAATAATCAGACTTTTATTGTTGCATGGCCGCATTTCAATCAAGGATAATTGTTTTGACAGGTAAGTAATAATTCACAATACCTAAATTACTATTACTTAATAATTTATCTGTATAAAGAGGCTGTCATATAGATTTTGTAGAATTGAAACATGCAATTAAAAGTAATCGACAGCTTTTTAGCTAAAACAGTTCTTGATGATGACGTAATTGGGCTCACGCCTTTAAAGGCGGGGCGATACCCAATCAAGGCGATTGAAGATGAGCAATATGAGGTTGCCAAATCAAAGACCACAGTTTGCTATCTCACAAGTCATGAGCTTGAGCAAGTCATTAAATCGAAGGCTGCTGTCATCATCAATGAGTGATGTTGATTCGATTTGCTTAGGATGTTTTAATCTGTGGCCTTACACGAGGAGTTAATACATGTGTCGATGGATGGCCTACGCTGGAGAAAAGATTTATCTAGAAAATCTTCTTTTTTTGCAAAAGAATTCACTGATCTCCCAAAGCCTTAAAGCTACAAAATCTAGCTTTACCACCAATGGTGATGGTTTTGGGGTAGCTTGGTATGGGGGTAAAAAAACTCCGGGACTATTTAAGGATGTTTTACCTGCATGGAATGATGAGAATTTAAGACAGCTGAGTCAGCATGTCAAAAGTGGTCTATTTTTAGCTCACGTACGGGCTACTACAGGTACCAGTATCTCCCGAGCTAATTGTCACCCTTACACATATGGCAAATGGAGCTTTATGCATAATGGCCAAATTGGACATTGGCAATTTCTGCGCCGAGATATTGAGTCTTTGATTTCAAAGGATTATTATAATCACCGACTAGGCACCACAGATAGTGAGGCTTTTTTCTTGCTAGCGCTTTCTTGTGGATTGGAGAAAGACCCTATACGCGGCATCAAAAAGGCAATCGAAAAGGTCATCTCTCTTTTAGAGGCTAATGGGGCAACTGAACCGTTTAGATTTTCAGCAGCCCTAAGTGATGGTAAATCTATTTGGGCTTTTAGATATTCAAGTGATCAGCAGTCACCATCCCTTTTTTATGGGACGCCTGATTTACATAAAAAACAAGCTCAATCGAAGATGATTAACACGATTGCGTCTGAGCCATTTGACGATGATTCAGATCATTGGACTGCGGTGGGGGAGTCTAAAATTATTTTATGGAAAAACAAGGCGGTTTCAATTAGTCCGCTTTTCTAATGTGTCTAATAAGATAAACATGCAATTTCAATCAAAATTTCTTTCTTTGATTCTTGCATCCTTCCTGTTCATGAGTCTTCCAGTATTTGGTCAAAATACCCAATACGGAGTAAGACCCTTTTATTTAATTGACGCAATGAAAGAGGGGCCCTTAAAAAGGAAGCTAAAAAGTTGTACTAGTAATACTCCCAAACCAACATCATTTTCTATAGCTCACCGTGGAGCACCCTTAGAGTTTCCCGAACATACCGTACAGTCCAATAAAGCTGCCGCACTCATGGGGGCTGGTATTTTTGAATGTGATGTCACGTTTACTCAAGATAAACAATTGGTTTGTCGCCATGCGCAAAATGATTTACAAGCAACAACGAATATATTGCTAACAAATTTACAAGAAAAGTGCACCAAGCCCTTTACCCCAGCAAATGGCACAGAGCCTGCGCTAGCGGAGTGCCGTACAACTGATATCACCCTAGACGAATTTAAAACCCTGCGCGGCAAGATGGCTGGGTTCAATAAAAATGCTCAGGATATTCAGTCATATCTGGCGGGCACACCAAGTTGGAGGACCGAATTGTATTCAGAGGCGGGCGGTACTTTATTAACGCATCAAGAATCTATCGCTTTGTTTAAACAATTTGGCGGTAAATTTACTCCTGAGTTAAAAGAAGCAGTTGTGCCAATGCCTTATTTAGGATTTACCCAAGACCAATATGCACAAGCTCTCATTAATGACTATAAGCGAGCTGGCGTTTCTCCAAAAGATGTTTTTCCACAATCCTTTAATTTGAGTGATGTGATTTATTGGATTCAGAATGAACCCGAGTTTGGAAAGCAAGCAATTTATTTGGATGGTAGATATGAGCAGAAAGGATTTAATGCTGCACAGCCTGAAAATTTAAAGCCAACCATGCAAGAGCTCTATGCGAAAGGAGTGCGATATATTGCTCCTCCTATATGGGTGCTGCTGACCACAGGTAGTAATGGAGAGATTACTCCATCGGCTTACGCTAGGGCGGCAAAAGAGGCTAAATTAAACATCATTACATGGTCTCTAGAGCGTGATGGGCCGATGAATAAGGGGGGAGGCTGGTACCACCAGTCAATTAAATCTGCCATTTACACCGATGGCCAAATTTACGAGGTTTTAGATGTACTAGCTAAGCAAGTTGGTATTAAGGGGATATTTTCAGACTGGCCTGCAACTGTTACCTACTATGCAAACTGTATGGGACTTAAGTAAGTACGTAAATGAATAATCTCTATTAAGGCATTGCACAGTTTATTACACAGCGCCGATTTATGCGTTTCAGTCATTAAAATATATAGACATTCCAGTAGCCACGAATTCTTCTAAGGCGTAGGTCGCACGTTCGAATCGTGCTGGGCAGGCCAAATTCTCTTATTAATCGTTACTCTAGCTTCAATACAGTGCTCCATTGGCAAGGTTTAGATTGGATCATACCTATTGCTCATAAATCTTCGTTTATAGTGCAAGAAAGCACCCACTCAAAGCTTTTAATCCTTAAATTGCAAGACTCTTATTGGAAATGGAAAGCAGATGGGCGATTACACCAAGATGTCGGCACATTACGACACGATTATGACCTCAGGGTATTACGACTATCCAGCAATTGTTGATGGATTACTTAGTCATCATCCTTTTGAGAATGTTTTGGAGATTGGGTGCGGCACGGGTTTAATTTTGGAGGAGATTGCCAAGCGTGAACCAACAGCCAATATCCGTGGCATAGACTTAACTCAATCGATGCTTGACATAGCACAAAAACGTTTAGAGACGTATCCAAATATTAAGTTAAGTCAGCAAAATATTACCGAGTTAAGTCTTGAGCAGCAATATCGTTTAGTTTTTTCATATGGCGGCGTTTGGTATTTCGTGATTGATGGCAATAAAGAACCATTTCTAGTTAGCCATATCTATGATGAGCAAGCAAACCATCTTGGACTTGAAAGTTTAAGTAAATTTGTTCAGTCCGGCGGAAAATTGCTACTGGGAATTCAAGGACCACACTATGATTATGAAAAGCCAATTTCTAATGGGATGATCTATTCACAAAAGATTGAACCTTTAGAGCTGGGGTTCACTAAGCACTATTACTTAGATGACAAAGATAATCGTGTCATGGCACAGACGATTCACTATCGCACCTATAATTTTAGCGATGCCAAGAAATTGCTATCAAGCTATAGTTTTGAGTATGAAGATCGCACAGAAAAGCACCAACATTTTCTTGAGTTTAAGCGTCTTTAGAAATGTCTATAAAGATGAATGACCCACTAATTGGCTTTATTGGCGTAGGTAATATGGGCAATCCCATGGCAGCTAATTTATTAAAAGCGGGTTATAGGCTAAGCGTATTTGATCTCGAGTCTCATAAAGCAATAAATTTAGTCTCATTAGGCGCAAGTCTTGCTGAAAGTATTGCGCAAATCGGTGAGCAATCCCATGTAGTGATTTGTTCATTGCCAGGTCCAACACAAGTTAAAGAGGTAATGTTTGGTGGCGGCGGGCTCATTAATGTAATAAAGCCAGGATCGACCATTATTGATACTTCCACCAGTTCGGTAGAGCTAGCACAAGAGTTATCAAACCTACTGGAACAAAAGAATGTAGGCTTTTTAGAGGCGCCAGTGACTAATGCTGTTGACTTTGCAGCACTTGGTAAATTATCGATTTTTGTTGCCGGTAAGCAGTCAGATTTTGCGATGTGGAAACCCATTTTTGAAGTTCTTGGCGAAAAAATATTTTATGTTGGTAAACCTGGTAATGGGGCTACGATTAAGTTACTCACCAATCTGCTATGGTTTACACATGCCGCAGTGATCGGTGAGGCTTTGATGTTAGGTGCTAAGGCTGATATTCCATTAGATATTGTTGCTGCAGCGATTCAATCAAGTGCTGGTAATAGCTGGGTAGCTCAACATGACATTCCATCGATTTTTGCAGGTCACTATGACCCAAGTTTTTCTCTAGCGTTATGTTGTAAAGATTTGGATTTGGTCAATCAAATTGCGCAGTCTCAGGGCTTTACGTTGACTATGGGTCAATTTGTTCAAAGCCTTTTCGAGGAGGCTCAAAAAACATATGGGGCATCTGCTGCTGAGTTGCATGTAGTCAAATTATTGGAAGATCGGGTTGGTACTTATTTACGCCCTCAATCACAAAATTTGCTTCCATAACGGTTATACAGATCATGACATTAAAGAATCAAGTCAAACTCATGCAAGAAGCGCACTTGCACATGCCTCAAGGGGTAGCAGAAAATTACCGCTATTGGGGTGATGAGCAAACTGTATTTATCTCCTCAGCCAAGGGGGCTCAGCTGATGGACTGCGATGGCAAAAAATACATTGATTTTCGTTTGGGATATGGCCCAATTATCTTGGGCTATCGCGATGATCGTATTGACCAGGCCGTTATTCGACAAATTCAGGAAGGCGGAACGCTATCGGGTTTTTCTACATCTCTAGATACAGAGGTGGCGAAGCAAATCAAAGCGCTATGCCCACAAATTGATAAGTTACGTTTTGCTAATTCTGGTACCGAAGCAGTGATGGGCGCAGTCAGAACAGCGCGTGGTTTTACTGGCAGAGATCGAATTGCTATTGTAGAAGGTAGCTTTCATGGCCTAGTTGATGAAATGATGTGGAAATCTGATATCGAAAATTGGAATTCTGGCGATCTTCTTCCCCCCAAAATTATTCCATTTGGGGCAGGTATTCCTAACAATACGTGCGAGCTGGTTGACTTTATTGAGCTCAATAATTATGAATCTCTTGAGCAACTTTTTATGGCAAGGAAAGATTCCTTAGCCTGTATTTTATTGGAGCCAATTATTGGTAACGCAGGCAGTATTGCAGCCTGTAATTGCTGGTTACAAAGATTGCGTGATCTATGTACCGAAAACGGTACGATTCTCATTATTGATGAAGTTAAAACGGGGTTTAGGGTAGCTAAGGGTGGCGCTCAATCTTTGTATGGAATTTATGCAGACCTAACAACGTATGCTAAGGCCATGGGCAACGGCTATCCTATTGCGGCTTTTGGTGGAAGATCCGAGGTGATGGACGTGGTTGGTTCTCATCATGGAGGTGTTGTGCATGGTGGAACCTATACTGCCAATTTAGTCAGCTTAAGTGCAGCATATGCAACCTTAGATATTTTGGGAAAAACCAATGCTCTTAAAACAGTGGATGAGGCGGGACAGAAGATTAAAGCGTTATTAGGTCGTGTCTTTACTGCTGCTGGAATTGAACATGCTTTTGCTGGACCGCCTGCAATGTTTGGCATTCACTTTTCTAGGGAAGTACCCAATAATTATCGCCAGTGGCGAAAAGTGAACAATACCCTATATCAAAAATTTGCCTGGAAATTAATTGAGTATGGAGTGATGCTCGAGCCAGACTCAAGAGAGCCTTGGTTTATTTGTGAGGCACATGGTCAAATAGACTTTGCTTGGTTAGAGGATGTGGCCACTAAAGCAATTAAATCCGCACTCTAGAATAAGTAGTCAAACGACCTGCGTTATTGCACGATTTATTACACAGTGATACAACAAATTATTCCATAAAGACTAGTTAAATTACTATCAAAACTAATTTAAAAAAAATCCCAAACAACCGGTGTCACAAAAGTTTCATTTAATTGGCGCAAAATAAATTCACTAGTAGTGCCCTCGAAAATCATAGGATAACCATCAAATTATTAGAAGTATTAGACCCAATCAATAATCAATATGCTTTAGGAAATAAATATGCAATACAAGACAAATAAGCAGCGCAAGCCTGAGAAGCACGACAATCTAAATGTTAAGCACAAACCATGCTTTTACGTATCTTCCACTGCTATTGCAGTTTTCACAACTGTTTTATGTACAGCCGCCTTTGCTATCGATGGCATAGTATCTACGGGTATCAAGATTCTCTCGCTTTAGAAGGCCCGTATTGAGCACATGGTTTGAATCAGTACTATTAAATTGAGTCTTTTAAGCGCTCAACACACTCTAAACCGCATCGCACAGTTTATTACACAGCGCCATTTTTATCGTGTAAGTCATTGAATTTGTTGGACTTTTCAGCAGCCACAATTTCTTCTAAGGCGTAGGTCGCACGTTCGAATCGTGCTGGGCAGGCTACCAAAGTACTCCCCAATTCCTTTAAATCAACGCTTTGCAGTCAACTGCAGCGACTAAGACAGCATTCACTTAGTTGTCCAACATAGCAAAAGCTTGTCCAAAACACGGATTGGATTAAATAACACTTGAATAGATTCCAGACTTAAGGATATACTTTTTCGCAAGCAGGAGAGTGAGGTTTTATCTCCACCGAAGGCGCAAACTCCCATGAACGCTCAGGTATCCATCAGGAAGGTACTGCTTATCCTAAATAGCCGTCTGGAGAGTCACCATCTTTATGGTGCACCGAAGGAGCAAGCACTCAGCCACGCTGCAGTGTGAATCTCTCAGGTATCAGGGACAGGGGGAGCGGCAGCCATATTGATATGGAACTTTAGGAGATTTCGCATGCGCGCACTTCCGAGCTAATTCAGTTTTTGGCAATACAGATCATTTGATTCAATTTTCACTTACTGAATAAGGATATTCATCATGAGCAATAAACTAGTCCAAGAAGCCCCTTTTCATCCTGGATATGAGGATGCTGGCTACAAAAATGAAGTTTCACCAGCAATTGCCGAACTAGAAAGCTTTAGAAAAACAAACGCACGCTATCTCGGCTTTTCAGAGTTAATAGTAGATTTCTGTAAGTCATCAAAGCCATTTACTCCAGCCTGATAGTCAAACAACAACCCCAGTTAGCAATAGCTGGGGTTTATTTAAAGCGTAGGTCTCACGTTTGAGGCATGCTAGGTAGAGTAAAAAAATCTATGAGCATCACCTTAAATAAGGATTCAAACTACATCTTGGTTAATGGATTTATCAGGACACATCTAAAACTCAAAAGTAAATTGTGAGCTTGTATCTTCCCCTTTGGCCTTAGAGCTGTTGCGTTCATTTCTTTTTGCTCGCGAGGCATGTTTATCAATAACAGATTTTTTACCAGCCCGAACTTCTGACAAGTTACGTCTAGCATATAGACGATCTTTAGATTGCTTTGTGGCAATGGCAATTTCTACCACTGGATCTGGGATTTCTTTACCAGTATAGAGTCCGATACTCTTTTGCACTTCCTGAGGCATCATCCATGGCTCAAATATCCATGTATCTGGTATCTGTCGCATGTAAGGAAGCCACTTTCTAACGAAAATGCCTTTTGGGTCCTGGTCTTGCGCTTGCTTAATGGGGTTATAGACGCGAGTCACATTAATTCCGGTTGTGCCGGATTGCATTTGTAGCTGACTCCAATGGATGCCTGGCTCATAGTCTAAAAACTGAGTAGCTAACCATTCCCCTACCGGTCTCCAATGCAGCCAAAGTGGGTAGGCGGCAACAGAGACCAGCATTGCACGCATTCTAAAATTAAGCCATCCCGTCTCGCGCAGCATAGTGACGCAGGCGTCTACCATGGGCCAGCCCGTCTTAGCGTCCTTTAGGGCATTAAAGTAATCTTGATTAAATTCATTCTCACGGAGTCCGTCATATCCGCGGTGCATGTTTTGCCATTCGATTTCAGGTTCACTCTCTAGCTTTTGAATGAAATGACAATGCCAATATAAGCGACTCATGAAGGCACTCAGACCTGATATTTTTCGGCTAGCTTGAGGCGGAGTTTGCAGTAATTCTTCGTTTGTAGCTTGAACTACTTCTCTAATGCTAAGGCACCCATAGCTCAGATATACCGATAAGCGGGAGCAAGCATCTGGCGCGGATAGAGGTGAAGAAATCCCGCCGCGGTACTGCATGCTTCGTTGCTTTAAAAAACTATTGAGTGTTTTGAGGGCGACAGACCTTCCTCCGTGTTGTCTGCGGGGAGGGTTGTGGTGCAAGTGCTGAGGCGCCTGCATTGTTGAGGGCGTTAAAAGAGAAGTGCCTGAATTCAGTACTAAGGTGCTTGAAAGAGGGGCTTTCCAAAAATGAATCTGTGAGAGATCATGTAAGGGTGCTTCCATGTGTCTTTGCCAATTGGCTTGCCATACATTACGGTTCTTAAGACCCCTAGTCACGCCAAACTGGGGATATTCACCCCATTGAATGCCGTGAGACCTGCACCAGTTACCAAGTTCTCGATCTCTGGCGTAAGTAAATCCATTTCCAGTTTCTTCATGAGAATGGATGTCCTGAAAAGGATTGGCTTGCCAAATTTTAGTAAGCACCTCAATCAGTTCACCTTCATGGATCTCTAAAGAGCCGCCACGTAAACGCAGTTGGGCATCTAGGTCTTGAAGGGATTCTCGAATGAACTCAAAATGTTGAAGGGAGACATCTGGTTGCAGCCAAAGCGTTGGCTCAATGACGTAAATGCACCGAATAGGTCCACGCTTTATAGCTTCGACAAGGGCGGCGTGGTCCTCACAGCGCAAGTCACGCTTAAACCAGACCAGTTGATAACTCATAATTTGATGGTATTAAAAATTAACTCAGATTAATGTCAATACATCATTAATCTCTTAAAAAAGTAATCTCCCATCATAAGAGCCTTTGACTAATTTTGCCTAGCTAGCAAGATAACCTTTTACATTTTGTACTGACACCAAGACACTACGTAGACTTTAGCCTTCGACTTTTGCGTGTACGCTCAAAAAATTCATCGGGCTTTAAGCGAACCCACTCAATAAATCCTGCTAAGTCAGCTTGTAGTTTAAGTTGTTCAACAGTGTTATATTGGCGCGCTAGCTCAGCTTCAGTAAAGACGGCGTGTATCTGTCGATGGCAAATGCGATGTAAGACTGCAGTTTGACGACCCCCATGAGATTTAGGAATCAGGTGGTGCTCATCTCGCTGCGATTTTGGGATGGCTCTGTCGCAAAGTGGGCAAATCAATAATTCGGGTTGTGGACCTGGTAAGTTACTTAACTCAGACAGAATCAGTTTTTTCTTGATGCGTCCTGTCATAGCGTTAGTAACCTGAAAATAGGTCGGCTTATTGGGCTGCTAAATCAACAATCACAAATCCAACCGCGACGATATGTACCAGGGTTATAACAACAGATAAACCATGTAACACTAAAAAACGCTGCTTCAGCTTTGCATCCGCAGCTGCATTGATTGCGGGCATCAGGATTTGACGAGTAGGAATAGTGGTTAGAAAAATGAGCGCCAAAATACTAGCGCTAAATAAACTGCTCGTTATAGCTAGTAGCGCTGCAATGAGTGATGTGATGGCAACAAATATATAAAAAGATGGGAAGGCCTTGCGTATTAATGCACGAGCTTCTTCTGGTGGTAAAGATTTAAATAGAAATGCGGCAAAGCTTGCGGAAAATAACAGCATGCCTCCAAATAGTAAGGAGGAGCTTAGTAAGGCAGATGTGTGGAGAACGGTTTTAATCAAAGGATAGCCTCGAGATAAGCAGTTTTACAAGTAGCGCTGTTGGGTAAGAAATAGAATGAATCAAAATAGCAAAGCATTATGGTGAATCAAGTTAAGCCCTGGTCTACGCGATGATTTCAGAAAATAGGCAGAGTGCTGAGTCAGCCACTAAGTTTCTTGCTCTTTTTTCTTCTGATTTTTTTCTCGTTCTTTCCGAAGATCGCGTAACTGCCACCATGCGAATAGTAAAACTCCTCCAAAAATCAGCACTACTTCAATCAAAATAACGGGGCCAAAGTTATCCATTTGCTTCCTAAATCCTATGTACTCATTTTAGGGTCTGCAATGCAAGCCTTAATAGCCTTTGACTCTAGAGTCTTGAGCCACTCAGGCTTTGCTTTTGGATTCATGACTAGCTCATTAACTTGTCGATTCGAAGCATTTTTAGAAATGAAGTCGGCTTGGCAAGCGCAATAGGCTGTAAAGTCCTCCTCAGTGAGGGTTTTACCTTTAATGCCTTGATGTTCAGCTACTTGCTCGCGAGCGCAATTCTTTTGATAATCTTTAGAGATTGCTTGGGCAAATGACTGGTTGGTCATCACCAGCAAAAATACCAAGGCTAGACCTGCACGAAATATTGACATTTTTACTTCTCCCTCAAATTGTTAGATTGCCGTCCTAAATTCCCATCTCCGCAAAGACCTCTTTCGCACATCGGAAACTATCAATCGCTGCAGGTACCCCACAGTAAATCGCCGCCTGCAAAAATACCTCCTGAATATCCTCTTTGCTTAATCCATTATTAATTGCGCCTCGTACGTGAAGCTTTAGCTCATGAGGGCGATTTAAAGCGGTAATCATGGAGAGATTAATGATGCTTCTTGTTTTACGATCTAATCCAGGGCGATTCCAGATTTCATTCCAGCAATATTCAGTGACCAATTCCTGCATAGGCATATTGAACGCATCAGCATTCTTAATAGAGTTGTCTACGTACTCAGCCCCCAGTACTTCGCGGCGAGTTTTGAGGCCTTTTTCAAATGCTTCCTTATTCATACCAATCTCCTGTGCTGTTGCCATGTTTTGAATAGATTTCATATATTGCCACTATTTAGGCAATCCCGTTTAGCCTAGAATGATTTGTATGAATATGACTCTTGCTTTGCGTGTTGCCGCCTTATCCTGCACTCTGACTTTACTGAGTGCCTGTACTGTTGATAAGTTGGAGGCTAGGCTTCAGGCTGATCCACAATGTAAGTCAGTTATGAATGTTAAAACCGGCGCCTTAATGCCATGCCCTGGAACTGATAAAGAATTTTATCAATCTGTAGCTACCCAAAATGCGACTGCACCAAAGGTGACTCAAGCTGAAGTTCAGCGGGCATTTGCTTCTAGCCCATCGCCAACCCCAAAAGCTGTCACCGCACCAGTAGAGTGCAGACCACAACTTCATCAAAAGTCAGGGAGCTTGATGCCTTGCCCAGCACCTTAGGCAACTTAGATTCATAACCTGCATTCAGCGTATGATCTAAAAGATGCAGCTGTAAAGCTGGTATCAAGCAAACCTCTCACCGGAAGAACACATGAATAAATTAGGCGCATTAGTTGCGACAATCTCTGTAGCTACTTTGTTGGCTGCCTGTAGCAATACGCCTAAATTGGCCAGCGAGCCAATGCCCAAGTCGGGGTTTTTGCCAAATTACTCGGTATTAGTGCCGATGGCTACATCTGAAGCGGATACTCGTATTTGGAGATATCGTAAAGCTGGCGTGAATCCAGGCGCCTACACTGCAGTCATTTTGGATCCAATCTACTTGAACCAAAACGCTACGAGGGAAATTTCTCCAGAGCTCATTAATCAAGCGCAGATTGCATTGCAAGATTCCATTGTTAGTGCAGTGAATAGTCGTGGTAGTATTAAGATCGTAAATCAACCCGGTCCAGGTGTTGCTCGAATCTCCGTTGGCATTACTGGTGCAGAGAGTTCGGCAGATAGCTTGCAGCCATGGAATTTCACGCCAATTGGATTGGCAATGAATGCAGCAGCTTATGCCGGTGGCGTGAACTCTAAAACTCCGGCAATGTTGGTAGAGAGCAAGATTACCGATAGTCAAACTAAAGAAGTCATTGGTGAGGGCTTAGTCACTATTCAGGGTGAATCTTTCCGCACGGGCGGTGGTTCAGTTGAATCATTTGTTGCTATGGCTAAAAAAGTAGTCAGGGTTGCATTAGAAACCGCTGCTGATCCAAGAGTAACTTCTGCAAAATAAGAATCTCTGTGCGATTATCCATCGGCAAAATATGCTCTATCAGCGTGGCAGCGTTTATCTTTATAGCAGCCCCTGCTTATGCTGATGACGCATCACGTAATAAAGAAATTCAAGAGCGCTTCGCTAAATGTGATGCCAATCGAGATGGTAGGCTGACCATGGATGAGGCCAAAGACTGTATGCCTCGAATCTATAACCATTTCAGCAGAATTGACGTGCAGGGCAGGGGCTATGTCACTGTTGCTCAAATCGAAGCAATGGCAGATCGTTAATTTAGTGAGCGAGCTTAGGTAACTTTTTAGAATCTGCAGGCCAAGTCAGCACAATCTTTGGATCAATCTTGAAGATCTTCTTGTCTTTGTCTGGGTAATCAACTCGTGACAACAAATTGGCAATCAGATTGAGGTGCGCAAGTCTTTTATCGTTGGCACTAACGACTGTCCAGGGAGCATCTGATGAGCTAGTTTTTTTGAGCATGCTATCTCTAGCTTCCGAGTAAGCGCTCCACATCTTCTGTGCCTTTTGGTCTATTGGACTAATCTTCCATTGCTTTAGTGGATCCTTTGCGCGATCCTTTAGTCGAGCTGCTTGCTCTTCTTTGCTGATATCTAAGTAATATTTAATGATTTGAATATCCGATCCAACTAGTAGAGATTCAAAATCATTGACTGTATTCATAAACTGCTTGTATTGGTCGTCAGTGCAAAATCCCATGACTTTTTCGACGCCCGCACGGTTATACCAACTACGGTTAAATAATACGAATTCACCAGCGGTCGGAAGTTGAGCAACGTATCTTTGGAAGTACCATTCGCCTTCCTCGTGCGGGGAGGGTTTATTCAAAGCAACGACTCTACTATCTCTGGGGCTTAAATGTTCGGTAATACTTTTAATGGAGCCATCTTTACCGGCGGTATCGCGTCCTTCGAAAATAACTAAGAGGCGTTTACCTTTTTGAATAATGTGACGCTGAAGTTTGACTAATTCAATTTGAAGCAGTCTGAGGTCTGCCTCGTAAGTATGTTCATGAATTTCAGAATTACTCACGGGCAGCCTTCGCAAAACATTGGATTATTCAGCAATAGGTGTTTCTGAAATTACTTTTTTCGCAACAGCTTTTTTGGCCACTACTTTTTTAGCTGGAGCCTTTTTTGCTACTACCTTCTTTGCTGGCACTTTCTTAGCTGCAACTTTTTTAACTGGGGCCTTTTTGGCCGCTGCTTTTTTGGCTGCTACCTTTTTAACTGGCGTATTTTTCTCAAGCTTATCCAAAGCTTTTGCCAGCTTGTCGATGAGTTTTTCTCTATCTGCCTCGAGCTTGTCTAGTTTTTTCAATAACTGCTTAACTAATTTTTTCTGACTCATGGTGTATTCCTTTCAAGAGAGTACTGTTTATTTAATCTGCGTAAATGGCCGATGTCTAACTTCTGATGCTACGTTTTATTGCAATCAGTTTCAAGTGATTATGACACTCAGATTCATATTCCCAATATGTTCAATATTTTTTGCGAGGAAAATTGAAGCGATCTTGCAAGAATTATTAAGTTATGCAAGAAGCAGGAATCCGATGATTCGGGGATCAGCTATTGCTTGACCCCCCAAAGTAGAAGACCCCAGACAGGAGATCTTCTAGGTTTTTTGGAGTGAGGCGGATTATTCTGGGTGGAAGTTATTGCTGGCCATAAAGCTAATAGTGCGCTCAAAGCCCAAAATACGAATGTAACGCCAAGCGATATCGCGGTATTTGCTGTCTAAATAGCCAATAGCGACTTCAGGCGTCCTTTTGGACAAGTCGATTTGCTCAATAGTGCGGGCCCAGCGTTTTAGTCTTGTTGACATATTAACTACCTCCATGGTCATACAACGCATGGAAAAGTGGCTGAGATGACAGAAATAAGTAATATTTTTAAAGAATTTGGCAAAAAGTCGGCAAATCAGCTCCTTTAAGGCCTTTACTCTGGGATTTCGGCTGCAGCCCGCTCTTTTTTTGCTGCCTTAGCCCGCGCTTTGATGGGTTTGAGGAACATCAGCAGACAGACAAAACCCACTGTTCCAATGGTGGTCTCTAAGGCTGCCATCCAGAAATTGACTCCAGTTTCCAAAATACGAACTAAGCCCTCGGTGATATAGAGCAGGATCAGCATAGAGGCCCACTGCATGGTGTAGACATTACCTTTCCACAGGCCTGGAATGGCAAATAGTAGGGGAATGGCCTTGAGAATGAGCCAGGAGCCACCGGGCCTGAGTGGGGAAATGAACCATTCCCAAGCAACGCACAGAATGAACAGATCAACAAAAGCTGCCGTAGCTATCAGCTGATAAGGGTTTTTGGAGAGCCAGCTTTTGAACATAAATTACCCTTAAATCAGTTTGATAGCTGCAAGTGCTAAGCGTTTGCCTTGAGCAATCGCTAGGCGCTGTTCTTCAGGGCTAATCGGCGCTCTACCATCGGCATGCGCAAGGTGGGTGACGCCATAAGGGCTACCCCCGCTTGAGGTGCTCATGAGGTCAGGTTCGCTATAAGGAATGCCCATGAGCATCATGCCGTGGTGAAGCAAGGGAATCATCATTGTGAGAAGGGTGGTTTCTTGGCCGCCGTGCAGGCTGCCAGTGCTGGTAAAGACGCAAGCTGGTTTGCCAACGAGTGCACCATTTAGCCACTCTGAAGAGCTGCCATCCCAGAAGTATTTCATGGGAGCGGCCATATTGCCAAAGCGTGTGGGAGAACCTAGAGCTAGACCAATACATTCTTTTAAGTCGGCATATTCAACATAGGGAGCACCATCTGCTGGGACTGCAGCTTCCGTAGCTTCACAGACAGTGGAGATTGCTGGGACAGTGCGTAGTCTGGCATTAACACCCGGGACACTTTCAATACCTTCGGCAATGAGTCGAGCTAAGTCTCGGGTTGCTCCGTAGCGTGAGTAGTACAAAACTAAAACGTCAGATTGGCTCATATTCTTCTCTTATCTTTTATGATATGGGCGATGCGCCTCATACGGAATCCTCAATTATGGCTCTCTCTGGGAAAAGAGATATGGGAGCGTAACCGGGGTCAAAATTTGAAGCAAGTAGCGGCTAGCTTGGCCTTTACTACAACGCTTGCCTTAATTCCCATGCTGACGGTAGCCTCCATTTTGATTGGCTATCTCCCAAGTGTGATTCGAATTAAGTATGCCTTTCAGGCTTGGCTACTAGATACCTATATGCCGGGGGGCTTAAATCAGCAGGTCTTTAATTACTTAGATCAATTTTCAGCTCAGGCTAAAGGCCTCACCTTAATTGGTTTGGTCGGCCTGGTAATTACGACGATCATGACATTAGCTGTCATTGAGAGTGCGTTTAATCAGATCTTTCGCATCTCTGAAACTCGTCCTATTTTGAAGAAGGTGGCAATCTATTTTTCCGCAACCATACTGGGACCTATCTTATTGGGTATTGGTACCTACCTGAGTGGTCTCCTATTTAGTGCGGCAGAGGGGTGGACGGAAACCCTAAGCTTTGGTTTGGGGTTTGTGGCAACGGTGGTGCCAGTACTCCTGGCCATGGCCGTATTTTCAGTGGCTTACAAAATCCTACCTTACGCCAAGATTCAGTGGCGTGATGCTTTGAGTGGCGCCTTCTTTGCGGCTTTAACTTTTGAGTTGATGAAGTTTGGCTTTGGCCTCTTTTTAACTAATGTCGCCTTCTACAAAACGGTCTATGGCGCCTTTGCGATCTTCCCCTTGGCGCTGATTTGGATTTACCTTACCTGGTGGATTACCTTGGCTGGGGCGGTTTTGGTTGCCAATCTCCCTAGCATTCGTAATGGGTTGCTCAAGGTGATTAGCTACTGAAACCTCATATGCCCCTTGATTCCTTTGGGGCATAAGCATATATTGATTAAATGAAAACCCTTTGCTGGAGATCAAATGAAAGTTTGCGACATACTGCGCGTTAAGGGCAGCACACTATTTACAGTGGCACCGGATACTGCTTTGCAAACTGCTGTCTTAGTGATGAGTGAGCATGACATCGGCTCATTGGTTGTGATGGAGTACGACAAACTCGTGGGTATCTTGACATTCCGTGAAGTGATTTCAGCTTTAGCAAAACACCATGGCAAGTTAGATGATCTCAACGTCCAAAGCGTGATGAATGCCAAGCCTTTGACGTGCAATATGGAGACGGAGATTGATGAGGTTCGCCGCATGATGCTAGTTGACCATGCTCGTTACTTGCCGGTGATTGACCAAAAGATGCTGATGGGTGTGATTTCTTTCTACGACGTGGCCAAATCCGTTGTTGAGGCCCAGGACTTTGAAAACTCCATGCTCAAGGCATATATCCGCGACTGGCCAGAAGGGGCTGAAAAAGCTAGCCCATAGGCTCAGCCTAGCCCAAGCCCCCGAGCAATGACATAATGTCTATATGTCAGGAAATACATTAGGCCTTCTCTTTACTGTCACCACTTTTGGTGAATCCCACGGTCCCGCCATTGGCGCTATTGTTGACGGCTGCCCTCCAGGTATGTCTCTGTCTGAAGCTGATTTGCAGCTAGACTTAGATCGCCGCAAGCCAGGAACCTCGCGGCATGTAACCCAGCGTCAAGAGGCTGACAGAGTAGAAATCTTATCCGGTGTATATGAAGGCAAAACTACGGGTACGCCCATCGGCTTGTTAATTCGTAATACTGATCAACGCAGTCAAGATTACGGCAATATCCTGCAAACATTCAGACCTGGTCACGCTGATTACGCTTATCACTATAAATATGGCTTGCGTGATCCTCGTGGGGGCGGGCGCTCTTCAGCAAGATTGACTGCACCGGTAGTTGCTGCAGCAGCAATTGCCAAGAAGTGGCTCAAAGAGCAATATGGCACGGAGTTTTATGGCTACATGAGTCAACTCGGTGAAATTGAAATCCCATTTAAAGACGCGGCACTGATTGAGAGCAATCCTTTCTTTGCCGCTAATACCGATATCGTTCCTCAGTTAGAGGCTTATATGGATGGACTGCGCAAAGCAGGGGATTCTTGCGGAGCGAAGATTGAAGTGCGAGCGCGCAATGTTCCCATTGGATTGGGCGAGCCTTTATTTGATAAGTTAGATGCGGATATTGCTCATGCCATGATGGGCATCAATGCAGTGAAGGGTGTTGAGATTGGCTCTGGCTTTAAGTCAGTAACGCAACACGGTAGTGAGCATGGCGATGAGTTGCATCCAGATGGTTTCGCTAGTAACAATGCGGGCGGTACTGTAGGCGGCATCAGTACTGGTCAAGATTTGCGGGTGTCGATTGCCATCAAGCCAACCTCTAGTATTTTGAGTCCAAAAGAATCGGTTGATTTAGACGGCAAGCCGATTACCGTGAAAACCAAAGGTCGTCATGATCCTTGTGTTGGAATTCGTGCCACTCCAATTGCTGAAGCGATGCTAGCCTTAGTATTGATGGATCACGCTTTGCGTCATCGCGCTCAGTGCGGCGATGTGAAACATCCTATTCCTTCGATCCCAGCTGCACGTCCCGACTCTGTAAAAGATTGATACAAAATTTACTTTAGAAACCTAAAAAGAAAATGACACCTTCAGTGCGTTGGGCCTTCGGGTCCTTTTTCTTTTTATATTTTGCTTATGTTGGTTTAGTTTCTCCATACGCCAGTCTCTTTTTTTTAGATCGTGGCTTTAGCGTTATTGAGATTGCGGTCTTAATGTCCATGCTACAGATCACCCGAATAGTGGGACCGTTCTCTTGGGGGTGGTTGTCAGACTACCTATCGGATCGCATTGGCATCATTCGCTTTTGTGCGTGTTTAGCAGCAGTCACTTTTCTGAGTATCTTTTTTCTCAATAGCTATATTGCATTTTTTATTTGGATGTTTGTACTGCACACCATTCTCAGTAGCTTGATGCCATTGGGTGAGTCGGCAACTGTACATGCCTTATTTAAAGACAATTCATTTGATAAGCGTTACGGCCGTTTGCGTTTGTGGGGCTCAATTGGTTTTATTGCGATGGTCTTATTTGCGGGCGAATTATTTCAACGCAAAGGTATTGAGCTCTATCCCATCGTAGGCGCGGTAATTTTGACCTTCTTAGCGCTGGTCACCTTTCGCTTGGATGAGCCCAAGATGGAGCGTCGCAAGATGGTCAAAGGCGAACTTCTAATTGTTCTCTTGAATCCGGATGTGCGTTGGTTTTTGCTTTCTGGATTTTTCATGATCTTTGCGCATGCTGCTTTATATGTCTTCTATTCGCTGTACCTGGCTGATTTAGGTTACGACAAATTCCAGATTGGATTGTTCTGGGCCTTAGGTGTCGCAGCTGAAGTGATCTTCTTTTATTTCCAAAGCAAAGTACTGAGTCGCTTAGATCCCGAAGTCGTTTTGCAAATCGCTTTTGGTATTGGCGTGTTTCGATTTATCTTGATGGCATTCTTCCCACTCACTTGGGTTCTGATTCTGGCTCAGCTCATGCATGCCGCTACTTTTGGAGCGCACCATAGTGCTGCTACGAAACTATTGCAACGTTGGTTTACTGGTCCACTGCAGGCTCGAGGACAAGCTCTAATGGCAACCGTGTCTTATGGCTTAGGCGGAACCTTAGGCGGTTTATTTGCTGGTTGGCTATGGGATGCTACTGAGCCTCGCAATGTCTTTGTGATGGCCGCTTTAGCCTGCGGCCTAGGGGGCATGGCAATTGGAAAGCTACGACCTCGCCACTAGCCCGCTAGATAACTGGATCAGCAGATTTACATTGATCCATAGTTTGGGCCACCACCACCTTCAGGAGTAACCCAAACAATATTTTGACTTGGGTCCTTGATGTCACAAGTCTTGCAATGCACGCAGTTTTGCGAATTGATCTGTAACTGCGGCTGACCTTCTTTTTCAACATACTCGTAAACACCAGCAGGACAATAGCGTTGCTCTGGGCCTGCATAAGTTTTGAGATTCAAGTTCACCGGTACCGACGCATCTTTTAAGGTGAGGTGAATAGGTTGATTCTCAGCATGATTGGTATTGGAGATAAATACTGATGAGAGGCGATCAAAAGTAATCTTGCCATCCGGCTTTGGATAATCAATTGCTTGATGCTTCGCTGCTGGCTCTAAGCATTCATGGTCGGCATGTTTTAAGTGAATCGTCCATGGCATATTGCCGCCCAAAATTTTCTGTTCAAGGCCAACCATGAGGGTGCCTAAATACAAACCTTTTGACATCCACGGTTTAAAGTTGCGCGCCTGATTTAATTCAGTATGGAGCCAGCTATTTTTGAATGCACTGGGATAGGCGGCCAGCACATCAGCGGAACGATTCTCAGCAAGCGCAGCAACTGCAGCTTGTGCAGCCAGCATGCCGGTCTTAATGGCAGCATGACTTCCTTTAATGCGTGAGGCATTCAAGAATCCAGCGTCGCAACCAATGAGTGCGCCACCGGGGAAAACTGTTTTAGGTAAGCTGTTTAAGCCACCAGCTGTCAGTGCCCGCGCACCGTAAGCTAGGCGCTCACCACCTTCAAAGGTTTCACGAATCTTTGGATGCAACTTATAGCGTTGAAACTCTTCAAACGGAGAGAGGTAGGGGTTCTTATAGGACAGGCCAACTACTAAACCAACGGCAACCTTGTTATCACCCAAGTGATACAGGAAGGAGCCGCCATAGGTATCGCTCTCTAATGGCCAGCCTGCGGTATGAACCACAAGACCAGGCTTACTCTTGGAGGGTTCAACTTCCCACAGTTCTTTAATGCCAATGCCGTAGCTTTGGGGATCAGCATCTTTGTCTAAAGCAAACTTGGCAATCAGTTGTTTGCCTAAATGTCCGCGTGAACCTTCAGCAAATAGGGTGTACTTGGCACGCAATTCCATACCTAGCTGAAATTGGTCTGTGGGTTGACCTTCTTTGTCTAGACCCATAGATCCAGTAATCACACCACAAACTGCACCTTGTTCGTTATAGAGAATTTCTGCAGCAGGAAAGCCTGGAAAGATTTCTACGCCCAAGTTCTCAGCCTGTTGTCCCAGCCAGCGAGTGACATTAGCCAAGCTGACAATATAGTTACCTTCATTCTTAAAGCAATGGGGCAGCATCCAATTCGGAACTTGAAACGAGCTCTCCTTGGTCAGAAATAAAAACTCATCTTGGTTTACTTCAGTATCTAGTGGTGCGCCTAGCTCTTTCCAGTTAGGAAATAATTCAGTAAGTGCTTTAGGATCCATGACGGCGCCAGACAGGATGTGCGCGCCGATTTCAGACCCTTTTTCAAGTACGCAGACGCTGATTTCTTTGCCAGATTCATCGGCTAGCTGTTTTACTTTAATGGCTGCGGATAAGCCTGCAGGACCACCCCCTACGATGATGAGGTCATAGTCCATGGATTCTCTAGGTCCAAACTGTTCGAGTAATTCCTGGGCAGTCATTTCATTTCTCCGACATTACTTATCAATAGGGCACATTAGTCATTAGGCATTGTGGGTATTTAGGTATTTTGAGCATTTCTGCCACCTTTAAAGCTCCAAGCTATACCTATAGTTTAGTTCTAAGCCATAGAAACCAAGTAAGTGCCCAATGCCAATGGGCGCAGGAGCCTAAAGCGTTATGATTACTTTTTTACCTTTTTTGGCAATATTAGGACGAATTTATGAAAAAAACTTACCCATCGGCTGTTGATGCCTTAAGGGATATCTTAAAAGATGGCCAAAAACTGGCTGTTGGTGGTTTTGGCTTGTGCGGCATTCCTGAAGCCTTGATCCAAGCGGTTAAGGACCTTGGTGCGCAAAATCTGACAGCGATTGCTAATAACGCAGGAGTGGATGGCTTTGGTTTGGGTCTACTGCTGAACTCAAGACAAGTCAAAAGGATGGTTGCTTCCTACGTTGGTGAGAACAAAGAATTTGAGCGTCAGTTTTTGGCTGGCGAGCTCGAGCTGGAATTTACTCCACAAGGAACCCTGGCAGAGAAGTTGCGTGCTGGTGGTTGCGGTATTCCGGCTTTTTATACCAAAACAGGTGTTGGTACTTTGGTTGCTGAGGGCAAAGAAGAAAAAGAGTTTGACGGTGAGCGCTACATCATGGAGCGCGCAATCGTTTCTGATATCTCGCTCGTAAAAGCATGGAAGGCAGATAAATCCGGTAATTTGATTTATCGCTACACCGCTCGAAACTTCAACCCCATGGTTGCAATGGCTGGCAAGATCACAGTTGCTGAAGTTGAAGAAATCGTAGAGAACGGTGAGTTAGATCCCGATCAGATTCATACGCCAGGCATTTATGTTCATCGCTTAGTACTAAACACGACGCCTGAGAAGCGTATTGAGCAACGCACTTTGTCTGCTGCTTAATACCCACATACACCATATAAAAACAGTACAGAATATTTAGGAAGATTGATATGCCTTGGAATAGAGATGAAATGGCAGCACGTGCTGCTAAGGAGCTAAAGGATGGTTATTACGTCAATTTAGGCATTGGTATGCCAACCCTAGTGGCCAATCATGTGCCGGAAGGCATGGAAGTATGGCTTCAGTCCGAAAATGGTTTGTTGGGTATTGGTCCATTTCCAACTGAAGAAACGATTGATGCGGATTTAATTAATGCGGGCAAGCAAACGATTACGACTTTGCCTGGCTCCTCGATTTTTTCTTCTGCAGATTCCTTCGGAATGATTCGTGGTGGAAAAATTAATATTGCAATTCTAGGTGCGATGCAGGTTAGTGAGTATGGTGATTTGGCGAACTGGATGATCCCGGGCAAGATGGTCAAAGGTATGGGCGGCGCCATGGACTTGGTTGCTGGCGTAAAGCATGTAGTTGTCTTGATGGAGCACGTTGCTAAGAAAAAAGATGGCACAGAAGAAATCAAGATTCTGCCTAAGTGCACTCTGCCATTAACTGGTGTGGGTGTTATTAGTCGCATCATTACCGATCTCTGCGTACTCGACATCACGCCAAAGGGTTTAAAGCTAGTGGAATTGGCTCCTGGTGTAACTAAGGAAGAAGTCATATCCAAAACTGGTGCCCCTATAGACGTCGCAGGTTTCTAACCTTTTTTGATGGATAGTGAAATAATGGGGTCATTGACCCCATTTTCTTTTTTAAAGACTCCTTTATGAGCGTTGTAGATCATTCACTTCACGCACACAAGCAGGGCGATGCTAAGCATAGCCATAGGAAGGAAGTCTCTAATCAGAATCTCCTGCTCATTGCCCTGGTGCTCACACTGGGTTTTTCTGGAGTCGAAGGGGCCGCTGCTTACTTTGCAAATTCTTTAGCGCTAATATCCGATGCTGGTCACATGGTGACTGATGCTGCTGCCTTAGGACTGGCTTTGTTGGCGCAAATCATTTCTCGTCGTCCACCATCGCCAAAACATTCGTTTGGGTTTGGAAGGGCTGAGGCCTTGGCGGCCTTTGTTAATAGCATTGCGATGCTGGCCTTGGTTGCCTGGATTATGGTTGAGGCAATTAGTCGATTCTATGATCCGCATAAAGTGGATGGCTTAACTGTCACGATAGTGGCGGCCATTGGCTTACTCATGAATATTGTGGTGGCATGGGTGCTGTCGCGCGATAAAAAGAGTGTTAATACTCGTGCTGCCTTGGTTCATGTCATGGGCGACTTGCTAGGCTCAATAGCTGCTCTGATTGCGGGTATCGTGATTCAGCTCACTGGATGGATGCCGATTGATGCCATCTTATCTATCTTGGTCTCCCTTTTAATTTTGAAGTCCACTATTTCTATTCTGAAAGAGTCCTATCACTTCCTGATGGAGGGGGTGCCTCTCCATATCGACTACCTTCAAGTGGGTCAGGATTTAAAAAAGGTACCCGGCGTTTTAGCGGTACATGATCTGCATGTTTGGGAGATGACTCCCAGCTTTCCAGCGCTCATTGGCCATATTGAGATTGAGCATATTGGTGAGTGGCCAGAAATCATGGCGCGTATTAATGAGATGCTGCTCAATAAGCACGGAATTGATCACGTGACTTTACAGCCGGAAGTTCCTGGTATGTCAGATGAGCATGTGCACGCCGAAGACTTCAGTGCTCATCAGAAAATACCGAATGTTATTCATCAGGGAGATACCTTCTTCGTTACGTGTACCAGTCCTGACGGCCCCCATCGTATGGCGTATCACGCCTGGGGCAATCCTGATAACCCCAAAGTCTTAGTTTGTGTTCATGGTCTAACACGCAGGGGAAGTGATTTTAAAACCTTGGCTGAGGCAATGAGTCAGGACTATTACGTTGTTTGTCCGGATGTAGTCGGTCGCGGAGATTCGGATCGACTAAAGAACCCCATGCTCTATGCTGTCCCACAATATGTTGCAGATATGGCAAGCTTAATTGGGCATCTTGGCGTTGCGCAAGTAGACTGGTTTGGTACCTCAATGGGTGGTTTGATTGGCATGGTCTATGCCGCAATGCCTAAGAGTCCGATTCGTCGCATGCTGATTAATGATGTAGGTCCACGCATTGAGCCTGAGGCCATCAAGCGCCTAGGTTCTTATGTTGGCCAAGCTTTTAGCTTTTCTCATCGTGCAGATGCTTTGCAACGCCTCAATGAGATCTGCGCCTCTTTTGGCAGTCACACCCCAGAAGAGTGGGAGATTTATAACGGCCCCATGCTCATACAAAAAGATGGGCTTTGGGTAATGCACTACGACCCTGATATTTCTGTTCCGTTTGCGTCGGTTAATCCGATTATGGCAAAGGCGGGAGAGATGGCGATGTGGCATGCCTTCAAGCAAATTCATATCCCGATGTTGATTGTGCGTGGCGGTGAGTCAGATTTGCTTTCGGCTAAAACTGTAGCCGAGATGTGTAAGGTCAATCCTTATATTCGGAGTATTGAAATTCCGGGAGTAGGGCATGCGCCTGCCTTTGTGAAGTCTGAGCAAGTGGCTTTAGCAAAAGAATTCTTTAGTTAAGGATTTCTATAGCCCATGTCAAATGCTGCTTCTGCATCTGAGAGCATCAAAATTATTGATGGTTGGTATGGCGAGCCTTCTGAGCATCATGCTGCTGGCGTTCTCAGCATACTGAAGTTGCTTCACCTTGATGAAGCAACACTGATCGCTGCACATAATATTGCCCGCACCCATGGCAAAGAATCACTCACCAAACTGATTGGCGACGAGTCAGCTAGGTTACTGATTGGCTATCGCGGCCTGCGGCAGGCTCAAGCCAAGCTAGTACGTAATGATGGCGGCCTGAGTATTTCTGGGCAAGAAGAAATGCTCAGAAAAATGTTGCTCGCGTTTGGTGATGACTTACGTGTTGTTTTGATTTATCTTGCTTCACGCTTACAAACCTTACGTTGGATTACTCAAGAAAAAATCGAGATGCCAACAGCTTGGGCGCAAGAGATTCTCAATATTGATGCATCGCTTGCCAATCGCCTTGGTATTTGGCAAATGAAATGGGAGATGGAGGACTTGGCATTTCGAGTTCTCTCTCCAGAAACCTACCGTGACATCGCCAAGATGTTGGATGGTAAGCGTATTGAACGTGAATCTTTTATTAACCAGATTGTTAGCAAGCTTAAAGAAGAATTAAATGCTGCCCGTATTGAAGGTGAGGTTCAGGGTCGCCCAAAGCACATCTATAGCATTTGGAAAAAGATGCAGGGCAAATCGCTCGACTTTGCTAATCTTTATGACGTCAGGGCATTTAGAGTCTTAGTAGATGACGTTAAATCCTGTTACGCCATTTTAGGAATAGTCCATAACGTCTGGCAGCCAGTCCCACGTGAATTTGATGACTATATTGCCAGACCAAAACCAAACGGATATCAATCCTTGCATACCGTAGTGATGGATGAGCACGGAACAGCATTTGAGATTCAGGTGCGCACCAATGAAATGCATCAACAGGCTGAGTATGGTTTGGCAGCTCATTGGCGCTACAAGGAGGGAGCTTATGTTGGCACTGCAACTCCGCCAAAAAATAAATCCAATGATGTCAATCCAAGTCATCAAACTGGTACCCACAGTGCAGCGGTTGCCTATGAGCGCCAAATTGCTTGGGCAAGGCAACTCATTTCTTGGAAAGAGGATGCTTGGGAGCAACTCAAGCACCATGAGATCGATGACCATATTTATGTACTCACTCCTTTAGGAAAGGTCATTTCTTTAGAGAAGGGTTCATCGCCTATTGATTTTGCATACGCAGTTCATACCGATCTGGGTCATCGCTGTAGAGGTGTGCGGGTAGATGGCGCGATGGTGCCTTTAGATACTTCATTGCAGAATGGTCAAACTATTGAAATCGTCGCTGTAAAACATGGCGGCCCTTCGCGAGATTGGATCAGTCCGAGCCGCAATTACTTGCGATCACAGCGTGCTCGTACACGTGTACGCGCTTGGTTTAATGCCTTGGATGATGAAGAGGCTGGATCTAAGTCCGCCGACACCAAAGCAGAACAAAAGACAGAAGCAAAGGTTATTGCCCCAGCCCCAGAAATCGTTCTTAAACAAAGCGCTCGCAAGCAGGGCCAGGTAAGTGATGTTTTGGTGGTGGGGGTGGATTCATTGATGACCCAGTTGGCGAGGTGCTGCCGGCCGGTGCCACCCGATGCGATTGCAGGCTTTGTGACCCAAGGTCGTGGTGTATCGATTCATCGGCGCTCTTGCAAAACGTTTAGAGGTTTATTGGAGCGAGCCCCTGAGCGCGTTATCCAAACCGCTTGGAATGATTCTGGGCTTGAAACAGCAGTCGTAAATGACCCCAAGCGAGTATTTCCTGCGGATTTAGCTGTAACCGGCCTCGATCGCCCCGAGTTAATGCGTGAGCTGTTTGAGATTCTGTCAAGGCAGGGCGTCCATGTGATTGATCTTCGTAAATCTGCCAAGCGAGGCCTTGCTCAAATACTGCTGACTGTGGAGATTAAGGACTCGGAAGCCTTGCGGCTTACCCAAAATGCGCTAGAAGAAGTCAAAGGGGTGACCCAAGTACGCCGCCGGTGATAAACTCTATGGCTTATATAGGCTCGTAGCTCAGCTGGTTAGAGCACCACCTTGACATGGTGGGGGTCGTTGGTTCGAGTCCAATCGAGCCTACCAACGAATAAAGACCCAAAAGTGCGCGGTTGCCCAAAAGCTCCCGCGCTTTCTTTTTGGTGGATGTTGTGCAGTAAATCAGTCTTTCGGCTGAATCTTAATAAGATGGAGCGGTCATGCTTGTAGTTACTCTGCCAGATGGATCTAAACGTGAGTTTGAAGCTCCCGTGCGCGTTCTTGATGTTGCCCAAAGTATTGGAAGTGGGCTTGCCAAAGCTGCCCTCGGCGGCATAGTAGATGGCAAGATGGTGGATGCCAGCTTTCTGATCGACAAAGATAGTCAATTGGCAATCATTACCGATAAAAGCCCAGAGGCGCTGGAGATTGTGCGCCATTCCACAGCCCACTTATTGGCCTATGCCGTAAAAGAACTGTTCCCGGAGGCGCAAGTCACCATTGGACCTGTCATCGAAAACGGTTTTTATTACGACTTCTCATTTCATCGCGCATTCACGCCTGAAGATTTGGTGGCAATTGAGAAGAAAATGGCTGAGCTGGCTAAAAAAGATGAGCCAGTGATGCGCACAGTCATGCCGCGTGATGAGGCTGTGAAGTTCTTCAAGGATCAGGGCGAAAACTACAAAGCAGAAATCATTTCTAGCATCCCACAGGGCGAAGATGTGTCTTTGTATGCCGAAGGAAAATTCACTGACTTATGTCGCGGACCCCATGTGCCATCTACTGGCAAGCTCAAAGTGTTTAAGCTTCTGAGCGTTGCTGGTGCTTACTGGCGTGGCGATAGCAAGAATGAAATGTTGCAACGGATCTACGGTACAGCTTGGCTAAAAAAAGAAGATCAAGACGCGCATTTGCATATGCTCGAAGAAGCCGAGAAGCGTGACCACCGTCGCCTTGGTAAGTTTTTGGATTTATTTCACTTTCAACCTGAAGCGCCTGGTTTAATTTTCTGGCATCCAAAAGGCTGGTCTATTTGGCAAGAGGTTGAGCAGTACATGCGCCGCGTTTATCAGCGCGAAGGCTACCAAGAAGTTAAGGCCCCACAAATTTTGGATCGCGGTCTTTGGGAAAAGTCTGGCCACTGGGATAACTACAAAGAAAACATGTTTACAACCGAGTCAGAGAATCGTGCCTATGCATTAAAGCCGATGAACTGCCCAGGACACGTGCAGATTTTTAACTCCGGTTTACATAGTTATCGTGAATTGCCATTACGCTACGGCGAGTTTGGTCAGTGTCACCGTAACGAACCGTCTGGTGCGCTACATGGTTTGATGCGCGTGCGTGGTTTCACACAAGATGATGGCCACATTTTCTGTACTGAAGATCAAATTCAGTCTGAAGTAGCCGCGTTTGATAAAGCAGTTCGTGAGGTTTATCAAGATTTTGGTTTTAGTGAAGTTGCTGTAAAGCTGGCACTTCGCCCAGCTAAGCGCGTTGGCGATGATGCAATTTGGGATAAAGCGGAGGCTGCCTTACGTGGCGCCTTGACTGCTTCAGGCCAAGAATGGGAAGAATTGCCAGGTGAGGGTGCTTTTTATGGTCCGAAGATCGAATATCACCTGAAAGACTCGATTGGACGTACTTGGCAGTGCGGCACGATTCAGGTGGATTTCTCGATGCCAGCTCGTTTGGGCGCTGAATATGTCACCGAAGAGAACACTCGTAAAGCTCCAGTGATGCTCCATAGAGCAATTGTCGGCTCTTTGGAGCGTTTTATCGGTATTTTGATCGAAAACCATGCTGGAAATATGCCAGTTTGGCTAGCTCCGACCCAGGCTGTAGTCCTTAATATCTCGGATAATTCTGCTGCATATGCTCAAAAAGTCCAGCAATCTCTGAAAAAACAAGGGTTTAGAGTCGAATCGGATTTGCGGAATGAGAAAATTACGTATAAAATACGCGAGCACGCATTACAGAAGCTCCCATTTTTGTTAGTTGTAGGGGATAAAGAAGCAGAAAGTAATTCGGTGGCCGTTCGTGCCCGTGGCGGAGTGGATTTAGGGGTAATGCCTCTTGATGCCTTCGTTGCCCGACTCCAGCAGGATATTTCTCAGAAAGTCGGACCCGAGCCTAGCTAGGGGTGGAATGGTTTTTATTGTTTTTTTAAAGGAATTAAGAAGATCGCTACTGATAAATCGCAGCGCATAAATCGGGAGATTACTGCTCCTGAAGTGCGTCTGATTGGACTGGATGGAGAACCCATCGGTGTAGTTAAGTTGAGTGAAGCCCTGGCTTTAGCGGAAGAGAAAGAGACCGATTTGGTTGAAATTGCTCCGACAGCTGTGCCACCTGTAGTCCGGATCATGGACTTCGGCAAATTCAAGTACCAAGAAGCCAAACGTTTGCATGAAGCTAAGCTAAAGCAAAAGGTGATTCAGGTGAAGGAAGTGAAGTTCCGTCCCGGCACAGATGATGGTGACTATGGTGTGAAGCTACGCAATCTAATCCGCTTTTTGGAAGATGGCGATAAGACAAAGATTACGCTGCGGTTTCGGGGTCGTGAAATGGCCCACCAAGAAATCGGAGTCAGAATGTTGGAGCGTTTGAAGTCAGACCTGATTGAACATGGTCAAGTAGAACAGTTTCCAAAGATGGAAGGTCGCCAGATGGTGATGGTATTGGCCCCCATTCGTAAGGCTAAGTAATAAACCAAATCGCAAGATGGGGTTTGTTGTTTAAGTAGGGAGGAGCTCCCAAGAATTAATAAGGGCTCTGGTAGTTAGAAGTGCTTCTAGGTACAGGAAGCGTAACCGTCGGTTACCACCTATGTTGCACAAGTAATTGAAGGGGTGCTTTATGCCCAAGATGAAGAGTAAGAGTAGCGCCAAAAAGCGCTTCACGGTTCGCGCAGGCGGAACGATCAAACGAGGCCAGGCTTTCAAACGCCACATCCTCACCAAGAAGACCACAAAGAATAAGCGTCACTTACGTGGTACTACTGAAGTTGCGAAGGCAGACGTTAAGTCAATTCGCTCCATGCTTCCATACGCTTAACCTCAGACTAGATTAGGAGAAATAAATGCCAAGAGTCAAACGTGGGGTTACAGCAAGAGCCCGTCATAAGAAAATCACCGATGCCGCAACAGGCTATCGTGGACGTCGTAAAAACGTATTCCGTATTGCTAAGCAAGCGGTTATGCGTGCTGGTCAATATGCATATCGTGACCGTCGCAATAAGAAACGTGTATTCCGCGCATTGTGGATTGCTCGTATCAACGCGGCAGTTCGTCAGCATGACATGACCTATAGCGTATTCATGAATGGTATGAAGAAAGCTGCGATCGAACTCGACCGTAAAGTGCTTTCTGATATGGCCATTGCTGACAAGGCGGCTTTCGCTGCTTTGGTTACTCGGATCAAATCCGTAGTAAGCGCTGCAGCTTAATTCTTAGTTCATAAAAAACTAAGCTGCAATGGTTTCTCTCGACCACATTGTCGAGGATGCTAAACGTGATTTCCTCGGAGCTGCCGATTCGGCAGCTCTAGAGGACGCGAAAGCCAAGTATCTCGGTAAGTCAGGTGTTCTCACTGAGCGTTTAAAAGCGCTAGGTGGAATGTCGCCTGATGAGCGTAAGAGTGCTGGCGCCCAGATTAATCAAATCAAAACCCAAGTAGAAGTTGCATTACAAGAGCGTCGCCAAGCACTGGCTGATGCAGTATTGCTACAACGTCTTGCGGCGGAATCCATCGACGTTTCTTTGCCTGGCCGTGGCCAAGCAGTAGGTAGTCTGCATCCGGTGATGCGCACCTGGGAACGTGTTGAAGAGATCTTTCGCTCCATTGGTTTTGATGTAGCTGACGGCCCTGAAATTGAAACTGATTGGTTTAATTTCACTGCCTTAAATAGCCCCGAGAATCATCCCGCACGTTCTATGCAGGACACCTTTTATATCGATGGCAAAGATTCCAATGGAAAGCCTTTGTTGTTACGTACGCATACCAGCCCGATTCAGGTTCGTTATGCCAGTGAGCATGTCAAGAAATATGCCCATGCTGATGTAATGCCACCAATCAAAGTGATTGCGCCTGGCAGAACCTATCGCGTGGATAGTGACGCAACCCATTCACCGATGTTTCACCAGGTTGAGGGCTTGTGGATTGCAGAGAGCGTTTCCTTTGCAGACCTTAAGGGCGTGTATACCGATTTTCTCAGAACCTTTTTTGAAACGAATGAGCTGCAGGTTCGTTTCCGTCCATCGTATTTTCCATTCACTGAGCCTTCAGCTGAAATCGATATGGCCTTCGGTAGCGGCAAGCTAGCCGGCCGTTGGTTAGAGATTTCTGGTGCAGGGCAGGTTCATCCAAATGTATTGCGCAATATGGGTATTGATCCAGAGCGCTATACCGGTTTTGCTTTTGGCTCTGGCTTAGAGCGTTTGACGATGTTGCGTTACGGCGTTGATGATTTACGTCTTTTCTTTGAGAACGATCTCCGATTCTTAGCGCAATTTCCGGCTTAATTCGCCAACCTTCTAATAGTAGATAGCGTATATGCAATTTTCTGAATCTTGGTTACGTCAATATGTAAATCCTTCGCTTGATAGCAATGCCCTGGGTCATGCAATGACGATGGCTGGCCTTGAGGTGGAAGAGCAGCATTCAGTAGCGCCTGCATTTACGAAGATTGTCGTTGCTCAAATTCTTTCTGCCGAGCAGCATCCCGATGCAGATCGTTTACGTGTTTGCAAAGTTGATGCTGGTACTGGTCAAGAGTTGCAAATCGTCTGTGGCGCTCCAAATGCACGTGCTGGGATTAAGATACCGTGCGCATTAGTTGGCGCAGAATTGCCACCAGCTGAAGCGGGCGGTAAGCCATTCTTGATTAAAGTAGGCAAGCTACGCGGTGTAGAAAGCCAAGGCATGTTGTGCTCTGGTCGAGAGCTGGGTCTTGGCGATGACCATGAGGGTATTCTGGAGCTGCCTGCTGATGCACCAGTTGGTGAGGATATCCGCAAGTACTTAAGTCTGGATGACCAGATCTTTGTTATTAAGTTAACACCCAACAAAGCTGATTGTTTATCTCTGATGGGTATGGCACGTGAAGTGTCAGCAATTACAGGTGCTGCACTGTGTGCTCCAAAGTGGACCACTGCAAATGTCACTATTGCCGATAAGCTCAAAGTGACAGTTGAAAGCCCAGATCTATGTGGGCGCTTTTCAGGACGCGTGATTCGTGGAGTTAATCCAAAAGCACAAACACCAGATTGGATGATTCAGCGTCTTTGTAATGCTGGGCAAAGAAGTATCTCTCCCTTGGTAGATCTTTCTAATTATGTGATGTTAGAAATGGGTCAGCCGACCCATGTATTTGATATTGATAAATTGACTGGTGACTTATCAGTTCGTTGGGCGAAGCCAGGAGAAAATCTTGAGCTATTAAATGGCCAGACAGTTGTTTTGCAAGGCCCAGATTCTGCGGGAAAACTACAGGATGCTGGTGTTGTTGCCGATCAAAATGGTCCTGTGGCATTAGCGGGAATCATGGGTGGTAATCACTGCGCAGTAACAGATGACACTAAAAATATTTATATTGAAGCGGCTTATTGGCAGCCTTCAGCCATTCAAGGTCGTGCGCGCCGCTTTAATTTCAGCACCGATGCCGCGCACCGCTTTGAGCGTGGTGTTGATCCGCAAAATACGGCTAACTGCTTAGAGTATTTAACAGCTTTGATTGTTGAAGTATGCGGTGGCCAAGTTGGCCCAATGGATGATCAAGTATTAGCTATCCCTGAGCGTAAACCAGTGCGTATGCGTTTGGCTCGCGCCATGAAAGTCATTGGCATTCCTTTGACCGCTGAAATTGTTGCTGATGTGTACAAGCGTCTCGGTTTTGATTTTAAGCAACAAGTAGGTGATGTGTTTGTTGTAACGCCACCAAGCTATCGCTTTGATATCGAAATTGAGGAAGATTTAATTGAAGAAGTCGCCCGCATGTACGGCTTTGAAAATATTCCTGATGTACCACCAGTCTCCTCTTTAAAAATGAGTGCTAGGGCTGAGGCAAAGCGCGGAGTGCATTTATTGCGCCAGCGTTTGGCTCTGCAAGGCTATCAAGAGGCGGTGAACTTCGGGTTTACTGATCTTGAGAGTGAACAACGATTAGCTGCAGCCACGGACAAAGACCTCATTGCTGTACTCAACCCGATTGCCAATCAATATGGCGTCATGCGCAGCAATCTGTGGGGTGGTTTATTGGCTAACCTAAAGTCAAATCTGAATCGTGGTGCTGGCCGTGTCCGTTTATTTGAGACGGGTCGTGTATTTAAGCGTGATGTAAGCGTGCAAGAAGAGGCTGGCAGAGTTGCAGGCTTTCATCAGCCTCAGCAAATTGGTGGTTTGGCTTATGGATCATTCGTAGCGGAGCAGTGGGCAAGCGCTGACCGTGCAGTTGATTTCTTTGATGTAAAGGGTGACTTGGAGCGTGTGCTCGATCCGTTGAATTTCACAACTGAGGCCGCAGTTCATCCTGCGCTGCATCCTGGACGTTCGGCGCAGATTCAATTATTAACCCCATCTGGCAAGCACAACATTGGCTGGATTGGTGAATTACACCCTGGCTTACAGCAAGCTTACGAGTTACCGCAGGCTCCAGTTCTATTTGAAATGGATTTAGAGGCTATTCGTAATTTAGGCATTCCACAGCCGGAAGAATTGAGTAAATTTCCTGCTGTGCAGCGAGATCTAGCGGTAGTGGTGAAGCAATCCGTTCCTTCGCAGGCTCTGCTCGATGCAATGAATGCGAAGAAGCAGAACTTTGTTAAGGCGATTGAGCTATTTGATGAGTTCAAGCCCAAGGCTGGCTCTAGTAGTATGGCTGATGATGAGAAGAGCTTAGCCTACCGTGTGACTTTGCTCAATCCACAGGAAACTTTGCAGGATGCGCAAATTGAAGCGGTTATGACTGCTTTATTGGCAACACTTGAGAAAAATTGCGCAGCCCGTCTGCGCTAGGTTTAATATTAGTAACAGATCTAGTAAGAAGAGACTTCCGCCATGAATGATTTAGTTAGCAACGATACCGTTACCAAGAATGAGCTCTCGGAAGCCCTCTTTGATCAAGTTGGTCTAAATAAGCGTGAAGCTAAGGATATGATCGATGCCTTTTTTGATCGTATTGGCAAGTCTCTGGAGACTGGTGTTGAGGTGAAGATTTCTGGGTTTGGTAATTTCCAGTTACGTAATAAATCTGCTCGCCCAGGCCGCAATCCAAAAACTGGTCAAATGATTCCCATTGCCGCTCGTCGCGTTGTGACATTTCATGCAAGTCAAAAGCTCAAGGACGTAGTTGAGTCTCATGCTCGAGAAAACAGCATTTGACGCTGGGTCGGTGCTGCTGAGTTCGCAGCTTCCCCCAATTCCTTCTAAGCGTTATTTCACTATTGGTGAGGTATCTGAGCTTTGCGGCGTTCGTTCTCATGTACTGCGCTATTGGGAGCAAGAATTTACCCAATTAAGCCCTCAAAAGCGTCGCGGTAATCGCCGCTACTACCAACATCATGAAGTCGTCCTCATTCGTAAGATTAGGTCGCTTTTGTATGAAGAGGGCTTCACGATTAGTGGTGCCCGAAATCGTCTTGATGAGGCTCGTGGTGAGCTTCGCTTGCGCGATGAGTTGCAGGCTGTCCTGCAAATTCTCTCCAAATAGTTACTGATACAATTTTGTTTCTCGTCGGGGCGTAGCGCAGCCTGGTAGCGTACATGCATGGGGTGCATGTGGTCGGAGGTTCAAATCCTCTCGCCCCGACCATTTTATTCAATTAAATCAAAGACTTACGATACTAACTGTTAACATAAGTTTCAGTGTTAACACAAAATTAAATAATTCCCCCTAAGCCATTCCTCAGAAAAGCCTAGAGGTAAGCATTTAGATGGAGTTATCGACCCAGCCCACGATCTTGTCGGGCATGGCTCTAACAACATACAGGGAATGCTCTACATTTTGAAGAATCCCAGCGTTTAGGAAGTTTCCTAAGCTATTGGTTACCCCGTTAAGGGTTAGCTTTTGCAAGAGGTGGTCTGTCGAGAGTTGGACTGTGGAGTCTATGGCTATTTGTCGGTTCATATTCTTTCCTTAGTTTGGGGCTAGATCCAGCCCATCTTGGTGGCGGTGGTTAGTGATACCCACTCACCTTTAATCTTTATCGTTGTTGTTCCCCCAATATCTCTTACAGGGACATTAGCTTTCTTAAGGGCATCTAGAGAGGGTGGGGTGGCTTTAGCGTAGGCATCAGCCAGCTTTTGCCATCCTCTGTATGAGTTGCCCTGTACTTGATGATTGAGAGCGTCCTTGAGGAGTTGTCTTCCTTGGTTGCTACCCTGTGCCCACGTATAGAGATCTTGTCGATCATCTGACTCAAATCCAAAGTCTTTTTCTAGGATGTGATTGGCTTGAACTTCATAAGCTCCGACAATGTGATTGAGTCGTTGCAATACCTCACCTTGTTCAACCCCACTTAAGTGTGAGAGTTCGACTGCAAGGTTTGCAATATCGCCACCCTGAGCTAAGGCTTCAATTGCTTTAGGCATAGCTACTGAGATAGTTTGATCTGAGAATGGCTCTAAAGCTAAGTTCACAGTCTCGATCAGCTCATTCGGTGCATTGATCTCCTGAGGATCACTCTGAGCGATCTGAGGAGTTCCTATAGCCTCATTCTTCTCATAGTTACCATTGCCATCGCTGATTAGAGTACCGGCCTGTAGGTGTGCTTTAACACTAGACTGAATGCCTCCTACTGTGACTACTGTCTCTTCATTGATAGTGCTTGTGGGAATCCCATAATGATTTTGGGCTGAGGCTCGCCATGAGTTTGCTTTGTAGGCCTCAAGTTGAGCGAGTGCCTCTGAAGAACTTCGGTTCACTGTGTCGTATGAGGAAGTTGCCTCACCGCCACTAATGGAAATTCTATGGACTCCTGGGGAGTTAACTGAGGGAGAAGATTCGGTAGTGTTTTCTTCTCCATCGGCTACATAAGTTTGTACTGATGTGTAGTTAGACATTTAATAATTTCTTTTTAGTCAAATTGGGATAGGGGATCTAGAGCTATGAGACTCAGTAACTTCTTGAGACAAGCTTTAGAAAGCTAGAGCGAAAGGTGGATAAGACTGTTTTATTTGTCGGTGTTGTAGTACATCTTGGACAGGCTGGATCTTTGGTAGTTGTATTCAGCTTCGTCTGTTTCTGAGATGATTTCGAGGTCAGCAATGTTCCGCAAGTCCGACAGTGCTTCTTCATCGGATAAGGTTTTATCTTGGTTGTATTGGTCATGTTTATTTAGTGCTTGATACAGTTGATAGTTAATCAATGCCTCACAAAACTTCTTAATATGTAGAGGATTGTTTGGTTCACTCATTAGCCTATTAACGGCCTTCTTGAATGCCACCTTCACTGGTACAGGTTCGGCTGCTTTGTACTTCTTCGTCACGTTTATGCCTCTTTGTAATGATTGAACAAGTTCGATTCAAAGCTCTGAGCATCTCCTTAGTAGTGGGTGTTGGCTCAATAGACTCCCAGCACTCAATCATTGCTGGAGCTAACTTTAAGAATCGTCTTTGGTTGGCTTTAGATCCTCTAAGTACGTCTAGGTCTATATGCTCAGGTGGTATGTATGCTCCATGGGCATCAGCTACCATTTTTATCTTTTGCTTGGTAGGGTCTAAAGATATAAAGAGGGCACTTAAAGACTTGGCAATTAGTGATCTCGTCTCTTTGTTCGTGGGAGCATGAATAGCACATAGCTTTAATGGCTAGTGCCTTGCTTGTGGGGTTGTCTTTAAGTTGGCCGTAAGGATTTCTCCTCATTACTATCGGGGATGTATTCATAGAATCGATTTCTAGGTAATTTAAGTGCTATTTTTGCCCAATAACGAAAGCTAACTTTCCTCGGTAATACCTCGGCCTACCTTTTGGATTTAATTTCCGTTATGGGGGTTTTTGAGCACTCATGGTTGAGTTAAGACTTCTTGCCTTGTTTGGCTAGAAGTTCTATCTTTTGCTTCTGACCTTCTAGGAAGTCAAACTTCTTAGCGGTCTTGCATTGGGCAATCACTTCAGCATAAAACCGAATGGCTTGCCTAGTGATTAAGGTTCTACTGGGTAATCGGTTATCTCCTAGGAGAAACTCAGGAGACTCTTGGAGCTCCTTTAATCGACCAAGTGTCCATCTATCGAGATACAAAGAGAAGGACTGGGCGGTTGTAGCCGAAGGGGCTTTAATTAGTTTGGGTGTGTTACTTAGGTTATTCATTAGGTTATCCATGCAGTCTTTTAAAAACATTGATTAAGAGACAGAGGTCTGAATCTTTTTGGGGATAGGGTAGGGATAGCCACCTAGAGAAGCCTCTAAGGCTTAAGACAAGTCTCAGTTTTTAGGTGTAGATGGCTTAAGTAGTCTGAAAGACTTCTCTAGGGGGTTATCTCTAGATAACTTAAGGTTGTCTTAAGTTAGAGACATATTTGATTTATTACTAATAAGGTCTTATTACTTAAAGTCATCTTTAGATATCTTTAGTTAAAGACTATTAAGGTTGTATATGTAAGAGTAGATACTTAAGATTCTTTAGAAAACTTAAAGTTAGACTTTAGGTTTCCCCCCTTACCCCCCCCAATGATCCCCCCTAGGTCATTGGTTTCACCCTCAGAAAACTACTCTCATACCCGTGCCTGAGCTGACCATCCCGAGTCTTTTAGTTCATTTTGGGTCGAAAGTAGTTATCTGAAGGTGGCTTGTTCTTCTAAATAAGCAATAGTCAAATTACGTGCCATCCTCTAAATAGGCAACCTTCAAAATATTGGCTCACTTATCCAATTGTGTAATAGTTAAATTGCGAGCCTCTCTATCCCATTGTGCAACTGTCAAATTACGAGCTACCTTCTCCAACTGTGCAACCGATCGTCTGTCGGCTATTTACTCCAATTGTGCAATATACAAAAAAGCCCCAGTGAAGGGGCTTAGTTGTCTTAAAGTGGTGTGTTGTTTATCGCTGAGAACCCACGGCATAGATAGAGGGTCTGTCTTCCCATCCTGACATAGAGACTCCAGAGTTGAATCTCGATTTCTACAGTCTTGCCTATTGATAGCTTCATGTTTACCCCCTTTAAGTTATCGAAACGTCAGTTTCGTTTTGAATTCTTCTCGAGCTCAGAAGGAGGGATGGAACTTTAGTGAGCCCAAGGATGTCTAGGTATCTGGCAACTTGTTTGCTATGCCACCTTGTCGAGCCTGAGGCTGTTTTGGCTTTTGTTGACTCAAGTACCCTTGCTATGGCGCTATAGGACATGCCTTGCTGTCTAAGAGGCTTGATTAGCGGCTCTAAGGCCTTCGCTCTAGCTACGGAGTTATCTTTCTTAACTTTGTTTCTTTTGAGCGTCTTATCTCTCAGGCCACCCAGTTTTACACCCCGGGCTTTTGCTTCTTTTAGGGCTGCAATAGTCCTTTGGGATATGAAGTCTCGCTCCTGCTCGGCAAGTGCTGCATATAGGTGAAGTTGAAACTTATCCGCCTGGGGAAGGCAGGCAACCTTAAATTGCAATTTTTTGTCCTCCATTAGGCTTGCAATAAATGCAACCTTCCTTGATAGCCTGTCGAGTTTTGCAACCAGCAGAATTGCCTTTTCCTTTTTCGCGAGTTCGATGGCCTTCTCAAGCTCCTCCCTGTTGTCATCAGACCCCGAAAGGATGTCTACGAACTCAGCAATTACCTCATATGGCTGACCAGAGTAATGCGTCAAGTATGTATATAAATCTCGATTTTGGGCTGCTAATCCAAGGCCTGATTTGCCTTGTTCTGCTGTAGAAACACGTCTATAGGTTATGTACTTGTGCACCCTAATCACCTAGTTAAATGTAATAACTAGATCTTATCCATTTCTGGACATATGTCAACGACCGTTGTGACTGTCTCAATATGTCATAGTTTCATAAACGAGAGTAATTAATTGACGAAAAGGGTCTTAGCAGTGTGGTGCAGGGGGGGGTAAGAAAAAAAGTCAATGTATCGAGTGGGAACTCAAAAATTTCTACTAAATTATTTTGAGTGCTACTGGAATCTAGAGGCTAGGTGTTCCTTATGCTCTACATCGGTCATTCGTGTCAGAGCTAGTCTCTTGCATTCCAGTCGCCCCACACAGAATTGCATACGGTTCTCGGTCAGAAGTTCTTCATTCAAACCTTTGAGATACAAAAGCAGTGAGCCTAGGGTGTGAACTCCAAGGGGGTGATCGGTCTTGAAGGTGGCATCACCAGTAAAAACCACCATTGGGAAGATATGCTCAGGTGGAATGAAGTCCAGGAGTTCTTGAACTGCTTTTAGGTGTTTGAAGTTTTGGCGAAGTGGATTTTGAAATCGGAACTTCTTTTTGTAGATCACCTGAGTCCAGTCCTTCGAGTTGGCATCTCCAAAAATCCAGCCACTGTAATGCTTGGTCTCAATTACAAAGACACCGAACCTGGACACCAAGATATGGTCAACCTGAGTGGTGCCTTTATCAAGTTTGAGGGTGATGTTGTTGAGTAGGTGCCAGGAGTCGCTCGGAAGGTTGGTGATGATGGCATCACGAACTAGGGCTTCACCTTTGTTCTGAAAACGGTATCTGCCATAGGATTGAAGCAAATAACCGCCCCCAAGCACGGCTGGGATGAGGAGGAGCCACAGATACAGGTTCATGATTTACTTCTGATTGCTATTCTTTGTGACATTCGTAATCACCATTGACTGTATTGCTATGCTTCTCATAAAGGGCAGCAACGGTTCCCATGATGCAGTCATCTTCAGTTTTATATTTTCCTGCATCAACGACATTCGACAAGTTGTATCGATCGGGGTAGGCATACCCCTGCCAATCTTTGCTTTGTGATTTGACGAGCACAACGATAGCGATAATTCCAATAAACCAGTAGATGTATTTTTGATCGTTCTTTGCCATCAACTAATCTCTATGCAGACCTGATAAGTGTGCGTATATTTTCCCGATTCCAACCATGATGGCTAGGTAGAACAAGCCCATCCCAAGTGCCCTTACAAATTCGGGGGTGTTTGAGGTGTTACGAACAATGACTGAATTTTCTTCAGCCAGGAGGAACATAAAAAATTCAGCAACAAAAACGGCACCAGCAAGTGCAATTTGTTTAATGATGGTTTCAATCCGATCCATCCAGTCAGGATTTTCAAGTGAGTCAATGTGCTTGTCGTATGCCATATAGCAAAGGAGGCAAGCCAGGAAGACCCCTAGAACGGAAGTAATTATGATTCCCATGGTTAAACCCCAATATTTCTCAATTTCATAACTATAAACCCTCAGTTTTTAGGATTAAATACTTGGGGGTGCATTATTCTTAAAGTGTGACCAATTTAATTGGTATTTGATGGATCTAACCGAGGTGCAGTAATGGAGTTTCTGATAATCATTGCCTTAGCTGGTATCGCTTTTTATTATTTTAAAAAAGCGAAAAAAACACCGCCAATTCAAAAAACCACCAAAGACTTCAAAATTGGTAGTAACTATGCATTTGGTAAAGGTAGCCCAGGCATTGATAAATTATCAGCAGAGGTATTTACGGAGCAGGCTGGCAAAGGTGACATTGAAGCCCATGCAGCGTTGGGGAATATGTATGGGCTTGGCATTCACTTCCAAAAGGATGTTGAGCAATCAGTCAAGCATTACCAAATTGCCTCCGATGCTGGTCATGCAACTGCAACATACGAATTGTTTGGTTGCTACCTTGAAGGTGCTGGTGTGCCAAAAGATGAGCAAAAAGCCATTGAGCTATTAAAGAAAGCTGCCGAAATGGGGGAGCCATCAGCACAGGCAGTTATGGGTATATTTATTAGCGGAGGTGTGCATGGCTTTACGCAAGATCAAACAGAGGCTTTGCATTGGTTTATGAAGGCTGCCCAAGGAGGTTCTGCACACGGACAACTGAGGCTGGCTGATGCCTACATTGCTGGAGAGCTTATTCAGCCAAATTATGAAAAAGCATTTGAGTATTACAAAAAAGCGGCAGACCAGGATATGTTGGCAGCCTGTGAGCGATTGGGTATTTTTTATCAAACAGATGCTTACAACGAAAAAAATGCGGCTGAGGCATTTAAGTGGAATATGAAGGGTGCGACTCTTGGCTCACCCAAGTGTGCCTATTTTGCGGGGGCAGCTCTTTTATTTGGTGATGGTGTCGAGCTAAATTACGAACACGCAAGAACTGTTCTAGAAGTGGCAGCAGAATCTGATTACGCAGATGCTCAATACCTTTATGGAATGATGCTTGATCGTGCTTTAGGTGGTGATAGAGATCAGCTGAAAGCGATCGAATGGCTAGGCAAGTCGGCTGACCAGGGAAATGAAAAAGCTTTGGCAGAACTCCATCAGATGCGTGAAGATATTGATAGATCACTGGATGGGATCACTGGGATTTCGAGGTAAGGTTCTAAGTCTTAGACTGAGTAATTAAGGATTAATATGGATTTTCACATTAGCAAAACTGAGATTCACGCAAGCTTTCATTGCACTGATGGGTCTGATTACAGAACTCGATCAATGGTCACTCTGTATGGTGCAATGATTCAATTTGATAATCCGAATGAGCAGTTCAGGAACGAATTCCCGCAGAATATTCGAAATTCAAAAAATCAAAAAATCCTTGCGGTATGTGCAGGCAAGAGTGAACAGGAATTTCTTGAAAAGGGTTCAAGTGTTGAAAAAACTAATATCAAGCTTGATTTGTCGGTCGTAAATAATGAGCTCGAGATTAGCGGAACGCTCTATTTGCTGAAAGATGATTTCGATCGTCTAGTTCGCATTGTCGAGGGATTGCCTCGTCCAAATACATACTTATATGGGACTATCGTGACCATCGGCGGGAAAGTGTCAAGCCCAAGCAAGGCATACATTGAGGGCTACTGTGAAGGGCTAACAACATTGAGTTATTTGCATGGTGAGGAGAAAAGTAATGGCTAAGTATGAGGTCAGGATTCACCATAAAAGAAGGGGATGAAATTGAGGGTTAAAGAATTGCTAAATGGTTTAAATGGTTGGCAAAGATTATTTGCAGGCTTTCTTATTTTTATTTATTTGCCGATTACCTTTGTAATTGTTTCTGATGCAGGAAGATTTCAGATTCCGAATGGTCAAGAGTTGACCAAGATCATGCCCGATCAAGTGTTGAATAGTCTTCATACAAAGGAATCAATATTGCAGCAAATGTCGGATGGCATCGACTGGGATCTTGCAACTGAAAAGGACTACAAGTTATATCGTGTTGGCGATCCTGATAGGAGCTGGGAATATGCCTTGTATGTCTCAAATAAAATTGAACCAGCTAAAGCTAAGGCCATGGCAGACGACTTTAGTAGGGCAATGAAATCCTATGCATTCAGATCGATTCTTATTGAACGATTGGCGACCTTCATTTACTTTCTAGTCGGTGCGATCTGTATCTACGCTTTCGGTTTGACTTTGGCTTGGATTTATAGAGGGTTCAAAAGAGGTGCAAATGGATAACGAAGTTGGCGGGTTAGTCTTTTTCCTGTTTGGAATATTTTGTGCCTATTGGGCACAGACGACAAACCGGAGTGCATGGCTTTGGTTTTTCCTGGGGCTTTTCTTTGCTCCGATAGCTGGACTGGTTTTGCTTTATAAGAACTCTAAGGCGAGTAAATAATGTTGATGATGATTATTGCCGTGGTAATCGGTGTGCTGATTGCCCTGGTGATTTATAACAATCCTGAAATCATCATTGACCTGGCAAAGCTTGCGTTTTATGGTGCTATTGGCATAGGGGCAATATTTATATTGGTGATGATTTATTTCTCAATTTTTGAGAGTGGATCAAAAACTACCAGCAAGATGATTCCAGTAAATGTTAAAAGTGGGCAAAGTCTTGCAGCTGAGTCCGTAAATCTAGCTCTGTCGCAATACGAGCCAATTAATAAGCAGTGTACCCAAGAGCTGACGAATAAGCATTTGCACACTGCATTTGAATTTAATTTTAAAAAATATCTGATTGTCGAATCGAGCTGCACTCCCCAGGGCGGTAACCAGAATTTTGACTACATCAATTTAATTGAGATAGATTCATCGGGAAAGTTCATTGAGCGAGATGCAATTAATTTTAGAGGTATTCTAAACAGCGTCAATATTGAAAATGGATTTATCAATATTCGGTATGCTGGTTACGCTGCAAACGACCCAAAATGTTGTCCATCACTAGCAACCATTGAAAAGTATGAGATTTTTGACAATCGTTTAGTTAAAAAATGATCTACCCCAAAAAGCCACCTAAACCCAAAGCCACCATCAAAGATCTGCTCAATAGCGATCAACTGGTGAAGGGTAAGGTGCTGCTTGAAAAGAAGCTGGCAGAACAGAAGGTTATGGCAGAGGCAATGGAATTTGAAATGCGGAACCGAAAGTCAAAAGCAGGGCGAACTAAATGACCTTTTCTGAGTTAAAAAAATTTATTACCCAGGATATGTCTATGAGCCATATCTATCAGCCCGTGATGCTGATAGAGCTATTGAAAGGCGGTGGTAAGGCTTCAGTTCGAGAAATTGCCCAGGCAATCCTCAATCATGATCCAACTCAGGTCGACTACTACTCTGAGATTGTTAAAAACATGGTCGGCAAAGTTCTGACCAAGAGCAGGGGCATTACAGAAAAAGAGAAGGATACATACTTACTTCGTGGATCTGATCAATTAAGCGATGCTGAGAAGGCAGAGCTCGTTGCCCTGTGTGAGTCCAAAATTCTTGATTACGAGATTAAGCGCAATGGTGAGCACTGGGATCACCGTAAGCGTGGCAGGAACCCAATCTTAGGATCGATCCGCTACGAGGTGCTAAAGCGATCTAAGTTTCGTTGTGATCTATGTGGTATCTCAGCTGACAAACGTAGCCTAGAAGTTGACCATATCCATCCTAAGAGTTTGGGTGGCAAGGATGACATCAGTAATTATCAGTCACTTTGCTATCTATGTAATGCACAGAAAAATAATCGTGATGATTCTGACTTCAGAAATCATGAGCACTTTTACGATCACCGTTCTGAAGGCTGCTTGTTCTGCGATTTACAGGCAACTAACCGCACCAGGATCGTTGATGAGAACGAATTAGCCTATGTAATCAGGGACGGCTTTGCGGTCACTCCGCATCACTCACTTTTTATTCCTAAGAGACACGCAGCTGACTACTTTGAATTGACTCAGCCTGAAGTCAATGCAATTAACCAGCTGATACAGATGCAAAAAGTTGCTCTGGAGAAGCTGGATCCAACCATTGAGGCATTTAATATTGGAATGAATTGTGGTGAAGCGGCAGGGCAGACGGTATTTCATTGCCACGTGCACCTCATTCCAAGGCGAAAGGCTGATGTAGATAATCCCAGGGGTGGAGTTCGCCATGTCATCCCAGGTAAAGGTCATTACCAGGATAAAAAATAAACGGTTAGAGTTGACGATATGAAAAAACTAATACTTGTGGCATTAATTTTTCTAAGTGCCTGCTCTGTTCGGTACACGCAGCGTATCCCTGGCATCCAGCCTGGCTATGTCGATACTCAGCTGGGTCAAGATACATATCAGGTCAAGATCGGAGAGGCATGGCAAAAGGACTGGGCTGACTTGGAGAAGTTTGCGATGTACCGTGCTTCCGAAATCACAGAGTCACGAGGTAAACGCTACTTTATTGTGCTCAATTCAAGCACCCAAGTATCGACTTACTACATTACAACACCGTCAACGACCAACACTAATGCCACTGCTACAGTTTCTGGATCTACTGCATATATCAATTCAACTTCCACCACGACTCCGGGAGTTACCGCACCCATTAGTGGTGGTTGGTACACATTGGACTTCAGAATCCTCAGTGATGCTGATCTAGCAAAGACCCCAAGGGTGGTTGATGCTCAGCAGGTAAAGCGTGATTACCAAATGTTTATTGATGGTAGGCGGTAATGAGTGATATTGAGTTTTTTGCCAAGCTAAATCCAAAGCCTTTTAAGAGCCTTGCAATCATTGAGAAAGACCGGGTCGAGGAGCTTAAGCGGGAAAAGGAGTTGGCTCTCCTGAAGGCTGCTGGCAAGATCCCGGCCGAGCCTGAACCACCAGAAACACGGGAACCGTTCTACGACTAATGCGATTAATTTTGAATTGCTATTGACTTTGTCCTATTGAATTTGCTAAAGGTGGTAGCACCACACCCAATAAGGACAAGAAATGTCTGAAATACCATTTGTTTTAGCTCAGCAAGAAAAGGACTGTATGTCCTTCAATACTGAAACACCCCCAAATCCAATTGTGGATTCATACAAGGAATCAGCCTTTTTCCCTGAAATTCATGCCTACGTGACTACAAATGCGAGGGTCAGGGAGGATGGCGACTTCTGGATTGAGTTTAATACCATGGCTGGAGAGCGTCTATCGGGAATGGAAATGTATATAAACCGATTTACCAATGTCGAGGAGGGGCTCCAATTCCTTAAGAAGCTTCAGAGGGTATCTGAAAACCTCATTGGTTTTATTGAAAAGAATCACTTGAAGCAAGCACCTAAGGATTGAGTATGGGTAATGCAGGATCTTACTTGTTGCTAATCTTTCCGATCATCATCCTTGTATGGATCTTTATGCCTTCAGCAAAGACTCCCCCAGCTGATTATGCGCACATCGTATTGTTTGAGAATAGCAAGAAGTCCAACTCTAGTCGTTATAAGATCGTAATTAATGGTGAAGATGTTTCTTCAAAGTTTGGTGCTGATTCAGATGGCTTTATTAGGACTCATCATCTCGACTGGGAAGGTAAGTTTAATAAAGGGTGTAGCCTCAGAAGTCAGACTGGGTTAGAGCCACTTTTCTATCACAAAGTTTATCTAAAAGGCGAAGAGCCTAACTATTCATACGGTTATGGAAAGATAAAGTCTTATTACCATGAGAATAATCCTCAGGCAATGTATGAAGCCGTGCTAGACATAAGTAAAAATAAATCCTAGTTGTGCTTATTTATTACCTTCCGTTAGGTCGATAGTAAGGGTTATTAGGGGTCGGTTGCCGATACCCGTCTGCCCCTTGTTGATACTGAGTTGTTCCACTACCGATTGTGTTGTTTCTGATATCCCCGTAGTAGGAAGTATCTCCGACTCTGTTCTCCGTTCCCACTACTGTATTGGTTGTATCTTTGTAATAGGTCGTATTCCCCACAGTATTGGCTGACCCCACTACATTGTTGTATTGATCCCTGTAGTAGGTGGTCTGAGCGATAGCTGAGGAGGAGATAAGAAGTAGGGAGAGCAAGATCTTATTCATTCTAGCTCCTCATCACTTTGTTGGGGAAGAGGCTCATCGTGATCCTTGTCATCCTTAGGAGTTAGGTCAGTCTCATAGTCCACTAAAGCAGCGACTACTTCATCTCTAGATAGGTCATCAGTCTTATTCTTTGGCATGGTTATTTGACTCTATACCCTTTAGTTACTTACTACCTACGACTTTAAGAAACTTCTTGGCTACCTTTGCGTTCCAAGGCCTGAGCGTATCCATCTCAGCCTTAGAGTAGGTGTCAAAGGTGATCTTTCCAGTGGTGTGCCTCATCAATCGAACAATGTTCAAAGGCTCACACCCAATTGCCTCAAGCTCCTGAGCGTATCTCTTACGAAGTCCGTGGGTTGTCTTTGAGCTATATCCAAGGTCTTTAGATAGTCCGTTGAAGTTCCTCTGAATCCTCCTAAAGAGCCCCTTGTTCTCGAATGGAATTCGTTTCAGCAAGGTGTTTACCTCAGGAATCACTGGAAGATAGGCCGAGGAGGCCACGTTCTTAGTGCCTTCTACATAGATAGACCCAGTGTCTTTAGGTTTGATCTTGAAGACTTCGCTTATACGAAGGCCAAGGAGGAGGGCTACAGTTACACAATCTCTCGTATCGGAGAATAAGTCGGGGTGATTAAAGAGGGCTTTTAGCTCCTCATCGGTGTGGGCTATAGCTCCATCTCCACCTTTGCCCTTAGCCCCAGCACCCTCAGCGTAGTTCCTCTCAACAATTCCAGACCTGATGGCTGACTTGAAAAGTAGAGATATTTGGGAGAGTTTGTTGTTTGCTGTTTTCGCTGAGAGCTTCTCCTCGGTGGTCATATGATCTACCCAAGAGGCTAAGTGTTTGGTTTTAACAACATCAATAAAGACTAGTCCACTGTGCAAGGAGAACTCTCTGACGGCTTCTTTTAGTCTTCTTTCTGCGTTCTTTTGGTCGAACTTTTCGGGATACTTTTTCTCTGCAATCCATCGCTTAATTTGTTGCTCAGCGAGTGTGTGAAGTGAGGTTCTTCCTTCGAGTTCACCCATCAATCTTTGAGAGGTGATCTTGTCTAACTTCTCTGAGAGGTTCTTTGCAATCTCCCAAGATCTTTCGTCTGTCTCATCATCTTTAGTGTGGTGTTTGATATCAAGAATTAAGTTCGTTACGTAGTCTCGTGAATTGAACTTCTCAAACTCTTTGAAGATCTCGCTTACTACTTCGTGAAGTCTTCTCTTAGCTACCTGTAGATCCTTTGTACGTAGTGAGCGAACAATGATTTCTTTACCAACATAGGGTGCGAGTTTCGTAGGTACACGAACACGGGCGTAAAATGTCCCATCAGGTCTAGGTTGGAAGAGATAGTTAGGTTTCATGACTGTTAACACAATTTAGATAAATGTTAACACATAATAATATTCAAAACTCTATGGAATAAGGCTTAGAGAGGGGTGGCATAATGTTCAAATCCTCTCGCCCCGACCATTCAATTTCCCATCTACTTCCCATGACATCAAACTCAAACAACACTACGTATTTTGGATTGACCATTCCGTTTTTAGCTCACCTGGGGGTAGTGCCTGAGTATGCCGAAGGCGGTAAATCACGTATTAGCTTAGTCATTCAGCCAGAATTTGAGAATAGCTTTCAGATTGCTCATGGTGGTGTTGTGATGACCCTTTTGGATTTTGCAATGGGGGCGGCAGCTCGTAGCACTGTCAACCAGCAACTTGGCGCTATGACAATTGACATGAACGTCAGCTTCTTACGCCCAAGCGTTGGCAAGATTGTGGTGGAGGGTAGTGTTCTCAAGTTTGGTAAAACGATTCATTACTGTGAGGCCGTAGTATTAAATGAGGCTGGTGAAGTTACTGCTAAATCTAGTGGTACATTTATGCTGAGAAGGTAATTTTTAATAATCACTATAAATATAGTATTTATAATGATTATGTTGTTTAATTGATTAATTATTAAAATACAGCCCTATTAGTGTGGGGTTATAAGCGCCATTTAATTAAATACCATTATTCTTTAATATATGGATATAATAAATGCTTAGGAGTATCAAATCCTTTGTTATTCTATAAATTGATTATCTGGATAAACTAAAAATGTCATCATATAAAGAGTTGTTAGCCCAACGTGATTTGTTGGATAAGCAGATTAAAGAAGCAGTTTTACGTGAAAAGGCCGATGGCATTGCTAAAGCCAAGCTCATCATTGAACAATACGATTTAACAGCATCAGACTTATTTAGCCGTAAGGCTGGCGTCCGTAGTTCAGGCGGTAAGGTTGCCCCTAAGTATCGCAATCCCTCTAATGGTGATACTTGGACTGGTCGCGGCAAGGCGCCTAAATGGATCGAAGGTAGAGATCGCAGTAACTTCTTGATCTAAATTATTGATTTAAATAGATTTATTGTTAAAAAAAGCCGCTCATTGCAAGATTGAGCGGCTTTTGTGTTTTATGTAGCAAGGTCAGAGCTTAGGCGCACTTTCTATTGAGCGCCTGAATAAATATAGGCTCTAAGAGTTCATGGCGATTTTTATCTCCCATAGTATTTTCTAGTTCTGGGTTGGTAGCTGGATAGCCAATAATCAGTGGATTTTGGTCAATTAGGCCATTTTCAAGCTCCTCCTGAAGAACTTCAGGGTAGCGTGACTTTACCCCCACTGTATTTTCATCAGCTAGGCCTATAACCCCAGGATGAAGGCGAATAAACCCTTCATCTACCAAAATAGGAATACGCTGTGTGTCCTTGTTTTTACTCAAATAATGGATGAGATGCACCTGCTCAACTGGTGGAATCAGGGCATCTAGAAATATGAGGTCGGGGGCGATTGAAACTGCCTTCATCAGACCCTCAAGGCTATCAACAGATACCTCCATATCTACCTTTAGCTGCCAACATTGAATAGATTCGATTAACTCGTGGCTATTTTCGGCTCTTCTGAATATCCCCATGGCAATACAGTTTTGGGTAGTTTTCTGGCGCATCGCTCTTTTGCGACGTGCTAGCTGCTGATCTAAAGAGCTTGCCAGGATACGCCTATGACCTCCACGGGTCTTCCAGGCGATTAATTCACCTAATTCAACCATTTTCTGGACGGTGCCAAGTGATACCTGCAGCACTTTTGCGCTTTGACGGGTGCTTAGATATTCCAATTCTGGGGTAATCGCTTTCATATGTCCCTAATCTCATTAATTTATTTGGAGATTTAGAGAATACGAATCAAGTCTGAGGGAATCTGTCGGGCATGGTTTAAATCAGAGTAGGAAAATTCTTATTCAAGTCCTAAAAAGGGGTAGCAGCTCTAAAAGTCCTCAAATCAGGGAAAGCCCTTTATGAATCAATGGGTAGTCGTGTTAAATTAGCATGGTTGTAAGAGTATTCGCACAGATCAGTTCGTAAAGCGGTTTAGCCGCAGAGCGAATGGTTTTAACCACAGTTTTTATTCGGGAAACCCGATGAAAGGTGAGCATCATGATGCAAGATCAAAGAGATAGCTCCTATCTCTTCGGTGGAAACGCCCCTTACGTAGAAGAACTCTACGAATCCTATTTGCATGATCCAGGCTCTGTAGCTGATCATTGGCGAGATTATTTTGATAATGTGAAGCAGGTCCCAGCGGTAGATGGTTCTTCAAGAACTGACATTGCCCATGGACCTATTGTTGCTTCATTTGCTGAGCGGGCCAAGCAAGGGCCCATCAGAACAGTTTCTGATTCGGCTGACTCTGAGATGGGGCGCAAACGCGTTGCCGTTCAGCAGTTAATCGCCGCATATCGTAACGTCGGTAACCGCTGGGCCGATATTGATCCTTTGAAGCGAACTGAGCGCAAGGATATTCCGGAGTTAGATCCAGCTTTTTATGGCTTTACAGATGGCGATATGGATATCGTCTTCAATACTAGTAATACCTTCTTTGGTCGCAATGAAATGACCTTGCGTGATTTATTGCAAGCATTGCGTCAAACTTACTGTGGCACCTTAGGTGCTGAGTACATGTTTATTGCTGACCAGACTATCAAGAAATGGTGGCAAGAAAAATTAGAGTCGATCCGCTCAACTCCGAGATTTAATATGGACGAGAAGCGCCATATTTTGGATCGCGTTACTTCGGCAGAAGGTTTGGAGCGCTATCTTCAAGCAAAGTATGTAGGCCAAAAGCGATTTTCTCTCGAAGGTGGTGAGAGTTTTATCGCTTGTATGGACGAGTTGATTCGTGAATCTGGTGCCAAGGGCGTCCAAGAGATTGTGATTGGTATGGCCCATCGCGGCCGACTGAACGTGCTGGTGAATGTTTTAGGAAAAATGCCTTCAGATCTTTTTGCTGAGTTTGAGCATAAGGGCCCAGAAACATTGCCTGCAGGTGATGTGAAGTATCACCAAGGATTCTCGAGTGATATTTCTACTCCGGCAGGACCTGTCCATCTGTCGCTGGCATTTAATCCTTCCCATTTAGAGATCGTGAACCCGGTAGTAGAGGGTTCTGCACGTGCTCGTATGGAGCGTCGTGGAGATATGTTAGGTGAGCAAGTATTGCCAGTATTAGTACATGGAGATGCAGCTATTGCTGGTCAAGGTGTGATGCAAGAAACCTTAGCAATGGCGGAGGTCCGCGGCTACTACACTGGCGGCACGATTCACATCGTCATTAATAATCAGATTGGTTTCACAACATCCGATCCTCGTGACTTGCGCTCAAGTTTGTATTGCACAGACATCATGAAGGTGATTGATGCGCCTGTATTGCATGTGAACGGTGATGATCCTGAAGCGGTTGTTTTGGCTACCAAGCTGGCTGTTGAGTTCCGTACTCAGTTTCACAAAGATGTTGCCATCGATATTGTTTGCTTCAGAAAGCTGGGTCATAACGAGCAAGACACTCCTGCCATGACTCAACCTCTGATGTACAAGATCATTGCGGCTCATCCAGGTACACGTAAGTTGTATGCAGATAAATTAGAAGCTCAAGGTGTATTGCCTGCCGGCACCGGTGAATTAATGGTGAAGGAGTACCGTGCGGCCATGGATGCTGGTAAGCAGACTTCAGACCCTGTGCTCAGTAATTTCAAAGGTAAGTTTGCAGTTGATTGGTCTCCATTTCTCAATAAGCGTTGGACCGACGAGGCTGACACTGCCATCCCATTGACTGAGTGGAAGCGACTCGCAGAACGAGTCTCTACTGCTCGAGAAGGATTTAAGGTTCATCCTTTGGTCGAAAAGGTCTTAAAAGATCGTGCTGCTATGGGCCGCGGAGAAACTAATGTTGACTGGGGTATGGGTGAGCATATGGCTTTCGCATCCCTAGTAGCTAGTGGCTACCCAGTTCGCTTATCCGGCGAGGATAGTGGTCGCGGCACCTTTACCCATCGCCATGCAGTTTTGCATAATCAAAACCGCGAAAAATGGGATACCGGAGTCTATATTCCCTTGCGCCATATAGCCAAAGATCAAGCTCCTTTTTTGGTAATTGATTCCATCCTCTCTGAAGAGGCGGTACTTGGTTTTGAGTATGGTTACGCAGCTGCTGAACCAAATACCCTGACTATTTGGGAGGCTCAGTTTGGCGACTTCGCGAACGGCGCTCAAGTAGTGATCGATCAATTTATCGCTTCAGGAGAAGTAAAGTGGGGTCGTGCAAACGGCTTAGTCATGATGTTGCCTCACGGCTATGAGGGTCAAGGCCCAGAACACTCATCTGCACGATTAGAGCGCTTTATGCAGTTATGCGCTGATACTAATATGCAAGTGATTCAGCCAACAACCGCATCGCAGATCTTCCACGTCTTGCGTCGTCAAATGATTCGTCAGTTCCGCAAGCCTCTGATCTTGATGACACCAAAATCATTGCTCCGTAACAAAGAGGCTGCTTCGCCATTGACTGAGTTCACCAAGGGTGGTTTTCATACCATTCTTCCGGAGCGCGATGAGAGTATCGATGGCAAAAAGGTCACTCGATTAATTATGTGTTCCGGTAAGGTCTATTACGATTTGGCCAAAACACGTGCCGATAAAAAACTAGAGGATGTGGCGATTATTCGTTTGGAGCAGCTCTATCCATTCCCTCATAAGGCATTGACTGCTGAGTTGAAGAAGTACCCAAATCTGGAGGAGGTAGTGTGGTGTCAAGATGAGCCACAAAACCAAGGCGCCTGGTTCTTTGTTCAGCATAATATTTTGGAGAATATGTCTGAAGGCATGAAATTAGCCTATGCAGGTCGTCCAGCTTCTGCTTCACCAGCTTGTGGCTACGCCCATCTCCATCAAGAACAACAGAAGTCTCTTCTTACTGCAGCATTCGCAAAACTTAAGGGTTATGTCATTACGAAGTAATCGTAGACCTCACTCTTATATAAATACTAAATAGGATTAATCATGGCTATTTTTGAAGTTAAAGTCCCCCAGCTCTCCGAGTCAGTAGCAGAAGCTACTTTGTTGCAATGGAAAAAGAAAGTCGGCGATGCCGTCGGTCAAGATGAGATCTTGATTGAAATTGAAACAGACAAAGTTGTATTAGAAGTTCCTTCACCGTCTGCTGGTGTGATTACCGAGATCGTTATTGCTGATGGCGGCACTGTAGTTGCTGAGCAACTGATTGCGAAGATTGATAGCACAGCTGTCGCTGCTGCGGCTCCTGCCGCCGCTGCTCCAGCTGCCGCTCCAGCTAAAGCTGCGCCTGCAGCAAAGTCATCTGGCGCTGCTGCTGCACCTTCCGCAGCAAAAATTTTGGCTGAAAACAATATGACGACTGGTCAAGTTGCAGGCTCTGGTCGTGATGGTCGTGTGACAAAGGGTGATGCACTCAATGCCGTTGCGGGAGGTTCATCTTCCGCTGTATTACCAAGCGCACCAATTCCGCTAGGTAATCGCCCAGAAGAGCGTGTACCAATGAGTCGCTTGCGTGCTCGTATTGCCGAGCGTTTGTTAGAGTCCCAGGCAAACAATGCCATCTTGACTACCTTCAATGAAGTCAATATGGCTCCAGTAATTGCTATGCGCAACAAGTACAAAGATCAGTTTGAAAAAGTGCATGGCGTGAAGTTGGGCTTCATGTCCTTCTTTGTTAAAGCAGCTACCCATGCCTTGAAGAAGTTCCCATTATTGAATGCATCTGTTGATGGCAATGACATCGTGTATCACGGTTACTTTGACATTGGTATTGCAGTGAGCTCACCACGCGGTTTGGTTGTTCCAATTTTGCGTGACGTGGATCAAATGAATTTGGCTGATATCGAGAAGAAGATTGCTGAGTTTGGCGTAAAAGCGCGCGAAGGTAAGTTGTCATTAGAAGATTTAACTGGCGGCACATTCTCCATCTCTAATGGTGGCGTATTTGGTTCGATGCTTTCTACTCCGATTATCAATCCCCCACAGTCTGCGATTTTAGGCATTCATGCAACTAAAGAGCGTGCAGTGGTTGAGAACGGTCAAATCGTGATTCGTCCGATTAACTACCTGGCTTTGTCATATGACCATCGCATTATTGACGGTCGTGAGGCAGTGCTTGGCTTAGTAGCCATGAAGGATGCATTGGAAGATCCTTCACGTCTTCTCCTAGATCTGTAAAAGGAAAGAACATGAGCCAATCATTTGACATAGTAGTAATCGGCGGTGGTCCTGGCGGTTATATCGCTGCGATTCGTGCGGCGCAACTTGGCTTTAAGGTTGCCTGCGCTGAATCCAGTGCCTATGACGATCCAAAGGGTGAGATACGTCTGGGTGGAACTTGCTTGAACGTTGGCTGTATTCCTTCTAAAGCTTTGCTTTCTTCGTCTGAGGAATTCGAGAAGATTAGTCATCACGTAGCTGATCATGGCATTACTGTTGGATCAGTCAAGTTAGACTCTGGCAAGATGATTGCTCGTAAAGATGGGATTGTGACCAAGATGACTGCTGGTATTCAGTTCTTGTTCCGCAAAAATAAAATTACCTTGTTAAAAGGCCATGCATCTTTTGAGGGTAAGAATGCTGACGGTTATCAAGTCAAAATTGACGGTAAAGATAAAGAAGTAGTTAATGCTAAAAATGTGATTATTGCTACCGGATCTAAAGCGCGTCATTTGCCAGGCATTCCAGTCGATAACGTGTTGATTAGCGATAACGAAGGTGGTCTCAAGTTTGATTCCATTCCCAAGAAACTTGGCGTGATCGGAGCTGGTGTAATCGGCCTGGAGCTGGGCTCTGTATGGCGTCGTGTTGGCTCTGATGTGACTATTCTTGAAGCGCTCCCAACTTTCTTGGGCGCAGTTGATCAGGGTATTGCCAAAGAAGCTCACAAAATCTTTACCAAGCAAGGCCTCAAGATCAATATGGGCGTCAAGATTGGTGAAGTCAAAGCCGACAAAAAAGGCGTTGTAGTTAACTACACCGATAGTGAAGGCAAGGCTCAGAAATTAGAGTGCGATCGTTTAATCGTTTCTGTTGGCCGGGTTCCGAATACCGATAAACTGGGTCTCGATAAGATTGGTCTGAAAGTAGATGAGCGTGGTTTCATTCCAATCGATGACCATACTTGCGCAACAGCAGCGCCCAGTGTTTACGCTGTGGGTGATGTAGTGCGTGGACCTATGCTGGCTCACAAGGCAGAAGACGAAGGTGTGCTCGTTGCTGAAACGATCGCCGGTCAAAAGCCACATATTGATTACAACTGCATTCCTTGGGTGATTTACACCGACCCCGAAATTGCTTGGGTTGGTAGAACTGAAGAGCAGCTCAAACAGGCTGGCATTGCCTACAAAGCAGGTCAGTTCCCATTTGCAGCTAATGGCCGTGCACTAGGTATGGATCGTGCAGAGGGTTTTGTCAAAGTATTGGCCGATGAAAAAACAGATGAAATTTTAGGCGTCCATATCATTGGACCAAACGCATCTGACCTAATTGCAGAAGCAGCCGTAGCGATGGAATTTAAAGCAGCAGCGGAAGATATTGCTCGTATCTGTCATCCACATCCAAGCCTATCGGAAGTGGTTCGCGAGGCAGCATTAGCGACGGATAAACGTGCATTAAACATGTAATTGAAAGCATTAGAGTTTTACCATCAAGAGTTAAAGGCGCGCGGGTATCACAGTGATCCCGCGCAACTAGCTGCTATTGAGCGCTTGCAGCGCTGTGAAGATGAGTGGGTTGCTTATAAAGAAATCCGCAGCAATGGCTTAAAAAAGAAGCTCTTCAAACCAAAACTTCCACGCGGCGTCTATTTGTGGGGCGGAGTAGGTCGCGGCAAATCCTTTTTGATGGATGTTTTTTTTGCTGCATCTCCTCTGGAGAAAAAAATCCGGATTCATTTTCATGAATTCATGCGAGAAGTGCATCGTGAGCTTCATGAGCTTTCCGGTATGGCGGATCCACTAGATGAACTTGCCAAAAGAATTGCTAATAGGTACCGACTCATTTGTTTTGATGAGTTTCATATCAATGATATTGCCGATGCCATGATTTTGTATCGCTTGCTGAGCGCACTCTTTGAAGATCGCGTCCAGTTTGTGATGACCTCAAACTATGAACCTAGCCAGCTCTATCCCAACGGCTTGCATCGGGATCGTTTGCTACCGGCCATTAAGCTATTAGAAGAGCAACTCGATGTCATGAATGTCGATGCCGGTAATGACTATCGCCGCGTACAGATGGCTCAGGTTCAGGCCTACCTAACACCAGTCAATGCCGCCACCCATGCGATCTTGATGCAGATGTTTCAAACCCTAATCGGCAATCAAAAAGAGACTGTTCGTCCGGTGTTACGCATTGAATCTCGGGAGCTAAGACCTCTGCATATGGCCCAAGGGGTGGTTTGGTTCGATTTTCAAACCTTATGCTGCGGTCCAAGGTCACAAAACGACTATTTGGAGATTGCTAAACAGTTCCATACGGTGATCCTGTCGGGAGTCCCTTATATGCCCCCTAGAATGACTAATGAAGCCCGCCGCTTTATTTGGCTTATTGACGTCCTTTATGACCATAAAATCAAATTAATCATCTCCGCAGAGGTTCCAGCGGTCGATTTATATACCGAGGGCCAGATCACCAGTGAGTTCTCCAGAACGGTTTCTCGTTTAATTGAGATGCAGTCTCGGGATTACCTAGATGCACCCCGTCGGGTAATTGATACCAGCTTGACCTAAAATAGGTTCATGACTAGCAATTCCAACCTAAATGCAGATTTACACTGCCATTCCGTTGTGTCTGATGGAACTCTGACCCCTGAGGAGCTGGCGGAGCGTGCCTATTCGAACGGCGTGCGTCTATGGGCATTGACCGACCACGATGAGTTGGGTGGTCAAGAGAGGGCACAACTTGCTGCAAACGCACTGGGTATGGATTATCTACCTGGGGTTGAGATTTCGGTAACTTGGATGGGGCAAACCATCCATATCGTTGGCTTAGGAATTGACGCTGCCCATGCCGGAATTCTAGAGGGCTTACGTCGTACCCGCGAAGGTCGTGGTAATCGCGCTAAACAGATGGCCGAACAATTATTGAAAGCCGGGATACCTGGCGCCTATGAAGGTGCATTGCATTTTGCGGGTAATCAAGAACTCATTTCTCGTACACACTTTGCACGCTTTCTGGTGGAGCAGGGTATTTGCAAAGATACTGACCAAGTCTTTAAAAGATATCTCGTTGAAGACAAGCCAGGTTACGTGCCGCATCTGTGGGCAACATTAGATGATGCGGTTGCTTGGATCAAAGAGGCTGGTGGAGCAGCTGTGATCGCACATCCCGGCCGTTACAAGCTGAGCGCCATGCAGATGGATGAACTCTACAAGCACTTCAAAGAAATTGGCGGCATGGCCATTGAGGTCATTACTGGCAGTCATAGCCCCAATCAATACCAAACCTATGGCAAGATTGCTCAGCACTATGGATTTTTAGCTTCCCGAGGATCAGATTTTCATGACCCAGAGGAAAGCTATATTGACCTGGGCACCTTGCCTCATTTGCCGGATCACCTTACTCCAGTGTGGTCGCTATTTCATTAAGCCGTCCACACCAAACCTTTTTAACTACTCTTAAAGAATAAAGATCAAGATGTTTGCAGAACGAGTTCTCTCTGGCATGCGCCCAACTGGTAGCTTGCACCTTGGCCACTACCATGGTGTTTTAAAGAATTGGGTTCGCTTGCAATCTGAGTACCCCTGCTACTTTTTTGTCGCAGACTGGCACGCCTTAACGACTCACTATGAAACTCCAGATGTAATAGAGAAGTCGGTGTGGGATATGGTGATTGATTGGTTGGCATGTGGCGTAGATCCAAATCAAGCGACTTTATTTATTCAGAGCAAAGTGCCTGAGCATGCAGAGCTATTTTTATTGCTGGCGATGGGCACTCCTTTGGGTTGGTTGGAGCGCGTGCCAACATATAAAGATCAAATTGAAAAACTCAAAGAGAAAGATTTGCAAACCTATGGTTTCTTGGGATATCCCCTCCTGCAAGCGGCTGATATTTTGATGTACCGCGCTCAATTTGTTCCAGTAGGCGAGGATCAAGTACCGCATGTGGAGATGACCCGTGAGGTAGCGCGTCGTTTTAATTATCTCTATGGTCGCGAGCCTGGCTTTGAAGAGAAAGCCTTAGAAGCGGTTAAAAAATTAGGAAGTAAACGCGCCAAAATGTACGCTGAATTGCGTGTCGCTTTTCAGGAGCGGGGCGATGAAGAGGCTCTAGAGCAAGCTCAAGCATTGTTACAAGAAGCGCAAAGTTTGTCGATGGCTGATCGCGAGAGACTGTTTGGTTTCTTAGAGGGCGCACGCAAAATTATTCTGCCAGAGCCACAAGCTTTGTTAACCACCGCATCCCGCATGCCGGGTATTGATGGGCAGAAGATGTCCAAGTCTTACGGTAATACGATTAGTATTCGCGAAAAACCTGAAGAGGTAATTCGTTCAATCCGCACTATGCCAACTGATCCTGCTCGGGTGCGCAGAACTGATCCAGGCGACCCCGCACGTTGCCCTGTGTGGCAACTCCATACTGTGTATTCAAATGAAGACACTAAAACCTGGGTTCAAAAAGAATGTCAGTCTGCAGGCATCGGCTGCTTAGAGTGCAAGCAACCCGTGATTGATGCCATTCTTGCTGAGCAGCAGCCCATGTTCGAGCGTGCCCAAAAATACTTGGATGATCCAAGCTTATTGCGTTCCATCATTGCCGATGGTTCTGATAAAGCGCGTAAGGTTGCTCAAGAAACCATGCGCGAGGTCCGAGAGTCTATGGGCTTGGCTTACGACTGAGGAAATCTTGACTGCAATGCATGATGCAATCGCAAATGCTTCGCCTTGGGTGAAGCGTTTCGCTGCAGTAATTCCGACTGATGGTGTGGTTCTTGATCTGGCCTGTGGCTCCGGTCGGCATACTGCCTTGCTGGATTCTCTAGGCCATCGGATTCTGGCGGTTGACCAAGATATTTCTACTATTGAGCTGTTGAAAAGTGATGCTGTCCAAATCCAGAAACTCGATCTGGAGGGCTCAGATTGGCCATTACTAGACCAGCGGTTTTCAGGAATTGTGGTGACGAATTATCTTTATCGTCCATTTTTAGAGCAATTGCCCAACATGCTGTCTGAGGGTGGAGTCCTCATCTACGAGACCTTTGCCGACGGGAATGCTGAATTCGGCAAACCTTCAAACCCAAACTTTTTGCTAAATCCAGGTGAATTGCTAGCTTTGGCGCAGCGTTCAGGCCTTAAAGTGATTGCCTACGAGGATATTTACCTCGATCAGCCTAAACCAGCTGTGGTTCAGAGGATTTGTGCCGTAAAAGGGCATTTAAAAGGGTGCATTCCGTTACAATTTGCTGGTTAACATTCAGAAAATTCAGACACATTCAGTGACTAACACAACACTATCCAAAGTCAGTAAAAAGCCTATCGCAGGCAGCATGCCTGCTATTGTGACGCCGATGTTCGAGGACGGAAGCCTGGATTTTCCTGCTCTGCGTTCCTTGCTAGATTGGCATGTTGCTGAAGGTTCTGATGGCATTGTCATTGTCGGCACTAGTGGTGAGTCTCCCACAGTATCTGTAGAAGAACATTGCGAGCTGATTAAAGTGACTGTAGACCATATTGCTGGGCGTATCCCGGTAATCGCCGGTACTGGTGGTAATTCCACTACCGAGGCAATCGAGTTGACTAATTTTGCAAAGTCAGTTGGTGCTGATGCCAGCCTCCAGGTTGTGCCTTACTACAACAAGCCAACTCAAGACGGTATGTATGCCCACTTCAAGAAAATTGCGGAGTCGGTTGATCTGCCTGTGATTCTGTATAACGTTCCCGGTAGAACAGTTGCTGATCTTGCTGGCGAGACAACTGTTCGCCTGGCAGGAGTGCCGGGCATTATTGGTATCAAAGATGCCACTGGAAGTATTGAGCGCGGCACTTTATTGCTTGCTGATCTAAAGCGTGCTGGACACCAAGAATTTTCCGTATTTTCTGGCGATGATCTTAGTGCGGCAATGCTGATGCTCATGGGCGGCAAAGGCAATATTTCTGTAACGGCTAATATTGCGCCTCGCTTGATGCATGAGCTGTGTCAGGCCGCAATGTCTGATGATGTGGTCAAGACGCGCGCTATTCAATATCAATTACTGGCTGTACATAAAGCCATGTTTACCGAGGCAAATCCGATTCCTGTGAAATGGGCCCTGCATGAAATGGGTAAAGTGACCTCAGGCATTCGATTACCTTTAACCCCTTTGAGTCTCGCCTTGCGCGAACCTTTGAAGGCTGCATTGAAACAGGCTGGCTTACTATGATGAATTTGATGCGACCTTTGCGCCAACACTGTGCAACCCTACTAACGCTCTCGTTGGTAAGCGTTGTTTTAATTGGCTGTAAATCTGTAACAACGAGTGATACAGTCGACTACAAATCTGCTGGTGCCGTGCGTGGGCCTAACTTATCCTACCCCCCAGATCTGATTACTGCTCAAGCCGATCGTCGTTATATCGTTCAGGATGGTTCTGCGACCATGTCTGAGTACAACGCAGCAGTAAAAAAATCGGTACAAACTCGCAAGAACGTCATGACTGGTATTCCAGGTATGCGTATCGCTCGTGACGGTGAGCGTCGTTGGTTGGTTGTAGAAAAGCCAGCTCCAGAGCTGTATCCAAAAATTAAAGATTTTTGGCAGGAGAATGGTTTCCTTTTGGTAATTGATTCACCCTCTACCGGCATTATGGAAACGGATTGGGCTGAAAACCGCGCTAAGATCGCGCAAGACTTTATTCGCTCCACAATTGGCGGCGCATTAGATTCTCTTTACGATACTGGTGAGAGAGATAAGTACAAGACCCGCCTTGAAGTCAGCAAGCCTGGTGAAACAGAAATTTATATTACACAACGTGGTGCTATTGAAAAGTGCGTAACAGACAGTACAACTACTGCGTGTAATTCAACTATATGGACAGGGCGTCCAAATGATCCCGAGCTTGAAGCAGCATTTTTGGCTCGCTTAATGGAGCGCTTGGGTATGACCCAGGAAATGGCTAAAGCTCAAGTTGCGGCGCCACTTGGCCCAAAGACGCCTAAGGCGAAGTTAGTTCAAGAGGGTGTGAATACTGCTTATATTGAAATGGCGGCTGGCTTCGACCGCGCATGGCGCGACACTGGACTTGCCTTAGATCGTTCCAACTTTACCGTTGAAGATCGTAATCGTGCGAATGGTGTTTACTATGTACGTTACGTCAACCCTAAGGATTTGGGTGATACCAAAGGGTTTTTCACTAACTTATTCAGTAGCAAAGACGACTCAAGTTTGAAGGCGAAGAAATACCTCGTGGTGGTCAAGTCGACTAGTGATGGCTCTTCAAATGTATATGTTCAAAATGCGGATGGTAAGCCCGAAAATACCGCTGCTGGATTGCAACTCTTGACATTGCTGACGGAGCAAATGGCTCGATAGATGCCAAAGCTGAGAGAAATTAGATAATAAAAAAGCCGCTTATCAGCGGCTTTTTTTTCTTCAATAAGAAGATTACTTCTTAGCGTCAGCAGCAGGTGCAGCTGGAGCGGCTGGAGCAGCTGGAGCAGCAGCAGGAGCGTCAGCAGCTGGAGCAGCAGCAGGTGCAGCTGGAGCAGCTTCAACAGGTTTTGCTTCTTCTTTTTTACCGCAAGCGGTCAAAGCGATTGCCAACATTGCTACGAGTGCTAGTGACTTCTTCATTTGTAATTTCCTCTTAAAAAAATATCTTGAATAACCGGTTATGAATACTTGGTTAGTATAGGGTTAGACCCTAAGTACTTTCCAGAATGCATTATAGCCATCTACTAATTGATCGTTAAAAAAGCAGCCATCCTGCCTCAAAAGCCCCAAAAAGACTGTTATTTAATCCAATTTTCCCTAAGGATCCTGTGAACTGTTTGCTACGTGCCAGTGAGCGCCAGGCGGCTTGAGTTGAGGCATCTTGACCGTCGGTCATCTCTTCACCATTGCAGTAAATCCTTGGGCCCAGAGCGAGAACCCTTGTATAGGGGTGTACTTTTAAAGCTTGCTTGCCAAGATGACGTCTAAATTGTTCGGGCGAGAGATTATTGGCTACTCCATCAAAGTAGGCCTGAGGTTTTGGTTCGCTGAGATAGGCGGCTATGCCGGGAAGGAATGTTTCTACACGATCGAGTTTTAAGCCTTTTAACTTTTGCCTTACTTGCGTAATGATTTCTGCTGGAAGTTGTTCTGCGCAATGAGTTGCTGATTGTTTGGGATCTGCAAAGTGACTATTTAACTCAGGAATATCTTCTAGTGACTCAGCCAAACGCCACAAGCCTTCTTGCAAGATTTCTTTATAGCTTTGTGATCTAAAGCCAACTGACCAAGTTTGGCAGCCTGCATCCAAAGCAATGCCATCATGAGCAATATGTGGTGGTAGGTAAAGCATGTCGCCTGGCTCCAGATCCCACTCTTGCTCCACTCTAAAGTCCTCCAGAATTTTCAAGGGCAAATTTGGATTCAGCGTTAAATCCTTTTGCTCAGAAATGCGCCAACGTCTGCGTCCCGACATCTGAATTAAAAAGACATCATAAGAATCAAAGTGGGGGCCTACGCCACCACCAAGACCAGCAATGCTGATCATTAAATCATCTAAGCGTGCATCCGGAATAAAGCGAAACCAAGAAAGTACTTTTGCAGCTGCAGGATGTTTTGCCTCCATACCTTGAAGTAAAAGTGTCCAATCCGTCTTCTCAATAGCAGGAATCAATTTCTTTTTAAATGGGCCATTTGTAAAAGCCCAAGGCTTTGCCTTAATTAATCTGGATTCCACCGTATCATCACCCGCTATTTTGAATAACTCTTGAGGTGATATCGCGCTACCCAAGGGCTGGCCTATTTGTTTGGCGAGCTCAAAGGCGGGGATGGCGCCTCGTACTAATAGTGGTTTCTTATGCCAATAGGATTTCATGAACTGTTGAGGGCTATTGCCCCCTAGAAGAGCCCATGGGCGATCTAGCGGAAGGTTTTGGGGTGCCTGTGGCGGATCGTAAGGCTTGCTCAAGTAAAATGCTGTCATATCAGTAAGAAGCTGTTTAAAACACAATGTTGAATGAATTACGCATGAAGATCGAAAAAAATACTGTTGTATCCCTGCGCTACAAACTAACTGATGCGCAAAATAATATTATCGAGGAACCAGACTCCCCGATGGTATACCTGCATGGCGGATATGAGGGCACTTTTCCCAAAATTGAAAACTTATTAGATGGCCAGGATGTGGGTTATGAAGCTAGCATTCAGCTTGAGCCTAGCGAAGCCTTTGGAGAGTATGACCCAGAGTTGCTCAAGATTGAGCCACGCGCACGCTTTCCTGAACCCTTGGAAGTCGGTATGCAGTTTGAGGGTGTTCCTGATGAGGAAGTAGAAGACGATGGCGACGAAGATGAAGAGCCCTTGATCTATACCGTAACTGATGTGGCTGATAGCCAAGTTGTTTTAGATGGGAATCATCCACTTGCTGGTATGGCCTTGCGCTTCTGGGTTCAAGTGGAAGATATCCGAACTGCTACAGATGAAGAGATTGAAAATCGACATCCTGAGGGCGCAGAAGCATTTGCATTTGGGATGCCTGACGATTTAGACGATGGTGAGGATGACTCTGCCGACCCAATCTCTCAACCTGGTGGTTCTTCACCAACTCTGCATTAAAACTAAAAGACTACTCTTTAAGCCACTCTTTTAGGACTCCAAGATCACGCTTGGTATCGCTAGATTCTTCTGCATGTGATGGCGTATTGCTCAATTTCGCTAGCGCTTTCTCAAGTGCAGCGATCTTAGCCTCTTGTTCTAAGGTAGCATCAATTAAACCTTTTAATGCCATAGAAACTGGATCATCTACATTGGGTGTGACGCCATAGGCTGAAAAGTATTCTTTAGCCTTGCTATCTGGTGTGCTGGCCTGAGGCAAATCAGGATGCAAGATGCGCGCAGGAATTCCCACGGCAGTTGCTCCAGCTGGGATTTCCTTTAGAACTACTGCATTAGATCCAACACGAGCGCCATCACCTACAGTAAAGCCTCCAAGAACCTTAGCTCCCGCGCTAATGACTACGCCCTTGCCTAAAGTGGGGTGACGTTTTACACCCTTATAAAGGGATGTCCCGCCTAAGGTAACGCCTTGATAGATAGTGCAGTCATCGCCAATTTCAGTAGTCTCGCCAATCACAATACCTAGGCCGTGGTCCAAAAATACTCTACGACCGATTTTTGCTCCAGGATGTATTTCAATGCCAGTAATGAAGCGAGCTAGCATCGATAGAAGGCGCGCAATCCACTTCAAACCTAAGTTCCATAGACCATGTGATATCTGATGTATCCAAACAGCATGTAGCCCCGGATAGCAGGTTATGACCTCTAAGCGATTCCTTGCGGCAGGGTCACGAACAATGATGGAGTCGACTTGGTCGAAGAGCGAATTAAGCATAAATGGATTTTAACGGGTAAAGCCCAATCTATTTTTTCAAGAGCATCTGTTTGGCAATCCCACGGAGCAGGTCGATTTCTTCTTTGTGCAGGCGCGTTCTAGCAAATAGTGCTTGTAAGCGGGGCATGAGTTTTTTGGGATTTGTGGGATCAAGGTAGCCAATCGCCTCCAAACCCTCGCGCCAGTGCTCCAGCATGGCAGCTACAGCTGCAGGATCCGCATAACCTACCGTCTCAGTGTTATTGCCTAAGGCCACTAGCCCCAAATCCTCCCCAAGGGATTCTCTGAGGGTGAAGGCGCAAACCATGATGGCTTGGGCGAGGTTAAGGGAAGGGTAGAGTGGGTTCGCATCAAGCCATACGCGATGGGTGCATAGTGAGAGATGGTGGTTATCTAGGCCAGTGCGCTCTGGCCCAAAGAGGAGCGCGACTTGCTGATTGGCCGCGATAGCTGCCTGAACTAACGGGCGAGCGGCTTGCCAATTTAATGCTGGTGGCCCAAATTCACGATCACGACTGGTGAGGCCTAAAACAAGACTGCAGCCTTGAACAGCTGATCCCAAAGATGAAGTTTCTTGACTGGACTCCAGCACATCGACCGCACCACTGGCTAGAGCAATGGCCTCTGACGTCTGGGCAACACCCGCAATCTTGGGTGAAATTAAGTGCAGGTCACTAAACCCCATGGTTTTTAGTGCGCGGGCTGCCGACCCCACATTTCCAGGGTGGCTGGTTTCAACTAAAACCCAGCGTAGTAACTGTGCTTGGGAGGCATTCATATCAACAGGAATTCTCTAGTAGCTTGGGAGTTCAATGTAGCAATCGTTTAGAATCAGGATGTTAGCTCCTTATTGTCCTGCAGTTTGCAATCTGGTGAGCTCGTTCTTATTTAATTTGTCCATCAATACTATGCATCCCATGTTAAATGTGGCCGTGAAGGCTGCCCGTCGTGCCGGAACCGTGATTAATAGAGCCTCTCTGAATTTAGAGCGACTTCAGATTGACCGCAAACAACATAATGATTTCGTAACTGAGGTGGACAGACAGGCCGAAGCAGCCATTATTGAAACGCTCAGCGAAGCCTATCCTTCGCACGGCTTCTTGGCTGAAGAAACTGGCGCCCAAAATACTGATGCTGAAAATGTTTGGATCATTGATCCACTCGATGGCACAACTAACTTTATTCATGGTTTTCCGCAGTATGCAGTTTCCATTGCACTGTCTGTCAACGGGGTAACCCAACAAGCAGTAGTTTACGATCCGACCCGCGATGAACTATTCACTGCCACGCGCGGTGCAGGTGCATATTTGGATCGTCGGCGTTTACGTGTTGCCACGCAAGATCGTTTAGCGAATTCATTATTGGGTACTGGCTTTCCTTATCGCGACGACCAAGACTTAGAAAAATATTTAAAAATCTTTGCAGATATGTCGCGCCAATGTGCCGGCCTGCGTCGTCCTGGAGCTGCATCTCTTGACTTGGCCTATGTTGCTGCTGGTCGTTACGATGGATTTTTTGAGAGCGATCTCAAGCCATGGGACATGGCAGCAGGGGCTTTATTGATTACTGAGTCTGGTGGACTTGTCGGCAACTACCGCGGCGAAGAAGGCTTCCTACAAAGCGGTGAAGTGATGTGCGCTAACCCTCGCATCTTTGCCCAGATGGTTCAGTGCTTATCTAAATATTCCACCTTTTAATACGGCAGCAGTATTAAGTTTTGATCAGGTCGGTGTAACGTACTCCGTCTTGATTAATGAGTAGGGCGCTTGCGCGTGGCCGCCCACTTTCAGGGTGATCTAAATCCCAATCTGATAAGACCCAGCGTTGCCATTCCTGATCTTGTAGATGCTCTTGATGTTGTTTTGGTCGGTGAGTGTGACCATGTATCAGTTGATACCCAGCTTGATCTTTAAGCACTGCAGCGCAGGCAGCTAAGGTCACATTCGTTTTGGCTTGTGCGCCTTCAACTGAAAATTGCATTGACCGTTGATATTGCACGCTACTATTACTGCGCAGGTGATTAGCAATAGAGCGGCGCCAATTTAAGGGCATTCTCAAGAATAGTTTTTGGATCCAAGGTTTGCGGACCCAGCTACGAAAAACTTGGTAGCCAATATCTGCCGTGCAAAGTGAGTCGCCGTGACAGAGAACATATTCAGAGCCTGCAATATGAATCTTGCTAGGATCAGGCAAGAGTGTCATGCCTGTTTTACTTAAAAAATGCTTACCAACTAAAAAGTCCCGATTACCATGAAGGTAATAGGTTTTCACTTTAGTGGACAGGGTTGCAAGTGCATTCTTTACCTCTTGGTGAAAAGGTGAATGTAGAGCAGCATCATCTCCAACCCAATACTCAAATAGATCACCTAAGATCAATACAGCTTCTACCTTAGGCGCATCTTTTTCACAAAAATCAAAGAAGCGTTGCGCCGTCAAGGGCATTGACGGCGTGAGATGTAAATCAGAAATGAGCAGTGCGCTCGCGTATTGCGGAATCATTCCTCGAGAACGCTTGCCTTTTCAATGAGGACGTCTTCAGCAGGAACATCTTGATGAAAGCCGGAATTACCTGTTTTAACTTTACGAATGACATCAACCACATCAAGACCATCAGTGACTTTGCCAAAAACAGCGTAACCCCAACCTTGAGCATTAGGGGCGGTGTGGTTTAAGAAGTCATTGTCATTGACGTTAATAAAAAATTGCGCTGTCGCAGAGTGCGGATCGCTAGTGCGAGCCATAGCTACTGTGCCACGTTCGTTTTTAAGACCATTGTTCGCTTCATTCTCAATTTGGGCGCCAGACGATTTTTCTTTTAGGCCAGCAGTCATGCCGCCACCTTGAATCATAAAATTATCAATCACGCGATGGAAAATCGTGCCATCGTAATGACCGCTTTTGACGTACTCTATAAAATTAGCAACAGTCTTTGGCGCTTTTGCAGCATCCAGGGTAAGAGTGATATCGCCCTTATTTGTTTTTAGTAGAACTTTGGACATGATGAATTTACTTTCTATAAGTTAGTAGATAAAAAGGTATGAAAATTATTTTGAAGTAGGCGTTGCTGGGATTGCAGGCGCCGCTGACACAACGCCTTTTTTAGCCGGCTTCAGTATCTCCATCAATGCTTTTGCACGATTGGTGTATTGACGCTGATTTAAGACTGCATCTTTTGCGGCATTGTCATAGGCTTGAGCTGCCAGGCGAATATAGACCTCGCCTAAGTTAGCTGAGGCAACCGTGTAGCTCGGGCGTAATTTCAGGGCGAGCTCTAAATAGTCTCTTGCCTCAATCCAATTGCCTTGATTTGCTGCTAGTGCAGCTAAGTTGTTATAAGGCTCAGGCAGCTCCGGAAACTGTTGGGTAATCTCAACCAAGGTCTTTTTAGCTTCTACCCACTGGCGCGTTTCAATCTGGATACGTGCCTTAACGTAACGTAACTGCACATTACCCGGTGTTTTCTGAAGTTGCTTATTGATACTGTCGATAGCTTCAGGATATTTTTTGGCTTTGACTAGCTTTTCAATATCGGACGGAACTCCATTTCTAGTTACTGGGTCTGGCTCAATAATCAAAAAGGATAAAAACGGAACGGCGACAGAGTCAGACAACTCAGCATTAAATTGATCGTATCCAGCGTCGTTTCCGGCAAGTCTTGGAGGGTCATTGGGGCCGTAAGATCCTAGATAGGGCGCTTGAGTACCTTGAGCACTAGCGGGGGCACTATTCAGGGCATTAATTTCAGCCTCTGCTAACTGTTGCCCAGGAGTGCTACAGCCCGCAAGGAATAAAACAGCAAAAAAGGCGCACAAGCCGCACAGCTGAGCTGGACGTAGAAAAAAATGGTTAGCTGACATAGGGTTTGGGATGAAAAACGGGCTCATTCGATATACTCAGCGCTCAGTCTAACAAATTGGCGCTACTTGCCCACCTTTATAGCCTCTATGCTGCAAATCTATAACACCCTCAGTCGTTCTAAACAGGCCTTTAAACCCATTGAGCCGGGCAAGGTAAAGATGTACGTCTGCGGAATGACGGTTTATGACTTTTGCCATATTGGCCATGCCCGGGTGATGATTGTCTTTGATATGGTGGTGCGCTGGTTGCGTGCCAGTGGTTATGAGGTTGTTTTCGTCCGCAACATCACCGATATTGATGACAAGATCATCAATCGTGCGATTGAGAATGGCGAGCCTATTTCTGCATTAACACAACGTTTTATTGATGCAATGCATGCCGACTCAAATGAATTGGGCTTGATGCACCCCGATCACGAGCCTCGTGCCACTGATTACATCGGGCAAATGCAGGACATCATTGGCCGCTTAATTGAAAAAGAATTGGCCTATCAAGGCGAGGATGGGGATGTCAATTTCGCGGTTCGATTGTTTCCAGAATATGGTCGCCTTTCCGGTAAATCCTTGGATGAATTAAATGCTGGTGACCGTGTCGCAGTTGGTGGTGGTAAACGAGATCCATTGGACTTTGTTCTATGGAAGAGTGCCAAACCAGAGGAGCCTGCGGATACCCGTTGGAAATCCCCCTGGGGTGAAGGTCGCCCTGGATGGCATATTGAATGTTCTGCCATGTCATGCGATTTGCTAGGTGAGCATTTTGATATTCATGGCGGTGGTGCGGATTTGCAGTTTCCGCATCATGAAAACGAGATTGCTCAGAGCGAGGGCGCCCTCTATGGACAAGATCATCAGGCTAACGATCAGCCTTTTGTAAATTACTGGATGCATAACGGGCATATTCGGGTAAATGAAGAAAAGATGTCGAAGTCATTAGGCAATTTTTTCCTCATTCGTGATGTCTTGAAGAGTTTTGACCCCGAGGTCTTGCGTTTCTTCATGCTCCGCGCCCACTACCGTAGCCCAATTAACTATAGTGATGCGCAGCTTGAAGAGGCTCGTGCAGGACTGATCCGTCTTTACACCGCTTTAGCGCAAGTGAGCTCAAGCGATCATCCTGTAGACCCCCATTCGCCATGGTCTGAGCGCTTCACTAATGCGATGAATGATGACTTTAATACGCCCGTGGCGATAGCAGCCCTGTTTGACTTAGCTAGTGAAGTGAATCGTGCGCAGGGTGAAGAGAAGCTTCAATTGGCTAGCGTTCTCAAAAGCTTGGCTGCAGCTCTCAATTTCTTGCAACGTGACCCGATCGTATTCTTGCAAGAAGGATCCCGAGGTGGCGATGCTGGATTATCTGCTACTGCTATTGAAGAGCAAATTGCGGCACGAGTCACTGCAAAACTCGCCAAAGATTTTGCGAAAGCAGATTTAATTCGCAAGACATTATTAGATCAGGGCGTAGTATTGGAAGATAAGCCCGGTGGCATTACCGAATGGCGCAAAAGTTAATTGAAGAATATTTATTTTGAGTAAAGCTGCACAGCAATTAATCATTGAAGAAGTTGCTCCTGATTATTGGGAGCAGGCTTGTGCTGAGTTGATGAAGCATGATCGTATTTTAAAAAAACTGATTCCAAAATACGGCCTAGGTTTTTTGCGAACGCGTGGAGATGCATTCACTACTTTGGCAAGGGCTATCGTTGGCCAGCAAATTTCGGTTGCTGCAGCTCAGTCTGTCTGGAGCAAGGTTTTATTGGCATCCAAAAACAAGGTAAACCCTAAAAATATTCTTGCTTTAAGTATTGAAGATTTGCGTGCAGCAGGATTATCGGGTCGCAAGGTGGAATACATCCGCGATTTGGCTGAACACTTTGATTCTGGTCGTTTACATGCCAATCAGTGGAAAGGCATGGAAGATGAGGTCATCATCAAAGAATTGTGTGGGATTCGGGGAATTGGTCGCTGGACAGCGGAAATGTTCCTGATTTTCAACATGATTAGGCCCAATATTCTCCCTTTAGACGACGCCGGCCTGATTAAGGCTATTTCCCTCAATTACTTCAGCGGAGAGCCTGTGAGCAGGCATGAAGCCCGTGAAGTAGCTGCAAATTGGGCCCCATGGCGCACGGTAGCGACATGGTATATGTGGAGAAGTATCGACCCCAAGCCCGTTGAATATTAAAATCAAGCTATGAAAACGACTTTCCTGGATTTTGAGCAGTCAATCGCTGAATTAGAGTCAAAGATTGAAGAGCTGCAATTTGTGCAAGATGAATCATCAGTAGACATTTCTGATGAGATCAAAACCTTGACTGAAAAAAGTCAGCAACTTACAAAAGATGTCTATGCCAATTTAAGTCCATGGCAAGTTTCTCAAGTAGCGCGCCATCCTCAGCGTCCTTACACATTAGATTATGTTGGAGCATTGTTCACCGATTTTCATGAGCTTCATGGCGATCGTAATTTTGCAGATGACCAATCCATCATTACTGGCCTGGCTCGTTTTCAGAATCAACCTTGCATGGTCATTGGCCATCAAAAAGGCCGCGATACTAAAGAGCGTGCTTTAAGAAACTTTGGCATGAGTCGCCCTGAGGGTTACCGAAAAGCAAAGCGCGTCATGCGTTTAGCGGAAAAATTTAAATTACCGGTGTTTACGTTTGTGGATACGCCGGGTGCATTTCCTGGAATTGATGCAGAAGAGCGCAACCAATCAGAGGCGATTGGTCACAACCTCTATGTTCAGGCGGAATTAGAAGTGCCGATCATTGCCACCATTATTGGTGAGGGTGGTTCGGGTGGCGCACTTGCGATTGCAATGGGTGATGTGGTGTTGATGTTGCAAAACTCAACTTACTCGGTCATCTCACCAGAAGGCTGCGCATCCATTCTTTGGAAGACTGCAGATAAAGCACCTGAAGCTGCTGAGCAATTGGGCTTGACTGCACAACGTTTAAAAGCCATTGGCTTGATCGATAAGATCGTCCCTGAGCCTACTGGTGGCGCACATCGTGATTACGACACCATGATGAACAATATGCGCAAAGCATTAGCTGAGTCACTAAAGACTTTCGATGGGATGAAAGTGGATGCGCTGTTAGAGCGTCGCCATGAGCGCTTGATGAGTTATGGCAAGTTCAAGGAAATCGAAGTCAAGTCTTAAGGCAGCTTTACCAGCAGCCAAACGGATTGGGCTTGCCTTAAGTGGTGGGCTTGATTCTGTTGTGTTACTCGATACAGTTTGTAAAGCCCTCAAAGCAAATTCTAATGACCCAACTGAGCTTTGGGTATTTCATATTCATCATGGTTTGCAAAAGCCAGCCGATCAATGGTTGGAGTTTTGTGAGCGACTGGCCAAAAAATACCAAGTACATTTTGACTTTCGTCTACTGCACTTTGCTGATCTATCTCAGGGCAATATTGAAGCTAGAGCGAGGGCAGAGCGTTACGATGCTTTGACTGATTTATGTATTGAGCATGGCATTGAGGATTTGCTGCTCGCACACCATCAAAACGACCAGGCTGAAACTGTGCTTTTACAGCTGCTACGTGGCTCTGGCGTAGCTGGTCTCTCTGGCATGCCTTTGCATCGTGCTAACGTCAACCAGGGCGACTCAATTACTCTCTGGCGCCCATTACTCAATCAATGCAGGGCAGAGTTAGAGGTCTATGCCAAAGAATACAAACTCAAATGGGTAGAAGACCCTAGCAATCAAAATACACGCTATCGCCGCAATGCGATCCGTAAAGAAATCATTCCAAGGCTGGAAAAAATTCAGCCAGGCGCAATTGGCAATCTAGCTCGAAGCGCTACTTTATTGGCTCAATCTCAAGTGTTGCTCGATCGCCTAGCTAAGCTAGATGGGAAAGATCTTTTTAAAGGTAGTAAGTTAAAGCTGGCGCCTCTCTTGGCCCTAGCCAAAACAGATCAAGCTGCAGCGAATAATGTCCTGCGTTATTGGTTGAAGTTAAATAATCTGGCAATGCCATCCCAGGAACGTCTTGAATCTTGGTGGAAAGACCTTAAGGCTGTAAAACCAGACTCTAGCTTGGAGTGGCAACATGATGAAGTCAGTATTTATCTGTGGCGCAACGTCTTGCAGATAGCGCATTGCATGACAGGGCAGTGGGTGTTTCAAAATGTGCCCTTACGAAGTAAGTCACTTGGCTTGCCTGCTGATTGGGTCAATACCGCCAAAGAACAAGGCCTAATTGAGGAAAGACTGCGCCAGGGAGCAGAAAAGATTCAAATCAAACCCAATACCCCACGCAAAACACTCAAGAATCTCTTTCAAGAATCGGATACACCGCCTTGGGAGCGACAGGCTCCGCTGCTCTATATCAAGGACCAGCTCGTAGCCGTTGCTGGAGTGGGGGCGAGCTACCCTCATCTAGTCTCCATTGGCAGGCGAGTGCTCCCTGTGTGGCTTGAGAAGCCATAGTAAAGCGTAAAACCCTGTAAAATAAGCCCCTTTTAGACCCTGGGGAATGTAATTCCCTATAAATAACAATACAACGGTTTTTATGGCTCTTATCGTTCATAAGTATGGTGGCACCTCAATGGGCTCGGTTGAGCGCATTCAGAATGTCGCTAAACGCGTTGCCAAGTGGATGCGTGCAGGTCACCAAGTGGTTGTAGTGCCATCAGCGATGTCCGGCGAAACCAATCGTTTGCTTGGCTTGGCAAAAGACATTAATCCTGATGCAAGCCCACGCGAACTCGATCAAATTGCCTCCACAGGCGAGCAAGTCAGTTCGGGTTTATTGGCCTTGGCCTTGTTGCGTGAGGGTGTTGATGCAGTTAGCTATGCCGGTTGGCAAGTAACAGTTCATACAGACTCCTCATTTACTAAAGCACGCATCAAGAGTATTGATGACAAAAAAATCCTTGCTGATCTCAATGCAGGACGTGCAGTAGTAGTAACGGGCTTTCAGGGTGTTGATCCAGATGGCAATATCACCACCTTAGGTCGCGGGGGTTCTGATACATCAGCTGTTGCGATGGCTGCAGCGCTTAAAGCAGATGAGTGCTTGATCTACACCGATGTGGATGGTGTCTACACCACTGATCCCCGAGTTTGTGAAGATGCACGTCGTCTAGACAAGATTACTTTTGAGGAGATGCTAGAGATGGCAAGTCTAGGCTCAAAGGTATTGCAGATTCGTTCAGTTGAGTTTGCCGGTAAGTACAAAGTTAAAACCCGTGTTCTGTCATCATTGACAGATCCGTTGATGCCCTTAGACCAAGAGATGAAGTCGGGCACCTTGATTACATTTGAAGAGGACAGCACTATGGAAGCCGCAGTTATTTCCGGCATCGCCTTTGCGCGTGATGAAGCAAAAATTACCGTTCTGGGGGTTCCTGATCGCCCAGGTATCGCCTATCAAATCTTGGGTCCAATCGCAGATGCCAATATTGATGTGGATATGATTATTCAGAATCAATCATTTGAAGGTAAGACAGACTTTACTTTTACAGTTCCCCGCGCTGACTATCAAAAAGCTTTGGACTTGCTCAAGAAAAATGTGCAAGCTCATATTGAAGCAAAAGAAATTAATGGCGATCCCAAGGTTTCTAAGGTGTCAGTGGTAGGTGTAGGCATGCGCTCCCATGTGGGTGTTGCTAGCAAAATGTTCCGCACGTTATCGGAAGAGGGTATCAATATTCTGATGATTTCTACTAGCGAAATCAAGATTTCAGTGGTGATTGATGAAAAGTATATGGAGCTAGCTGTGCGTGCATTGCACAAGGTGTTTGATCTGGATCAGAAGTAAGAATACGCAGGAATTACCTAAAAAAGGCATTAAAAGCTCGCAGTCAAGCAAATCCGTTAAACTGTGAGTCGTTGTAGATGTAGTGGGTAGGGAGACGTGGCCGAGCTGGTCGAAGGCACTCCCCTGCTAAGGGAGCATCGGGGCTAAAACTCTGATCGGAGGTTCGAATCCTCTCGTCTCCGCCAAATCCTTGTGATTTAACCTGCTCATTACCGCTGCGACAAATAACTAAGCCCCATAACTGGGGCTTTTTTATTTCTACCTTTCATCTTTGAAGCACGTTTCAGCAAATTCAGCGATGTTGAGTAGTTTTTCATCTTCCCTGTAATTGCCAATCAGCTGAATTCCTAGCGGTAATCCGTTGCTAGATTGATGCACTGGAAGTGCGATTGCTGGGGTGCCTATAAAAGTCCAAAGGGAGCAAAAGATGGGGTTTCCGGTAAAGCTCAGACCCTTGGGGGCTTCCCCCGTGGCAGGAGCTGCCAGTATTGCATCAAAGTTTTTAAAATATTGTGAAATGGCGAGACGTAAATTCGCTTGAAGATCTTTTGCCTGCAGGTAATCTTCCATCGAATGAGACCTACCTTTTTCTATGAGCTCTTTGATATCGAATCCTAAAAGCTCCGGAAACTGCTCTAAATGCTTTTCATGAACAAGCGCAGCTTCGCAAGCCATTAAGACAGCCAAGGCCTCGATACCATCCCAGTATATTTGGGGTAGTGTCATTTCCTCGATATGAGCACCCGATTTCTTAAGCAAAGTTGCCGCATGGTTCACAGTCTTTATCTGTTCTTGGCTTAATAATTCATCAAAGGGCGTTTTGAGATAAGCAATGCGAGGCTGATGATTGCTTAGTTCTTCACTCAGAGGTTTAGACAAGATCTCAGGAATAACAATGGCATCTTTCTCATTGATATCGGTGTTGCGGAGTAAATTAAAGGCGTATCTCGCATCTGCAACCGTTCTAGTAAAAAATCCAATATGGTCTAAGGAGTCGGAGACGGGGTGTGCGCCTGTTCTTGGGACGGCTCCAAAGCTAGCCTTATAGCCCACGACCCCGCAATAAGATGCCGGCCTAATAATGGACCCAGCTGTTTGCGAGCCTAAGCTCAAAGGGACTATTCCACTGGCAACAGCTGCAGCTGAACCACTAGATGATCCGCCTGGTGTGTGAGCACTATTCCATGGGTTGCTTGTGGCACCTGCGTGACGCCAAGCAAATTCAGTAGTGACTGTTTTCCCAAAGATGACGCCACCTAAATTACGAATCTTTCGGATAATTTCAGCATCTTCACTAGGTACAAAGTTTTTGTATATTGGTGAGCCATTCGTTGTTACAAAATCCTTTGTTGCAATGATGTCTTTTACGGCTACAGGTATCCCCATCAGTGGACCAAGCCCTGACCGTTGGCAAAGCTCTTTTAAAGAGGCTCTCACTGTAAACGCCTTTAATTCGGACTCAACTTGATCCGCGCGTTCTACACATTCGGCTAGATAGTCATCGACCTTAAGCTGACCTTGTTGAATTTTCTCGCATGCTTGCAATAAACCGATGGCTGGTCTCATTTTGCTCATATCCGCCTCTAAGTGGGTTTTCTCACTTTATCACTGACCCTCATTTTCAGGCTAATTTAAGCCCGAATAAATATTATTAATAAACTTCACAACTTCACAACTTCTGTGGTATAGTATTTGCAAAGGAGGTGAAATGAGAAGAGCGATACCAAAAACACATCAAGCTTTAGATTGGATAGGGAAGGGAATGACCGCAGCTCAGGCCGCTAGGAAGATGGAAATTTCAGAATCTAGCGTCTATGCCGCCTTAAGAAAAACCAAAGCAAAAGATTTGGGTTGTTGTCCAACCTGTGGCCACAAAATAAGGAAATAAGATGAAGAAAACTCTATTGGCAGTTGTCTCAATCTCTGTAGCTGCATTTGCATATGCAAATACCTCATCGGATTCTTCTGAATTGCTAAGCCAGCAATGCAAGATTTCTGCTGAAGCAGTGTCTACATTGAAGGGCTTGCGCTACGGCAATACCTCCATTCGAAAGGATGTAGCAGGCTTAATCAATTTAAATCTAAAGGTCCAAGAGAATAAAGAGGCGGCGCAAATGACTCTAAACCGAATGGTGGATGATCAAATCAATTCAAGCTCTGCTTTAGAGGCAAAATATTGTTCTTAATGCTGTAATGAGTTGGGTATTGCTCAATCATCTGTGAAGGCGTTTGATGACCCATTCATTTGAGTGTCCAGAATGTGGCAATTCCCGAGGAATGCTTGGGGCATGTCATCAATGCGGAAGTGAGGAACTTCCTCTGCCGCACAGTGACACGATGGTGCTGAATGTAAAGTTCGATAGTCCAAGTGCCGAGGAGGCTTTGGATAGATTAACTATTGGACTGCGTCGAGCATCTGAGGTCGGTATTAAGGCAATCATCCTGATACATGGTTATGGATCCAGCGGTGAGGGTGGCAAGATTAAGTGGGCCATTCATGATGCCCTTAACAACAACTATTTCTCAGATCGGGTTGATGAGTATCACTTCGGCGAACAAACCGCATTTGGTAGCGAGGCATACCATGCCCTTTTAAGAAGAAGGCCAGGATTAAAGGCCTATCTGAAGCACTTCAAGGAGGGTAATGCAGGTATGACGGTATTAATACTGTGATCTCTGTTGGAATTGCTTAGAATGGGCTTATCCCATTAAATTTGATGGCATCAGCAAGGAGTGGTAATGACTGCTAAAAAATCGACAACTGTGCAGGAAGAAGCGAACATCAATTCTGAAAATTTAATTGGTGACTTTAAGGCGCTGATGGCAGATGCAGAGGAGCTCATTAAGGCAACGGCAAGTCACGACGATGGCCAGCTTGGCGCAATTCGTTCCAAAGCTTTGGAGACCCTTAATAGCGCAAAAGAAAGTCTTTCCTCTGTAGAGGGCACTGTGACCGAAAAGGCCAAAGTCGTTGCTGAGCGTACGGATGAGTTTGTCCATCGAAATCCCTGGGAGGCGGTAGGCGTCGCTGCCGGGATTGGCTTGTTGATTGGTCTATTTATTCGTCGTCACTAGGTATTTATGTCACAAGAAAATCTTTTTTCCGCACTAAAGAATCTTGTCTCCACTGGGGCATCGATTGCTCAGACTCGTTTAGAGTTGATCTCTACTGATGTGCAGATTGCACGCACTCAGTTTCTGAATCTCTTAGTGATGGTGACCTGCGCATTATTTTTCTTGTTCTTTGGTTTGGTGATGCTCGCCTTACTCATTGTGATTTATAGCTGGGAGACTGATAGGGTACTGGCGCTGAGTCTATTAACAAGCGGTTTCTTAGTCGTAGGCATTATTCTGGCGCTGGTAGTTTTGCGCTCAATCAAAACGATGCCCAAATTATTCGAGGCAACGATTGCAGAGTTGGCTAAAGACCGCCAGGAGCTTTCTAAATGATGAGTCAAAAGCTAGCTGAACTTCAGGCTAGACAAAGAGTGCTGCAGGAACAGGCAGCCCAAGAGCGTGCTGACTTCGCCTTGCATTTCGAGCCCATAGAAAAGCCCCTATCCTGGGCTGATAAAGGTATAGATGCGTTTAATTTCATGAAGAGCACCCCAATTTTGTGGACAAGCGCGTTCGCTGTGCTAGCCCACTACAAACCCAAGCTTGCTAGTAAGTTGCTTACCGTAGGCTGGGGTACCGTCAAGCTTCTAAAGGGTGCTAAGAGTCTTCTGTAGCTAGAACTTAAGCAACTAAGACCGTCTTATTGGTAATTCCGGTTTGGCTCAAGATCTTGCCACCATTTAACCCATCGATTTCTAGCAAGGTCAAAGCGCCAGCTACGTCAAAGCCAGCTTTTTTCAGTAGTTTGCTAGCCGCAATGATGGTGCCTCCAGTGGCCAGAACATCATCCACAATCAAAACACGCGCACCTACTGGCATAGTAGATTGCGCAATTTCAAGGGAGTCAGAACCATATTCCAGTCCATAAGACTCTCGGTGGCTGGCTAAAGGTAGCTTATTGGGTTTTCGGGCTAAAGCGAGGCCCTTATGGGTTTGATAGGCGAGGGCAGTGCCAAAAATAAAACCCCGTGATTCAATACCTAAAATATGGCTGTAATCAAACTGCTGTGCAAGGGCCTCTAGCTGTAGCGTAGCCTCCTTAAACGCACTCGGGTTGGCCAACAAAGGGGAGATATCCCTAAAGAGGATCCCCGGCTTTGGAAAGTCTGGAACTCCGGGTAGATAATCTAATAAATTCATTATTGGCTGATATGAAAACACAATTGCTCATTATTACCGCATTAGAGTCCGAGCTGGATAAAAGCGCATTGCCCGCCGGTGTAGATATTGTGTATTCCGGGGTCGGAAAAATCAATGCAACGGCAGCAAGCCTGCAGGCTATCCATCAATATCAGCCTCAACGGATAGTGAACTTTGGGACCGTTGGAAAAATTAACTCTACGCTAGAAGGTTTATTAGAAATCGGTAGGGTGATTCAGCGTGACATGATGACAGTACCTCTGGCTCCACGAGGGCAGACCCCATTTTGCTCAAAACCGTCTCAATATTTATCACTTGGCGGTGAGCATACTTGCGGAACTGGCGATAGTTTTGTAACGGCTCACGATCCTTGGTTGATATCCCAGGGTATTGATGTGGTGGATATGGAATTATTTGCTATTGCCAATATTGCTTATCAATTTAATATCCCATGGCAATCATTTAAATACGTGACCGATGATGCTAATGCTGACTCTGGAAAAGAATGGACTGACCGCGTCAATCACGGTCAAGAACTCTATTTAGCCAAGCTTAAAGACTTGATGAGCGTCTAAAGCAGGCTCAACATCATTACCTAATTAACTGCGCAGATGAATACTCAAAAACCTTGGCTGAAAAACTATCTCGAAGGCGTTCCTCATGAGATTGATTTGGCAGGGTACGCATCAATTGTTGATTTCATAGAAGAATCTTTTGCTAAGTACCCCGATCGCATTGCAATAGAGTCGATGGGCCACAAAATCAGCTATCGTCAACTTGATATCCTATCCAAGGACTTTGCTGCTTATTTGCAAACTTTAGGTTTGGAGGCGGGCTCGCGTATCGCCATCATGTTTCCAAACGTTCCACAGTACTTAATTGCAATGTTCGGTACCCTCCGCGCAGGATATGTTGTGGTGAATATAAATCCGCTCTACACCGCCAGAGAGCTCGAACATCAATTACAAGATAGCGGAGCATCTATTTTGGTGATGCTAGAAAACTTTGCTCATGTGTATCAGGAGATTGCAAATCAGGGACTTGTCAAAAAGGTGATTGTGAGTAGCTTGGGTGAGAGCCTAGGCCCTAAAGGCGTCATCATCAATTTAGTCGCTCGCCATATTAAAAAGCTCATCCCACACTGGAAGTTTCCTTGCGTTAAATTGAATCAGGCCCTTAAGCTAGGTGCTGGCCATGGCTTTACTAGGCCGACTTTAGCGCAAGACGATATCGCGTTTTTGCAATACACGGGAGGCACTACGGGGGTATCTAAAGGCGCAGTTTTATTACATCGCAATATATTGGCCAACATCATTCAAATTGAATCTTGGCTTGAGCCTGCCTTGAAAAAACGGCAGCAGCAATTAGTTTTTTTATGCGCCTTACCTATGACTCATATCTTTGCCTTGACTGCCTGTGGTCTGCTTGGAATGCGTAAGGGCGCTCAATTATTATTAGTCGCCAATCCCCGTGATATCACTAGCTTTATTAAGCTCTTGATGAAACGCCCTGATATCAATATTTTCCCGGGTGTCAACACGCTATTTCATGCGCTGATACACCGCCCAGAATTTAAACAGGTACGCCTACCTAATCTCTTGGTCACGATCGGCGGTGGCATGGCGGTTCAAAAGAAGACAGCTGAACTTTGGCAGCAAATGATGGGGGTACCGATTGCTCAGGGATATGGGCTATCGGAAACTTCACCAGTGGTGTGTGTCAATACTCCATTTGTAAAAGAATTTACTGGATCCATTGGTATGCCAGTGCCTAGTACGGATGTAGTGATACTGGGTGATGATGGAATAGAAGTTCCATTTGGCATGACCGGAGAAATTTGTATTCAGGGTCCGCAGGTGATGGCAGGTTACTGGAATAGACCTGAGGACACGGAACAATCTATTACACCAGCGGGATATTTTAAATCTGGCGATATCGGCATCATGAGTCCTGATGGCTTTGTACAGATTGTTGATCGCAAAAAGGACATGATTGTAGTTGCTGGCTATAAAGTATTCCCCAATGAAATCGAGGAAGTCATTTCTCAAATGCCTGGCGTAAGAGAATGTGCCGTCATTGGATTGCCGCACCGTAAGCTGGGCGAGATCGTCAAGGCCTACATCATCAAAGACAAGTCTGAACTAACTGAGGCCCAAGTCATTCAGTATTGTAAAGAGCAAATGACCAGTTACAAGCGCCCCAGAAAGATTGCTTTCATCGATGAAATGCCCAAGTCGAATGTGGGCAAAATCTTGCGCCGTCATCTGCGCGACTTATAAAAATTATAGGCCACCGCCAAAGCGGTATTGCCAAGAAATACCATACAAGTCATAGCTATTATTGGTTCTTGAGTAAGCCCCCGTGCTCGCTGAAAGGCGAATCGAATTATGTTTATTTACTGGGTAGGACATCGTTGTACCAAAGCGCCAATTCTCTTGACTGCTACTAATCGGGTTGCCATTGAGATAAGATTGCCCGCCAATAAAGTAAGTGGCATCTACTGAGATCCAGGCGGTATTCTGAAAGTAGTAGATTCCGTGTGTTTGTGTTGAGTAAACCGGGTTCTGAGATAGCGAGTTGCCGTCCATATAGTCAGTATTGCTAGTGTAGAAAATACCAGCACCAGCAAGCTCAAATCTCCAAGGGCCAACTGCCTTAGATACGCCAAGACCCGGCTGGATAAACCAACGATTAGCACCTACATTAATCAGTTGATTGTCATCGTATTTGCCCCACGGGACCGAGGCTGCAAGACTCACGCCAGCAATGAGATCTTGCTGATAGTCCTTAAATTGATCCAGCGTTAATGCTGGAGCTCCGTAGAGATTAATCGCAGCCTTGATGAGTGGGTCAGATAAACCCTCAGTGCTCGCATTGACTGTGCGCCCGCCAATTATTTTTGACCCACTAAATTGAGCGTACGGAAGGACAAGTGTGAGCTTGCCTGACTGCCCGCCAGCATCAAATATATGAGTCAGGCTCATTACTTCGCTAGTAAGGCTGTAGTTATTCGTTTTCGCCTGAACTACACCGGCACTCAAAAAATTAATTCCGATAGGGGTGTTGGAGTAGGTGCGCGCCTCGATTTCTTGGGAATGAGATAAGGTTGGTACTAAAGCAAATGTAATGAACAATAGGCAGGCGCCTATTACAAAAGCCCGACTATGAGGAATGGAGGGTAAATTAATCATCCGAGTTGCATCACTCAAGCTTGATTAGTTGGGCTTCGATTTGTCACCAAACAAAATCTTCAGGGTAGCGTTGCTGCCAAGCATGATGGTCATCCCTGTGAAGAGTAAATAAGGCCACACAATTAACCAGTACACAATCGACATGGCCACTACGCGTAAAGGATTGGATTGCCCAAAGTCAGTCATGGATATCAAAAACGGTTTGCCATGAATTAATCCATGTACTCCGGCCTCTAAATAATTTAAGCCTAAAACAACCAGAAGATAAATTAGGGACTCCAAGAGAAGTGAACTCACAATCCCATGTCGCTTATTCACTTTAATTGGGAATGCAGCCTGAGCTAGTAGCATAAACTTGGCGCAGATAGCCGCTTTGAACAAAGCAAAGCCAAAGATAGATAAAGGAATCGGCCTCTCATCTAGTGAGGTTGCGGCCAAAAAGGCCAGAGCACAAAACCACGCTCCAAAGTAAATGGTTAGCTGAAATGCTTTGACAAACTCCTTTTTAGCTTTTTCTTTCAAGCTTTGTGTTGGAGCAAAATTAGGCGACGTCGCGCTCATAAAAACTTTCTTGAGTATTGCATTAGCAGTTGCTGCAAGAGCTAGCTTCAACAGGCGCTGGTTCTTGGGTATAGCGCGCAATAAATGCATGCTTACTCTTGAGTGGCAATTTAATCCACACGAAGTGACCCGAGCCAGGGGCAACATCAATGGGTTCATCTTTGAGATTCCACATGGCATCGAGCACCATATCTTGATTACCCTCGGGCTCAATGATTTCTAACTTATCACCAATCGAGAAACGATTTTTTACATCTACCTTGACGCGACCAGAGGCCTCATCAATTTCTAAAGTTTCGCCAACATATAGACTTCTACCCGAGAGGGAGTGACCACGCATATAGAGCTGATACTCTTTATCGTGGTGACGCTCATAAAAACCATCGGTATAGCCACGATTGGCAAGACCTTCAAGATTACCAATCAGAGACATATTCATTGGACGACCAGCTACTGCATCATCAATTGCAGTGCGGTAGGATTGGCAGGTGCGAGAAACGTAATAGGGCGACTTGGTGCGGCCTTCAATCTTGAATGAATCGACACCCATCTTTGTTAAGCGCTCAATATGCTCAATTGCCCGCAAATCTTTAGAGTTCATGATGTAGGTGCCATGCTCATCTTCTTCCATGGGCATTAAGTCATCTGGACGACGTGCTTCTTGCAGGAGCACCACATCGCCGCTGGTATTTTGTTGTCCCGGCTTTACTTTGTAATCCCAGCGACAGGCATTGGTGCAAGCACCTTGATTTGAGTCACGATGGGACATGTAACCAGATAGTAGGCAGCGACCAGAATAAGCAATACACAGGGCGCCATGCACAAATACTTCTAATTCCATTTCTGGGCAGTCTTGACGAACTTCTTCAATCTCATCGAAAGAAAGCTCACGTGACAATATCACCCGGCTAATACCAACAGAGCGCCAGAATTTTGCTGAGGCACCATTGACCGTATTGGCCTGAACGGATAAATGAATTGGCATATCTGGCCAAGCTTCTCTGGCCATCATGATGAGGCCTGGATCAGACATGATCATCGCATCAGGTTTTAATGCAACTACAGGATCCATATCTTTAATGTAGGTACGTGTCTTACCGCCATGAGGAAGTAGGTTAGATACCAGATAAAACTTTTTACCTAAAGCATGTGCGGTATCAATACCTTCTTTGAGCGTCTCCATTTTTCCGAAGTCGTTATTACGTACTCGAAGGGAATAGCGCGGCTGTCCGGCATAAATGGCATCGGCACCAAAGTCAAAGGCAGTACGCAGCATGGAGAGGCTACCGGCGGGGGCGAGGAGTTCTGGAATCTTGGTCATGAGCCTATTTTAGTGAATACAGACATTCTTGCTAAATTTAATGGGCTTAAAAGGCTCTAGAGCCTGCTAGATCTGGTTTTATCTATGTATTTCAGCTAATCAGATAGTTAATGAAGAGTATCCTACGGGGTCTGTGGCGCGCCTTTCCACTCGTATTTAGAGCGCCTACTAAAGAATGTAGAAAGAACAATGACAAAACTTACATCCAAACCCATCCTAAAAAAAGCCAGCGGCATTTTGGCTCAAGAGTTTGCTATACCTAAAGATATCGCCTGGGCCTGGGTTACATTGCTGCTTTCGCAAGAAGAGCAAAAGCGCGATAGCGAAGAAAAACGCTACGCCCGTATTGCAGAATTTGAAACCTGGATTATGGAATTAAATCTCCCAGCTGATCCAAAAAATCCCAAGGGCGGCGCAGTAAGTCCAGAGTCAGTAAAAAATTCAGCCAGAAATGTATTTGAGTGGCCTCATGAATATATTTTTGATGAGCCCGCAGCGCCCAAACACCCAGACTCTAAAGTCACCTATGGCGATACGATTACCAAGCCAATCTTAGATGCTATTAAAGATGCCGGAGGATCCGATGATCGCCCAGCACTCATTGCTATTTTGGAAGGCTATGCAAAAGAGGGTAAAGAGCCTTTTGCCAATGTCACAGCAGAGGGCATTGAGTGGAAAGGCAGTAATTGGTCAGAAGGGGATAAGCTCAATCTACTTACCATCAAGACTTTAAATAACCGCCTTGCCAACCTAAAAAAGAAGGGGTTGATTTAGACTCAATTGATTCACCGAGACCGTCAAAGAAAAAACCACCTAAAAAGGTGGTTTTCTTGTATTTGGCTCCTCGACGTGGGATCGAACCACGGACCAACAGATTAACAGTCTGCTGCTCTACCGCTGAGCTATCGAGGAATAAGCCGATATTATAGCAAGATGAAATCATCTACTCCAAGTTCTGTGCAGATCCCTAAAGTATTGACCATCGCTGGGTCCGATAGCGGTGGTGGCGCGGGCATTCAGGCTGACCTTAAAGTTATTTCAGCCCTGGGTGGATATGGGATGACTGTCATCACGGCGATTACCGCCCAGAACACTTTGGGAGTGACTCGTATTCAAGACATTGATCTTGATGTGGTTGAGGCTCAGATCGATGCGGTATTTATGGATATTGGGGTGGACATCGTCAAGATCGGCATGTTAGCCAGTCCAGAGATCGTTCGCACTGTGGCATCTGCCCTAAAGCGCCATGGAGCTAAAACAACAGTCCTAGACCCTGTATTGAGAGCTACTTCAGGTGCTAGTCTTGGCGGAGACGACACCGCTCAAGCCATGATTAAAGACTTATTTCCGATGGCAAGCATAATCACTCCTAATTTAGAAGAAGCGGGTTTGCTCTTAGGTCGTGAGATTCAGGGAGTGAAAGATTTCAAAATGGCGGCAGAGGAGTTGCTTGAGATGGGTCCTCAGGCAGTCTTGATCAAGGGTGGACATCTGGATGCGAGCCATACTCAGCTGACAGATTTTCTGATGTGGCGAACCATTGAAGATGGTCTGGAAGTTGTTCAATCAAAAGAATTTAAGCACTATCGTGTTAATACGCTCAATACCCATGGCACTGGCTGCTCACTATCATCTGCGATTGCGACTTATTTAGCAGATGGTCATGATCTTGCTCATGCGGTTGCTAAGGCGATCTCTTATGTTGAGGCTGGGCTAGAGAAAGGACGCTTCTTAAGTATTGGTGAAGGTCCAGGACCTTTATGGCACATGCATGATTTTTATCCAACTGCATTGCCAGAAGAAGAGGGTAAGTATTAAAGATTAAACACTAAAGACTAAAGATTCAGCCTTAGGTTTTCATTAGCTCTTGGAGTTTCATGACTGCCACCTTAGGATCGCTAGATCCATTGATTGCTCTAACAACCGCAACTGAACCAACTCCGCTTTGCGCTACTGCATGAATACTATTTTCATCAATGCCGCCAATAGCCACTAAAGGATAGTGACTCATCAATTGAGCATATTTATATAAACGTCCCAAGCCTTGCGGAGCGGTTGCCATCTTTTTCAGATTGGTTGCAAAGACTGCGCCCATCGCGATATAACTCGGGCAGAAGCGATCTGCATGAACCATCTCAGCATAGCCGTGGGTACTCAGACCTAAGCGAAGGCCTGCAGTTCGAATTGCCTCTAAATCTGCCACTTCTAAATCTTCTTGACCTAAATGAACACCATAGGCATTAGCTTCAATCGCCTCTTGCCAATAATCATTAATAAAGAGCAAAGTTTTGCTGCCTTTGACTGCTTCAACAGATTGTGCAATCTGCTTACGGATCAGTCTGCGATCATCTGATTTAAGGCGCAGTTGCACCGTTGGTACTTCAGCCTCAATTGAGCGCTTTACCCAATCAGCATCTGGCATAACAGCATATAAACCCAAGCGCTGAGGGCACTCCGCAAAGGCATTGGGATTCATGTTGCGTGTCCAGGGGAGTAAATCAAAATGCTCGGGCCTAGAAGGCCATTTAGATGGATTAAATCCACCATCTTGGTGAGCCATGCGTGACCAAGCTTTGCCTAATACTTTGGCATCACATTCAATAAAGCCCATCTCAATCGATGCAAGTGCGCCTGCCAGCTCATAGTGATCTGCTGCGTGCTCATTATCAATTTTTGGTGGTGGGGATGACGCGCTATACGCTGGGATCGGTAAGCACACATCATCCTTGACATGAGCTGCAACAATTTGATCCGCAAGATCTCGCACTAAGCTCATCTCATTGACTCTTTAACTTTGATGCCAGAAAGGCGTGCCAACTAATGGCGTACTAGCTTGGGCGGATTGTTGGGCTTTCATAGCGCCAGAGAGGTAGGCAGTCCGCCCAGCATCGACTGACATTGCAAATGCATTAGCCATCGCCACTGGATCATCAGCTAGTGCAACAGCTGTATTGAGTAGGACTCCATCAAAACCCCACTCCATTACGCTGCATGCGTGCGAGGGAAGACCTAAACCAGCATCCACCAGAAGAGGAACTGTTAAGCGGTCACGTAAAAGTTTTAATGCATAAGGATTTAAAGGGCCTTGACCTGTGCCAATGGGAGCGGCCCACGGCATTACTGCCTGGCATCCAACATCGACTAAGCGTTGGCACAAGATCAAATCTTCAGTGCAATAAGGCAAGACTTTGAAACCATCTTTAATTAACGTTTCGGCTGTAGATACTAATCGCAAAGTATCTGGTTGCAGAGTGTAGTCATCGCCGATCAGTTCTAATTTAATCCAGCTCGTTTCAAAAACCTCACGTGCCATTTGTGCAGTGGCAATCACTTCTTTTGGGCTGTGACATCCTGCAGTATTCGGTAAGACCGGTACAGCCATTTTCTTTAAGAGGTCCCAAAAACCAGAATGCGCTTCTGTAGTTGAAGTGCCTTGCCGACGCAGGCTTACCGTAATCATTCCGGGATTGGATTGCTTCACGGCATTTTCTAAAACCTGCGGAGAGGGGTAACGCGAGGTTCCTAGTAATAAGCGACTAGCAAAGGTCTCACCGTACAGCACTAGAGAATCGGCCGTCTTGAGAGAGTTTGGTAGAGGTGCTGTCATATTAATCAATTAACCGCCGGTGACTGGTGCAATGACTTCCATCTCATCGCCCTCATGGAGCACTTCTTCTGCATGTCGAGTCTTTGGAACAAATTCATAATTAATGGCAACAGCAAAGGGGGGCTTTGCATTAATCAGCATAAGAACGTCATCAATCGTACTCTGATCTGGAATCTCCTGAGCAACTTGATTCACCATTATGCGCATGTACTCAGCTCCTCATTTGAAGAGGCTGTCACCTGAAGACCCAAATCAATCGCTGTGCTACTAGACCCGGAATCTAATATTTCTAACGCGCAATCCAGAATCGCTGGTGAGATCATGAAACCATGTCGATAGAGTCCATTAATCATCATCAGGCCAGCTTGATTTAGTTTTTGATCAACGGAAATCTCTGGCAGATTATCTTTGAGCGTAGGGCGACATTGCGTTGCCATTTCCAAAATACGTCCTTCAGCAAAGCCACTATGGACGGTATAAACCGCACTAAGTAATTCTAGGGCGGAGCGCACACTCATCGGAGAGAGATCTTCGGATTCAATTTCTGTTGCGCCAACAACGTAGACATCATCCTCTTTAGGGGCGATATAAATCGGATAGCGTGGGTGAATTAGGCGCGTAGGACGACGCAACTTCACTTCGGGGGCATAGAGGCGAATGACTTCACCACGTACTCCTCGTAAATCTTTATCAGAGTTACTAGCATGCTCCCAAGAAGCTTTAGCACCCAGGCCACGACAATCAATGACCCAATCAAAACCATTCTTTTGAGTACGAAGTTGTTCGGGATCGGTAGTTTGATTCCAATGACAAGGCACCTTCATTAAAGTCAGCTCAACTAACAAAGCCTCCAGCAATTGGCGGTTATCAAGCTGGCCTTCATTGGGAAGATAGAGGCCTTGGTTAAACCGTTCAGCAACACCAGGCTCGATTTCTGCAAGAGACTGACTATCCAAATGAATCGGTTTAGAAAGCGCTTGATTGTGATCGCAATTTCTTGCCAGATGGGAGGCAAAGCGCTCTGCATCACTAGTATCTTGACGATGCCACAAGATGAGCGTGCCATTTTGCTGAAAATATACCGGCTTTGCTAATTCATCAATAAGTTGCTTCCAGCGCGGCAGGCTATGAACACCCATGCGTACAACGTTATCTTCGGTGATAGCTGATTCTGCCAATGGAGCCAACATAGCAGCAGCAATCCGAGCTGCCGCTAAGTTAGCGTCTGAACCGCCTTTCTCAAACAGCTCTACCTGAGCGCCGCGCTTAGCAAGTGCGACCGCAAGCAGCCGACCCATGAGGCCGGCGCCGACGATAGCATATTTGCTGTTTGAGAATGCGTGACTCACTTACTGATAAATCTCGCTACCGCGTTTACGGAACTCAGCTGACATTTCTTCCATACCCTTTTGTGGGTCGGTTGAGGCTTCTGCGGTAATGGGAATCACTTTTGACTTAGGATTGCCATCCGCATCTAATGTGGCAGCGTAGTCACGCACTTCTTGTGTGATCTTCATCGAGCAGAACTTTGGTCCACACATGGAGCAGAAGTGCGCAATCTTTGCGCCTTCTGCAGGCAAAGTGGCATCGTGGTACTCACGAGCACGCTCAGGATCTAAGCCAAGATTAAATTGATCTTCCCAGCGGAACTCAAAGCGGGCTTTGGATAAAGCGTTATCTCGTACTTGAGCGCCTGGCAAACCTTTAGCCAAGTCTGCACCATGGGCTGCAATTTTATAAGTGATGATGCCGGTACGGACATCCCCTTTGTCCGGTAAACCTAAATGCTCTTTTGGAGTGACATAACAAAGCATCGCTGTACCGTACCAACCAATTTGCGCAGCACCAATGCCACTGGTGATGTGATCGTAACCAGGAGCGATATCGGTAATCAATGGTCCGAGAGTATAGAAAGGCGCCTCTAGACAGTGCTTCAACTCTTCAGTCATGTTTTCTTCAATGCGTTGCATTGGCACGTGACCAGGGCCTTCAATCATGACTTGCACATCATGTTTCCAGGCTTTGGCAGTGAGTTCACCAAGGGTGTGCAACTCGCCAAACTGCGCAGCATCATTGGAGTCGGCAATACAACCAGGACGCAAGCCATCACCCAAGCTAAATGACACGTCATAGGCTTTCATGATTTCACAAATCTCATCAAACTTCGTGTAGAGGAAGTTTTCTTTATGGTGAGCCAAGCACCACTTCGCCATGATGGAGCCACCACGAGAGACGATGCCAGTAATACGGTCAGCCGTTAAAGGGACATAGCGCAACAACACGCCAGCATGAATAGTGAAATAGTCCACACCTTGCTCAGCTTGTTCTACTAAGGTGTCGCGGAACATTTCCCAGGTGAGGTCTTCTGCAATACCACCGGTTTTATCAAGCGCTTGATAAATTGGAACTGTGCCAATCGGAACTGGTGAGTTGCGAATAATCCACTCACGCGTTTCATGAATATGCTTTCCTGTGGAAAGGTCCATGATCGTATCTGCACCCCAACGAATTGACCAAACCATTTTTTCAACTTCTTCATTAATGGAAGAAGTCACAGCAGAGTTACCCAGGTTGCCGTTGATCTTCACACGGAAGTTACGACCAATAATCATTGGCTCGAGTTCGGGGTGATTAATGTTTGCTGGAATGATCGCGCGACCGGCAGCGATTTCAGAGCGCACGAACTCACCAGTAACAATGTCAGGCAGATTCGCACCATAGCTCTTGCCGGGATGCTGCTTGAGCAGTTGTTTGTATTCTGGATTCTTGCGTAATTGCTCAAGACCCATGGATTCACGCAAAGCAACGTATTCCATTTCAGGAGTCACGATGCCTTTACGGGCGTAATACATTTGGCTGACATTCTGACCCGCTTTAGCAACACGCGGCGGATTGATGTGGGCGAAACGCAAATTCTGCGTTGCCGCATCTTGTGAGCGGGCAACGCCGTACTCAGAACTTGGCCCAGCTAATTGCACTGTGTCACCGCGCTCTTCAATCCAGTTTTTACGTAATAAAGGCAAACCTTTTTCCAGATTGATTACGATCTCTGGATCACTGTAGGGACCTGATGTGTCATAAACCGGTACAGGGGGGTTGGGCACCATTTCTTCACCAACGCGGGTTGATAATTGCTCGATCATGCGAATCGGCGCTTTGATATCTGGACGCGAACCCTCTAGATAGGTTTTAGTAGAAGCGGGGTAGGCAAACTTTTGGCCAAAGTCACGCTCTAAGCTTTTTAAGCTAGGAATTTCTTGTTTTGATTTAGTGCTGGTATCGCTCATGTCCATCTCCTGACTGTTTTTAGATGGACGAAACCGGGTGACGGTCTGATGGAAAACTCCCCACGCCAGCATTACCTGGATCGGGTTATAGGGTCTTTCTCAGCGCCTCGTAGCAAAAAACACTCAAGGGCACCCCTGTTTCATCCTTAGATCTTATTTAACCACGAAATGCCTCTTTGCTGGGTGATCAAAATCAAGCGCTTAAATCCAATTTGGAGGGATCTAGTCCGAACTGGTATTACGCAAAATGAAATCCGCAGTTACAAAGGCAGCATCGCTAGTGAATTCATCGGCCAAAATGCGGGCTGCAGCCTCTGAAAGCGAGATTTCAATAAAACCACTGACTTCTCCGTCATGATTCGTGGGTATAAAGTGATCTGCTAGTTCTAGGTCATAAATATAGAGCTGCTCATCATGAAATCCCCGTCCTTGTATGGGGCGGCGCATGTGTATGCGACCTACGGGCTCAATTTGATCGGAAATCTGGGCTGGCACACCCGCTTCTTCCCACAACTCCCTGCGGGCATTAATCCAAGGGGTTTCATCTGCCCCAATACCACCTGCAGCCAGATTATCCAGACGGCCAGGGTCGGTAGATTTCGTTTCGCTACGTCTCCCAAGCCAAAGATTGCCAGACTTGGTATATCCATTGATATGGGTTGCCATACTGCGAAAGCCAAAAGCTCGGAAGGTAGAGCGCTCTAAACGGAAGTATTCGTGACCGTTTTGGTCAATCCAAGCGAAATCCTCATTCCTCCAACCTGGAATCAATCCACCTTGACGCATCCGATCGGCCATTTTTGAGAGACTCTCGGAGAGCGTTACAGGTTTTGCAGAGTGAATAGTCAGGCGATCGTGGCCGATTTCAATGTGAGGAATCGGGTTTTTCGCCAATGAGTTTTGTAAATAGCCAGTGAAATCAGGGCACAGCTGCCCAATAATTTGTCCAGCTGTGGAGCCGCCCAAGAAATGGATGGGTAGGTAATCTGGTGGAGCCGGTCTTGCCGTATTTTGGAGTAATTCCTCTAGGGCAGCGGTGGTGCTAGGTGTGAGCTTTACTGAGTGCTTATTGTTGAGCTTTTGCATGCTCTAAGTGTAAGAGATATTAAAAATAACAAAAAATTTGCTCTATAAATTTATAAATAAATTTAAATTGTCAACAACTCTTTACGTATATTTTTCCTGAAGGCAGATGCTCATAAATTAAGCAAGCTAGGTCACTCTATACAAATCTACGACTTACGAAAACTTTTGGGTATTTATCCACACAAGCTGTGGATAAGTTCTGATGAAGAAGTGGTCCCGCCGACAGGAATCGAACCTGTATCCCACGCTTAGGAGGCATGTGCACTATCCATTGTGCTACGGCAAGATTGAAAAAAAGTAAAACGTTTTATTAAAAAGATGTTAAAGCAAGTTTCATTATCCACTGATTACCAGCCACACAGTGCCCACACTTGATTGGTGATTGCTACTGTCAACTCTGGTGCAAAGTATGCGGAGAAAATAATTCCTAAGAGCATCACTGTTAGAACATATAAAACCAAGCGCAAAATAGAAGGAGTGGAAATGTTCATGAAAAAATTATGCAGCAGCAAGGCGCTCAATTGCTCGCTCTTTAACAGGTAAATTAATTAAGAATGCGAACACACCAAAAGCAATCGCTATATTCCAGACGATGAGATAAGAGCCGGTGCGATCAAATAGATAGCCACCAAAATAAGCCCCGCAGAAGCTACCAAGTTGATGAGAAAAGAACACCAAACCAGAGAGCATGGAGAGGTACTTCACACCAAAAATCTGCGCAACGATGGCATTAGTCAGTGGGATAGTAGACAGCCATAAGAAGCCCATAATAGCTGCAAAAATATAGGTAGTAGTTGGGCTCAGAGGCATATAAACAAAAGCGATGATCGCCAAAGACCTGCCGATATAGATGGTTGATAAGAGGTAGCGCTTTGGCAAGCGTTGCCCTAATATTCCGGCGGCATAGGTTCCAAAAATATTGAACAGGCCAATTAATGCTAGGGCGGTAGTGGCTACAAAAGGTGCACCAACATCCGGATACATCTTGGATAAATCTTTTAGGTAGGGCGCTAAGTGAACCGCGATAAATACCACTTGAAATCCACAAACAAAATAACCCAAAGTGAGCAATCTAAAACTGGGGTTACCCATCGCCTCTCTTAAAGCTTCTTTAATAGTTTGATTGCTACCTTGCTGTAAATTCACAGTATTGGGTTCGCGTAGCATAAACGCAATTGGAATCATCAGACTTGCCATGATCGCTAGTATGAGTAGTGCATCATTTGCACCAAAATTGGATAACAAGCCTTGCTCAACTGGAATCATTAAAAATTGTCCGAATGATCCTGCAGCTGCTGTGATGCCCATGGCCCACACTCTTTTTTCTGGAGCAACGTTACGACCTAAGATCCCGTACACCACGCTATAGGTAGTTGCAGTTTGTGCAAGACCGATTAGCAAGCCACCTGCCAATGTAAAACTAAAAGCATCAGTAGAGATTGCCATGCCGGCTAAACCCAGCGCATAAAGTAGGCCCCCGGCAATCATAATTTTTAGTGCGCCGTAACGATCGGCTAATGCCCCAGTGATGGGTTGAACTGCGCCCCAAATTAAATTTTGTAATGCGATAGTAAGAGCAAAAGTTTCTCGTCCCCAACCATTGGTAAAAGTAATGGGGAGGTTAAAGAGTCCAAATCCATGGCGTATACCCATCGAAAATGTCACCATCAAACCACCAAAGATCAGCAGATTCCTCAGCGTGAGGGTGTTTGATGGGCTAGATTGCACTGTCATTGATGTTTTTCTCGTAAGTCCGGTATTCAGGATAGCTTGATTATTTGTTTGCCCAAACACCTACCTTCAAGTAGGTCAATAAATATCTGAGGCGCATTTTGAAGGTTTTCAGTAATTTTTTCATGTACCGGCATTCCTGCGGCTCCTAGAAGCCAGGTTTCAGAAAAAGGGGGCTGAGGAATTGGCTTGATCGCTGCACAATTCATGACGGCATGGGTTTGCCATCCCAGCATGCCAATCACTCTATCTCCCGCTTTAAATTGATCCGATTGGGAGTCAATCACGATTCCAATGCCTTCGCCAATGACAACATCGCCAAGCGACATTGAAGGTGCATAGGATTTGCGCTCACTCATTCTGCCGCGCACATAGGGATCTAGCGAAAGCCATTGATTTAAAACTAAGACTTGGCCGTTCTTGAGTGGTGCTATATCAGCGTCAATGCATTGAAAGTTATCTTGTGTTACGGTTTGATTTGGCCTGTTATGCAGAATAATTTTAGTATTCATTTTTTATTACAAAATTTTCTTCGTATCTAATCATCAGTGCTTAGGAAAGTTGTATTTTTCTAGGGTTTTTACTGATTAGTAGGGCCGCAACATTTTTTAATTAATGAGCAATTTTGCCACTTACAAGATTCTTTGGAGTATTTATTTATGTCAGCAGTAAATCATATTAGTTCGTTATTGAAAGATAAAAATCTCCTTAAGGGTGATGCATTTATCGGCGGTAAATGGCTTCAAGCTAAATCTGGCAAAGTTTTCTCAGTAACTAATCCTGCAACTGGCGAAGAAATTGCTCAGGTTCCCAATCTTGATGTTGCTGATGCACTGAATGCTGTTGCATCAGCCGACAGTGCATTTGCTTTATGGCGGACAAAAACTGGCAAGGAGCGTGCTGCGGTTTTGCGTAAGTGGTTTGACTTAATTACAGAGCACACCGAAGATCTTGGGATCATCATGTCTTTGGAGCAAGGTAAGCCTTTAGCTGAAGCTAAAGGTGAGATTCATTATGGATCCTCTTTTATTGAGTGGTTTGCTGAAGAAGCAAAACGGGTAACCGGGGCCATTCCTAGCTCAACTTGGGAAGACAAGCGTCTGATGGTTCTCAAGCAACCAATCGGAGTTTGTGTGGCGATCACTCCTTGGAATTTCCCTAGCGCTATGATTACTAGAAAGGTATCTCCGGCGCTGGCCGCGGGCTGTTCCATTGTTATTAAGCCTGCCGAACAAACACCTTTGTCAGCATTGGCATTGGCTGAACTAGCTTCTCGTGCGGGAGTTCCTGATGGTGTAATCAATATTTTGACTGCGGATGCCCACAATTCCATCGCAATTGGTAAGGCCCTTTGCGATTCTCAGGTTGTTAAGCATCTCTCGTTTACTGGATCTACTGAGGTTGGCAAGTTACTGATGATGCAGTGTGCCCCCACAGTAAAAAAGATTGCTCTTGAGCTGGGTGGCCATGCACCATTTATTGTTTTTGAAGACGCAAACATCGACAATGCCGTTGCTGGAGCCATGTTTGCAAAGTATCGTAATGCAGGACAAGCTTGTGTTGCGGCCAATCGCTTTTATGTGCATAAAAAAGTTCATGATGAATTTGTTGAAAAGTTTTCGGCTGCTACTAAAGGACTCAAAGTGGGGCATGGTTTAGAGTCAGGAGTGACTCAAGGTCCATTGATTGATGAGCATGCACTTGCTAAAGTCCAGAGGCATATTGCTGATGCAGTTGCTAAGGGAGCAACCTTGGTTACCGGCGGCAAGTCTTCTGAGCGAGGCGGTACTTTTTTTGAGCCGACCATTTTGGCTAATGTAGGTAATTCCATGTTAGTGGTAACTGAAGAAACCTTTGGACCAGTTGCACCAGTCATTCCTTTTGAGTCTGATGAGGAGGTGGTAAAACTGGCTAATAACAGTCAATTTGGATTAGCTTCTTATTTCTACAGCCGTGATATTGGTCGAATCTGGAAGGTTGCTGAGGCTCTGGAGTTTGGTATGGTCGGTGTAAATACAGGCCTCTTTTCAAACGAGGTTGGCCCATTTGGTGGAGTAAAACAATCCGGTCTCGGTAGAGAAGGTAGTTCTTGGGGTATCGATGAATACCTTGAGATGAAGTATGTCTGTGTAGGTCTATAAAAAATAAATGGAGGAGACAAAATAATGCATTCCAAGAAAAAACAAAAAATCGGAATCTTCTTAGGCTGTTTATTTTCTGCAGCGATGTTGTTTAGCCAGAGTTCTTTTGGTCAGACAGCGACCGCTGAAGAGTCATGGCCTAACAGACCAATTTCAATGATCATCCCATTTCCGCCGGGCGGGGTTGCCACAGTTGTTGGTAGACCCATTGCTGATGGTATGGCTAAAAATCTTGAAAAGCCCATCATCATGGAGAACAAGCCTGGGGCAGGTGGCGGGATTGGTAATGCCTACGTTGCCAAAGCAAAGCCAGATGGTTACAACGTTTTATTTGCCATGTCCTCTGTTTCTACCATTCCAGAGACGGATAAGATTGCTGGCAAAACAGCTTCGTACGCAACCAACCAGCTAAGACCGATTGGCCGCATTACTTCCGATCCATTAGTGATTGTTGTTAAGAGTGATGCACCATGGAAAACCATGACTGAGTTTGTTGCTGATGCTAAAAAGTATCCAGGTAAATACAATTTCAGCTCTTCAGGTAACTATGGAACTATGCAGTTGCCAATGGAGATGCTTAAAACGAATCAGAATATTTTCGTGGTTCATATTCCCTATGGCGGCGCTGGCCCTGCTGTACTGGCTGTTCTCAGTGGAGAGGTTGATATTGTTGCTAGCGGCCCATCAACCGTCGTTCAAAATATCAAAGCTGGAAAACTGAGAGCTTTAGCTCATACCGGAACAGGCAAGATGGCTGCGCTACCAGATGTTCCTTCTCTCAAGGAGCTTGGAATTCCCGTTGAATACAATCAGTGGACTGGGATTTTTGTGCCGAAGAGTACGCCTGAGCCGATTGTCAAAAAATATCGTGATGCATTGAGAGTTGCTGTTAACGACAATTCCATCCGCTCAACCATTGGCAATGCTGGCAGCCCTATCGATTATCTTGATGAGCCTGAATTCCAAATCTTTTGGGATAAGGATATTGCCAAGATGAATGAAGTGGTCAGAAAAATTGGCAAGCTTGATTAAATCGAGCCATTTTGTCTGAGCAAAACGATATCCTGTGCGCTAAGACCTAGTCTTTCGCGCAGGATCTCATCAGTATGTTGTCCCAATGTTGGAGGTGCCATTCTCACTTCTACAGGTGTTTTTGAAAGTCGCATTGGGCTCGCCACTAGTTTCATATTGCCTGCTGTGGGGTGGGGCACATTCATTTGAATATCACGGGCTTTAACCTGTTCATTTTCAAATACTTCCTGGAAATTATTAATTGGCCCACAGGGAACATTTGCTTTTTCAAGCAAAGATATCCACTCTGCCTTAGTTTTCTTTCTCGTCATTTCCTCAAGCAGAGGTACCAGCTTTTCGCGGTGCTTTACCCGCATTGGATTCTCGGAGTACAGGGGGTTGTCGGCTAAATGGGCTTCATCGCCCGCTGTCACAAAATGCCTAAATTGGCCATTATTTCCTGCAGCAACAATCATCCATCCATCTGATGTTGGAAGTGTTTGATAAGGCACTATTGTTGGAGATGCATTACCCCAGCGTTTGGGGATTTCATCAGAGCATAAATAGGCGCTAGCCACATTTGCCATGACTGCTATTTGCGTATCAAGAAGGGCCAAGTCAATGTATTGACCCTCGCCAGTATGGTTTTTATGGGCAATAGCCGCCAAAATCGAGGTGGTGGCGTACATTCCTGTAAAAATATCGGCGATTGCAACCCCAGCTTTTTGCGGGCTAGCACCCGGAAAGTCGTCCGCTTCACCGGTAACGCTCATGAAGCCCCCCATTCCTTGGACAATAAAGTCATATCCAGGGCGTTTTGCGTAGGGCCCAAATTGACCGAATCCAGTAATTGAGCAGTAAATCAGATCTGACTTTACTTTTCTCAAGCTCTCGTAATCAAGTCCGTACTTAGCCAATTGCCCAACTTTGTAGTTTTCAATAACAACATCAGACTCTTTTGCGAGCTGGCGAACGAGATCCTGACCTTCTGGCTTACTAATATCGATGGTGATTGAGCGTTTATTGCGGTTAATGGATATGAAATACGCACTTTCAGTCGTATCTTTACCATCTTGATCTCTGGCAAAAGGAGGGCCCCAGTGACGTGTATCGTCGCCCTCACCAGGTTTTTCAACCTTAATGACGTCTGCACCAAGATCGGCAAGGTTTTGTGTGCACCACGGGCCGGCAAGTACACGGCTGAGGTCTAAAACGCGAATATGACTTAAGGCTCCCATCCTGCAATTTTGGCATGAAAAAAAGGGTAATTCAGGAAAATTCAGGTTTTCGTTCAGACATGACTACAATTTGCGCGCATGGCTACCCGTAAAACATCTGAATACAGCGAATCATCGATTCAAGTCCTAAAAGGGCTCGAACCCGTCCGTCAGCGGCCGGGAATGTACACCCGCACTGATAACCCATTGCACATTATTCAGGAGGTGTTAGATAACGCTTCTGACGAGGCATTAGGTGGATTTGGCAAGCAAATCATTGTGACTTTGCATACCGATAGTAGTGTGAGCGTCGAGGATGATGGTCGCGGCATTCCAGTGGGTATTCATCCGACTGAGAAGCTCCCAGTAGTCGAAATCGTCTTCACCCAACTCCATGCTGGCGGTAAATTCGAAAAAGGCACTGGTGGTGCCTATGCCTTCTCTGGTGGTTTGCATGGTGTTGGTGTCTCTGTGACTAATGCCCTATCCAAAAGGCTGGAAGTCACGGTATGGCGTGAGGGTCAGGTCTCTACATTGACCTTTGCTGATGGCAAGGTCATTGAAAAGCTTAAAACCAGTGCCGCTGGCAAAGAGGATAAATCGCACGGTACACGGGTACGGGCATGGCCTGATGGCAAGTATTTTGATAGTGCAGCCATTCCCATGCCTGAACTGATTCGCTTGTTGCGCTCTAAGGCAGTCTTATTGCCAGGCGTAAAAGTGACCCTGATTCAAGAAAAGTCTGGCGAGAGCCAAACTTGGCAATATGCCCAAGGCTTGCGCGGCTACTTAAATGAAGCGATGGCGCAAGCAGGTCACGGAGCGGAAGTCATTCCTCCATTTGAAGGTGAGCAATACGCTACTGGAAACGGAGATGATGACTCCTTTGCTGAAGGCGAGGGCGCAGCCTGGGTTGTGACCTGGACTGAAGATGGTGCACCTGTGCGTGAGAGTTATGTGAACTTGATTCCGACTCCTGCAGGTGGCACGCACGAAAGCGGACTACGTGAAGGCCTTTTTAATGCGGTCAAAGGTTTTATTGAGATGCATGCTTTGCAACCCAAAGGCGTGAAGCTCATGCCTGAGGACGTCTTTGCGCGCGCCTCATTTATTTTGTCTGCCAAGGTCTTGGATCCACAATTTCAGGGACAAATTAAAGAGCGTCTGAACTCTAGAGATGCAGTGCGCTTGGTTTCAGGTTATGCTAAATCTGCATTGGAGCTTTGGCTTAACGAACATGTGGATTACGGTCGCAAATTAGCGGACTTAGTGATTAAGCAAGCCCAAGCTAGAACCCGTGCGGGCCAAAAAGTTGAGAAGAAAAAATCTTCTGGTGTGGCAGTTCTCCCTGGAAAACTTACCGATTGCGAAAGCCAAGACATTAGCCTCAATGAAATTTTCCTGGTTGAGGGAGACTCAGCAGGCGGCTCAGCCAAGATGGGGCGTAATAAAGAGTACCAAGCGATTCTGCCTTTGCGCGGTAAGGTTCTCAATACTTGGGAAGCCGAGCGCGATCGCTTATTTGCGAACAATGAAGTGCATGACATTGCGGTTGCCATTGGCGTGGATCCACATGGTGCTAACGACACGCCCGATCTATCGAATTTGCGTTATGGCAAGGTCTGCATATTGTCTGATGCGGACGTCGATGGCGCGCATATTCAGGTATTGCTGCTCACCTTGTTCTACAAGCATTTTCCTAAGTTAATTGAACTGGGGCATATTCATATTTCTCGGCCACCATTATTTAGAGTGGATGCGCCAGCGCGCGGTAAAAAACCGGCACAAAAGATTTATGCACTCGATGCCAGCGAACTGCAAGCAATTGAAGATAAGTTACGTAAAGACGGCGTCAAAGAGTCAGCTTGGCAAATTTCTCGCTTTAAAGGTTTAGGTGAGATGAGTGCCGAACAATTGTGGGATACCACCCTCAATCCTGATACGCGCCGCCTCTTACCGGTGACCTTGGGCGCATGGACAGAAGATGAAACAATTAAAACAATGGATATGTTGATGGGTAAATCCGAATCCGGGGCGCGTCGTGATTGGTTAGAAGAGCGCGGCAACGAAGTTGAGGCGGACATCTGATGGCGATTAAAAAAACTCCAGGTAGTAATAAACCAGCTGAGCAAGCAGATTTGTTTGATGGTGAGCCAATTGAAATGAATATCGTAGAAGTAGATAAGCCGATTGCAGCTCAGGTGGGCGGACCGAATGATCCGCATGATCCCAAAAAGATTGAGCTCAATGAGGATGACAAAGACAGCCTAACGCTAGCCGTCTACGCTGAACGTGCCTACTTAGATTACGCCATTAGCGTTGTCAAAGGCCGTGCACTACCGGATGTATCCGATGGTCAAAAGCCAGTTCAACGCCGCATTCTGTTTTCGATGAGCGAGATGGGCTTGCGCGCTGATGCTAAGCCTGTAAAGAGTGCGCGTGTGGTTGGTGATGTCCTGGGTAAATTCCATCCACATGGCGATCAATCGGCTTATGACGCATTAGTACGTCTCGCCCAGAGCTTCTCATTACGTTATCCATTAATTGATGGACAAGGTAACTTTGGTTCACGTGATGGTGATGGTGCAGCAGCAATGCGTTATACCGAAGCACGTTTGACTAAGATTGCCGGTTTGTTGCTGAGCGAGATTGATGAAGGTACGGTAGATTTTGCACCGAACTACGATGGATCGTTCCAAGAGCCGAAGTTATTGCCGGCACGCTTACCCTTTGTTTTATTGAACGGTGCATCAGGTATCGCGGTCGGTATGGCTACAGAGATTCCTTCACACAATTTACGGGAAGTAGCCAGCGCAGCCATTGCCTTGATGAAGTCTCCAAAAATGAGCACGTCAGAGTTGCTTGAAATTATTCCTGGTCCAGACTATCCAGGAGGCGGCCAAATTATTTCTTCTCCAGCAGAGATCACGCAGATTTATGAAGCGGGTCGTGGAAGTCTAAAAGTGCGTGCGCGCTGGTCTGTTGAGGAATTGGCTCGTGGCCAGTGGCAAATTGTGGTCAATGAACTGCCACCATCAACTTCATCGCAGCGCGTATTGCAAGAGATTGAAGAGATTACCAATCCTAAAGTGAAGGTTGGTAAGAAGACTTTAACTCCAGAGCAAAGTAATCTCAAATCCACCATCTTGAATGTCCTTGATGGCGTCCGTGATGAGTCGAGCAAAGACGCAGCTGTTCGCTTGGTATTTGAGCCCAAGAGCAAAAATATTGATGTCAATGAGTTTGCCAACTTACTGCTAGCTCACACATCACTTGAATCCAATGCGCCAATGAACTTGGTCATGATTGGTACCGATGGTCGTCCACGTCAAAAAGGCCTTAAAGAAATTATTTCTGAGTGGATTTCTTTCAGGGTCGGCACGGTTACACGGCGCACTCAACATCGCTTAGGCAAAGTGAATGATCGGATGCATATTTTGGAAGGGCGCTTAATCGTTCTTCTGAATATTGATAAGGTCATTAAGATCATTCGCAATAGCGATGAACCTAAAGCTGATCTCATAAAAGAGTTCAAGCTGAGTGATCGTCAAGCAGAAGATATCTTAGACATCCGCTTGCGTCAGTTAGCCCGCCTTGAGGGTATTAAGATTGAGCAAGAGTTAAAAGAGCTTAAGTCTGAGCGTGATGACCTTGAAGGTTTATTGCAGAGCGATACTGTTTTACGCAAACGCATCATCAAAGAAATCGAATCCGACATGAAGGATTTTGGTGACGATCGCCGCACTCTGATTCAGGAAGATAAGCGTGCTGTAGCTGAGACTAAGGTATTAGACGAGCCTGTCACCGTGATTGTGTCGCAAAAAGGTTGGGTGCGCGTTCGTCAAGGTCATGAGCATGATGCAACGCAGTTTGCCTTTAAAGCTGGTGATGCTTTGTATGGCACATTCGAGTGCCGCACCGTTGATGTGATGCAAGGATTTGGTAGTGATGGTCGCGTCTATACCGTTCCCGTAAGTGAGTTGCCTGGCGCACGTGGTGATGGCTCGCCATTAACCAGTTTTGTGAACTTAGCTGCTGGATCACAAATGGTTGCCTACTATGCTGGTCAACCCGATGATCTTGTGTTGATTTCTACTAGATCAGGCAACGGCTTCCTGGCAAACGTAGCAGACATGTCTACCCGCAATAAGGCTGGTAAATCATTTGTTGGTATCGACAGCAAATTTCCAGGTGGTGATGCCCCTCTGGGAGCCGCTAAGGTCATGGCAGGTATGAAGCAGGTAGCTTGCTTGTCTGAAAGCTCTAAGTTATTAGTGTTCCCGCTCGATGAGCTGAAGCGCTTACCGACTGGTGGTAAAGGTGTCATTCTGATGGGCTTGGATGATAAAGAGAAGCTGGCTTCTGCCATTGCGGTTGGACCTGACGGCGCTACGTACTCCGGTGCGGGTCGCGCTGGTAAGCCAACGGAGTTAAGTCTCGATGCGAAAACCTTGAAGTCGTTTGCAGGTAATCGTGCCCGTAAAGGTCACTTCGTAGAGCCCCGACTCAAGGACGGAAAACTCAAAGCAAACTAAGAAGCTAAGCTAGTTTTGCTAAATTAAAAAACCCGGTCATGATTGATCGGGTTTTTTATTGGCGCTTAAACCTTCTGAGGTATTGGTACGCCGTACTTGACGGCAATCACTTCAGCCAAGATGGATACGGCGATCTCGGGCGGAGTCAATGCGCCAATAAATAAACCAACGGGTCCGTGAAGACGTTCAACTTGTTCCTGCGTCACATCAAATTCCAGTAAACGGGCTTTCCGTTTCTGAGTATTGATTCTGCTACCCAGTGCTCCCACATAAAAAGCGGGAGACTTCAATGCCTCCATCAAGGCCATGTCATCCAGTTTGGGATCATGCGTTAAGGCAACAACCGCCGTATGGGAGTCAACCCCAATTTCTAGCAACACATCATCTGGCATACCCTTGATAAACTGAATCTGTTCACGATTAATCCCTTCTGCATACTCTTCGCGTGGGTCAATGACGATCACTTCAAAGTCCGATGCAAGAGCAAAGTCAGCGGTGTACAGCGATAGTTGTCCTGCGCCAATGATCACCATGCGCCAGCGAGGACCATAGGTGGTTTTCATGAAGTGCTCATCGCAAATAAATGCCTGATTACGATTACCAGCTTCGAGTGTCGATTTGCCAATCGAAAGATCAACTGTGCGCGAAGTGATTTGATGATTGCTGATGGACTCTAGAATGGCTTCCAAAATAGCCAGCTCTGGTTTGGGCTCGACGAGCAATCGTAGCGTGCCACCACAGGGCAGGCCAAATCGCGCAGCCTCTTGTTGACTAACGCCATAGACCACCATTTCTGGTAAATCTCGAGTCAGGATTTCGGTTTGTACTCGGCGAATCAGATCATCCTCGACACATCCACCAGAAACTGATCCAGTAACTTGTCCATCACCTCGAATGGCCAGCCAAGATCCAACAGGTCTTGGAGCGGAACCCCAAGTCTGGACAACTGTAGCTATGGCAACCGGATGGCCCGATTTGAGCCAATCCACCGCTGCTTTTAATACGCTTAAATCAGTACTATTCATTTCCTGCCATTAATTTCTTACGTTAAATTTTTTATATTTATTATTTTTGCTAGCAATCTAATTATTATCACCCTAATGACAAGTTCTAGCCCATCTGCCCATGATTCACAATTGCGTATAGCTGCGCTCTTATTGGCAGCTGGCGAGGGCAGTCGACTCGGTTCACATCCGAAGGCTTTACTTCACCGTGATGGGAAAACGCTTTTAGAGCTTTTTTCGAGTGCAATTCAAGGGTTTAGTCCTGTCGAATGCATTGTGGTCACCGGCTTCCACGCGCAGTTAATCGAGTCTGAAATTGCAAAAATGAATACCTCTTTGACTCATCCGATGAAGATCATCAGAAATGGATCGCCAGAAGAGGGTCAACCGTCATCTGTTCGCTTGGGCCTGGAATCACTACGAACTAACTTTGATGTCTTGCTTGTTGCGCTATCGGATCAGCCTGAAGTTGGCGCAAAGGAAATACAAGAATTACTTGACGAATACGCTAAGCGAGAAGATGGTCAGGAAATCATTCTGCCAATGGTAGATGGAAGACGTGGCAATCCTGTTTTATTTTCCTACCAAGCAGTCTTAGATGTATTAGCCCAACCAGGTATGGTTTGTCGAGACTACATGGATACCCATCACGATAAGGTAAGGGCAATGCACACCAGTAATCAGGCATTTGTGATGGATGTCGATACACCAGAAGACATCCAGAGGCACAAATTAAAGCGATTTAGTTTTTAAATCTCAGCAATCAGTTCAATTTCAACGCAAGCACCCAGAGGAATTTGCGCCACACCAAACGCGCTACGAGCATGTTTTCCTGCATCACCAAAGACTTCAAACAGCAGTTCCGAACAACCATTCACTACTATGTGCTGCTCAGTAAACTCCGAGGTCGAATTCACTAAACCCATCACTTTGACTATGCGCTTTACTTTATCCAGTGAGCCTAAGTGATTTTGTAGTGTGGCCATTAAATCAATTGCAATGGATTTAGCTGCAGCTTTACCAGTATCAGTATCCATATCAAGACCCAGCTTACCAACCCAGGGCTTACCATCTTTTTTGGCAATATGGCCGGAGAGGAAAACGGTATTGCCAGTCGTTGCAGCCATGACATAGGCAGCAGCAGGGGGCCCAGGCGGAGGTAATTCAATACCAAGAGTTTTCAGGCGATCGCTAATGTGATTTGTCATAGAGTTTTAGTAAAGAAATAAATAAAGAAAAAAGGAGAGAATAAAGAGGGGCTGATGTAAATATTACTGGATTACTTTGAGAGTTGACGCATAGCGCTCTCGAGACCATTTAAGGTCACAGGATACATCCGGTCTTTCATGAGACCTTTCATGATGTCGATCGATTGACGATATTGCCAAACCGATTCTGGTTCTGGATTGAGCCAGGCAAAGTGAGGGAAGTGGTCAATGAGGCGATTAATCCACGCTGCACCAGTTTCTCGATTGTTGTACTCAACCGATCCATTGGGGCTCAGAATCTCATAAGGAGACATAGTGGCGTCTCCAATGAAAATGAGTTTGTAGTCGGGGCCATATTTATTAATGATGTCTTGGGTTGCATTGACTTGATCGCGTCTGCGACGATTACTTTGCCAGAGATATTCGTATACGCAGTTATGAAAGTAGTAATACTCTAAGTGCTTGAATTCTGTTTTGACGGCCGTAAATAATTCAGAGATGCGCGCAATGTGATCATCCATTGAACCGCCCACATCCATTAGCAATAAGACTTTGACTTGATTGTGACGCTCAGGTCGCATTTGGATGTCAAGCACTCCTGCGTTTGCAGCGGTAGAGTGGATGGTCTTATCGAGATCTAGCTCCAGATTCGAGCCTTCTCTAGCGAAGCGGCGTAACCGCCGTAGGGCCATTTTGATATTGCGCGTCCCTAGACTAAGATCACTGTCATAGTCTTTAAACTCCCTGGCTTCCCAGACTTTAATAGCCGTTCGATTACCCGCACTCTCGCCACCAATACGAATGCCCTCAGGATGGTAGCCGCTATGTCCAAAGGGTGATGAGCCTCCCGCACCGATCCATTTATTACCACCACCATGCCATTCTTTTTGTTCTTTCAAAAGCTCTTGAAGTCGCTTTTGTAATGCTTCTGGGCCACCTAGTTTTTGGAGTGCCGCCTTTTCTTCTTCGGTTAATACGCGTTGCAATTTTTTCTCAAGCCAGTCCAAGGGAATATCGGGAGCTAGCGCCATGATCTGTTCTACACCATTGAAGTAGGAGCCAAACACTTGATCGAATCGATCAAAGTGCTGCTCATCTTTGACTAAGGTCATCCGGGCCAGTTGATAAAACTCATCAATTGAGGGTTCAATGACACCTTCCTTTAGGGCCTCAAGCAGTGTTAAAAATTCTCGAACAGAAACAGGCACCTTGGCCTCTTTGAGATTCAGAAAGAATTGAATCAACATGATTCAGTTATGGAAAAAATTAGCTTGTTAGATCAGCGGTGATTGCGGTTCATCATCACTAAACGCTCAAAGAGGTGAATATCTTGTTCGTTTTTAAGAAGTGCACCATGCAACGGAGGGATCGTAATTTTGTCATCACCGCTATACAAGGCGTCAGCAGGAGTATCTTCTGCAAGCAGTAGCTTTAACCAATCGATGAGTTCAGAGGTGGAAGGTTTCTTTTTTAAGCCTGGTAAAGAGCGGATTTGATAAAAAGATTGGAGTGCAGCTTCTAATAATTCTTGCTTGATATTGGGATGGTGGACATCAACAATACTCTGCATCGTTCCTGCATCTGGAAAAGAGATGTAGTGGAAGAAGCAGCGGCGCAAAAATGCATCTGGCAATTCTTTTTCATTATTTGATGTGATGATGACAAGAGGGCGGTGCTTCGCTTTAATCAACTCACGCGTTTCGTATACGTAGAACTCCATACGGTCGATTTCTCGTAAGAGGTCGTTTGGGAATTCAATATCGGCCTTATCAATCTCATCAATCAGCAAAACTACGGGTTCATCTGCTTCAAATGCTTGCCAAAGGACGCCCTTAACTATGTAATTGCGAATGTCGTTTACTTTTTCATCGCCAAGCTGAGAGTCTCTTAACCTGCTAACGGCATCGTATTCATAAAGGCCTTGTTGAGCCTTGGTGGTTGATTTAATATGCCATTGCATCAGAGGCATCTGCAAAGCTGCAGCCACTTCCTCGGCCAGCATGGTTTTACCTGTTCCCGGCTCTCCTTTAATTAACAGCGGGCGCTGAAGTTGTATCGCCGCGTTGACAGCCAATTTCAAGTCATTAGTGGCTACATAGCTTTTCGAGCCGTCGAAACGGGATTGGATCTTAGTCATGGTGAGGGCAATCAGTTTGTCTGTAAATAGCCATCAAGTATAGGTAAAAGGATTGGCATTTTCAGTGTTTTTACTCATTTCAAGGGGTGAAAACAGGGTATCTTGGCTCGTCTCCGCTATACTCTTCCAAATTGATTTGAATCAAACTCGTTAATAATGATTTCTATGAAAAAACACCTCATTCTTTCCCAATTGACTCTCTGCGCTGGTCTAGCTCTTGCCGGATTCTCAGCTCAAGCTCAAGACGTTAAAGGTTCTGCTCAAGCTGGACAGGGCAAGGTTTGGCTCTGTATTGGTTGCCACGCCATTCCTGACTACCGCGCTGACTATCCTTTGGTCTACAAAGTTCCCATGATTGGTGGTCAAAACGCCGCTTATATTGCTAGCTCCTTAGCTGCATACAAAAAAGGTGAAAGAAAGCATCCAACCATGCGTTCTATCGCGGGTAGCTTGTCTGATCAAGACATGGCTGATCTCGGCGAATACTATGCTGCGCAAACTGCCAGCTCACCAAATAATCCATTGAAGTGATATTTAGAGGCACGTTTATGAAATTCGCACTAATTACCGCCATTTTGTTGTCAAGCATTGGTGTAGCTCAAGCAGCCAGCGCCGAAAAAGGCCAAGCACTGGTAGAAAAAGGCAACTGTGCCTCCTGCCACGGCGCCGGGCTGAATGCGCCAATCTTGCCTGCATACCCAAAGTTAGCTGGCCAGCATGCTGATTACCTTTACTATGCATTGCGTGCTTACCAAGTTGGCGGCTCTAATCCCCAGTTTGGCCGTAACAATGCAGTAATGTCTTCTCAGGCTAAGCCCTACAGCGATGCTGATCTTCACGACATGGCTGCTTACATCGCTAAATTGCCTGGTAACTTTGTTATCAAGAAGTAAATTACTTAGTTAGATCCAAACGAAAAGGCTTAGGTTAATCACCTAAGCCTTTGTTTTTTAAGTATTTAAAGCGCACTTCTTATTTTGTGGCCTCAAGCCCTCTAGCAAGGTGATTGCGCATAGCCAGCTCTGCCGCTATGGGGTCTCTTTTGAGAATGGCCTGAAGAATTTCCCGATGCTCAAGCAGTGAGCTTAAAAGGCGATCCCCTCTACTTAAAGAATCACGCCTTTGGAGTTTGAGCACTTTGCGCAGATCGTCGATAACCCCGTTCATCCACTTATTTCCTGCGATTTCTTGGATTAATTCGTGAAATTTGACGTTAAATTCAAAAAACTGCCCGATATCTCGATCTGCCGCTGCCTTTTCTAACCGGTGGTGCAGATCATCTAATTGGGTTAACTGTGCCTCGGTAGCCTTAATTGCAGTTTCTTTAGCCGCCTGACCCTCCAGTAGGGAGAGAACAGTAAAGATTTGCTCTAAATCACCTCTGTCAACCTCAGTGACATAAGAGCCTTTATTCATTTTGCTTGTTACTAGACCCTCGGAGGCAAGAACCTTGATAGCCTCCCGCATGGGTGTCCGGCTGATTCCGAACGCTATTGCCAGACTTTGTTCATCTAGCCAGCTTCCGGGAGCTAATTCATGGGAGAAGATTTGCGCGCGCAATCGTTCGGCAACATCTTCATATAGAGGTCTGTTAATTAGTTTTGTATTCATAATTATGTATACAGTATCTAGACAAATCTAAAAAAGTCAAGCAAAATGGACTTACAAAACTAGTGATGATGTAAAAAGCCAACCGGGAGTGCTTTGTGAGTACAAGTGAGAAAAAGTCTGCATCGAATTCATCCAATACTTGGCCCAATGTGCCTGATTGTGATTTAGATGCTTGGAAAAAATCAGCCCAAAAGTCAGCGCCCAATGGTGATATTGATAAATTGGGTTGGCAAACGCCGGACGGAATTCATCTGAAGGCTTTATATACTGCCCAAGATACTGAAGGTCTTCAATACACCCATTCTTTGCCAGGCTTTGAGCCATTTGTTCGTGGACCTCAAGCAACGATGTATTCAGTGCGACCTTGGACTATTCGTCAGTACGCTGGCTTCTCCACTGCAGAAGAGTCCAATGCGTTTTATCGCAAGGCGCTAGATGCAGGCGGGCAAGGTGTTTCTGTTGCTTTTGACTTAGCAACGCATCGTGGTTACGACTCTGATCATCCACGCGTGACTGGTGACGTTGGTAAGGCAGGTGTTGCTATTGATTCAGTTGAAGACATGAAAATCTTGTTCGATGGAATTCCACTCGATAAGGTATCTGTTTCGATGACGATGAACGGAGCGGTACTGCCAGTATTGGCTGGTTACATCGTTGCTGGCGAAGAACAGGGCGTAAAACAAGAGTTGCTGTCAGGCACGATTCAGAATGACATTCTGAAAGAGTTTATGGTGCGCAATACTTACATTTATCCACCAGAGCCTTCAATCCGCATTATTGGCGACATCATCGAATACACCGCCAAACACATGCCCAAATTTAACTCGATCTCGATTTCGGGTTATCACATGCAAGAGGCAGGCGCAAACCAAGTACTCGAATTGGCATTCACATTGGCCGACGGTAAAGAGTACGTCAAAACAGCTTTAGCAAAAGGTTTAGATGTTGATGGCTTTGCTGGCCGACTCTCTTTCTTCTTTGCTATTGGCATGAACTTTTACCTAGAGGTCGCCAAGTTACGTGCTGCACGTCTTTTATGGTGGCGCATCATGAAGTCCTTCGAGCCAAAGAATCCAAAGTCCTTGATGTTGCGAACCCACTGCCAAACCTCTGGCTGGTCTTTAACTGAGCAGGATCCGTATAACAACGTTGTTCGCACCACAGTTGAAGCAATGGCCGCTGTATTTGGGGGCACACAATCATTGCATACCAATTCCTTTGATGAAGCGATTGCCTTACCGTCAGAGTTCTCTAGCCGTATAGCCCGAAACACTCAATTAATTCTGCAAGAAGAAACTCACATCACTAGCGTGATCGATCCATGGGCTGGTTCTTACATGATGGAAAATCTCACTCAAGAGATGGCTGATAAAGCCTGGGAGATTGTTCAAGAAGTGGACGCCATGGGCGGCATGACCAAAGCGGTAGAGAGTGGTTGGGCTAAGCTCAAGATTGAGGCTGCAGCCGCTGAGAAACAAGCGAAGATCGATTCAGGTTCTGATGTCATTGTCGGCGTCAATAAATACAAGCTTGGAAAAGAAGACTTGGTGGATGTTTTGATGATTGACAACGATAAGGTTCGAGAAAGCCAAGTTGCTCGCCTAAAAGAGATCAAGGCGAAGCGGGACTCTAAGAAAGTAGAAGCTGCATTAGAAGCATTAACTAAAGCCGCAGAAGAAAATACTGGCAATCTATTGGAATTGGCTGTGCAGGCCATCCGTTTGCGCGCTACGGTTGGCGAAGTTTCTGATGCATTGGAAAAAGTTTACGGGCGCCATCGCGCCGATACTCAAAAGGTGACTGGTGTGTATGCAGCTGCTTATGACTCAGCTGAAGGCTGGGATAAATTGAAGGTCGAGATCGCTGATTTCGCAAAAGACTTTGGTCGTCGTCCGCGAGTGATGATTGCCAAGCTTGGCCAAGATGGTCATGATCGCGGGGCTAAAGTAGTCGCGACCGCCTTTGCTGATTTAGGTTTTGACGTAGACATTGGGCCCTTGTTTCAGACTCCTGAAGAGTGCGCGCGTCAAGCCATTGAGAATGATGTTCATGCCTTAGGAGTTTCTACTTTGGCAGCAGGTCATAAGACTTTAGTTCCTGCCATCATTGCTGAATTGAAAAAGCAGGGTGCCGACGACATTATTGTTTTCGTGGGCGGAGTTATTCCGAGACAAGACTATGAGTTCTTATACGAGGCTGGAGTTAAGGGTATTTACGGCCCAGGAACTCCGATTCCAGCATCTGCAAAAGATGTACTTGAGCAGATTCGTAAATCTGTAAAGCCTGATTAATTCTAAATAAAAAGAAATCAGCATGCTCAATGCGGTAGACCAAGCCTTGGTGAATGATCTCACTGGTGCGCCCTCATCGGCGCAGCGCAGAGCATTGGCCAAGATCATTACTTTGCTTGAATCTACCCGCATGGATCATCGTCATCGTGCTGATGAGGTTCTCAACACTTTATTACCAAAGACAGGTAAGTCATTTCGCTTGGGCATATCAGGCGTACCTGGTGTTGGTAAATCTACTCTCATCGAAACACTAGGCTTGGATTTAATTGCAAAAGGCCATCGTGTTGCGGTTCTAGCCATTGATCCATCTTCGAGCTTATCGGGCGGCTCTATTTTGGGTGATAAGACTCGTATGGAGAGATTATCTGTTCTGGATAACGCCTTTATTCGTCCGAGTCCTTCATCCTGCACATTGGGTGGCGTAGCCGAGAAAACTCGTGAGGCAATGTTGGTTGCTGAGGCTGCAGGATTTGACATTGTGATTGTTGAAACCGTAGGCGTAGGTCAAAGTGAAATTGCCGTTGCCGGTATGACCGATATGTTTCTCTTATTGCAACTACCTAATGCAGGCGATGATCTACAAGCAATTAAAAAAGGTGTGATGGAAATTGCAGATCTGATTGTGATTAATAAGGTGGATATTGATCCCGATGCCGCTATGCGCGCGCAATTGTTTATCACCAGCTCTTTGCGACTATTAGGCTTTCAAGGTAACCCTGACCATGCCACACATCACTTGGAGAATTGGCATCCTACTGTTATGACTATGAGCGCCTTAGAAGGTAATGGCGTTCCTGAGTTGTGGGAAAAAATTCTGCATTTTCAGAAGTTACAAAACGCCAATGGCCAATTAGCATCTCGCCGTAAGCAACAAGCGGGGGCTTGGATGTGGGATCGAATCGATGCGGGCCTCAAAAATGCTTTTCAGAATCACCCAGCAGTACAAGCACTTTTACCCAGCCTGAGCGCTGAGGTGAATCAAGGAACTATGGCCGCCTCTGTTGCTGCGAGACGTTTGCTCGAGGCAATGGGCCACGAATTTTTCTAAGGGAATAGTTATGAAAGAAATCATTCAACAGCTAGAAGCAAAGCGTGAGCTCGCCAGATTAGGTGGTGGGCAAAAGCGTATTGCTGCTCAACACTCCAAAGGTAAGTTAACTGCACGCGAGCGTATTGAGCTCTTGCTTGATGCCGGCACCTTTGAAGAGTGGGATATGTTTGTTGAGCATCGTTGTCATGACTTTGGTATGGCTGATCAGACCGTTCCCGGTGATGGCGTCGTTACAGGCTACGGCATGATCAATGGTCGCTTAGTCTTTGTATTTTCACAGGACTTTACCGTGCTGGGCGGCTCGCTTTCTGAGGCCCATGCCGAGAAAATTTGCAAGATCATGGATCAGGCACTCAAAGTAGGCGCACCTGTAATCGGTTTAAATGATTCTGGTGGCGCACGTATTCAAGAGGGCGTTGCTTCCTTAGGTGGCTATGCTGAAATTTTCCAGCGCAATGTCACCGCTTCGGGCGTAATTCCACAGATCTCCTTGATCATGGGCCCATCAGCGGGCGGCGCTGTTTACTCACCCGCACTCACAGACTTCATCTTTATGGTGAAGGACAGTTCTTATATGTTTGTGACGGGCCCAGAAGTCGTGAAGACGGTGACGCACGAGGATGTCACTGCTGAAGAGCTTGGTGGCGCAATAACTCACTCGACTATTTCAGGGGTTTGCGACCTCGCCTTTGATAATGATGTTGATGCCATCATGATGCTTCGTCGCTTCTTTAACTATCTTCCATTATCTAATCGTGAAAAGCCGCCCATGATTAATGGGGCGCAGCGTACCGAAGAGCCTGATTACTCGCTCGATACCTTGGTGCCAAGCAACCCTAATCAACCTTACGATATGAAAGAGTTGATTGGAAAAATTGTCGATGATGGTGAGTTCTTTGAGCTCCAGCCAGATTACGCTAAAAATATCTTGATCGGTTTTGCGCGCATGGAAGGTCGCTCGATTGGCATCGTCGCTAACCAGCCTTTGGTTTTAGCTGGCTGCTTAGATATCAAAGCCTCTATCAAGGCTGCACGTTTTGTTCGCTTTTGCGACGCTTTCAATATTCCGGTAGTGACCCTAGTTGATGTACCAGGATTTATGCCAGGTACATCTCAAGAATATGGCGGCATTATTAAGCATGGTGCCAAGTTGCTTTACGCTTATGCGGATTGCACCGTTCCTAAGGTCACGCTAATCACTCGCAAGGCTTATGGTGGAGCCTATGACGTGATGGCCTCTAAACACTTGCGTGGTGATGTGAACTTTGCTTGGCCGTCAGCTGAAATTGCCGTGATGGGCCCAAAAGGGGCTGTTGAAATTATTTTCCGCGAAGAAAAATCTGACCCGGCAAAAATTGCGGCTCGGGAAGCAGAGTACAAGGCTAAGTTTGCCAATCCATTTGTAGCTGGTCGTCGTGGCTATATCGATGATGTGATCCTACCCCATGAGACACGTAAGCGTATCTCAAGGTCTTTGGCAATGCTCAAGGATAAGGTGCTCACCAATCCATCGCGCAAACACGGCAATATTCCTCTTTAAGGCGCCGAAATAATCATGACTACGAAAATGTTTAAGAAAATTTTGATTGCTAACCGCGGCGAGATTGCTTGCCGTGTGATGAAAACCGCTAAAAAGATGGGCATTAAGACAGTTGCTGTCTACTCTGAAGCTGATAAAGAAGCACGTCATGTTCAGATGGCTGATGAAGCGGTTTGTATCGGGCCTGCACCTTCACGTGAATCTTATCTAGTGATGGATCGTATTATTCAGGCCTGTAAAGAGACAGGCGCCGAAGCGGTTCACCCTGGCTACGGTTTCTTATCGGAGAACGAGCAATTTGCACGTCGTTGTGAGGAAGAGGGGATTATTTTTATTGGCCCCAAGCATCAATCTATCGCAGCAATGGGTGACAAGATTGCTTCCAAGAAGCTTGCCTTAGAGGCCAAGGTTAATACGATTCCCGGATTTAATGAAGCGATTGAAAAAGCGGAAGATGCTGTCAAGATTGCTCAGGGTATTGGTTATCCCGTCATGATTAAGGCGTCTGCAGGCGGTGGCGGCAAAGGTTTACGTGTTGCCTTTAACGACAAAGAGGCTTTCGAGGGATTTACAGCCTGCCGTACTGAAGCTCTTAATAGCTTCGGCGATGATCGTGTCTTTATTGAAAAATTTGTTGAAGGCCCTCGTCATATCGAGATTCAGGTGCTGGGCGATGCACATGGCAATATCGTGTATCTCGGTGAGCGTGATTGCTCGATTCAGCGACGTCATCAAAAGGTGATTGAAGAGGCGCCGTCTCCATTTATTGATCCCGCAACCCGCAAGGCCATGGGCGAGCAAGCCGTTGCTTTAGCAAAGGCAGTTAACTATCAATCAGCTGGTACCGTAGAGTTCGTAGTAGGTAAAGATAAGTCCTTTTACTTCCTTGAGATGAATACCCGTTTACAAGTTGAGCACCCAGTGACTGAAGGTATTACTGGTCTTGATTTAGTCGAGCAGATGATTCGTGTGGCTGCTGGTGAAAAGCTAGCATTCAAGCAGGAAGATATTAAGCTCGATGGTTGGTCGATGGAGTGCCGTATTAACGCAGATGATCCATTTCGTAACTTCTTGCCCTCAACAGGCCGACTAGTCAAATACCGCCCACCAGCAGAGCTAGATGGTGTGCGGGTAGATACAGGCGTTTATGAGGGCGGTGAAATCCCGATGTATTACGACTCCATGATTGCCAAATTGATTGTGCATGGCAAGGATCGTACTGAGGCAATTGAAAAAATGCGCGCTGCGCTCAATGACTTTGTCATTCGCGGCATCCACTCAAACATTCCTTTTCAAGCAGCTTTATTGCAGCACCCACGCTTTGTATCTGGCGACTTTACTACCGGCTTTATTGCTGAAGAGTACCCTGATGGATTCAAAAAGGATTCTGTACAACCTTCGGACTCTCAGCGTTTGGCAGCCCTAGCGGCATTTATGCGTTATCGCTACCTTGAGCATATCAAAATGATTGATGGTCAGTTGGCAGGTCATGAGATGACCATTGCTAAGAAATTTGTAGTGGTTACAGGATCACGCGTCGGATCACATGATGTAATGCAAGAAGTCCCTGTTCGTGTTGATCTAAAGGATGGCGTCTATTCGGTTTATGTTGAAGAGGAAAGCGATGTTAGTCGTTACAACATCGTTAGCGATTGGCGCCCAGGACAAATTTGCTTGCATGCAACAATCAATGGCACTCATAAAATCACTGCACAGGTAGAGCGTAATGATGTGAAATACACCCTCGTTTTAGACGGTGCGCATTACGAGTGTATGGTCTTAAGCCCATTAGGTGCTGAACTTCAGCGCCGTATGCTGAAGAAAGTTCCGCCAGACACTTCCAAATTAGTCATGTCACCAATGCCAGGTCTGTTGACTAATATTTCCGTCAAAGTTGGCGAGGCTGTTACAGCTGGGCAGAAATTGGCTGCAATTGAAGCAATGAAGATGGAGAACACGCTGGTTGCTGCTCAGGATGGTGTAGTTGCTGAAATATGCGCCAATATTGGTGAAAGTTTGGCCGTCGATCAGTTGATCATTCGCTTTGAATAAGGCCAGTCATGACTAAACCATTCAAGATATTAGGGATTCAGCAGATTGCTATTGGCGGCGAAGATAAGGATCGTCTACGCAAGCTTTGGGTTGACTTATTGGGCTTTGAGTACAAGAGTACTTTTGTATCTGAGCGTGAGAACGTAGATGAAGATATTTGCGCTATCGGTAAAGGGGCTCACGAGATTGAAGTGGATTTGATGCAACCATTTGATATTGAAAAGAAGCCAGCTGTTCATCAAACACCACTTAATCACATTGGTTTATGGGTTGATGATCTTCCTAGGGCTGTCGAATGGTTATCTGCACAAGGTCTTCGTTTTGCTCCTGGTGGGATACGCAAGGGTGCAGCTGGCTATGACATTACTTTTGTTCATCCCAAAGGTAATGAAGAGTTTCCATTTTGCGGTGAGGGTGTGTTGATTGAGCTTGTTCAAGCGCCGCCAGATATCATTGCGGGTCTGAGTTCTTAAATAACTAGAGAGTCCCAATTGACCCATATATTGGCCATCGACACCTCATCAGCTTGGTGTTCGGTGGCTTTATCTTTAAACGATGCTGCGCCAATAGTTCGCCACCAAAATGTGTCAGCTGGCGCCAGTCAACTTTTGCTGCCTTGGGTACAAGAGTTGTTATCTGAAGCCTCAATTGAACTTGCCGACCTCGATGCCATTGCAATAGGAATCGGGCCTGGAGCCTTTACAGGTGTCCGTCTTGGGGTTGCTGCTGTTCAGGGTTTGGCAACAGCAGCTCGCTTGCCGGTAATTCCAGTTGCTAGCCTAGATGCCATTGCCAGCCAACTAGTTCAAACTTCTGCATTTATTACCTCTGGAGCCCAGTCTTTTGTCATTGCTGTTGATGCTCGAATGCAAGAGGTTTACTGGGCCAGCTATCAACTGGGATCAACTCTATTGCCTCAGCGCCAGGGTGATATTCATCTGACCGCTCCAGAGGGAGTCGAGCTCTTGCAGATTGATTTTTTAGCGGGTAGTGCAATTACGGAGTTTGGTGATTGTCTCTTTACTAGTGCTCCCAGCCCATTTTCTAGCACTCATCTTGATTCAAGTATCGGGGTCAATGCCTTAGGTGTTTTAGCTTGCGCCAAAGATATGTGGAGTAAGGGTCTGCAACAAGATGTTCACCTATTAGAGCCCTTATATATACGCAATAAGGTAGCGCTGACCTATGCGGAGCGTAGTCAACAGCATGGTTGATAGCCTTCACTCTGCGCAATCGAATACTGAAGGTATTTCAGAGCTTTCTTTTCTGCCTATGGCTGCTGCAGATTTAGATTCCGTGATTGCTATCGAATCTGTTTCGCATATTCATCCATGGACTAAAGGTAATTTTTCAGACTCATTGGCTGCAGGTCATTGGGCTTATTGTGTGAGACCCCAATTAGCAGATCCAGTAAAAGGTAGTTATTTAGACCCAGATATTCTTTGGGCCTATTGCATCCTATTTCCAGCTGTGGATGAGTTACATCTTCTGAATATTACGGTTTCACCAAAATTACGTCGCTTGGGTATCGGCGTAAAAATGATGAATGCGATTGAGGGCGTCGCTGCCCAACAAAATATGCCCCGAATTATTTTAGAAGTTCGGCCCAGCAACGTAGCAGCCCTTCAGCTCTATCAAAGTCTCGGGTATGAGCAGATTGGTTTGCGAAAAAATTATTACCCAGTGGATGCTGCCAATGGCTTACGTGAAGATGCGCTAGTTTTGGCTAAATCGATTAAGCTTGAGGCATGAATATGAGTACAAATTCAAGCTTTCTTAAAGAAATGGGTATCACCGAGTGGACATCGCGCGATGCCGCCCCTGAACTTGCTCAAACGATTCTTGCTGCCGAGGTGAGTAATAATCAGCTTGGTGGGGTTACCTCTGAATTGCCTGTAGTTGCACGGGTGCAAGAGCGTAGATCGTCTGGAATATGGTGGTTTTTTGGCAATAAACCTCAGGGTGATGCTGAAATTCTGTTTCAGAACACCATTCGGGTTCTCGGTTTAACGCCACAAGAGTGGTCTTGGAAAAATCCTGCGGACAAATTCAATCCCGAGCAATTGCCACAAGATGGAACACCCATAGTTGCCCTAGCGTTTGGTGGTGCTGCGGCACAAAAATTATCGGGTGAACGTGATGGGTTGCCAGAGCTTCGAGAGACTGTCTTAGCAATTAATGCTGACGGTGCGGAGGATCTGCCGCTGATAGCTACTTTTGAATTAAATCAATTGCTTTCAAGACCAAAGGATAAGGCGCTATTCTGGCAAGATCTACTGCTTGCTAAATCAGTGTTACAAAATATCTAAGCCTTGGGCTTAGTGCTTGTGTTCACCAATTAAATGCATGGAGTCGTATTCAGCTTGGTTGGCAGCGTGACGTTTAATGACTAGCCACATGATCGCGCTCACTACTACGCCAAAGCCAATAATGACCGCCTGAATTGGAACATCCAACCAAATCAATCCGGAGTAAATTAGCAGCATCATCAAAACAGAAATATTTTCATTAAAGTTTTGAACTGCAATAGAGTGACCGGCAGACATCAACACATGCCCACGATGCTGAAGGAGGGCATTCATAGGCACTACAAAGTAGCCCGCTAACCAGCCCACCAAAATCAATAAGAAGTACGCTGGTACTAATTTGAGCGAAAGCTCAAACTTGCCGACAGTCAAGACTGTAATATTAGGCAACATATCTGAGTTATAGATGGCCATGACGCAAACGACTAAACCCATGGCAATGCCGTAAGGCAGAACCTTGAGTGAACTTCTAAGAGGTATTCGCCAAGCAGCATATACAGCCCCTCCGGCAACTCCAAATGCAGATATTGCTTGGAGAATGGCGCCTTGGGATAGGGTCATATGAAGGGCTACCTGAGCCCACTTAATCACAATAAATTGCAAAGTGGCACCAGCCCCCCAAAACAGAGTTGTAACCGCCAATGAAATTTGGCCAAGACGATCAGCCCAAAGCGTCTTAAAGCAGATAGAAAAATCTTTTATTAACTCGATTGGATTGGTCTTTTGCGACTCGTAGCGAGCCCCAGTATCGGGGATGCGTAAATTGATGAGTGCTGCCAAAACATAAATCATCATGATGATCATGATGGCGGACTCCGCTGCGGTATCGATGCCAGTTTCTAGGATGGGCACGTCAAATCTGAGGAGACTTTCAGATACCGATTTGCTGATCAAGACTCCGCCAAGAACTGTACCCATGATGATGGAGCCTACCGTAAGACCCTCGATCCAGCCATTGGCTGCTACCAGCTTTTCAGGTGGGAGTAATTCAGTGAGGATGCCGTATTTGGCAGGAGAGTAGGCAGCTGCACCCAAACCTACAATCGCATAGGCTAACAAGGGATGGCTTCCAAATAGCATGACTACACAACCGACAAATTTAATCGTATTAGTGATGAACATGACATTGCCCTTTGGGCGGGAGTCCGCAAAGGCCCCCACAAAGGCTGCCAGCAACACATAAGAGAGAACGAAGAATAATTTGAGTAAAGGCGTCATCCAGGCCGGAGCGCTAAGCTGGACCAATAGGGCGATTGCTGCGATCAGCAATGCGTTATCAGCAAGCGACGAAAAAAATTGCGCCGCCATAATGATGTAAAAACTACGGTTCATTCGTACAATCTAGTCATTAAAGTAATTAAAACATGAAAGGAGGGTGTAAATGAGTCTGTCTGCTAACCGCTTTATTAGTAGGCCTATTGTGGCAACTATACACACTGATGCCTTTCGACATAATTTAGGTCGTATTCGGGAGCTTGCCCCGGAATCTAAAATCTGGTCTGTTGTGAAGGCAAAAGCCTATGGCCACAGCCTAGAAGCTGCGTTTAAGGGCTTGGAATCTACCGATGGCTTTGCCTTGCTAGATCTTGCAGATGCACAGTGGTTAAGAGACCGCGGTTGGGAGGGTCGCATCCTTCTTTTAGAGGGTCTTTTTAGTGAGCAGGAGCTTGAACGGGTAATCCAGCTGCGATGTGACCTGGTGGTTCATAGCGAGAAGCAGGTCGTATGGCTTGAAAGCCTTAAAAACCATTCAGGTCATCCAATCAATATCTTTCTGAAGCTCAATTCTGGAATGAACCGCCTTGGTTTCAGGCCAGAGGAATACCGAACTGCCTTTCATCGTTTACATGCTGCCGGATACCATCTGCATCACATGACCCACTTTGCCAATGCAGACCAGGTTGAGGGTTCACCATCGGTTGGCGAGCAAATGGAGTGCTTCAATAAAGCGACCGAAGGGCTAGAGGCGCCATCTTCTTTGGCGAATTCTGCTGCGATCCTTTGGCATCGCAATGCTTTGGGAGACTGGATCCGTCCAGGCATTCTGCTCTACGGTGTTTCACCAACTGGGGTGCATGCCGATATCGTTCGCTCTGAATTTCAAGCTGTGATGAGTTTGCGTAGTGAAATTATCGATATCCAAAACCTAAAAAAAGGCGATTTTGTAGGTTACGGTGGCCGCTATGAGGCTCCAGAAGATATGCGTATTGGTGTGATCGCTGGTGGCTATGCTGACGGATATCCACGTCATGCGGAAGATGGCACGCCAGTGTGGGTTGATGCCGCTGATGCTCAGGGCGATGGTGTGATTTGCCCGATTGTTGGAAGGGTCTCCATGGACATGTTGACTATCGATTTACGTGAAGCTCCTAATGCCAAAATAGGCAGTGTGGTGGAGCTTTGGGGTAATGAGGTTCCAGTCGATGATGTGGCTCAAATGAGCGGCACCATCGGTTATGAACTGATTTGCGCATTAGCGCAAAGGGTGCCGGTGCTTACTGAGTAAGGCTGCCGGCTTGATTGATTCTTACTTATTCCAGATCTGCCACCAGCGACGCTCTTTTTGAACGCGTTGACCGGTGACCATCATTTGGCTGTCGGGGAAATTTAGCTTAAAGACACGTGCTGCATCGTTGCTCAGATCAGTCATGCCGAGCTTCTCGTAAGACTTTGTCAGCAAGTAGAGCGCTTCTTCAACGGCTGGAGCGCGATCATAATCTCGAATCACCAACTGAGCTCGATTGGCGGAAGCTAAGTAGGCGCCGCGTTGATAGTAGAAGCGAGCCACAATCACATCTGCCTCCGCTAAGGAGTTGACGATGTAGCGCATCCGATCTAAAGAGTCGGGCGCATATTTACTATCAGGAAAACGCTCTACAACCACCTTGAAAGATTCAAAAGCTTCTTTGGCCGCCTTTGGATCGCGCTCACTCAAATCCTGCCCTGTAAATTTACCGAGCCAACCTAAATCATCATTAAAGCTGATTAAGCCCTTCAAGTAGTAGCCGTAATCTAAATTAGGACTGCCTTGATGCAGCTTGATAAATCGATCGATAGCAACTTGGGCTTGGGCTTGCTCTTGCGCTTTCCAGTAACAGAAAGCAGCATTAATTTGCGCCTGTTGAGAATAGGGTCCAAATGGGAAGCGACCTTCTAGCTTTTCAAAGTACTTGCCGCACTTTGCATAGTCCGCATCTTTCAGTTTCTCATTGGCTTCGGAATACAGTTTGGTTTCTGACCAAATATCAGTGTCATCCTTTTGGCCATCGCTACCCGCGCATCCACTGAGCACAAGAAAAGCAGTGCTAGCGCTAACCAGTAAAGAAATAAAGGATTTTCTGGAAGATGACCCAAGGGTAGCAGCAAGCCTTAAACTGGCGTCTGTAATAACGTCCGACATAACTAAAAGGCTCTTTAAGCGTGGCATTGCCGCATACTCCCGATTCGAATCCCATTGATTATATCGATGATGAGGATTTCATAGCCCTAGAAGTTCCCCCTGAGGTCAATGGTGAGCGTTTGGATAAGTTTCTTGGTAGCGCTTTGCCGGATTATTCCCGTAATCGACTCAAATCCTGGGTTGAGGCTGGGGCGGTAACAGTCGATGGAAAAGTCACCAAAGTGCGTCATTTACTGCGTGGGAGCGAGAGTATTAAGGTATTCCCACAAGAAATGCCTGAACAGTTCGCTTTTTCCCCTGAAAATATTGCGCTAGATGTTGTCTATGAAGATGACTCTATTATTGTGGTCAATAAACCTGCTGGACTCGTGGTGCATCCTGCTGCTGGTAATTGGACGGGAACCTTATTGAATGCCTTGCTTTATCACTATCCGGAGCTAAAGCAGCTTCCAAGAGCGGGAATTGTCCATCGCCTAGACAAAGACACCTCTGGATTAATGGTGGTTGCTAGAACAGATATAGCCCAAACCTCACTGGTAAGGCAACTTCAAGAGCGAACAGTGGGAAGGCGTTACCTATCGTGGGTGTGGGGTGATGCCCCTTCTCAGGGCAAGGTGCTGGCGACCGTGGGTCGAGATCAACGCGATCGACTCAAAATGGCTGCTGGTTCTGCTCAAGGTAAGCCTGCTGCCACCTTATTTCGGCGCTTGGCTAAAGGGAGCTTTACAGAAAGTTCAGTTGCTTTGCTGGAGTGCCGCTTAGAGACTGGCCGCACTCATCAAATTCGGGTTCATTTAGAGTCTTTGGGCTTCCCTCTTTTAGGTGATCCGGTTTACCGTAAGAGGACTCCTGGAGTGGCTAAATCACTGCCTTTTAACCGCCAGGCTTTGCATGCTTATGCCTTAAGTCTGCAGCATCCGGCAACCCAGGAAATCATGACCTGGTTTAGATTGCCTCCCCAAGATTTGATTGATTTGCTGCCCTTGGTAGGAATGACTGAAGCCGACTTGCCAAAAGAAGAGGCTCTAATGGCCTCCATTAAAAATGATCAACGCGCTCAATAAGATTGAACCAAGCTGGACCGTGTCGGCGCCAATTCAGGCTTTTTGTACTACCCGACAAGGTGGCCTAAGTCAGTCACCATTTAATAGTCTGAACCTTGGACTGAACGCGGGCGACGATTCAGTAGATGTTCTTCAAAACCGCTGCATCCTGAGGTCAGAGCTTCCTGCCGAACCACTTTGGCTCAAACAGACTCATAGCGTCATAGTAAGCACCCCGACCTCGAGGAGGGCTCTGACTAATGGGGCATTTGAGGCAGACGCTTCTGTCACCAATATTCCAAATGAGGTGCTAGCCATTCTGACTGCGGATTGCATGCCCGTTTTATTTGCCAGCAGGAGTGGTGATGTGATTGGGGCGGCTCATGCCGGTTGGCGTGGCTTGAGCGGCGGTATTCTGGAAAACACCATCGCAGAAATGGTCGCACTATCTCCAGGCCTCGCGATAAGCGATATCAGCGCATGGATGGGTCCAGCAATTGGGCCTAGCGCATTTGAAGTGGGCGATGATGTCTTGCAAGCCTTTGCTCCTCAGGGCCAAGACATACTCTCCAAAGCCTTTACTCCTATTCCCGAGAGTTCCGGGAAGTACTTGGCCGACCTCTATTTATTAGCAAGAGATCGTTTAAATATACTAGGTATAAAGCAAATCGATGGCGGTGAGTTTTGTACCGTGAATGATCCGGAGCGCTTCTTTTCATATCGCCGGGATAAAGTCACGGGACGCTTTGCCTCGCTCATCTGGATTTCAGATAAGTCTTAAGTTGGGGTTATTACCAGCTTAGCTCTAGGGCTAGGGTTAGTGCGTATAACCCTAGCAGCCCGATAGATGGAGAATGGTCTCAACAACTTTACGAGATCATTATGTTTGCAGGCATGAATACCGGTGTAGCGCCATCATTGGCCCCACACCATATGGCGTTAATTCCTCCAGAACGCTTGGCGGAAATTCAGAAAGAATACTTCGCTGAGTTCTCTCATCTTGCAACCAATCCTGAGGCCGTCGAGGTAAAAGATCGTCGCTTCTCCGGCAAGGCGTGGCATTCCTCATGGAGCAAGATGATTGCGGTAACCTATTTGCTGAACTCAAAACATTTGCTTGCGCTTGCTAAAGCGGTTGATGCGGATGAAAAAACCAAAACTAAGATTTTGTTCACTACAGAGCAAATGATTGATGCTTTATCACCATCAAACTTTATTGCAACCAATCCTGAAGTGCTTGAAAACATTATTAGCTCGCAAGGTCAGTCCATACAAAATGGAATTGTGAATTTGCTTGGCGACCTAAAAAAGGGGAAAGTTTCTCAGACGGATGAAAGTGCTTTTGAAGTCGGCAAGAATATTGCAACAACTTCAGGTCAAGTAGTATTTCGCAATGATCTCTTTGAATTAATTCAGTACACGCCGCTAACCGAAACGGTTTATGAGCGCCCATACTTAATGGTGCCACCTTGCATTAATAAGTACTACATTTTGGATTTGCAACCAGATAACTCGGTCGTACGTTACATGGTTGAGCAAGGTCACACCGTTTTCTTAGTCTCCTGGAAAAATCCAGATGCTTCAATGTCTAAAGTGACCTGGGATGACTACGTAGGTGATGGCGTCATTAAAGCAATAGAAGTTGTCAAGGATATTGGCGGCACAGATCAAATTAACGTACTCGGTTTTTGTGTCGGCGGCACTTTAACTTCTACTGCCTTGGCAGTATTAGCAGCTCGGAAGAAGAATTACGTCGCCAGCTTAACTTTGCTCACGACCTTGTTGGATTTTAGTGATAGCGGCATCCTAGATGTGTTCATCGATGAAGGTATGGTGAAGTTACGTGAGGGCACCATTGGTGGTGAAGGCGGTCAATTTGGAATGATGTCTGGCTTAGATTTAGGCAACACCTTTTCCTTCTTGCGCCCAAATGACCTAGTCTGGAACTATGTTGTGGAGAATTACTTAAAAGGTAATTCGCCGCCGCCATTTGATTTGCTCTATTGGAATGGTGACTCCACTAATCTGCCCGGCCCAATGTACTGTTGGTATTTGCGTCATACCTATTTGCAAAATGAATTAATCAAACCTAGCAAGCTCACAGTCTGCGGTGAAAAAGTTGATCTAGGTAAGATTACTGTGCCAGCCTATATCTATGCATCGCATGATGATCACATCGTTCCCTGGAAATCTGCTTACGAATCTACTCATATATTGAAGGGCAAAAATCGATTTGTTTTGGGTGCCTCTGGACACATTGCTGGCGTGATCAATCCCCCGGCAAAGAATAAGCGTCATTATTTTGAGAACAATAAATTAGCCAAGACTGCGGATGAGTGGTTGGCTGCAGCAAAAGACATCAAGGGTAGTTGGTGGCCCAACTACGCAAAATGGTTAGAAGAGTTTGGTGGCAAAAAAGTAAAGGCTAGCAAGACATTTGGTAATGCACGCTACAAAAAACTAGAAGCAGCGCCTGGCAAGTACGTGAAAGAAAAAATATCCACAGCTGCTCAATAATATTTTCATAAGGGGAAATACATGTCTCAAAAGATTGCATATGTAACGGGTGGTATGGGTGGCATTGGTACGGCTATATGTCAGCGTCTTGCCAAGGATGGCTTTAAGGTCATCGCTGGTTGTGGCCCGAATTCCCCACGCAAAGATCGCTGGATTGGCGAACAAAAAGCTTTGGGTTATGACTTTATTGCTTCTGAAGGTAATGTTTCCGACTGGGATAGTACGGTTGCTGCATTCGATAAAGTCAAAGCTGAAGTAGGGCGTGTCGATGTTTTGGTGAATAACGCTGGAATTACTAAAGACAGTGTTTTCCGCAAAATGACCCCAGATCAATGGAAAGCGGTGATTGATACCAATCTCAATTCTTTATTCAATGTCACCAAACAAGTGGTCGATGGCATGGCTGATAACGGGTGGGGTCGCATTATTAATATCTCTTCTGTTAATGGTCAAAAAGGTCAGTTTGGTCAATCGAACTATTCGACAGCAAAAGCGGGTTTACATGGATTCACGATGGCTTTATCACAAGAGTTGGCCTCTAAAGGCGTCACAGTGAATACGGTTTCCCCAGGCTATATCGGCACCGATATGGTCAAGGCTATTCGTGAAGATGTGCTTGAAAAGATTGTTGCCGGTGTTCCAGTGAAGCGCTTAGGCACTCCCGAGGAGATCGCTTCGATCTGCTGTTGGATTGCCTCTGCTGACGGCGGCTACGCTACTGGCGCTGATTTCTCCTTGAATGGCGGTCTGCATACGGGCTAAATCTCATCAAAACTGAGTTTTTGTGGTCTCCTCATCGGCATATTTACCTTTAGCTCAAACTAGAGATAAACTATGCCGATGTTGCATTGCAGTACCAAGAGTTAGGAAAAAACTACATGGCCACACGTTCTAAAAAAGCTGGCGATAGCCGCTTAATTAAGAAGTATCCCAATCGTCGTTTATATGACACCCAAACCAGCGCCTATGTTACGTTGGCTGATATTAAAAATTTAGTGATGGCCGGTGATGCTTTTAGTGTTGTGGATGCAAAAACTGAAGATGACTTAACTCGCAATATCTTGCTACAAATTATTCTGGAAGAAGAGGCTGGCGGAGCTCCAGTTTTTTCAACTCAAATGCTTTCTCAAATTATTCGCTTTTACGGAAATTCCATGCAAGGTTTGATGGGTAGCTATCTTGAAAAAACCATGCAATCTTTTGTGGATATTCACAATAAATTGGGTGATCAAACTGAGGGCTTAGGCGCTGGCAGCACACCTGAGGCTTGGGCAAAAATGATGAATCTTCAAAACCCAATGATGCAAGGTCTCATGGGGAACTATCTGGAGCAAAGCAAAGATCTTTTTGTGAAGATGCAAGAGCAAATGCAAAACTCCCCGAATATGTTTAGTAGCTTTCCGTTTCCTGGACAGCCTAATAAGACAGAAAAAGAATAGTCGTGGCAGGTAAAGTTGGTTTTGTTTCCTTAGGCTGCCCTAAGGCGCTAGTTGATTCTGAACTCATCCTCACGCAACTCAGCGCTGAAGGTTATGAGACCGCTAAAGATTATTCTGGTGCCGATCTGGTGGTTGTGAACACCTGTGGCTTTATTGATTCTGCGGTAGAGGAAAGTCTAGCCGCGATTGGTGAAGCCTTGTCTAAGAATGGTAAGGTGATTGTGACGGGTTGCTTAGGCGCCCGCAAGAATGCAGACGGTAGCGATCTCATTCAGAGCATTCACCCCAAAGTCCTTGCTGTGACTGGGCCACATGCTACCCAAGAGGTAATGCAAGCCATTCATTTACATCTCCCAAAGCCGCATGATCCTTTTACGGATTTGCTGCCACCGATTGGCGTCAAGCTCACACCAAAACATTATGCGTACTTAAAGATATCCGAGGGTTGCAATCATCGCTGCACTTTCTGCATTATCCCAAGCATGCGTGGCGATCTAGTTTCACGTCCCATTGGTGAAGTCTTGCTTGAGGCAAAAAAACTATTTGAGTCAGGCGTCAAGGAGTTGCTAGTTGTCTCGCAAGATACGAGTGCCTATGGCGTTGATATTCAATATCGCACTGGTTTTTGGGATGGCAAACCTGTTAAGACGCGAATGTTTGATTTGGTCAATGCTTTAAATCAAATTGCAAGGGAGCATCAAGCTTGGGTGCGTTTGCATTATGTCTATCCATACCCACATGTCGATGATGTCCTGCCTTTAATGGCTGAGTTTGCTGATCACGGTTTTGGCGTACTTCCTTATTTAGATATTCCCCTGCAACACTCGCATCCAGATGTTCTGAAGCGGATGAAACGTCCAGCTAGTGGTGAAAAGAATTTAGAGCGCATTCAGGCATGGCGAGCTACTTGCCCTGATCTCGTCATTCGCAGCACCTTTATTGCGGGCTTCCCTGGCGAGACTGAGGAAGAGTTTTTGCACCTATTAAATTTCCTTGATGAGGCTCAGATTGATCGCGCCGGTTGTTTTGCCTATTCACCGGTGGATGGAGCGACTGCCAATACTTTGGACAATCCAGTTCCGGATGCATTGCGGGAAGAGCGTCGTGCTCGCTTTATGGCTAAAGCTGAGGAAATCTCCATTAAGCGACTTGCTAAAAAAGTAGGCAAGCGTATTCAAGTAATTATTGATCGAGTGGATGAGTCAGGTGGAGTGGGCCGAACTATTGGTGATGCCCCTGAAATCGACGGCTTGGTGAGGGTTTTACCTCCAAGCAAGCCATCCAAGCGCTATCGCGCTGGCGAAATCATCAAAGTAACGGTGATTAACTCCCAAGGGCATGACCTAATAGCCGAAACTTGACTATTAGAATAAAACTAGTGTTTTGGCCTCGTATTGAGGCCGCTATTTCGCCTAATTAGGCACCGCAAAGGGGATTGTTATGAGTCGTGATGTCGTCGTTTTAAGTGCCGTACGTTCTGCAATTGGCGCCTTCAATGGTTCGCTCAGCAGCCTAGAGCCAAGTGAGCTCGGCGGCATTGTGATGAAAGAGGCTGTTGCTCGCTCTGGAGTAGATCCAGCATTAATTAACTACATCACGGTAGGTAATACGATTCCGACTGATAACCGTTACGCCTATGTTGCTCGCGTAGCTTCTATTCAGGCTGGTTTGCCAATGGAATCTGTAGCGATGGCTTTGAATCGTTTATGTAGCTCTGGCTTACAAGCGATTGTGACCACAGCCCAAGCCATCATGTTGGGCGACTGCGACTACGGTGTTGGTGGTGGTGTTGAGGTGATGTCACGTGGCATGTATGGCTCACCCGCAATGCGAAGTGGTGCTCGCATGGGCGACACCAAAATGATCGACTTGATGGTGTCTGTTTTGACTGATCCATTTGGCGTTGGTCATATGGGCGTAACAGCTGAGAATTTGGTTGAAAAGTGGAAACTCACCCGTGAAGAGCAAGATGCCCTTGCAGTAGAGTCCCATCGCCGTGCAGCACATGCCATTAAAGAAGGTCGCTTCAAATCACAAATTGTTCCGATCACCATCAAAACTCGCAAGGGCGATGTGGTGTTTGACACAGACGAGCACTGCAAGCCAGATACCACGATGGAAACTTTAGGGAAGATGAAGGCGGTCTTCAAAAAAGAGGGTGGCAGTGTTACTGCAGGTAATGCATCCGGTATTAATGATGGCGCAGCATTCTTTGTGCTTGCTGAAGCGGAAGCGGCGAAGAAGGCTGGCCATAAGCCAATCGCTCGTTTAGTTTCTTATGCGATTGCTGGCGTTCCTAACCACATCATGGGTGAAGGTCCAATCCCCGCAACCAAGATTGCCCTTGAGCGCGCCGGCCTGAAATTAGATCAAATCGATGTGATCGAATCTAACGAAGCGTTTGCTGCGCAGGCATTGGCAGTGACTAAAGGTTTGGGCTTAGATCCAGCCAAGACCAACGTCAATGGTGGAGCGATTGCATTGGGCCACCCAATTGGTTGCTCTGGTGCTGCGATTGCCACTAAAGCCATCCATGAATTACATCGGGTTCAAGGTAAATATGCTTTAGTCACCATGTGTATTGGTGGCGGCCAGGGTATCGCAACTATTTTTGAGCGCCTTTAATCAATCAGTAGTAAGGCAGCATCCAAGCCGACTCGGTCAAAAGCCGCGTCGGCTTTTTCTTTAACAATCGGTTTTGCTCTATAGGCAATACTGATGCCTGAGCCTTGCATCATTGGTAAATCGTTGGATCCGTCACCCATAGTGATGGAGTTCTCTTTATGGCAATTCATCAGAACACAGGCTTGTTCTAAATAGGCATTTTTAGCAGCACCATCAACGATATCGCCAATGACCTTGCCTGTTAGTTTGCCATTGATGATTTCCAAGGTATTGGCTTGGGTTTGTTTAAAGCCTAACTCTTGTTGAAGCTTATGAGTAAAGAAGGTAAAGCCGCCAGAAACGAGCAGCGTATAAAGTCCTTGAGCATTTGCTCCAGCCAGTAATTGAGCGGCACCAGGGTTGGGACGTAGACGTTCTTTGTAGACCGAATCCAGAACATCAGCAGATACACCAGCTAAAAGAGCTACACGTCTGCGCAAGCTTTCTTTAAAGTCTTTAATTTCACCACGCATGGTGGCCTCAGTGATTTCTGAAACAGCGGCTTTCTTACCAGTAAAGTAGGCAATCTCATCAATGCACTCAATGTTGATGAGAGTGGAGTCCATGTCCATGGCAAGCACTTTCACTTCATCCGACTTAAATCCGGATGAAAGAAAAGCTAAATCGGTGTCGTGTGCTGCGGCAATATCTCGCATAGCGACCCTTGCTTCAGGCAATAAGGCTTGGGAGCAAGTCCAGCGGGTAGTGAAGTATTTGGAGTGCGTATGCCCTACAACTTCCTTTGTTATTGCAATGCCTAAGACTTTTGCGTGCTCGATCAATGCCATGTGTAATTCTGCAGGGATCGCAGTGTTAGCAAGGGCGACAAGTGTGAGGTGATTAGACATGGGTTGTAAGCAATCAATAATTAATTGGCTTGAGCGGTATTGAACATGGCAGATGCATTTAAGCTTCTCAGAATTTTCCGAATTTGGTCGAGGCGTTGCTCTAGTTTCTCAAAATCCTTCTCTTTTTGGGGGAGAATTTTTAATTTATCTTGGCCATTCAGTTGTATATATTTTGATGATTGAATCAGTTGAATAATCTTCATCGGGTCAATGGGTGGATTGGGGATGAACTGAATCTGAATGGACAATGGGCTGGCGTCAATCTTTTTGATACCAAAGCGGGTCATCTCCAGACGTAAGCGATGGGTTTCATAAAGAGATTTGGCCTGATCAGGTAAGTCACCATAGCGATCTACTAGTTCCTCACGCAATCCCATCAACTCAGAGAAGTCGTTTGTACCGGCAAAGCGCTTGTACATCGATAGTCGCTCGTGGACATCTGGGCAATAGTCATTTGGAAAGAGGGCTGGTACACCTAAATTGACATCAGTTGTTGCTTGGAGTGGTGACAAGAGATCCGGCTCTTTACCGCTGCGCAGAGATTTCACTGCACGATTGAGCATCTCGGTATAAAGCTGAAATCCAATTTCATGAATCTCACCAGACTGCTTATCTCCTAGGACTTCACCAGCACCCCGAATTTCTAAATCGTGCATCGCTAAATAAAAACCAGAACCGAGTTCTTCCATCGCTTGAATGGCATTTAAACGTAATTGCGCCTGCTTACTCAGTGCCTCAGGATCTGGTACCAGTAAATAAGCGTAGGCCTGATGATGTGATCGTCCAACACGTCCACGTAATTGATGTAGCTGCGCCAAACCAAACTTATCAGCACGATGCATGATGATCGTATTGGCGGTAGGCACATCAATACCAGTTTCAATGATGGTGGTGCATAACAAGATATTAGTACGCTGGGTCACAAAATCACGCATCACCGACTCCAACTCACGTTCATGCATTTGACCGTGCGCTACGCTAATGCGCGCTTCTGGAATCAGTTCTTGTAAGGCATGCTTACGATTTTGAATGGTGTCGACTTCGTTATGCAGGAAGTAGACTTGTCCACCACGTTTAATTTCTCGCAGGACCGCTTCACGAATAACGCCATCACCTTCTCGTCGCACAAAGGTTTTGATGGCTAAGCGCTTCTGGGGCGCAGTAGCAATAACAGAGAACTCTCGTAAACCTTCCATCGCCATACCAAGTGTTCGTGGAATGGGGGTGGCAGTTAAAGTCAGAATATCTACTTCAGCACGTAATGCTTTCAGTGCATCTTTTTGACGAACACCAAAACGATGTTCCTCATCCACAATCACTAAGCCTAAATTAGCGAACTGAGTTTCTTTAGATAGCAGCTTATGTGTGCCGATAATAATGTCGGCTTCACCTTTGGCAATCGCTGCTAGTGCAGCATTAATCTCTTTAGTAGTTTTAAAGCGGGAGAGCTCAACGATGCGCACAGGCCAATCGGCAAAGCGATCTTTCCAGGTCGCAACATGTTGTTCAGCAAGTAGGGTAGTTGGCGCTAAGATGGCCACTTGCTTACCACCCATGACCGCAACAAAACTGGCGCGCAGTGCAACCTCTGTTTTACCAAAGCCTACATCACCGCATACCAGTCGATCCATCGGTGTACCACTAGTCATATCCCCAATCACTGCTGCAATGGCATTTGCTTGATCAGGAGTTTCTTCAAAGCCAAAGCTTTCTGCAAATGCAGCGTAATCATGTGCTGAGAATTCAAAAGCGTGACCTTTACGAATGGCTCTAGCGGCATAGAGATTTAAAAGTTCAGCTGCGGTGTCGCGTATTTGCTGGGCAGCCTTACGTCTTGCCTTATCCCACTGGCCCGAGCCTAGCTGATGCAATGGTGCTGAATCGGGATCAGAGCCTGCATAACGGGTCACCATTTGCAGTTGTTGTACTGGTACGTATAGAGTGGCATCTTTGGCGTATACCAAGTGCAAGAACTCTTCAAAGATAGGCTCTTCCTTAGGCGGCGCTAAATTTAGAAGCACCAAACCTTGATAACGACCGATCCCATGATCAGAGTGCACAACCGGATCACCAATTTTGAGCTCAGATAAATCTTTAAAGAGCATGTCTGGATCAGCACTCTCACTCTCCTTACCCTTACGTCTTTGACGAGCAGTGGCTGTAAACAGCTCTGCCTCCGTGACGATGATCAAGTTTTCAGCAGGCCAGGTGAAACCATTAAACAGTTGCGCTGTTACCAGACCAAATAGAGCATCGCCTTTAATAAAATCGGAGACGCCTTCAAAACCTTCTGGCTTCAGTGGATAGAGTGGTTTGCCATGTTGACCGGCTACAGAATTGCTCTCTTCAAATAGTTGGCGAATCGATTCTTTTCGACCATTGCTATCGCTGCAAATGAGTACACGTACTTTTTCTTGAGCAACTAGAGTGCGCAGTCGATTGATGGGGTCGGTATCTCGCCGATGAACAGATAGGTCGGGAACTGCTAAAAATTGCGGAGACTCTTGGGCTTGTTTATCCACTTCTTTATTCAATGCCAAACGCGCATATGGCTTAGCTGCAGTAAAGAATTGATCTACATCCAAAAATAATTCAGCTGGCGGAAGAATAGGGCGATCAAGATCATGTTTTAAGAATTCGTATCTGGAAACGGTATCTTTCCAAAAGCCCTTGATGGATTCTTCAACATCGCCGATGCTCACAGCCCAAACGGGATCGCCTGAGCGGGGAAAGTAATCAAAGACTGTCGATGACTCTTCAAAAAAGAGCGGTAGATAAGATTCAATGCCTGCACTAGGAATTCCGAGGTTGGCATCTTTATAAATCGAGCATCGCGTTGGATCACCTTCAAATACTTCGCGCCATCGCCCACGAAATGCCGTACGGGAAGCATCATCAAATGGAAATTCGTGACCTGGTAATAAGCGAACTTCTTTTACTGGATAGAGACTGCGCTGAGTATCGGGATCAAAAGCTCTAATTTGCTCAATCTCATCACCAAAAAGATCAAGGCGATAAGGCAGACTAGAGCCCATTGGAAATAAATCAATCAAGCCACCCCGGATGCTGTATTCACCAGGACGCATTACTGAGCTGACGGGATCGTAACCGGCCTGTTGTAGCTGCAATTTCAGTGCAACTTCATTGAGCTTGTCACCCTGTCTAAAAAAGAAGGTGTGACCAGATAAAAAGTTTGGTGGGCCCAGTCTTTGCAGTGCTGTAGTAATGGGAACCAGAACAATGTCGCAGCTGCCGTTGAGCAATTCATACAAAGTTGCTAGGCGCTCTGAAACCAAATCCTGGTGTGGCGAGAAATGGTCGTACGGTAGGATTTCCCAGTCAGGTAGTAGGCGTGTTTTGAGTTGCGGGGCAAAAGCGGGAATTTCTTCCAAAAGGCGCTGAGCCTCCTGTGCCCGGGCACAGAAAATGACCATGACTGAGAACTCTGAGCGATATCGAATGGCAGATTGGGCGATGAGCGCAGCATCCGATGAGCCAACTAGGCCTGAAAAGGTAAAGCGCTGCCCAGCCCGGGGTGCGGGTATGGGGGGTACTAGTTTTAATGCATCAGACATCTAAGCTCATTATAGAATCAGGTATGCCTGCTGGAAATCAATCTTCACCATCTTTAGCTCAATGTCATGCCCTGTTGCCTACGGCAGGTACGGGATCTCGGCTTGGCGGAGCTTTGCCAAAGCAGTTTCAGGAGCTGGCAGGAAAGCCGATGCTAGCTTATGCCCTAGATGCTTTTGTTCAGACTCCTGAGATTGCCTCTATATGGGTGGGTGTAAGCCCTAGTTTTATCGATAACCCCATCCTAGGCACGCTTACCAGTAAAGCTCCAGCGATCCGCTTCACTCCAAGCGGGGGACCCACCCGCCAAGAAACCGTCCTCAATACTTTGGCAGAGATGCTCAAAGCAGGTATTCCTGAGAGCGATTGGGTTCTAGTGCACGACGCTGCTAGACCAGGAATCACACCTCAACTCATTCAAAAACTCATTCTTGCTGTAAATCAAACGGGCGAGGGTGGCTTATTGGCAATGCCACTAGCTGACACCCTCAAGATGGCTGATGCTAACTCCGCGATTGCTGGTAATCCCAGCCGGTCTGTGAAGACAATATCCCGAGATCATCTATGGCAGGCCCAAACACCTCAGATGTTTGGCTTAAAGCAGCTGCACGATGCCATTGAAGAGGGCATTCGCTTGGAGGCGGATATTACAGATGAGGCCAGTGCCATGGAGCTGATTGGCAAAACCCCCTTATTAATTGAGGGTGCGACTCGTAATTTCAAAGTAACCCACCCGGCAGATTGGGATTTGATGCAAACCCTCTTGCGCACCTCTAAAAACTAATCGTCAAGAGAGTATTTACAAGCCCATGACATCCAGCACACCTCATATTCCTCAATTTCGCATTGGCCAAGGCTACGACGTTCATGCCTTGGTCGAGGGTCGTAAGCTGATTCTCGGTGGGGTCCATGTTCCTAATGAAAAGGGCTTGCTGGGACATTCTGATGCGGATGCCTTGTTGCATGCTTTGACGGATGCTTTACTGGGTGCTGCAGGCTTGAATGATATTGGGCAGTTATTTCCAGATACGGATCCACAGTTTAAGGACATGGATAGCCGCATTTTGCTCAGAGCAGCTCTGCAAAAGATCCAAGCAGCTGGATTTCACGTGGGCAATGTGGATGCAACGATTATTTGTCAAAAACCTAAATTAGCCACTTTCTTGCCGGAAATGGTCCACAATATTGCAGCAGATTTGCTGGTGACGCCCAGCCATGTCAACCTCAAGGCTAAAACCAATGAATCTCTTGGGCACCTTGGCAGAGGCGAGGGCATAGCAGTTCATGCCGTGGCTTTGCTCTACAAGGTCTAAATATCCTTCAAAACCGCTAAGCATTGTAGAATTGTGGTCTTTAGAGTGAAGCTTCAGCTCGGTAGTGTTTGCGGAATTCGCGCGAGGATGGCGAAATTGGTAGACGCACCAGGTTTAGGTCCTGACGCCAGCAATGGTGTGGGGGTTCGAGTCCCCCTCCTCGCACCACAAGATAGCTACTTGGCTTGGGCTTCACATAATCCGATTTTCAATTAAGAGACGAGAATGGCTGTGCAGATAGAAAATTTAGGTCAGTTAGACCGCAAAGTGACCTTAGAGTTCGCTCGCGTCGATTTGGCGAAGGCAAGAGAAGACCGTTTGGCTAAATTGGGTAAAACCATGAAAGCCCCAGGCTTCCGTCCAGGCAAAGTGCCTAAGACTATGGTCGAAAAGCAATACGGCATGCAGGTCGATTTCGAACTTCAGTTTGATAAAGCTCAAGAACTCTTTTATGACTTAGCCCAAAAAGAAAAAATTCAATTGGCTGGTCAACCACGTCTCGACCCTAAATCAGAATTAGACGCAGACAAGATCGTGTTTGACGCTTACTTTGAAGTCTTGCCAGAAGTAAAGATTGGCGACATCACTAAAGCAGAGGTAACTAAGTACACAACGGATATCTCGGATGCAGAGATTGATCGTGCACTCGATGTGTTGCGCAAGCAGCAAGTACATTACCATCCACGTGGCGATGCCGGTGATCATGGTGATGGCGGTGCAAACACCGCTGCGCAAGCTGGCGACCAAGTGGTTATTGACTTCGTTGGCAAGATCGATGGCGTCGAATTTGCAGGCGGCAAAGCAGAAAACTTTGAATACGTGCTCGGCGAAGGCCGCATGTTGCCAGAATTTGAAGCTGCTACTTTAGGTCTCAAAGCAGGTGAAAGCAAGACTTTCCTATTAAGCTTCCCAGCGGATTACCACGGTAAAGATGTTGCCGGTAAAACTGCTGATTTCACGATCACTGTCAAGTCAGTGAATTGGGCGCACTTGCCAGTAGTTGATGACGCATTTGCATTGTCCTTAGGTGTTACCGAGGGTGGCGTTGCGAAGATGCGCTCAGAAGTCAAAGAAAATTTAGATCGCGAAACTAAGCGTCGCATTACTTCCCTACTAAAAGGCGAAGTAATGGAGAAGCTCAACAGCATTTGCGAATTTGATGTGCCCAAGTCTTTAGTTGCTCAAGAGCAAGAGCGCTTAGCTGAGTCTGCACGTCAAGACTTAATACAGCGCGGCATTCCAAATGCAAAAGATGCGCCAATTCCAGCAGAGATGTTTGCTGAGCAAGCCGTGAAGCGTGTCCGCCTCGGTTTGATTCTGAGTGACTTGGTTAAGCAGCAGAATTTATCTGCTACTGCAGATCAAATTAAAGCTGAGATTGATGAGCAGGCTGCTACTTACGAAGATCCAAAAGAAGTAGTGCGTTGGTTCTACAGCAATCCTAACCGCCTCAAAGATGTTGAGAACTTGGTGCTTGAAGATAATGTGATGAAGTATTTCACTTCTCAGGCTAAAGTAATTGACAAAGCAGTTACTTTCGAAGAACTCAGCAAGCTTAACTAAGTCAATAATTAATAAAGGTCTGACCACATGAACCAGAATCATTTCCAGTCTGAGAATTTAGAGCCAAAAAGTTTGGGTTTAGTTCCAATGGTGATTGAAACCTCTGGTCGAGGCGAGAGGGCTTATGACATTTACTCTCGCTTACTCAGAGAACGCGTCGTTTTCTTAGTTGGCGAAGTGAATGATCAAACTGCCAACTTAGTGATTGCACAGTTGCTATTCCTCGAGAGCGAGAACCCAGATAAAGAAATCTCTCTGTACATCAACTCTCCAGGCGGCTCCGTTTCAGCTGGCCTCGCAATTTATGACACGATGCAATTTATCAAACCGCACGTGAGCACATTGTGTATGGGTATGGCTGCAAGTATGGGTGCGTTCTTATTGTGCGCTGGTGAGAAGGGTAAGCGCTATGCTTTGCCGAATTCACGCGTGATGATTCATCAGCCATTAGGCGGTGCACGCGGTCAAGCTTCAGACATTGAGATCCAAGCTCGTGAAATCCTCTATCTGCGTGAGCGCTTAAATCAGATTTTGTCTGATCGCACAGGCCAAACAATTGAAACAATCGCCAAAGATACTGATCGCGATAACTTTATGTCTGCAGACCAGGCTCAAGAGTATGGCTTGATCGATAAAGTCATCGATAAGCGCCCTTAATTCGAATTTTATTTTAGACAGCTACTTTGAGCGATATCAACTCTACTAACAGCACAGACAAAGTTCTGTATTGCTCTTTTTGCGGCAAGAGTCAGCACGAAGTTAAAAAGCTGATTGCCGGTCCTTCCGTATTTATTTGCGATGAGTGTATTGACCTTTGTACGGACATCATTCAAGAAGAACTATCAAAGCTACCCAAGCTCGAGGGCGATGATTCTTTGCCGACACCCCATCAGATTCGCGAGAATCTGGATCAGTATGTGATTGGCCAAGATCATGCCAAGAAGACTTTGGCAGTAGCGGTCTATAACCACTACAAACGCCTGCAGTATTTACCAAAGCCAAAAAAAGAGAAGTTGGATAAAGATGGCAAGCCTGCAGAGACTTCTGATAAAAAAGAATCTAAGCTTCCTGCTAAAGCTATGGTTGACGGTGTCGAATTAGCTAAAAGTAATATTTTGCTGATTGGCCCAACTGGCTCTGGCAAAACCTTGTTAGCTCAGACCTTAGCGCGTATGTTGGATGTGCCGTTTGTGATGGCTGATGCAACTACCTTGACCGAAGCGGGTTATGTTGGTGAAGACGTTGAGAATATTATTCAAAAATTGTTACAGGCTTGCGACTACAACGTAGAAAAAGCGCAACGTGGCATTGTGTATATCGATGAGATTGATAAAATCTCCCGTAAATCGGATAACCCATCTATCACTCGTGATGTATCGGGTGAGGGCGTTCAACAGGCGCTTCTAAAGCTAGTTGAAGGCACTATGGCTTCTGTGCCACCTCAAGGCGGTCGCAAGCATCCCAATCAAGATTTCTTACAAGTCGATACCACTAATATTTTGTTTATCTGCGGTGGCGCATTCGATGGCCTTGAGAAGGTCATACAGCAGCGTACTGCAAAGACCGGTATTGGATTTAATGCCACGGTTCCAGGTAAAGACGATCGCGGTATCAGCGACCTCTTGATCGAAGTAGAGCCTGAAGATCTCATTAAGTTTGGCCTCATTCCTGAATTGATCGGTAGATTGCCAGTCGTAGCCACTTTGGCGCAATTGGATGAAGCAGCATTGATCCAGATTTTGACTGAGCCCAAAAATGCCTTAGTTAAGCAATATCAGGCTCTGTTGACGATGGAAGGCTCTGAGCTAGAAGTTCGCCCAACAGCTTTGTCAGCAATTGCTAAAAAAGCCATTGCTCGTAAGACCGGTGCTCGTGGCCTACGTTCTATTCTTGAGGGATCCCTCATGGATGTGATGTATGACCTGCCCTCTTTGAAGAATGTTCAAAAGGTGGTCATTGATGAAAGCACCATTGCTGAAGGCGGTAAGCCCATCTTGGTCTACAAACAAGGTGAAGAATCTACAGAATTGAGTAAAAAAGCCTAATTTTTGCTACTTTTTTGCTGTTTTTAGTAGTTTTTACTCACTTTTTGCCTATTTCCCCCTTGTTTTTCGCTAGGCGGCACCCACATAGGTAGTATCCTATTCTCTAATAATGACTGTATCTAGTGGTACGGCATTTTTAGAGATATTTACGGAATGACTATTTTGGAGGAATTGCCCCATGCCTGGCCACTTATTACTACCCTCTGAACCTATTCAACTGCCATTGCTCCCATTAAGGGATGTGGTGGTATTTCCTCACATGGTGATTCCATTGTTTGTGGGACGTCCAAAATCCATCAAAGCACTAGAAGCTGCCATGGAAACTGGTAAGAATGTACTTCTAGTTGCGCAAAAGACTGCTGCGAAAGATGAGCCTAGCGTAGAAGACCTCTACGATGTGGGCTGCATTGCCAATATTCTGCAGATGCTGAAGTTGCCCGACGGCACTGTCAAAGTATTAGTGGAAGGCGTTCAACGTGCTGAAGTAAGCCAAGTGGAGGATAGCCAAGGCTACTTCTCATGTGAAGCAACTCCAACGGCAATGTCCTCATTAGATGCTCACGAAACTGAAGCATTACGTCGCGCCATCATGGCTCAGTTTGATCAGTATGTGAAGCTCAATAAAAAAGTGCCTCAAGAAATTCTCTCCTCATTAGGCGGCATCGATGATCCAAGTCGTTTAGCCGATACCATTTGCGCACATCTGCCGGTCAAGCTTGAGCAAAAGCAACGTTTGCTGGAGATGTCGGATGTCGTGCAGCGACTGGAAAGTCTTCTGGCCGATCTTGAGAGCGAGATCGACATCTTGCAAGTGGAGAAGCGTATTCGCGGACGTGTAAAGCGTCAGATGGAAAAGAGCCAGCGCGAGTACTATTTAAACGAACAAGTTAAAGCGATTCAAAAAGAATTGGGTGAGGGTGAAGAGGGTGCCGATCTTGAGGAACTCGAGAAACGCATTAAAGCTGCTCGCATGCCTAAGGAAGCATTGAAGAAGGCTGAGTCTGAACTAAAGAAGTTAAAGCTGATGTCACCAATGTCTGCTGAGGCAACGGTGATTCGCAACTTCATTGATACCTTGGTGACGCTCCCATGGAAAAAGAAAACCAAGATCAATAACGATTTAACCAATGCAGAAAAAGTATTGGACGAAGACCATTATGGTCTTGATAAAGTTAAAGAGCGTATTTTGGAATATCTCGCGGTTCAACAACGGGTTGATCGTGTTAAGGCTCCGATCCTCTGCTTAGTTGGGCCTCCAGGCGTTGGTAAAACCTCTCTAGGTCAATCGATAGCCCGCGCAACAAACCGCAAGTTTGTGCGTATGGCTTTGGGTGGCGTTCGTGATGAATCAGAAATTCGGGGACATCGTCGTACTTATATTGGTTCTATGCCGGGCAAGATTTTATCTAGTCTAACTAAGGTCGGTGTACGTAACCCTTTATTCCTCTTGGATGAAGTCGATAAGATGGGTATGGATTTCCGTGGAGATCCCGCAAGTGCCTTGCTAGAGGTCTTAGATCCTGAGCAGAATCACACATTCCAAGATCACTATGTTGAAGTCGATTTTGATCTTTCAGATGTGATGTTTGTTGCTACATCGAACTCCTTGAATATTCCCGGTCCACTTTTAGATCGTTTAGAAATTATTCGCCTTGCCGGCTATACGGAAGATGAGAAGACGAGTATTGCTATCAATTACTTAATTCCTAAGCAAATTAAAAATAATGGCTTGAAGAAGGATGAACTGAAGATCGAGGAATCTGCTGTCCGTAGCATGATTCGTTATTACACTCGTGAGGCAGGTGTTCGTTCTCTAGAACGAGAGATTAGTAAGATTTGCCGTAAGGTGGTGAAGTTACTCCTCCTGAAAAAAGAAGCCGCTCCAGTTACTGTAAATGTCGACAACTTAGAGAAGTTCTTGTCTGTGAAGATGTATGACTTTGGTCTTGCGGCGAAAGAGAATCAAGTTGGCCAAGTTACTGGCCTAGCTTGGACTGAAGTTGGTGGCGATCTGCTCACCATCGAAGCAGCAGTAATGCCTGGTAAAGGTGTTATTACTCGCACAGGCTCCATTGGCGACGTCATGAAGGAGTCTGTAGAGGCGGCAAAGACAGTGGTTCGCTCACGAGCAAGAGCCCTTGGCATTACTGACGAAGCATTTGAGAAGAAAGATATTCATATTCACTTCCCTGATGGTGCGACTCCGAAAGATGGTCCGTCGGCTGGTATCGCCATCACAACTGCCTTGGTATCGGTATTTACTGGAATTCCAATTCGTTCAGATGTGGCAATGACAGGTGAGATCACCTTGCGTGGTGAGGTACTTCCGATTGGTGGTTTAAAAGAGAAGCTATTGGCAGCGCATCGTGGTGGCATCAAGTTGGCATTGATTCCAGAGGAGAACATCAAAGATTTAATTGATATCCCTGATAACGTCAAGAATGCAATTGAAATCGTGCCGGTACGATGGATTGACAAAGTTTTGGAGTTGGCTTTAGAGCGAAAACCAGTTGCTTTGTCTGACCCAACGCCAGAAGAGCTTGCTAAAAAGGCCGCTGAGGCTAGCAAAGCCAATGAAAAGATTTCTTCTGGAGAGGTCTTGAAGCATTGATGTGATTGGATGTTTGAGGGATTTTGAGTCAGATTGAGCGGCTTGTTACGGCCCACTTTGTTGAAGAATCCCTCTTTTATTCCCGCACTAGGTTACAATCTCGTCTGTATTAATTTGGGGCGCTTAGCTCAGATGGTAGAGCGTCTGCCTTACACGCAGAATGTCGGCGGTTCGATCCCGTCAGCGCCCACCAGTTTCCCCATTTGCATTTGTTTTCCCTCAAATAGGCTTACTAGCTCCCTCTAGTCCTTCCGCCTAGTACACTCGTGTTATTAATTTTATTTTCGAGCGATTAATTCATGTTTGATTCAGTACGTAAACACCAAAGAGTTCTGCAGTTTGTTTTGATGTTGTTCATCGTCCCTTCTTTCGCCTTATTCGGTATTTCAAGCTATTCCGAATTTATGGATAAAGAAACTGACATTGTGAAAGTCAATGGCAAGCCTATTACTGCGCAAGAAGTTGATACTGCTGCAAAACGTCAAGCTGAGCGTGTTGGTGGAAATGCGCAGATTGCTCAAAGCCTACCTTTTCGTCAGGCGATCCTGAACGAGTTACTGCAACAACGCATTCTTGGTTTTGCGATTGGCGACCTCCGTCTGCAAGTAGGCAAGCAAGAGTTAGTTAATAGCCTGCAAAAGATTCCACAGATTCGCGCTTTATATCGACAAGATGGCACATTTGATGATGTGCGCTTTAAGCAATTACTCGCTAGTAATGGCATGAATGAAGAGCAGTTTTATGCTGGCCAAAGTTTTGATTTAAAAATTCAACAGTTAATAAATTCTGTTGCTCGTACAGAGTTAGCTAGCCCAAAATTATCTGAGATTGTTTTATCTTTATATGACACTGAAAGACAGGTTCAGACTTTGCAGTTCAACGCTAAAGATTATTTAGCCAAAGTGAATCCAAGCGCTGATGAGCTGCAGGCTTTTTATGAGGCCAATGCCAAGTTGTTTGAACGTCCTGAATATATTGATGTTGAGTACATCGTGCTAAAGGCGGATCCGAAAGAGGATTCCAAGGTTTTTAATGACAAAGCAGATCAGTTTGCCAATATCACTTATGACCAGGCTGATAGCTTGAAGCCTGCCGCAGATAAGTTGAAACTCAGCATTCAAACCCAGAAGGGCGTTACTCGTAGCGGCGCAGCTGGCGTGTCTAGAGATCATCCTTTAGCCAATGCCAAAGTAGTTCAGTCACTTTATGGTGATGAGGCCCTGAAAAATAAGCGCAATACCGAGGCCGTGCAAATAGCACCCGGTGTGTTTGTATCAGCTCGAGTAGTGACCTTATACCCAGCCCAAGTTCTGCCTTATCAAGATGTTGCGGCAGAAGTGAAGCGTCAGGTAAGTCAACGTGCTGCGGAGAAGCTAGCTATTTCAGCTGCTAGCGAAAAATTAGACGCCCTTGAAAAGGATCCCAAGAACGTAGCTGGTTTTGGCAGTGCTACTTGGATTTCACGCAACAAGCCAGGTAGTCTAGTGGGCTCATCCATGGATGAGGTCATGTCCGTGAATGCAAGTGCATTACCAGCTGTAGTTTCAGTTACGAATCCAGGTGTTGGTAGCACGATTTACCGCATTGATCAGGTACGTCAACCGACAGCGGTAGATGCTAAGGTTCAAAAAGCACAAGCACAACAGATCCAAGCGCTGGCTGCACAGTCAGAGTTTGCAGGCTTTATGGCTTACTGGCGTAATAGCGCTGGCGTTAAAGTGATTAACCCACTGAAGCAGGCAAGCGCTGGAAGTGCGGGAAGTTAAGCTAGGGTAGTTTTTTCAGCAAGTTACTGTATGGGGCCATTGAGCCCCATACGTTTTTAAAGATAATGCTTTGCGCATCTACATTTGGATGCAGTCGATCTGCTTGAAATAATTCTGCTTTAGTAGCAACGCCCTCCAGGAAGAAAGGTAGTAGCTCAACTTGTTCTTGATTCGCTATTTGAGGATAGAGTTGTTTAAATTGCTTGGTATAAGTTTGGCCATAGTTTGAGGGAATCTGAATGCCACAGAGTAAAACCTTGGCGCCTGCTTTTTTACTCATCTGAACCATCTGCCGTAGATTGGCTTCAGTTTGATTAACCGGTAAGCCGCGTAAAGCATCGTTAGCACCTAACTCGATCAGGACAATTCCCGGCTTTTTCTGACTTAAGAGGGCGGGTAGACGAGTTAAACCACCAGAGCTTGTCTCACCGCTAATACTGGCATTAAAGACGCTCCAAGGACTCTTATCCTTTACAAGCTCTGCCTCAAGTAGTGTGACCCAGCCAGTGCCACGCGGTAGACCATATTCTGCCGATAGACTATCACCCAATACCAGAATAACGGGCTTTACTTGAGCCCAAGAACAAATGCTCATTAAGAGGCAAAATAGACCTGTAATGAATTTATTGGCGATTAAAAGCTGAGTCTGCATTTTTCCATTCTTGAAAACTTTTTTACATGAACAAACAGTCTAATTCCATTGTTGCTGATCTGGTGAGCAAGCTGGTTAAAACGGCTGATGGCAACCTGAGTATTTTGCACGAGCTGAGCTTTCAGATTGAGCAAGGCGAAAGTGTGGCCATTGTGGGGGCATCGGGTTCTGGAAAAAGTACTTTATTAAGTCTGCTGGCTGGACTAGACCTGCCAAGCGCGGGGCAAATCGACCTTATGGGGCAAAACCTCAACTTGCTCGATGAGGACGGCAGGGCCCGTTTACGTGGTCAGTTAGTTGGCTTTGTTTTTCAATCATTTCAGCTCTTGCCTCACCTGACCGCCTTGGAGAATGTGATGCTCCCTCTTGAGATCGCTGGGAATCCTCAGGCTGAAGCAAGGCTGTCCGCCCTGGATTGGCTTGAAAAGGTCGGCTTAACACCTAGAGCCAATCATTTCCCTAAAACCCTTTCCGGTGGCGAGCAGCAGCGTGTAGCGCTAGCTCGAGCCTTTATTAATAAGCCAGCCATTCTGTTTGCCGATGAACCCACCGGAAGTCTAGATGAGGCCAGCGGTAATAGGGTGATTGAGCTCCTTTTTGAGCTAAATCGGGAGAATTCTTCGACACTAGTTTTGGTGACCCATGATCCAGCCTTAGCTGCTCGGTGTGGGCGCCAATTGAGTCTGCATGGCGGACGATTGGCCTAATCAAAACCTTATAATCTTGGCATGTCATTATTCTGTTGTTTGCCCGGGGCTAATGCCCTTTCTGCCTTCCGCCAACAGCGACTTTTAGCTTCGCTGGCTGCTCAAGGAATTCAACTGGAGTCTATTGAGGCTCAATACCTTCATTTCATTTGGTCTGAGTCTGAGCTCAATACCAAAGACAGAGAGGTGCTCGAAAGTCTGCTGACTTACGGCCAGCCTTTTGTATCGAAAATGAAGAGTGGTGGCTCTCTATTCACTAAGTCTGCTGATAAACAATCTGCGATTTCGATTCCCCGTTTTGGCACAGTTTCTCCATGGGCTAGTAAAGCTACAGATATCGCTCGTCAGTGCGGCCTTCAGATTTTGCGTATTGAACGTGGTGTTCAATACGCGTGGCAAAGTAAAAAAACACTCAATGCAGAACAGCAACAACTGGTGTTAGCCGCGCTTCATGATCGAATGACAGAAGTTGTGATCGGCGACATCAATGAAGCAAGCACTTTATACCAATCACTTCCTGACAAACCTTTTGTTCGCATCCCAGTGCTTACCGAGGGTAGGTCTGCATTAGATAAAGCGAATCAAGACCTTGGTCTTGCTCTTTCAGAAGATGAAGTACTTTATCTAGTTGAGAACTTTATACGCTTAGAGCGCAATCCCAGTGATGTTGAATTGATTATGTTTGCTCAGGCGAACAGTGAGCATTGTCGTCACAAGATATTTAATTCCAGCTGGACGATTGATGGTGATGATCAGGATAAATCTTTATTTGCGATGATCCGTAATACGCACCAACTACAGCCTGAAGGTACCATCGTTGCCTACTCAGACAACTCAGCTGTGATGGTCGGGGCTGAATCGGAAACTTGGTCAGCCAAAGGTCAAGATCGTCGTTACGAAAAAGACACGCGACTAGTTCATACCTTGATGAAGGTAGAGACACATAACCACCCTACAGCAATTGCACCGTTCCCAGGCGCATCTACTGGTGCTGGTGGTGAGATTCGAGATGAGGGTGCAACAGGTATAGGTGGACGCCCTAAGGCAGGTCTCACTGGCTTTACTGTATCCAACCTCAATATCCCGGGCACTGATTTACCATGGGAGACCGAGAAATACGGCAAGCCTGAGCGCATTGCTAAACCACTCCAAATTATGATTGATGGCCCATTGGGCGGCGCTGCATTTAATAATGAATTCGGTCGACCTATTTTGGGTGGTTATTTCCGCGTATTTGAGCAAACCTTAGAGGGTGTTCGTCGCGGTTACCACAAGCCCATCATGATTGCGGGCGGTATTGGCAGTATTGATTCAATCCATACGGCAAAGAAACAAATTAAAGCAGGCCACTTGTTTATTCAATTGGGTGGTCCCGGTATGCGTATTGGTATGGGTGGTGCAACGGGTAGTTCTGTTGCAACCGGAACTAACACTGCAGATTTAGATTTTGATTCAGTTCAACGTGGTAATCCAGAAATGGAACGTCGCGCGCAAGAGGTGATCAACTCTTGTATCGCTATGGGCACGAATAACCCAATTGTTTCGATTCATGACGTTGGTGCTGGAGGAATATCCAATGCATTCCCAGAGCTTGCTGATGGCGCTGGATTGGGTGCGCAATTTCAATTACGAAAAGTGCCGCTAGAAGAGAGCGGTATGAGTCCTGCAGAAATTTGGTGCAATGAATCTCAAGAGCGCTATGTCCTAGCAATTGAAGCTAAAGACTTGGAGCTTTTCAAGTTGCTATGTGAACGTGAGCGTTGCCCATTTGCCGTTGTTGGTGAAGCGACAACAGAACGTCAACTTCAGTTAAGCGATAGCAAAGAAGTTGCTGGTAGTGATGCTGCCATGCCGATCGATATGCCAATGGAAGTCTTGCTTGGGAAGCCTCCACGGATGCATCGTGATGTTAAGCGCGTTGCTCAAGAATTCGAAGAGTTAGATGTCACTGACGCTGATCTCGCGCAATGCATTGCTTGGGTTCTACAGCAGCCTACTGTTGCCAGCAAATCATTCTTAATCACTATCGGTGATCGTACCGTCGGTGGTCTTAACGCACGCGACCCTTTTGTAGGTCCTTGGCAAGTACCTGTGGCTGATTGTGCCGTTACCTTGATGGATTACAAAGGCTATCACGGTGAAGCAATGTCCATGGGTGAGCGCACTCCACTAGCTGTGATCGATGCACCCGCTGCAGCCAAAATGGCGGTAGGTGAAGCCATTACCAACTTATTAGCTGCAGATATTCGCCGCTTAGAGGATGTTAAGCTTTCTGCTAACTGGATGGCCGCTTGTGGATCACCTGGTGAGGATGCAAAGCTATATGACTCAGTTCAAGCGATTGGTATGGATTTATGTCCAGCGCTAGGAATTTCTATTCCAGTTGGCAAAGATTCCTTATCCATGGCAACAGCATGGCAAGAGGGTGATCAAGCTAAAAAGGTCGTTTCTCCAGTTTCACTCATCATCTCTGCTTTTGCAGCAGTTCAAGACGTTCGTAAAACCACAACGCCTTTGTTAAAACTGCACGATGAGTCTGGTACAGCCTTAGAGACTGAATTGATTTTGATTGATTTGGGCCGCGGTAAAAATCGTATGGCTGGAAGCATCCTGGCGCAAGTGCTCAATCAGTCTGGTAAATCAGCTCCCAATGTAGATTACTCAGAAGATCTCAAAGCCTTGGCTGAGGCGATGATCGAGTTGCGTAAAGACAATCAATTATTGGCATATCACGATCGCTCTGATGGTGGATTATTTGCCTGTATCGCAGAGATGGCTTTTGTATCTCACACTGGTATCTCCGTGAATGTCGACATGATTGCGGTAGATGTTGGTCAAGAAGCAGATTGGGGTGACGCTAAGAACTGGGCACAACAAGTATCTGGACTTCGTCACGAACAGACCATGCGCGCCTTATTTAACGAAGAGCTTGGTGCAGTGATTCAGATTCGTAAAGCGGATCGTGATGCGGTGTTTGCGGTTTTACGCAAATTAAATCTCAGCGCTTACAGCCATGTAATTGCAAAGCCTAATACCAACGGCCGTCTTGAAATTTGGCGTGATGCTAAGAATATTTTTGCAGAGCCACGAGAAGTTCTTCAAAAGATGTGGGCTAATACGAGCTACCAAATTGCGCGCTTGCGCGATAATCCCGACTGCGCTGACAGCGAGTTTTCGCTACTCGATCAGGTTGCTGATACAGGAATGTCTCCCAAGTTAACTTTTGACATTACGGATGATGTTGCGGCACCATTTATCAATCAGAATGCCCGACCTAAAGTTGCCATCTTGCGTGAGCAGGGCGTGAACTCTCATGTTGAGATGGCTTACGCCATGAACTGGGCAGGTTTTGATAGTTATGACGTGCACATGTCAGATTTGCTTTCTGGTAAATCCAAGTTAGATGATTTCCGTGGTCTGGTTGCCTGTGGTGGATTCAGTTACGGAGATGTCTTAGGGGCTGGTGAAGGCTGGGCCAAGACCATTCTATTCAACAGTCAACTGCGCGATCAGTTTTCTACATTCTTTAGCCGCCAAGATAGCTTTGCGTTAGGTGTTTGTAATGGCTGTCAAATGATGAGCAATCTTGCAGGCATTATTCCAGGCGCAGAAGCTTGGCCTAAATTTACGCGCAATCAGTCTGAACAATATGAAGCTCGCTTGGTCATGGCTGAGGTAATGGCTTCACCATCAATCTTTACGCAAGGCATGACAGGCAGCAAGTTGCCAATTGCTATTGCGCACGGCGAAGGTTTTGCTAATTTTAGCCAGCAAGGTAACTTAGAGGCTCTACAGAAACAAGGGCTAGCTGCACTACGATTTGTAGATCATCAAGGTAGTCCAACTGAAATCTACCCAATGAACCCAAATGGTTCGCCTGGTGGCTTGACAGGGGTTACTACTCCGGATGGGCGATTTACTGTGATGATGCCGCACCCTGAGCGAGTATTCCGGACCGTGCAAATGAGTTGGGCTCCAAAGGAATGGTTGGACGCGCCCGATGGAGCGAGTCCTTGGATGCGCTTATTTCGCAATGCGAGAGTCTGGGCTAAATAAGCCAATGTCAGATACATCTATGGCTATGGAGCCGGTCACGTTTTCTGAGAGCGGTGGAGTGCGTTATTTGCATTTTGGCAGTGAATTAATTCAAGGCGCCATGCGCATCCGTGATCCGGATGAGATTTATCTGGAATACAACCAGCAGATGATGGCATGGTTGCTATTCCTGGAGACCAAGCCAGGTATGCGTGTTGCTCAACTTGGGCTTGGCACTGGTGCTCTCACCAAGTTTACGCATCGCTATTGTCCTGCGGTCAAAACTACCGTCGTTGAACTCAATCCTGCTGTGATTGTTTCTGCTAGAAGTATGTTTTTCACACCTTCTGATGATCGGCGTCTTGAGACACTTCAAGCTGATGCAAAAACCTTTGTGAAGAACACCAAATATCAAAACTACTTTGATGCGGCTCAAGTGGACCTCTACGATGCAATTTGTGACGGCCCATCTGCGAGTTCCTTGGATTTTTATAAAGGCTGTTTTGATATCCTGAGATCACCTGGTGTGTTAACAGTGAACTTATTCTCAAGCCATAAGAGTTTTGATATCAATCTCAATAATATCTGCGAAGCATTTGATAACCGAGTTCTGTTGTTCCCGGAATCGCATGATTGCAATGTGGTGGCAATTGCTTTTAAAGGTCCACTTCTGGATGTAGAGTGGAAAGAGGTTTCTAAGCGTGCCAAACTGATTATGGAAAAAACGGGCTTGCCAACCAACACCTGGGTATCTGGGTTGAATCGTGAAAATGCGCATCAAGAAAATAAGCTATCGATCTAAAGCAAGCGGGATATGAAAAAAGGCGATCGGTTGATCGCCTTTTTTGTTGCCCTCAGATTCAGGGCTGATTTGATTTAAATTGTGACTGTGTCTGCAACATCACTAAATGACTTAATCTTGTCAAAGTTCATGTACTTATACACTTCACCAGCTTTAGCATTCAAGGATTCTACTTGCTCGAAATATTCTTGCGGAGTTGGTAGACGACCCAAGAGTGCAGCTACGGCTGAGAGCTCCGCAGAAGCGAGGTAGACACGAGTATCAATACCTAAGCGATTTGGGAAATTACGTGTCGAGGTAGAAACTGCTGTTGAACCTTTACGGATCTGCGCCTGGTTACCCATACAGAGTGAGCAACCCGGAGTTTCCATGCGAGCACCAGTAGCTCCCAGAATGCCGTAATAACCTTCCTCGGTCAGAATCATCTGATCCATCTTAGTTGGTGGTGCAACCCAAAGTCGGGTAGGCATATCTTTTTTGCCCTGAAGAACCTGACCGGCAGCACGGAAGTGGCCAATGTTAGTCATGCATGAACCAATAAATACTTCATCGATTTTCTCGCCAGATACTTCAGATAAGAACTTCACATCATCCGGGTCGTTAGGGCAGGCTAAGATGGGTTCTTTGATATCACTCATATCAATTTCGATAATCTCAGCATAGTCAGCATCAGCATCGGCTTTGAGCAATTCAGGCTTAGCAATCCAAGCTTCCATTGCTTTAATACGACGGCCTAAAGTACGCTTATCTTCGTAGCCATTGGCAATCATCCACTTCATTAACGTGATGTTGGAGCGCATGTATTCAATGATCGGCTCTTTGCTTAATTGAACGGCACAACCGCCAGCAGAACGTTCAGCCGAGGCATCTGATAATTCAAATGCTTGCTCAACTTTCAGGTCAGGCAAACCTTCAATTTCTAGAATACGGCCAGAGAAAATGTTTTTCTTACCTTGCTTCTCAACCGTTAACAAACCTTTTTTGATTGCATATAAAGGAATTGCATTAACCATATCGCGCAAAGTAATGCCAGGCTGCATTTTGCCTTTAAAGCGGATCAATACAGACTCAGGCATATCCAAAGGCATTACACCAGTGGCGGCAGCAAAAGCAACTAAGCCAGAGCCGGCAGGGAAAGAGATTCCGATAGGAAAACGAGTGTGGCTATCGCCACCAGTGCCACAAGTATCTGGCATGAGTAAACGATTTAACCAGCTGTGAATGACACCATCACCTGGCCGTAATGAAACGCCACCACGATTGGTCATAAACGCTGGCAATTCATGGTGAGTGCGAATGTCTACTGGTTTTGGATAAGCAGAAGTGTGACAGAAAGATTGCATGACTAAGTCAGCGGAAAAGCCTAGGCAAGCAAGATCTTTTAATTCATCGCGGGTCATTGGACCAGTGGTGTCTTGCGAACCTACAGTAGTCATGTGCGGCTCACAATAAGTGCCTGGACGTACGCCTTGACCTTCTGGCAATCCACAAGCGCGACCAACCATCTTCTGCGCCAAGGTGAAGCCCTTCTTGTTATCAGGCGGGCTAACGGGAATGCGGAATTCTGTAGATGCTGGTAAACCTAAGGCTGCACGCGCTTTAGCTGTGAGGCCACGGCCGACAATTAGAGGAATACGACCACCTGCACGAACTTCATCCAAAATAACTGGTGACTTCAGTGAGAAAGAAGCAATTTCTTTACCGTTTTTAAAGGCCTTACCTTCGTATGGACGTAATTCAATTTCATCACCCATATTCATATCAGAAACATCTAGCTCAACAGGCAATGCACCAGCATCTTCCATCGTATTAAAGAAGATCGGGGCAATCTTTGCGCCTAAGCAAACACCACCAAAGCGCTTGTTTGGAACAAACGGAATATCTTGACCTGTCCACCACAACACCGAATTCGTTGCGGATTTACGCGAAGATCCTGTACCCACTACGTCACCAACATAGGCAATTTGATTGCCTTTTTTCTGGAGAGCTTCAATTTGTTTCATTGGTCCACGCACACCAACCTCGTCTGGTTCAATGCCTGGACGCGGGTTCTTTAACATGATCGTTGCATGCAATGGAATATCTGGACGGCTCCATGCGTCAGGCGCAGGGGACAGATCGTCAGTATTGGTTTCACCGGTTACTTTAAATACAGTCAGCTTCATGCTCTCTGGAACAGCTGTGCGACTTGTAAACCATTCAGCATCAGCCCAGCTTTGCATGACTGCTTTAGCTTGCGCATTACCTTTTTCCGCCAATTCCTGAACATCATGAAAATAGTCAAACATCAATAAGGTCTTTTTCAATGCTGCTGCTGCACTGGCTGCACACTCAGCATCTGATAACAATTCAACTAAAGGCTTAATGTTGTAACCACCCAGCATGGTGCCCAAGAGTTCAGTTGCTTTAATGCGTGAAATCAATGGCGATTTCTCTGTCCCCTTGGCAATAGCATCTAGAAACTCGGCTTTCACTTTAGCTGCTTCATCCACTCCAGCAGGTACGCGATTGGTAATGAGCTCTACTAATTCCGTCTCTTTACCCTTCGGAGGATTCTTAAGCAAACCCACTAATTCAGCAGTTTGATCTTTAGTTAGGGGGAGGGCTGGAATTCCAAGGGCTGCGCGTTCGGCAACTTGAGCGTTGTAGGCTTCTAGCATTGTGTTTCCTATTGGGTAAGAGTTATCAACAGTAAATCTAAGCAGGGTATGCCCCTTTATTACTCTATTCTAATTCCAAATTCATGTCTTATATAAGACTTAATTATCAAAAATATCCTAAATTGCTTAAAATTTAGGCAATTACAAACTAATTCGCTGCTGACGCAGTCAATTTTAAGTTTTTATAAGAGGGTTAGGGGACATTCAACTTGCTCAGAAGCGATTTCATAGGCTATAAATCATTCCACATTGCAAAAAATGCAAGTCTATAAATTGGATATTTTCTGATTGTCTGTCTTCAAGCCGTGTAGGTGCTGAGCAAGGCCTGAATTGCTAATCGTTCAGTCGCTATCGTTATAATTACTTTTTCCAACAGAGCTTAAGCGATGACCAAATACGTTTTTGTCACTGGTGGTGTGGTTTCTTCTTTAGGGAAAGGAATCGCAGCTGCCTCGCTTGCCGCGATTCTCGAATCCCGCGGCCTGAAAGTCACCCTCCTAAAATTAGACCCTTATATCAACGTTGACCCCGGGACAATGAGCCCGCTTCAGCATGGTGAAGTCTTTGTTACTGAAGATGGCGCTGAAACCGACCTCGATCTAGGGCATTACGAGCGCTTTGTTTCTGCAAAGATGCGTAAGAGTAATAACTTCACCACGGGCCAGATCTATGAATCTGTAATCAGCAAAGAGCGACGCGGTGAATACCTGGGTAAAACTGTTCAAGTAATTCCGCATATTACGAATGAGATACAAGCCTTTGTAGAGCGGGGCGCTAAAGCGAGTCACGATGGTCAGGCCGACATTGCGATTTGCGAGATCGGTGGAACTGTGGGCGACATCGAGTCCCTGCCATTCCTAGAAGCTGCTCGGCAAATGAGCATTCGACTTCCAAGACATAGCTGTGCGTTTGTTCACCTGACTTTGGTGCCGTATCTCACTAGTGCTGGTGAGTTAAAAACTAAACCTACTCAACATTCTGTACAAAAACTGCGTGAAATCGGCATCATGCCGACGGTGCTTCTGTGTCGTGCAGATCGCCCGATTCCAGAAGACGAGTGCGCCAAGATTTCTCTTTTCTCAAATGTACGTGAAGAAGCGGTAATCTCAGTTTGGGATGTCGACACTATCTATAAGATTCCAGAGATGCTGCAAGCACAGGGCATGGACGATCTAATTTGTCGCGAATTGGATATTGAAGCAAAGCCTGCAGACCTATCAGTCTGGGCAAATCTGGTTTATGAGTTAGCCAACCCCCAGCATGATGTCACTATTGGCATGGTTGGTAAGTATGTTGAGTTAACTGAATCTTACAAGTCATTGATCGAAGCTTTGCGTCATGCAGGTATTCATAATCACACTCGCGTCAACATCAACTACATTGATTCTGAAGTCATTGAAAAAGATGGTGTCGATTGCCTGCAAAATTTAGATGCGATCTTAGTTCCAGGTGGATTTGGTAAACGCGGCACCGAAGGAAAGATTGCTGCCATTCGTTATGCCCGTGAAAATAATGTTCCCTATCTAGGTATCTGCTTGGGCATGCAATTGGCCGTGATCGAATTTGCACGCCATGTTGCCAACATTGCTCACGCTAACAGTACTGAGTTTGACCCAGAGACCGATAACCCAGTCGTTGCCTTGATTACAGAATGGGTTGATCGAGAAGGTCGTGTTGAGAAGCGTAGCAATGATTCGGATCTAGGCGGAACGATGCGCCTAGGTGCACAGCGCTGTCCTGTCAAGGCAGGTACATTAGCTCATGAGATTTATGGTGATGAAGTCAATGAACGTCACCGTCATCGCTATGAGGTCAATAATGTTTATGTTCCTCGTCTTGAGAAGTCTGGTCTCATTATTTCTGCTAGAACTCCAAATGAGTCTTTGCCTGAAATGATGGAATTGCCTAGTGCTATGCACCCGTGGTTCTTTGGTGTGCAATTCCATCCAGAGTTCACCTCGACACCCCGTGATGGCCATCCATTATTTTCTGCGTTTATCAAGGCATCATTAGTTCATCAGGCTGCAACTCAAAAGCAAGTTGCCTAGGAGAAATACATGAGTGCATTTAAGTTATGTGGTTTTGATGTTGGCTTGGACCATCGCTTCTTTTTGATTGCAGGTCCTTGTGTCATCGAGTCTGAGCAATCCGCCTTAGATATTGCAGGTGAGCTCAAAGAGATTACTGCTGCGCTAGGTATTCCATTTATTTACAAGTCTTCCTTTGATAAAGCCAATCGCTCCTCCGGAACTTCTTTTCGGGGCTTGGGCATGGAAAAGGGTCTTGAGATTCTGGCTCGGGTGAAGCGTGATATTGGTGTGCCGGTATTGACTGATATCCATGACATCAGCGAAATTGCGCCGGTATCGAAAGTAGTTGATGTACTTCAAACGCCAGCTTTCTTGTGTAGGCAAACGGATTTCATTCGAGCTTGCGCCCAAAGTGGTAAGCCAGTCAATTTCAAGAAGGGGCAATTTTTATCCCCCCATGAAATGCTCAACGTAATTGATAAAGCACGCGCTGCTGCAGCCGAGGCAAATCTTCCAGATCAGTTTATGGTTTGCGAGCGTGGCGCTTCATTTGGCTACAACAACTTAGTTTCTGATATGCGTAGTTTGGCCATTTTGCGAGAAGCAAAAGCACCAGTGGTATTTGATGCGACCCATTCAGTTCAGCTTCCTGGTGGGCAAGGCAATTCCAGTGGTGGTCAACGTGAATTTGTTCCCGTACTAGCTCGCGCTGCTGTTGCGGTTGGTATCAGCGGCTTATTTATGGAAACGCACCCGGATCCAGCTAAGGCGCTTTCGGATGGTCCAAATGCTGTGCCTTTAAACCGCATGAAAGAATTGCTTGAGTCTTTGCTTGCGATTGATTCCGTTGTGAAGAAGCCCGGTTCATTTTTAGAAGACAGCTTTAAGTAACACCCCATATTCATTTCATTTAGGAGAAGGTGCATGAGCGCCATTGTTGACATTATCGGTAGAGAAGTTTTAGATTCACGCGGCAATCCCACCGTTGAATGCGATGTATTGCTTGAGTCTGGTGTGATGGGTCGTGCAGCAGTACCTTCAGGCGCATCGACCGGTTCACGTGAAGCTATTGAGCTACGTGATGGCGATAAGGCCCGTTACCTCGGTAAAGGTGTACTTAAGGCTGTTCAAAATATCAATATCGAGATCGCTGAATCGATCTTGGGTCTTGATGCAAGTGAACAGGCTTTCTTAGATCACACTTTGATCGAGTTAGATGGCACTCATAACAAGGCGCGCTTAGGTGCTAATGCAACCTTGGCAGTTTCTATGGCTGTGGCACGCGCTGCTGCAGAAGAGGCCGGCTTGCCTTTGTATCGCTACTTTGGTGGCTCAGGTGGTATGCAGTTACCTGTGCCAATGATGAATATTGTTAATGGCGGTGCTCACGCAAATAATAGTCTTGATATACAGGAATTCATGGTGATGCCAGTAGGGGCGCAAAGCTTCCGTGAAGCCTTGCGTTGCGGCGCTGAAATTTTTCACGAGTTGAAAAAGATTTTGGGCGCCCAAGGCATGCCAACCACTGTTGGAGATGAGGGTGGCTTTGCACCCAATTTCAAGAGCAATCAAGAGTGCTTGCAAACCATCATGAAGGCAATTGAAGGTGCCGGTTATCAAGCTGGTGAAGATGTCTTGCTGGCCTTGGATTGTGCCGCTAGTGAATTCTATAAAGATGGTAAGTACCACCTGGCAGGCGAAGGCTTGCAACTTTCTTCAAGCGAATTCTCGGACTACCTTGGTAACTTGGCTGATCAATTTCCAATCGTATCGATTGAAGATGGCATGCATGAGAGTGATTGGGACGGATGGGCTGACATTACTCAAAAATTGGGCAAGAAGATTCAATTGGTTGGTGATGATCTCTTTGTTACCAACACGCGTATTCTCAAGGAAGGTATTGAGAAAGGGATTGCTAACTCTATCTTAATCAAGATTAATCAAATTGGTACCTTAACTGAGACCTTTGCTGCGATTGAAATGGCTAAGCGCGCCAATTACACGGCCGTCATTTCTCATCGCTCTGGTGAAACAGAAGACAGCACCATTGCTGATATTGCCGTTGGTACGAATGCTGGCCAAATTAAGACTGGCTCTTTGTCCCGCTCTGATCGCATTGCTAAATATAACCAGTTGTTACGCATTGAAGAAGACTTGGGTGATGTTGCTACTTATCCAGGTAAGTCCGTTTTCTATAACCTGAAACGCTAATCACTAGCTAGCTTTTAGCTCATGCGCCTTGTCATCTACTCGATGCTGCTATTGCTAATCGCAATACAGTACCCACTTTGGTTGGGTAAGGGTGGATGGCTGAAGGTATACGAGATGGAGAAGCAGCTTGAGTTGCAACAGGCTAAAAATAGCCTACTAAGCTTGCGTAATGCCAAGCTCACTGGCGACGTTAAAGATTTAAAAGAGGGTAGCCGTGCGATTGAGGAGCGGGCTCGTGTTGAGCACGGCATGCTAAAAGAAGGAGAATTCTTTGTGCAAATTCTGCCGTCTGAAAGATCTACCTCCAATGCTGCTGATGTCGTAAAGCCATCAACAACGAAGCAGTAACGAAGTAGTAACTAAGCAGTAACTTAGCCATCAAATCGCTTAATGCCCGCTGGATGGTGGTCTCGTAGCATCTGCCAATAAATCTGTTTTAAAGACTTGCCTGCAATCAACTGCATCAAAGCGATAGGCTTTAGCGCAAAAATCGCACTCAGTTTCTACCGCACCTTGCTCTGCAAGAATACTTTCAACCTCTTCTTCGCCCAGCATTCTCAAAATATCAGCTACTTTGGTGCGTGAACAGCGGCAGCTAAAGCGAACAGGGCGAGGCGGGAAACTTCGAACACCGCTTTCGGTTGACTCCTCCAAAAAGAGGCGACGAAGAATGGTATCCGGCGAGAGCGTGAGTAATTCTTCATTGGTAATCGTTTCACCCAGGGTCTGAATTCTGGTCCAACCTTCAGCCGCAAGTTGAGGATCCAGATGGGCATGACCCCCCGAATCCGGTAATCGCTGCAATAGCAATCCGCCAACATGGGTGTCATTAGATGCCAGCCAAATGCGGGTATCTAATTGCTCTGAGTTTTGCATATACAGAGCAATAGCTTCTGCAGCGCTAGTAACAGGCTTAATAACGGTGCCACGATGCTCTTGTAGGGCGACGATGCCTTGGTAGGGCGGTTGACCGGGTTGACGGTCAGATGGGTCTAGGGTGATGACTAGACGCCCAGAATTGTCGGCATCTAGTAGCTCACCGAGGGTGGCATTAGGATCAATGCTGGCAGGGTCTACAGATAGCTTTACAGTAGCTCGCATGGTTAGGTCGGACTTGCACTCCACCACAAGAAGCTGAATAGGGCCTTTACTTTGAGCCTGAATAATCAAAGTGCCATCAAATTTAAGGCTGGCACTCAACAGGGTCGCTGCACCCACAAAATCACCCAGGATTCGCCTGACTACAGGAGGATCATTACGACGCTCTAATACAGCCTGCCAGGCGGTACTAATGGAAACAATTTCCCCGCGCACCGGGGCGCCATCACACATAAATACAAGTAATTCGTTCATAAGTGAAAGTATCCACTTTTTTGATGATCAGAGTGCCAAATCATCAAATCTAAAGCCGACCTGAGATAATGCTGTTTATGCATATAAGAACACGCTTCGCCCCCAGTCCAACGGGCTTCATTCACTTGGGCAACCTTCGCAGTGCTTTATATCCTTGGGCCTTTGCTCGCCATAACCAGGGTGACTTTATCTTGCGCATCGAAGATACCGATGTGGAGCGCTCCACACAGGAGGCTGTCGACGTCATTATTGAGGGCATGGCATGGCTTGGCCTCGATTTAGACGAAGGCCCAATTTATCAAATGCAGCGTATTGATCGTTATCGTGCGGTTGTAAAGCAAATGCTCGATGCTGGCCTGGCTTACCCTTGCTATATGAGTGAAGCAGAATTGAATAAGCTGCGTGACCAACAAATGGCCAATAAAGAAAAGCCACGCTACAACGGCCAATGGCGTCCTGAGTCGGGTAAAACTCTGCCGGAAATACCAGAAGGTGTTTTGCCGGTGATTCGCTTCAAGAATCCCATTGGCGGATCCGTGATTTGGGAAGATGCAGTTAAGGGCAAGATCGAAATTAGCAATGATGAGTTAGATGATTTAGTCATTGCCCGTCCTGATGGCACCCCAACCTATAACTTCTGCGTTGTAGTGGATGACCTTGATATGAATATCACCCATGTGATTCGTGGTGATGACCATGTTAACAACACGCCACGCCAAATCAACATCATGAAGGCGCTCGGTGGTACACCGCCGGTATATGCCCATTTACCAACGGTCTTAAACGACTCTGGTGAAAAAATGAGTAAGCGTAATGGCGCCATGAGTGTGCGTGATTATCAAAAGGCGGGCTACTTACCTGAAGCTATTCTGAATTACCTAGCAAGACTAGGTTGGTCACATGGCGATGCAGAAGTTTTTACCAAAGAGCAGTTTGTCAATTGGTTTGACTTAGGCAGTCTTGGTCGATCACCAGCACAACATAATCCCGAAAAACTACTCTGGCTTAACCATCAATATATTCAGAATGCAGATCCTGCAGATTTGGCAGAGGCGACTAAACCATTCGCACATGAACTTGGCATCGATACAGAAAATGGTCCGGACTTTGTTCAAGTAGTTGCACTACTAAAAGATCGTGCCAATACGCTGATTGAAATTGCGGAAGGTGCCAAGCTGTTCTATTTACCGGCACCCGCTCATAGCAGTGAGCAAATTGCAGAAAATATCCCAGCTGAAATTATTCCCGCCCTAAAGGATTTGATTGAAGCCATTCAATCTGCTGAGCATACAAAAGCAGCTTACGGGGCAGCCTTTAAAGAAGTATTAGCCAAGCATCAGATCAAAATGCCAGCATTAGCAATGCCTGTGCGTTACGCTTTATTTGCAACTACACAGACGCCAGCCATTGACTCCGTCTTGCTAGTAATAGGTAAGAATGAGGCGGTAGCAAGGCTTTCTAAGGTGGTCTAAACCAGAACTTGCCTCCTCCTACAAAAATAGGATAAAATCTTGGATTGTTTTGAGTGTCTTGTAGAGTTTTAACGAGATTACGGGGGTATAGCTCAGCTGGGAGAGCGCTTGCATGGCATGCAAGAGGTCAGCGGTTCGATCCCGCTTATCTCCACCAAGCATTTAGAATGGCAGCATTAGTTTTAGTAGTAGTCCAGGTCCCCATCGTCTAGAGGCCTAGGACATCACCCTTTCACGGTGAGTACGGGGGTTCGAATCCCCCTGGGGACGCCAAAATTTTGGCTAGTTGTGAGCAGTAAGAAGTGACACAAGTAGCAATCGATGTAATTGGAGCGGTAGTTCAGTTGGTTAGAATATCGGCCTGTCACGCCGAGGGTCGCGGGTTCGAGTCCCGTCCGCTCCGCCAAGTTAGTTTAGAAAGCCCCTGCATAAGGGGCTTTTTCTATTTCTACTTCATCTTTTTTAAAGCTTTTTCATGGGCGGTGGTTTTGGTGCCGCTTTATACAAAGGCTCTACTGCCGGCATGAGCGCAGTGAGTTGTTCTATTCGGGTTTCACCAGAAGGGTGGGTGGATAAGAACTCTGGAGAACTTTTACCTTTGGTTGCCTTCAACATTTTTTGCCAAACGCTAATTGCGCCCATGGGGTTATAACCCGCTCTTGCTGCAAGCTCTAATCCAATTGCATCTGCTTCTGATTCATTCTCTCTAGAGTTTGGCAAAACAATTGCGTATTGGGCAACTTGGTTTGCTGCGCTCACTGCTGAGCCATAAGGACCAGCTACAGCCATAGCAATATTTACCAATACGCTTTGTGCGGTTGCTTGGGATACTCGCTCCCGACCATGCTCTCTTAAGGCATGAGCGATTTCATGGCCCATGATGGCTGCAATTTCATCATCATTTAAATTCAGCTGCTCAATAATTCCGGTGTAGAAAGTGATCTTTCCTCCGGGAGCACAAGTGGCATTCAGAATGGGTGCATCAATTAAGGTGAGCCGCCAATCCCATTGCTTGGTGTCATCTCGAAATGCCTCGGTCTGTGGGATCAACCTATTTGCAATGAACTTCAATCGTTCGTAGGTAGGCCCAGAAGTAACGAGTATATTTTTCTCTTTTGCCTTTTGATTCTGCTCGTTATAACTTACCGCAGAGATACGATTAACTTCTTCTGATGAAGCCATCATGAATTGAGATCGGTTAACGCCAACAGCTCCCGAGCGGGTTGTGTTGGCGCACGCCGATAGTAAAACGACAAATGCAAGGATCAGAGAGATGCGAATGCTCAAATGAAATCCTTGCTATTAATGCATACTTTTTTAAATTACTTCTTCTTTGGAGGCGTAATCGACGCGGCCATCGCATCAAAGTAAATCACTCGAACCTGCTCACCAACATTAACATCTGCTAGCAACTGCGGGTTCTTTACGGTAACAACAGTAACTTTGCCACTTGGACCTTTAACTGAGACCAATTTCTTAGGGCGATCAACAGCGATGATGTCCGCAATAATGGTCGTGGTGTTTGTGATGGTGCGTGTTGGTTTTTCACCAGGCTTTGAAGTTACCTCAGAAGCAGTTTCCACTTTGCTGCGAATGCCATCGCTTTTGGTCTTAATCAGCTCTATTGCAACAGCAAGTTCGTAGGTCACATTGAGTCGGTCACCTACTTTTATCTGATCAAAACTCTTAATTTCAGGACCGGCAATAAACTTGGATTCACCATCATTATTTTTGAAGAAAATCGTGCGTGTTTTCTTATCAATCTTCGTAACAGTACCTTCGTACAATTGGAAAATATTGTCAGTCACAGCTGCGTCCACCACTACAGCATTTGCAGCAGGCGCCTGTGCCATTACTAATACTGGGGTAGTCAATAATGTGGCGGCTACTAGGGTAATTTGGGCGATTTTAATTTTCATAACTTTCCTTGATATTAAGTTTTTCTATAACGATATTAGCGTATTTCAGTTGCAAAATTCTGTTAGCAAGCACACAGATGAATGGGGGTAAATTAGTAGAAAACAGTTGACCCTATGTACCAATCGAATCACTTGGGAGCCTTTGAGCCTCAAGTTGCTCCCACCAGTTGCCAGAAAAATGACATTGCAACCAGTCGATACACTTACTCACCTTGCCCGGGACCAAACGAGGCGATGAAAATACCGCGTGAATTTCTTGGGAGGGCAGGCTCCAATCAGTCAGTATGGGCTTTAAGGTGCCCTTATTGATAGAGTGGTAAGCGACATACCAAGGGATGGTAGCCAAGCCCATGTTCCCGATGGTCGCTGCCAGTAGAGCGGATAGGTTATTTGAGTAGAGCGGGCCCTTAACGGGTATCGAGACGGTCTCGCCGTCACCTCCACTAAAGTGCCAGCGGTGATTATCTTGAACTGAGCTATAGATTAAGGCCTGATGTGCAGTCAAATCCTCTGGATGATTTGGAATGCCATGCTGCTTTAAGTACTCTGGGCTGGCAACCAAGACCCATGGATTTAAACCTAAATAGCGCGAGCCCAAAGAGGAGTCTGCGAGGCGACCCATGCGGATTGCAAGATCAACACCACTTTCAACCAAATTGACGTATTTATCCTCAAGACTCAAATGCACCTCTAATTTTGGGTTTTGACTCATAAATTGCAGTACCAATGGAGTCAAAATACGTCGCCCAAAGGCGACCGAAGAATTAATAGTCAACTTACCCTGCGTTTCTCCTTGGAGTAGGGCGGCCAGATTGTCTGCTTCCTCAAGCTCCCTTGAAATGATTTTGCATTTTTCATAGTAGATCGCACCAATTTCCGTTGGGGTGACCCCCCTTGTGCTGCGATGCAATAAAAGGGAGCCGAGACGCTTTTCTAAAAAGGCAATGTGTTTAGTTGCAGTGGGCTGAGTAATGCCCAGGCTAGCTGCAGCCTTGCTAAATGAGCCGGTTTCTACAACTCGAACAAAAAGGGCTATTCCCTGAATACGATCCATATATGAATTCTAACTGGATTTAGTTTAGGTATTCCATTTTGGAATAGCTCATATGATGGTGGATGGCATTCTCATTTCATCGTTAAGTGTTGATGATGTATCCATTCTTAACAGCGAGGGAAACATCATGGCCAAAATGAAAGCCGCAATGGCAGCAGTTCTTGTAATGGAAAAAGAGGGCATCACCACTGCTTTTGGTGTTCCTGGAGCCGCTATTAATCCACTCTACGCCCAGTTGCGTGAGCGTCAGTCGATTACTCACATCCTAGCCCGACACGTTGAAGGCGCTTCACACATGGCTGAGGGTTATACAAGGGCTAAGGCAGGCAATATTGGCGTTTGCATCGGCACTTCCGGCCCAGCTGGTACGGACATGATTACTGGACTGTATTCAGCAAGTGCTGACTCCATTCCTATTCTCTGCATTACTGGACAAGCTCCACGTGCTCGTCTTTACAAAGAAGATTTTCAGGCTGTTGATATCGAGACGATTTCTAAACCAGTAACGAAGATGTCTGTAACAGTTCGTGAGCCTGGCTTAGTTCCACGAGTTTTCCAGCAGGCATTTCATGTGATGCGTTCAGGCCGTCCCGGTCCTGTATTAATTGATTTACCGATTGATGTTCAATTGGCTGAAATTGAATTTGATATCGATACCTATGAGCCATTGCCGGTATACAAACCAGCAGCTAGCCGCAAGCAGATTGAAAAAGCGCTGGGAATGCTAATGTCGGCCAAGAAGCCATTAATTGTTGCTGGTGGTGGAATTATTAACGCTGATGCAGATGCACTGTTGGTAGAGTTTGCAGAATTGACTGGCATTCCGGTGATTCCAACGCTTATGGGTTGGGGCACTATTCCAGATGATCATCCACTCATGGCGGGTATGGTTGGACTTCAAACCTCCCACCGTTATGGCAATGCCACCATGCTAGCTAGTGATCTTGTTTTAGGTATCGGTAACCGCTGGGCTAACCGTCATACAGGATCAATCGATGTGTATTGCAAAGACCGTCAGTTTATTCACGTTGATATTGAGCCAACACAAATTGGTCGCGTATTTAATCCCGACTACGGCATCGTTTCGGATGCAAAAGCGGCGCTAGAGTTATTTGTAGAAGTTGCGAAAGAATGGAAAGCAAAAGGCAAGCTTACTAACTATAGTGAGTGGGTTGAGCGCTGCCAGGAGCGGAAGAGCTTGATGCTCCGTAAAACCAACTTTGATAATGTACCTATCAAGCCACAACGGGTCTATCAAGAAATGAATTCCGTATTTGGTCGCGACACTGTATATGTATCGACTATTGGTCTGTCACAAATTGCGGGTGGACAATTCTTACATGTCTATGGCGCTCGTCAATGGATCAACTGCGGTCAAGCTGGTCCTCTAGGCTGGACAATTCCAGCTGCATTAGGTGCATTAGCCTCTGATACAACAAAGACTGTAGTCGGACTTGCTGGCGATTACGACTTCCAATTCTTGATTGAGGAATTAGCAGTTGGCGCACAATTTAACTTGCCATTAGTCATGGTCTTAGTGAATAACAGTTACTTAGGCTTAATCCGTCAAGCGCAGCGGGGCTTTGAAATGGATTACTGCGTACAACTGGCCTTTGACAATATCAACGTGGATGATCACAACCTGAAGGGCTATGGCGTTGATCACGTTCAAGTTGTTGAAGGGCTTGGTTGTAAGGCTATCCGAGTTTCAGATCCAAATAAAATCAATGCTGCATTGATTGAGGCACAAAAGATGGCTAAAGAGCATCGTGTTCCCGTAGTAGTGGAGATCATTTTAGAAAAAATCACCAATATTGCGATGGGTACCGAGATTAACAATATCAATGAATTTGAAGATATTGATTGCCGTCATCCTGCTGGAACAGAGGGATTAGTAGCTGCCGGCCTTCTAGAGTAATCGAGGCATTGCCTTGAATTTAGCCATGTATCATCCAATTTGATTGTTATTAAGGAATAGGAATGCCCAAGTTTGCAGCCAACCTCACCATGTTGTTCAACGAAAAACCATTTTTGGAGCGTTTTGCGCTAGCCAAGATTGGTGGTTTCAAAGCCGTTGAATTTCTATTTCCTTATGCTTTTGAAGCTAGCGAAATCAAATCCGCTTTAGATAACAATGCCTTAAAGTTGGTATTGCACAACTTGCCAGCTGGCGATTGGGACGCAGGGGAGAGGGGTATCGCATGTCACCCGAACCGTGTTGCTGAGTTTCGTTCCGGAGTTGCCAAGGCAATTGAGTACGCCAGTATTTTGGGCGTACCTCAACTCAACTGCTTAGCAGGAAAGACCCCCGAGGGTGTTGATCCAGCTTTGGTTCATGACACCTTTGTTAGCAATTTACAGTTTGCCGCTGCTGAGCTGAAGAAGTCTGGATTAAAACTGTTGATTGAGCCAATCAATACTTTTGATATCCCTGGTTTCTATCTTTCTAAAACTGCTCAAGGTATTGCAATACTGGATGCAGTTGGCGCTGATAACGCGTTTTTGCAATACGACATCTACCATGCTCAGCGTATGGAAGGTGAGATAGCCAATACGATACAAAAGTACTTTGATCGAATCGCCCATATACAGCTAGCGGATAATCCGGGTCGTAATGAGCCTGGTACCGGAGAAATTAACTACGGTTACTTATTTGATTTATTAACTCGTCTTGGTTATACAGGTTACATCGGTTGTGAATATAAGCCTTTGAAGACTACTGAGGCTGGCCTGCATTGGATGGGTCAATACGAGCAGTAATATCAACTGATCTGTCTATCAATACATCAATAAATATTTAGGAATGAATGATGAGTAAATTAAAACTAGGCTTTGTGGGTTTGGGCATTATGGGTGGGCCAATGGCTGGACATTTGGTTGCAGCAGGTCATGAGCTATTTATCAATACCCGTAGCAAAGTTCCAGATGAGTTAGCCAATACTGCCGCTGTTCTCTGCGCAACTCCAGCAGAAGTTGCAACTAAGGCAGACATCATTATTACGATGGTTCCAGATACTCCTGATGTAGAAAAAGTACTTTTTGGAGAGAACGGTATTGCTTCAGGCATCAGCAAGGGCAAGATCGTTGTTGACATGAGTTCAATCTCCCCCATTTCTACAAAAGATTTTGCGAAGCGCATCAATGATCTAGGCTGTGAATATTTAGATGCTCCTGTATCTGGTGGCCAATTAGGCGCAAAGGGCGCTAGCCTCACCATCATGGTTGGTGGTAAGCAAGCCACATTTGATAAGGTGAAACCTGTCTTTGATTTGATGGGAAAAAATATTACTTTAGTTGGCGATAATGGTGCTGGTCAAGTTACTAAGGTGGCCAATCAGATTATTGTTGCCTTAAATATCGAAGCGGTTGCAGAGGCCTTGGTATTTGCCTCTAAGGCGGGAGCTGATCCGGCGAAAGTCAGACAGGCATTAATGGGTGGCTTTGCCAGCTCAAAAATACTGGAAGTTCATGGTGAGCGTATGATCAATCGCACTTTTGATCCTGGCTTTAGGATTGAACTTCACCAAAAAGATTTAAGTTTGGCCCTCAGCAGCGCCAAGGCTCTGGGCGTTAGTTTGCCTAATACAGCTAGCGCACAAGAATTATTTAATTCCTGTGCAGCACATGGTGGAAAATCGTGGGATCATTCTGCTATGGTCAAAGCATTAGAAAAAATGGCTAACTTTGAAATAGGTCAAAAAAGCTAGAGGAAGAAGTATGGCAGTAACCTTGGTTGTTTATTTGCATGGCTTTCGGTCTTCACCAAACTCAACCAAGGCGATAATGACTGGCGAGGCGGTGAGGGCGCTCTCGTCGGAAAGCCATTCTTATGAGTGGTATTGCCCTCAATTGCTTGCGTCTCCAAAAGAGAGCCTGGAGATGGTTGTCAAACACATCAATCAAGCCAAATTTAATCGCTTGGTCATCATCGGATCTTCCTTGGGCGGTTTTTATACCAACTACCTTGCAGAAAAATTTCATTGCAAAGGCATCGCCCTTAATCCTGCCGTGTATGCTGCTAGAGAATTAGAGCCCCATGTTGGCATGATGAATGCCTATGACAGCGAAGACCCTTTTGATTTTAAGGCGGAGTACATCGATGAATTGCGTGCTTTAAAGATAGATTCAATTACAGATCCAACGCGTTATTTTTTAATTGCCGCAAAAGGTGATGAACTGTTGGATTGGAAAGAAATGACGGCTTTTTACCCTGGTGCCAAACAACTGATCCTCGAAGGTGGCGATCATGGAATTTCTGACTACGCCAATCATTTACCTGCAGTAATCGAATTTATTAAGCATTAATCGCTCTTGATGGATGCAATCGGCAATCGGTTTCAATTAGTGCCAAAAAAATCCCTGTGGATTCTAAGTGCTGCAATCTTTCTATCGCTGTTTGGGCACCTGATTTTATTTTTTGGGATTCCATTCTTCTCTTTTGGTAGTGCGCCCCCCATTGCCGAAGATCTCATCATCAAAACAGATCTTCGGGTAGAGTCGCCAAAGAAAATCCAAATGACTACTGCGTCAAAGAAAAAGGCATCACCCAAGCAAACTAACGCAGTATCAGCAGATCCTTTAGCAGATCAGGGGAAAGGAGAGCAGGGTGCATTGGGCAATCAGTCTGGGCAAGCATTTCGTCTTCCTGAATCTGGAACGTATTATTTTGATGCCTATGTCGATGGGCAACTCATTCAAGCCGCTCAATTGGACTGGATTACTGAGGGCAATAATTACCGCTTGTATATCAACATACCTTACGCCATCGTCGGCCCTTTTGTTTTTGAATCTAGAGGCACTGTCGATGCCTATGGCATAGCGCCATCCATTTACTGGACACAGCGGGGTACAAAACCACCGCGCTATTCTCGCTTTGATCGCGATCAGAGCGGAGGAGGGAAGATGTACTTCTCTGAAAAGCCTGAGTTCACACCGGATCTACTGCCAGGCACTCAAGATCGATTTAGCCTACTTTTTCAATTAGCCTCTTTACTAAATGGTAGCGACAAGATTGATGAGGCTGGCAGTATTCGTAGTATTCCTGTAGTCGACTATGACACGCTCGAAATGTGGCAATTTAAAAGTTATGGCGAGAAAGAATCAGAAGATATTCCAAGCATGGGTAAGGGTGTTAATCGCCATTACGCTTTGTTGCAGCGAGAGAGTAGTAAATTTAAGCGTCAAGTGGATATTTGGCTGGCCAGGGATCTGGATTGGCTTCCAGGCAGAATGCGCTCTCTTGAGTCTAACGGACGTACCCTAGAGCTTATATTTAAGCAAAGGGCACCAATCGATAAATCTAGGCTACTTAACTAAGCTTAGGGATAGCCAAAACTAGATTAATCTACTCTAGAACCCCGAGCCTGATTTAGGGTTTTGGTTTGATCTTCCCAATAAAGCACCCATCATGGTGTACAGCGCAGCCCCAGACATGGATACAGCAAAGATTCCAGAGAAGGAAATAATGATGGGCAGGATACGCCAGCGCTCAGTCAGAAGGTAATTACCATAGCCAACAGTTGTGTACATCTCGCCGGCAAAATACAGGGTTTGCAGGTTTGTTGGGAATACCTGCAATCCCAAACAAATATAGGCCCAAGCAATAATTTCAAGCAGGTGAATAACAATAATCAATAAGATGGCAACGAAATACGATACAAAGTTGGCCCCGTAGACCCGTTTATTTTCAAGTTTTTGGTCAATCCAATGAAAAATACCCGCGATTGATAAAACGCTCAAACCATGGAATGTGAGCATTAAACACGTTAGAAATAACAAGAACCAGATATCGCTATCGCCCATATCCGCATTAATTTCAGAAAAGAGTGTGCTGAAGCTGGGGAGGGAGTTCAGGCCAGGAAGCTTGTCCAATAAGCTGCTAAAAGTCATCGATGCTATCCGTTAAATCCAGTGACATTTCTTGTTTGACATAATAATGATTATACGCATATTCAGATATGCCACTTATCAGGGAGTCTTCTTAGGACCGCCTGGATATGGCTGGTTATAGAGCTTTATCCAACGTGACATTAAGCCATCACGAATATCATCCTTGCCAAATAATTGAGCAACATCTATGGCTGTATATCCCTCATGATTTCTCATGCGCAAGTCCGCGCCATTATCAAGTAGGTATTTAATCAGCTGGACATTACCTGAGCCGATAGACATCATTAATGGCGTTGTCTCACTTGGACTTAATGCATTAATCTGGGCACCATTGGCCATTAGAAACTGAGTTATTTCTAAATGGCCATTGGTGGCTGCATAGTGAATTGGTGCCCAACCAAGCTTATTAACAGCAGCTTTCTTTTGAAGAACCAAGTTCTTGACTAAAGCAAGTTCGCCATCAAATGCAGCCAACATGAGCGCATTTTCACCACTTTTATTAGTCAAATTCACATCTGTAGCTGGATTGGCAAGCAATAAATCCGTGACCTTAAAAGATTTATCCCGTACAGCAAGGATCAACATGGGAGTGCCTTTAGGATCCAATGTATTGGGGGTAACGCCTGCCTTGATTAGGGATCGCACCTCTGAGACGTCATCAAACTTTGCTGCTTTGGTGAAATCCGCAATCTGATCGGCAGTTTGTGCGCTAATCAAGCCTGAGAAGCACAATAAGTAGGCATGAAAAAGACGGTTAACTTTAAAAGAACTTCTCATGATATTGCTCTATTTATCTGAAAACATTGAAAAAAATTATTTGAAGTTTGTTCTGCTAGCAATTCAACAGAAACACCCTTTAGTTCTGCAACATACTCACCAACCTTGGAAACCCAAGCCGGCTCATTCGTCTTGCCACGATAAGGAATTGGGGCCAAATAAGGCGAATCTGTCTCAATCAGCATACGATCCAGAGGAACTTCCCTACAGGTTTCCTGTAGGTCCTTGGCGCTCTTAAAAGTCACAATGCCAGAAAACGAGATGTAAAAGCCCATATCAATAGCAGCCCTGGCAACTTCAGTGGTTTCTGTAAAGCAATGCATTACACCGCCAATCTGATCAGCGCCCTCTTCTTTGAGGATTCTGAGGGTGTCAGCGGAAGAGGATCGCGTATGGATGATGAGAGGCTTCTTGGCTTCAATAGCCGCGCGAATGTGCGTTCTAAAGCGCTCCCTCTGCCATTCCATGGATTCATAGCTGCGATCGCCCATACGGAAGTAATCAAGCCCAGTTTCGCCAATCGCAATGATTTTGGGGTGCTTTGCTTGCTCGACCAGGAATTCAAAACTAGGCTCTGGCGTATCTTCGTAATCCGGATGTACCCCAACCGAGGCATACAAATGAGGATGATCTTCGGCTAGCTTTCGTACCTTAGGAAAGTCCGGAATATCTACTGATACGCACAAAGCATGACTCACCTTGCAGGCGGCCATATTCGATAACACCTCAGGTAGGCGGGTTTGAAATTCGGGGAAATCGAGATGGCAATGTGAGTCTATAAACATGACTCGCTATTTTAGTCTTCAAATACCTGCTGGTACTGAGAAAGCAATGCCTCTAGTTGAATGCGGGTAGCCAGCGGGTGATTTTCATGGCGCCGAGCCTGTAACAGAGACTTCCAGAAGCGGAGTAGCTTTGGTAGTCGCGCTTGTTGTGCAAGCGTCTTGATGGCAGTATAATGCTTAGGGTAATAGCGCGGCGCACCCATTTGGGCGCAGCTTTGCAAATCAGAGACCCACCGCTGCATAGTAGCCAGCAAAACTGAATATCGGGCTTTTTGCGTCCTTTCAGCAGCGTCTAGCCAATTGATTCGAGCGCCCTGCGACATCGCTTGCAATAAATAATTTGATGCCTGAATGGCAATCGCAAGCTCATCCTTCTCATCTTTATTGTGACGCGCAATTAAGGAGTCTAAAACTGCATAAGGTGCCCCACCCTGCTCGTCATAGATCGACTCGACATCGGCATCACTCATTTTTAAACCAGGAATCGTGCTCAGCTGAGTGCGCAACCAACTGAGCCCGCTCAATCGATCTGGTCGGGGTGCGGACAGTAAACGACAGCGAGAGCGAATAGTTGGCAACACGCGATCAAGGCGATCTGCTAGCAAAATAAAGATCGTATTTTTGGGGGGCTCTTCAAGAGACTTCAGTAAAGTATTCGCGGAGTCAGATCTGAGCATTTCTAAGGGATAAACCAGGATGACTCGGTTTCCGCCACGGTGAGTCCCAATAGACAGCCCTTCAATTGCACTGCGGGCATCTTCAATAGAAATGCTCTTCTTTTCTTTTTTCTCGGGCGCATCACCATCGCCATCAGCTTGACTAGCCTTGGATTTTTTTGGGGATTCAGCATCTGAATCAAAATCACCCTGTGGCAAAAGCTTGCTATGCGTTTCTGGCACTAGAGCAATAAAGTCAGGGTGGTTGCCGGAATCAAACCACCGACAGGCTTCACATTGATTGCAAGGCTTGATGGCAGCAGATGTCTCACATAAAAGCGCTTTAGCCAATTCAATAGAAAACTCAAACTTACCGATACCGGATTGACCATGAATCAGAACTGCATTAGGCAATGCAGCCAAGTTCATGCTATCCCAGACAGGCTCAAGCCATGGCGCTATTTTCTTGACCAACTCATTTGGAAACATCACAATACTCATTTAGAGCTTCATCTTCAATGACTCGAGCTCAAGCCAAATAGCTTCTGGTGTTTGGGTAGCATCGACTAGATAAAAGCGATTTGGATCTGCCTTTGCTCTACGTAAATACTCTTGACGAACTTTTTCAAAAAAATCCAAATCCATTTTTTCAAATTTATCGGGCGCCCTTACCTTCGACCTCCTACCTTCAGCAACCGAACCAGGTAAATCAAAAAGGAAGGTCAGATCCGGTTGAAGTAATGAACCATCGGGACGACCCTGAACCCATTTCTCCAAGTCGTTTAACTTTGCTAGGCTTAAGCCGCGACCGCCACCTTGATAAGCAAAACTCGCATCTGTGAAGCGATCGGAAATCACAATCTTTCCTGCTTTCAATGCTGGCTCTATCACTTGTGCAATATGTTCCCGACGAGCAGCAAACATCAGCAGCGCCTCAGTTTCCAAATTCATTGGCGCATCAAGTAATAGGGCGCGAAGTTGTTCGCCTAATTGGGTACCACCAGGCTCCCTAGTCATCACAACATCGCGATCAGGATGCCGCTGTTTAATCAAGTTGCTAAAAGATTCAATGTGCGTGCTTTTACCCGCGCCATCGATACCTTCGAAGCTAATGAAATAACCTAGAGATTGATCTGTCATAACGATTATTGTGGCTTTGCTTGAGTGGAAGAATTGCGTTTACGTTGAAACTGATCAACTGCGCTTTCATGCTCTTTGTATGTTTTCGAGAAATGGCTAGTGCCATCCCCACGCGCCACAAAATATACCGCGTCACTTTTTGCCGGATGAACCACAGCAAGGAGAGACTCCTTACTCGGCATCGCTATTGGCGTTGGTGGCAAACCCTTGTTCATATAAGTATTGTAGGGACTGTCCTTGCGCAAATCTGTTTTTCGAAGATTGCCATCAAATTTGGGGCCAATTCCGTAAATGACGGTTGGATCGGTCTGTAAAGGCATCTTCAAATTGAGGCGATTGACGAAAACCGCTGAGACCAAAGACCTATCGCTTGAGCGCCCCGTCTCTTTTTCCACAATCGAGGCCAAAATAAGTAGGTCATAAGGAGTTTTTAAGGGTGTGGCTGGGTCCCTTTGCTCCCAAGCAGTTCTTAGCTGCCTTTGCATCGCCTGTGAAGCCCTTCGATAGATTGAAGTATCTGAATCATCCGGGTCAAAAATATAGGTATCTGGATAAAAGAGTCCCTCATCGCCTGGGTAATTCAGTCCAATGGTCATCAACAGCTCTTTTGAACTCATACCTTTAGTTTGATGAATTAGCGCGGGATGTTGATCAATCAGGTTTCTCAGTTGCCATATGGTCATACCAGGAATGATGGCTACACTCTCTCGAACTCGATCACCACGGGCTATTTGCAACAAGATATTTCCCAAGCTAGCACGGGGAGCCAACAGATAGGTTCCCGGTTTTAACTTAGAGCCAACTAAAAGCACTCTTGCTGCCACTTGTAAAGTAACTACATTTGTAGATACTCCCTGCTCTGATAACTGACCTGCAATTGCAGATAGGCCAGATTGGGGAGTAATCTTGACTTTGTAGGCAGCTCCCTTATCAACATTTGATGTGGCTGGCACAACTGGCCATAAAAAGATGGCTCCGTACAAGATCAGCAGTAAGGAAAAGAAAATGAGGGCACAGGATTTCCATAGCCCACCTTTTGAGGGATTAATAAAAAGACTTCTCTGAAATTTTCTGCTCATCGAGATATGATAAAAGCTCATGACCCCAATCCCAAAAAACATCGCCATGCCCGCCTCCAGCCTGAACTCTGGTTTTACCCCCCTAAGCCATTGGGGCCTGATCTTGGTCCAGGGGGCTGATGCTGCAGCCTTGCTACAAAGCCAGTTAAGCAACTCCGTACTTAGCCTCAAGCGCACCTTGCTGGGTGATATTGCGCAAAGCCACGATTCTGTTCGACTAGTTGGCTATTGCAGCCCCAAAGGGCGTCTACTGGCTAGTGCTTGGCTTGGCTTATTTCCTGAATCAGTTGATTCGGACGACCGTTTTGCCCTTTTTGTTTCCAAAGATATTGCAGCGAGCACTGCAAAACGATTATCAATGTACGTACTTCGCTCAAAAGTAAAAGTGGTGGATGCCTCAGATGACTGGGAAGTTTTAGGTACTTATCAAAACGAGGATGCTAGTCAATCAACCAATCTACCCAAAGACTCTCTTGCCTTGCGAATGCCTGATGTACTTGCTCAAGATCAATCTTTTCAGCGTACTCTGATTGCCCGCAAAAAGGTGGGGCCAACACCGTCATCAATAGATCAGGCCTCACTAGATCAGTGGAATTCTTTAGAGGTATTGAGCGCCATCCCCAGAATTGTCTTGGCGACTCAGGAGCAATTTGTTCCGCAGATGATTAACTTTGAATCCGTTGCTGGCGTAGATTTCAAAAAAGGCTGCTATCCGGGTCAAGAAATTGTTGCGCGAAGCCAATACCGTGGCGCAGTAAAACGTAGACTCCAACTCGCGCATATCGATACCAGCGTAACTGCATTGGAACTGGCTAAACCAGGTGTGGAATTATTTCAAGAAGGTGATGCTAGTCAGCCATGTGGCATGGTAGTGCTGGCTGCTGCCAATGCAACAAATTCAGCACGTATTGATCTTCAGATTGAATGTAAGCTTGATGCTCTTGAAATTGGAGCTATACATCTTGGTGCAAACGATGGGCCGGTCTTAACACCAGATTCTCTCCCCTACCCCTTATTAGAAATTTAATCTCATTCCAACTCCACTCATAATGCTATGTGCTTAATTCTCTTTGCCTGGAAATCGCATCCAGACTACCCTTTGGTGGTTGCGGCAAATCGGGATGAATTTTATGAACGCGATACTGACCCCATGGGTTGGTGGTCTGAGCACCCTCATGTATTGGCTGGTAAAGACCGAGCGGATGTATTAGGTAGTCCTGGAACTTGGCTGGGCTTCACCAAGACAGGACGTTTTGCTGCGTTGACCAATGTCAGAGCGCCGAGCGAAAAAAATCCTGACGCAAGAACTCGTGGTGAGCTCAGCCTGCACTATCTTACGGGTCAGCACAAGCCGCAGGCTTACATCCAAGAGAATGCAAAACGGTTTGAGCTGTACAACGGATTTAATTTACTGATGGCTGATCTGAGCGATCCAGAGAATGCGGAAATGCATTGGGTAAGTAATCGCCTCATGATGGGTCAAAGCATCCGCCCAAGAAAAGTTTTTCCTGAGCAAGCACTAAGCCCTGGAGTCTATGGCCTGTCAAACGCAATGCTCGATACACCATGGCCTAAAGTAAACCACCGGGTAGCAGCGTTCGCTCAAACCTTGGCAATGGACAGTGGGCAACTCAAAAATGCAGATCACTATCTGCGCTTATTGGCAGATACTCATGAAGCAAGCCCACAAGAGCTTCCGAATACCGGCGTGAGTCCAGATTGGGAAAAAGCTTTATCTGCTGCGTTTATTAAGACTCCAAGCTATGGAACGCGTTCAAGCACCATTTTGCGTGTTCGCAAAGATGGTCAGTTTGAGATGGTGGAAAGACGATTCGATGCCAATGGCACTGTAGGTCACGATGTTGTCACCGGTGAGCTTACTGCTGCACCGGGATCCAACCTTTCGGTATAGGCGACTGAACAGCGCTGAATTATTTTTGCTGACGGGAGTCCTCATTAATGACTCGTTCACCATTTGCATTTTTACTTGCCAGTCGCTTGATAAACTGAAACGTCCCAGTTGACATACAGCAGATCTCGCCCTGATCGTTATAAAGTTTGGCCTCGCAAAAAGCCATCGTGGCAGTGCGACGTACGGTATCCGCTTTTACACGCAAGATGCCATTAGCAGCCTGCATGAAGTTATTTTTCATCTCCACGGTCACAACACTTCGATCACCAGGATCACTTGAGCGTGCAGCAACAGCCATGGCAACATCCATCAACGTGAGCAAAACGCCACCATGAGCCACATCCCAAGTATTGGTATGCTCTGGCTTGAGGGCTAGGAGTATTTCGCCTTTACCCATTTCAGCAGTGATTAGTCGCACGCCTAGAAGCTTTAAAAAGGGAACGTTAAGCTCTTCACCTAGGTTGGCAAGTTGAGTTTCTACATTGAGTTGTACTTTATTTGTCATAGGGTCATTTTAGAGGCTTCTGCGACGCTTGTGAATTACCCATAGAATACAAAATATGCCTTTTACGCTCCGTGGCGACGATGTATGCCAGCCAACCCCACCTACCCCTATATCCAATCCCTACTGGGTTGCGTTTTCAGCATCTGCTGCCAAACTAGTACTCCTTGAACTCGGAGCCACTGGCTTACCCAAGGATCCTGATTGGCTTGAACTTTTAGCGGGAAATCAACTCAATGTCGGTGGGCTCACATTCTCCAATCCGATTTCAACTGCCTATAGTGGCCATCAATTTGGGTCATGGGCAGGTCAATTAGGCGATGGTCGTGCCATCCTGCTAGGCGATATAAATCAGCTTGAGCTCCAACTGAAAGGGGCTGGTAAGACTCACTACTCCAGAATGGGTGATGGCAGAGCTGTCTTAAGATCTTCTATCCGTGAGTTCCTCTGTAGCGAAGCAATGCATGCCTTAGGCATACCCACCAGCAGAGCCCTTTCGGTAGTCGGATCAAAGCAGCGCGTTATTAGAGAAAAGGTGGAGACCGTAGCAGTGTGTTCACGCATTGCCCCAAGTTTTATTCGGGTCGGACACTTTGAACACTTTGCCTCACTTCAAAATACTGTCCGCCTTAAAGAGCTAGCGGATCTTCTGATGAGCGAATTCTATCCAGAGTGCCTTACTAAAAAAGATCCCTATTTAAATCTATTTAAAGAAATCAGCGCTCGCAATGCCAAATTGGTTGCTCAATGGCAATCAGTAGGATTTTGTCATGGCGTCTTAAATAGCGACAACATCAGCATCCTCGGTCTCACCATTGACTATGGACCATTTGGATTTCTGGATCACTTTGAAATAGATCATATTTGTAACCACAGCGATCATGGCGGTAGATATGCCTATCATCGCCAGCCACAAATCATGCATTGGAATATGGCCTGCCTTGCTAGCGCCATGCTTCCCCTGCTTGAACTAGAGCATTCAACGGAAGAATCCCAAGCTCTTTTACGTACAGCGCTCGAAGATTTCCCAGTGGTTTATGCAAAGGAATGGCAACACATATTCCGCTCTAAATTGGGCCTGCAGTTAGAGCAAGATAGTGATATTGAGCTCATTGAACGCCTCTTACAAGCGATGCATGATTCAAAAGTAGACTTCACCACATTTTTCCGTCAGCTTAGTAATATCCAAAGAGACTCTCGGTCGACAGAGATTATTCTGAGAGATGAATTCGACGATCGTGAGAATATTGATCAATGGTTTACCGACTACCTCAATAGACTTCAATCTGAAATATTGAATGACGAAGTCAGAAAAAGAATGATGGACCAAATCAACCCAAAATACATCCTAAGGAATCACCTCGCTCAAGCTGCAATTGAAAAAGCACAACAAGATGATTTTTCTGAAATCGAACAATTGCAGCTCATACTCAGCAAACCCTTTGATGAACAAGCGGCTTTTGAACATTATGCGAAAGCGCCACCCGTCGACATGCAGCGTATAGAAGTCAGCTGCTCCTCATAACCTACTACCTTTGAGCCATGAACAAGAAAACAGATCAAGAATATAAAAAATCACTGAGCGATATTCAATATCGAGTGACCCGAGAGGCTGCAACAGAAAGGCCGTTTTCTGGTGAATTCTGGGATCACTGGACTGCCGGTCAATATCGCTGCATTTGCTGTGATACCCCTCTATTTCAATCTTCAACTAAGTTTGATGCTGGGTGTGGCTGGCCTAGCTACAACGCACCAGAAAACAATGAGGTCATTACAGAAATTCGGGATGCAAGCCATGGAATGATTCGCACTGAGGTGCGCTGCACTGCATGTGATGCCCATTTAGGACACGTATTTGAAGATGGCCCACAACCTACTGGGCTGCGCTATTGCATCAATTCAGCATCCTTAGCATTTGAACCTTCTGAGAATGCCGCCCCAATTAAAGCGGAATAGCTTATAAATAGCTGGATAATCAAGCCCATGAAATTTCTATTTGACCTATTCCCGATCATCCTCTTTTTTATCGCCTTTAAATTTGGTGATATCTACACTGCAACTATCGTAGCGATGGTTGCCACCATTGGCCAGATACTCTGGGTGTATTACCGACATCGTAAGATTGATGCCATGCAATGGGTAAGCCTTGTCATGATTCTGGTATTTGGCAGCCTAACCATTTTCTTGCACGATAAGACTTTCATTCAACTGAAACCCACTGCGCTTTACTGGCTCTTCGCAGCCGCTCTATTTATTAGCGCTCAATTTTTTCAAAAAAACTGGATTCAAGTGTTGATGGGTAAACAAATTACCCTGAAAGAACCCAGATCAAAATCAGTTTGGCATCAGGTGAATATGGCCTGGGCAACCTTTTTCTTTTTTATGGGCGCTCTCAATCTCTATATTGCTTTTGAGTACTCAGAAGAAACGTGGGTCAACTTTAAGCTCTTTGGCAGCACTGGATTGCTAGTTGTATTTGTGATTCTTCAAGGGGTTTGGCTCACTCGTCACATGGAGCACCCTACAGAATGAATATCAACCAAGCACGCATTGCCCTATTTGAATCTGATCTCAGGTCAGCATTTCAGGTGGGCCATTTACAAATTGAAGATGAAAGCCATCTTCATGCAGGTCATGCGGGCGCCGCTTCTGGCGGAGGTCACTTTAAACTGACCATCGTAGCTCCAGAATTCGAGGGAATGACTAAGGTAGCCCGTCATAGAGCTATCTACGCTGCTTTAAATAGCCACTTTCCTGATGCAATTCATGCTTTGACCATTCTGGCATATACCCCTAGTGAAAGTACCCACTAAAAGCAGATTGCTTTAAGATTCTTATTTACCAATATTTAACTCCCTTACCTATGTTTAACACACGCCAAATTTTGACCATCAGCGCTTTCAGCGCTGCACTTTTATCAACAGCCGTTTATGCCCAAAACGCAGCCATTGTTAATGGCAAGCCAATTCCGAAGGCGCAGCTAGATAAATTAATTCAAAAATCGAATCAACTAGATAATCCCCAAGTGCGAGATCAGGGTAGAGAAATGCTAGTGACTCGTGAGCTCATTTTGCAAGAAGCCAATAACCGTGGCATCACACAAAAGGAATCCGTTCGAGACCAATTGGAGCAGTCCAAAATGGGCGTGCTCATTGCTGCCGTGTTTGAAGACTTCGTTGAAAGAGAGGGCGTAACTGAGGCCGAGTTAAAGGCTGCTTACGAGCAAGTTAAAGGGCAATACACTGGTAAGGAATATCACGTAGAACATATTCTGGTAGAAAATGAAGCAGATGCAAAAGCGCTTACCGCCCAAATTAAGGCCGGGGGCAATTTTGCCCAAATTGCTAAAGAAAAATCAAAAGATCCTGGCTCTGCACCGAACGGTGGAGATCTGGGCTGGGTAAGCGATAAAGCGCTTGTTCCAGAATTTTCTAAAGCGATGGTGCAGCTCAAAAAAGGTCAAATTACAGACAAACCAGTCAAGACCCAGTACGGCTGGCACATCATCAAGATGGATGATATTCGCGATGTCAAAGCACCAAGCATGGAGGAAATCAAAGACCAGCTTAAGCAGATGATCACAGCAGATCAAAATTGGCAAAAAGCAAAGTTCTCTGAGTTGATGCAAAAGCTTCGTGCAAAAGCCAAAATCCAATAAGTAAATTGATTTTGTAGCTTACTAACTTATGAACCCAGGTCAACCCCCTGGGTTTTTTCTTGGCTAACGAGAAACTGGATTTAGCTTTATATTGATAGGATGATGATTCTCCACACTATGCTCAGGGTCGGCAATATGACTCGTTCGATCGATTTCTATACCAAAGTTTTAGGAATGAACCTGCTTCGTAGCACTGAGAGGCCAGAGCAAAAATATTCTCTCGCGTTTGTAGGTTTCGGTAAAGGGAATGTAGATGGTCAATCTGAGATTGAGCTCACTTACAACCATGGTGTTGAGAGTTACCAGCTTGGTGACGCCTACGGCCACATTGCGATTGGCGTTGCTGATGCCTATGCTGCTTGTGAAAAAATCAAGGCTGCTGGCGGGAATGTAACGCGTGAGGCTGGTCCAGTCATGGGTGGTAATACCGTCATCGCCTTCGTCACAGACCCTGACGGCTACAAAATTGAATTAATTCAACGCTAGTATTTCTTTTAAGCTAGTTGAAGCAAAGCGCCCTCCAACTCCGAGTTATTGATAGTCTTTCGCAAATTGCTGAGGATGATTGGAACGCCCTGCTATCCCCGGAAGCAGGCCCATTTCTAAAGTATGCATTTCTCAATACATTAGAAGTAAGCAAATGTGTAGGTGGTAATACTGGATGGCAAGTTGCGCACTTGCTCGTTGAGGACTCTGATTCAAGACTGCTGGGTGCCATGCCACTTTATCTAAAGCAACACTCCTATGGAGAGTTTGTTTTTGACTGGGCTTGGGCTCAAGCCTACGAGCAAAACGGCATGCCTTACTATCCCAAGGCATTGTCTGCTATCCCCTTTACTCCAGTACGCGGGCCTAGACTACTCGTAGCGCAAACATCTGATAAGAGCGCAGTACAACAGACTTTAGTTGCTGGATTAAAGACACTGGTTGGTCAAAACGCACTCTCTTCTGCCCATGTCCTCTTTCCTGAGAGTGGTGAGTTATTAGAGCTAGAGAAGCAAGGATTTATGTTGCGTAACTCGGTACAGTTTCATTGGCAGAATACGGGTTACCAAGATTTTGAACAGTTTCTTGCAGATCTCACAATGAAACGTCGAAAAAATATTCGGCGGGAGCGTGCATCTGTAGCCATGCACAAAATCAGCTATCGACATATTCCAGGAGCGCAAGCCAGTAAAGACGATTGGGCATTCTTTTATCGCTGCTATGAAAATACGTATATCGAGCATCGCTCTTCTCCTTATTTAACGGAAGAATGTATCCAAACTCTTGGAAGGGATATGCCTGAGAATTTTCATCTCATCATTGCCATTCAGGATGAGAGGCCAATCGCCTCATCGTTGCTGGTAGTCGATCGTCCGAATTCAAAAGCATACGGACGTTATTGGGGTGCAGTCGAGCATATCCCCTGCCTACATTTTGAATTGGCTTATTACCAAGCAATTGAGTATTGCATTGAGGAAGGTATCAAGATATTTGAAGGTGGCGCTCAAGGCGAACATAAGATGGCTAGAGGTTTTTTACCAACCACTCTGCAATCAGCGCATTGGATAACAGATGCCGGCTTTTCCAATGCAGTGAAGCGTTTTTTAGAGCGTGAATGTGAAGGAATGGCAGCCTATGTTGATGAGCTCGAGCAACGCATTCCTTTGAAATCGTCTAAAGTACAGCCATGACCGAATCCAATAACAACGCACCAGAACAAGCTGGAGCCAATTCTTTAGCTGTTGGTGATGATAGCTCTGACTCCCCTTGCATTGGGGTCTGCACCACGCTTTACGATGATGTCTGCCAAGGCTGTGGTCGCACCCTAGGTGAAGTCAGTAATTGGGTCTTCTTCAGCCAAGAAGAAAAGGATGCCGTATGGAAACGCATTCGTACAGAGGGCACTGCAATGCGCTTCCAACGTCAAATTAAGTAAGTATTTAACCAGCCAAAGCTTGGCTGCGTAAGTACTCTTCGTAGGTTCCTGAGTAGTCAGCAATCGTTCCATCCATCTTCACTTCTAGAATGCGATTAGCTAACGCTGAGACAAACTCACGATCATGAGATACGAAAATTAAAGTGCCTTCGTATTTCTCAAGGGCAATTTGCAAACTCTCGATCGATTCCATATCCATGTGGTTAGTTGGCTCATCCATTGCAAGCACGTTGTGCTTTTGTAGCATCAACTTACCCCAAATCATGCGACCCTTTTCGCCGCCAGACAGCACTTTGACAGACTTACCGATGTCATCGCCAGAAAATAAGAGGCGACCTAAGGTGCCACGAATGACCTGATCATCGTCACCAGTATTACGCCATTCATTCATCCAATCCATGAGCAATTCGTCTTTTGCGAACATCTCGGTATTGTCCTGAGGCATGACACCAACGTTAGCATTCTCCGCCCACTTCACATCACCGCTATCTGCTGAAATCCCACTAAAGCGTTTGCTAAGAATAGTCTTCAGCAGCGTTGTCTTGCCAGCGCCATTCTGACCAATGATGGCAATCTTTTCACCAGCGCGGATGCCGATCTTGAAGTTCTTAAAAATAGGACGGTCATATGCTTTGGAGAGCGCATTACACTCAACCGCCATATTGTGCAACTTCTTCTCAGAATCAAAACGAATAAATGGGTTCTGACGCGAAGAAGGTTTTATTTCAACAATCTCAATTTTCTCTAATTGCTTTTGACGTGAAGTAGCCTGACGCGCCTTCGATGCATTTGCAGAGAATCGGGCCACGAAAGCTGCTAATTCAGCAATCTTTTCCTTAGCCTTATCGTTGGAGCTTAGCTGTTGTGCGCGAGCCTGAACAGAGGCCAACATGTAGGAGTCATAGTTACCTGGATAAACTTTCAGAGTGCCGAAGTCCATATCCGCCATATGCGTGCATACCTCATTGAGGAAGTGGCGATCATGGGAAATGATGACAATCGTGCTCTTAATTTGGTTCAGAATATCTTCAAGCCAATGGATAGAGTGAATATCCAAGTTATTGGTTGGCTCATCCAGTAGCAATACATCTGGATCAGAGAACAAGGCTTGCGCCAACAATACGCGCAATTTCCAGCCCGGAGCCACGGCACTCATCGGTCCATTGTGTTGCTCAATCGGAATACCAATTCCCAATAACAACTCCCCTGCTTTAGCTTCCGCCGTGTAACCACCATACTCTGCATAACTGCCCTCGAGTTCAGCAGCCTTCATGTAATCTTCGTCAGTGGCATCGGGGTTTGCATAGATCGCATCACGCTCTGCAGCTGCTTTCCACATTTCTTCATGGCCCATCATCACCACGTCGAGTACGCGCTGATCTTCGTAAGCGAATTGGTCTTGGCGCAATTTACCCAAGCGAATGCCAGGATCGAGACTCACATTTCCGCTGGTTGGCTCTAGCTCGCCACCCAAAATTTTCATGAAAGTGGATTTACCGCAACCGTTGGCGCCAATGAGGCCATAGCGATTACCGCCACCAAACTTAACGGAAATGTTTTCAAACAGGGGTTTTGCCCCAAACTGCATAGTGATATTAGATGCGGACAGCACGGATGTATTCTTACTTTCTGATAGGTCAATTCGAGGATGCGGATGTAGCCAATGCATCAAAGAGCATTATTTTAACGGCTTGCGGCTAAAAAAGCCGTAAATTAGACTTTCAGCTTAAATGGCGTGAAATCAGTATGAATATCGTAGTGATCCTGATTTTCCTTACGCTTGAGAAAACCAATCACCCAATAGGTTAAAGGGGTTGCTAGAACCTCCCAGGCAGTCTTTAGGACGTATTGAGATGCAGCGACAGCCAAGACCTCATTTATAGGCCACAGCCCGTAAAAAGCCAGCATATAGAACAGTGAAGAGTCGACCAACTCTCCGCAAGCGGTAGAGCCAATAGTGCGCATCCACAGATGGCGCCCTTGGGTCAGGATCTTCATTTTTGCCAGGGTGTAGCTATTGACGAAACTACCGCAGCAAAAAGCAATCATGGAGGCAAGTGCTACCCGCCAAGAATTGCCAAATACCGTCTCCATACCCTGCTGGTAGTTAGCCATGTACGAGCCTGGGGCGACAGGCAAAGCAATCACTAGTTGGGCCATGATCGCTGCAAAGGCAAGTGCTGCAAACCCTGCCCAAACTGCACGGCGATCGTAAGCGTAGCCATAAACCTCAGTCAATATATCGCCAAAGAAATAGGCGATTGGGAAAAAGAGGATTCCAGCTCCGAAGGTGACGTTACCAAAATAAGGTAAATCTAACGTTGCGGCCTTGCCGGCACCAATAAAATTGGAGCATAACAAGACCACCACAAAGGCAGCCAATATCAGGTCGTAGTAGCGATGGTGACGTCTAGGTGCGTCCATATGTCTAGAAAAATGGATAATAGGACAAAAGAATATCCGCATTCTTAAAAATTGACAGAACGCTGATTAAACCACCCCTATAGGATCATTAAGAACCATGAGTAAAGCTAGTTTTAATTGGGCCGACCCCCTTCTCCTTGATACGCAACTGACAGAAGATGAGCGCATGGTACGTGATGCTGCTGCTGAGTATGCACAAGGTCGTTTAATGCCGCGTATTCATGATGCCTATCGCAATGAAACTACTGATCCCGCCATCTTTCGCGAAATGGGTGAATTAGGACTACTGGGCATCACCATTCCCGAACAGTACGGTGGTGCAAATCTGAATTACGTTTCCTATGGATTGATTGCCCGTGAAATTGAGCGCGTCGATTCAGGCTACCGTTCTATGATGAGCGTGCAGTCTTCTCTAGTCATGGTGCCGATTAATGAATTTGGTAGCGAAGCACAAAAACAAAAATATTTACCCAAGTTAGCCACTGGCGAATGGATTGGTTGCTTTGGCTTGACTGAGCCTAACTATGGCTCTGATGCGGGCGGCATGATCACCAGGGCCAAAAAAGTTCCCGGCGGTTTCTCTTTAACTGGCTCTAAGATGTGGATATCCAATTCCCCCATCGCGGATGTATTTGTTGTCTGGGCTAAAAATGATGAGGGCTTGATTAGAGGCTTCATTCTAGAAAAAGGCATGAAGGGTTTATCAGCACCTAAGATCAGCGGCAAGATGGGTCTACGCGCCTCCATTACTGGTGAAATCGTGATGGATGAGGTCTTTGTTCCAGCCGAAAATGAATTCCCAGAAATTACCGGCCTTAAGGGTCCATTTACCTGCTTGAACTCTGCCAGATATGGCATTGCCTGGGGCACGCTTGGGGCTGCTGAGTGGTGCTGGTACGCAGCGCGTCAATACACTATGGATCGCAAGCAATTTGATCGCCCTCTTGCAGCAAATCAGCTGGTGCAAAAGAAGCTGGCCGATATGCAAACCGAAATTACCTTGGCACTACAAGGTTGCCTACGTTTAGGTCGTATGAAAGATGAAGGCATTGCCGCACCAGAAATCACTTCCATCATGAAGCGTAATTCCTGCGGTAAATCACTAGATGTAGCTCGTTTAGCCAGAGACATGCACGGTGGTAACGGCATCTCTGACGAGTATGGCGTAGTGCGCCATATGCTCAATCTAGAGGTAGTCAATACTTACGAAGGTACGCATGATATTCACGCCCTCATCTTGGGTCGTGCACAAACTGGAATCCAGGCTTTTAGTTAAAGCCCAAGCTTGGTGATGAGGTCTTTTGCTGTTTTCGCAAAGGCTTCATCGCTGTCATTCTCAAGCTGCACAAAATGCTCTTCGCGATAGCTCGGAAAGTTACGAACAATTGAGGATTGGTAAGATGGGTCGTAATGCATCACCAGTAACTCTTCTACCAAGCTCTCAAAATCTCCTGCATCGATGGCCTCATGCCATTTAGCAATCTGCTCCTTGCCGTACCGAGATGTCAGCAAGCTCAGCTTTTCTTTAAAGCTTTCAGGATTAGATAAGAAATGCTCATACTCTCGTAACAACCACGAGACTCGCGTATGAGTGCTCGAGCGAAGCTCAATACATTGCCCACCTCGAATGCGCTCCATCAGGGGATCTGGAATATGCACACCCCCTACCTTTTTACTTTCTGACTCAACAAATACTATCTTGGATGGATCTAAAGAATTCAATGCATTCCATAGGTTTGTCTCAAAGCCTTTTTGTGAAGGCTGCTCTATATTGGGCTCATTACCCAACACCGATCCACGGTGAATAGCCAAACCTTCCAGATCTAGGATCTGTTGCCCAAGTAAACCAATTTCTTGGAGGATGCGCGTCTTACCGCTTCCTGTCATGCCAGCAATCACCTGAAAAGAAAAATCTTTAGCAGCTTGGTCGAGATCATTAATCACAACACGTCGGAAGCCTTGATAACCACTTTGTAATTGCAGGGCTTTCCAACCAATACGATTGAGGATATGAGTAAAGGCACCACTTCGTTCGCCACCACGCCAGCAATAAATTAAAGGGCGCCATTCTCGCGGAAAATCAATCAGGGAGCTTTCTAAATGATTGGCAATATTGCGAGAGACATAAGCAGCACCGAGTTTCTTAGCAACAAATGGCGAGGCTTGCTTGTACAGCGTTCCAATCTCAATACGCTCTTCATTACTCAGGACCGGAAGATTGATTGCGCCAGGAATATGGTCTAAGGCAAACTCCGCTGGCGTCCTTACGTCAATTATGACATCAAACTCAGGTAAAGAGGATGCCAGCTTTTCAATACTGAGAATATGCGAGTTACTAGGTTGCAAAAAGATATCCTATTGCAGCTTAGAGATCACATGATCTGGCCAAGGTGAGGATTTACCCGTCTTAAGATCGACCCACACCATAGTGGCGCCACCAACAGCAGCCATCGTTTCTGGCGCTGTAGTTAAAGCCATCGTAGTGTAAACATCCAAACTGGAGCGGCCAATATTACCAATATAGGTTTTTAAAATGAGTTCACCTGGATAAGTGAGTTGTTGATGGAAGTTACAAAATCCATTAATCATCAACATAGATTCGTCACCGGGAGCAACGCTATATCCGAGCGATGTAATCCACTCTACCCTAGCCTGCTCCATGTAGCGAAAGTACACCGTGTTATTGACATGTCCAAATGCGTCCATGTCACCCCAACGAATCGGCATACACATCTCATGCACAAACTTTTTCTCTTCTGGGATCTCAATGCGCATGAATAATGGCTAAATAATCAATGAAGCTTCAGCGAACCTGTAATGCCATGTGATACAAATTGGTAGAGCGAGCGCCAGAACGACAAAAGGCCAAAATTGGGCCCGGCATTGTCTTTAATAAGCGTGCCATCTCCACTACTTGATCCGGCGTAAAAGCACCTGGAATTACGGGCAAAAAGGCGTAGTTCAAACCTAAAGCTTCGGCTTGTGCCTGAATTTGCGCATTCGTAGGTTGGTCAGGACCACCTTCAAAATCTGGACGATTATTGATTACGCTTTTGTAACCTTGTTTAACAATCTCAGCTAAATGGCCTGGATCAATTTGACCTAGGGTACCGAATTGGTCAGTATGGCAAGCTATGGGAAGGCTCATCTAAACCTCAAAAAATAATAAGAATTTAAAGACTAATAACTTAGATTCTAAATCAGACTTACTTTTTGTGACCCGTAAAGAAGCGGTTGCAGATCGCCATACCAGCTAACATTGCCAATATAAAGACGAAAGCCTTAAGGTGACCAGCCCCCAGAGCAACAATTGCAGGCCCTGGGCAGAAACCAGCGATACCCCAACCCGCACCAAAAATAAGGCTGCCAATGATCAGGGGCTTCGAAATATCTCTACGAGTGGGAATATGTAGCGCACCACCGAAAAAAGCTTCGGAGCGCTTGGAGACCAAATAAAAACCAGCGAGGCCCACCAGGATTGCGCCGCCCATCACAAAGATGAGGGATGGGTCCCAGTTACCAGCCAGATCAAGAAAATTCAGAATCTTTTTCGGGTTGCTCATACCGGAAATGATCAGGCCAATTCCGAACAACACGCCAATTAAATATTGGCTAATAAAACTGAAATGTCTTCTCATGATTTATAGGCCCAACACATGACGAATGACAAAGACTATTAAAAATCCAGCACTCATGAAAGACACCGTAGCAACTAAAGATCTTGGTGAAAGACGCGACAGACCACAAACACCATGACCACTAGTGCAACCGGAACCATAGTTGGCACCAAAACCGACTAGTACACCCGCAATAATGATGGTGATCCAATCGGCATCAATTACAGTAATTGTATGAAGACCAAAAAATAGGCTCGCCAAAATTGGCGCGCTCAATAAACCCAAAGCGAGACTTAAGCGCCATTGAATATCACCATCTTTAGGCGATAGTAGCCCAGAAACAATCCCACTGATACCTAAGATACGACCATGGAGAATGACATATAAGGCAGCTGCGAGGCCCAACAAAATTCCGCCAAGAAACGCGGGGACAGGAGAAAAAGCAAGCCAATCTATCTGCATATCGTTTAGCCTAATTTATCAATTAACTGCAGGGATTAGGTGCGTTGCGTGTTTCTAAATAAAGCAGGGCTAGGTAGGCACCGAAGATAAATCCTGGCAAGGCAAGCAATGATCCGATTGCCAATGTGGAGATACCACTCAAGCCTTGGCCAACAGTACAGCCAAGTGCTGTAACTCCGCCGAACCCCATTAAAGATGCGCCAATTAAATGGTTGGCTGTATCTTCAGTATCGCGAAAACTCTCCCAACGAAATGACTTAGTCAAAATAGAAATGCAGGCTGATCCAGAAATCATTCCCATGACAGCAGCAATGCCAACGGTAATCACCTTTGAGGTATCGCTATACATCATCAACCAATCTAAGGAAAAGGCATAAGGCGCTACAAACGAGAGACTCTCCATGCGACCAGAGTTAGTCACCAAGAAAACTTCTTCCAAGGTATTAGGATCCTCAGCAACAAAGCCCAAGTTGCCTGATATCCACCACACAGCGCAAATAGCCAGGCCAACAAAAGTTCCGGCAAATAGGTTTTCAGCCGTCCAGAATACTTTACTTGCAAGTGCATATGCAATGAAGGCAAATCCCACCACCAAACCTAAAGCTAGGTGTAAGTTGTTGCGAGCTATGCCAGTCATTGGAGCTAAGATACTTGGCAAATCTTGAGATGTATTTAGGGCAATGAATACGGAATCTAGAGTGTTAACACGAATTACACCCAAAAATCCTTTCATCGTCATATAAGCAGAAAGTCCAAGGACGATAAATACGATGATGGACTTCAGATTGCCGCCGCCAATACGAACAAGAGTCTTGCTGCCGCAGCCAGATGAAAGCACCATACCAGAACCAAATAGCGTACTACCTACTATTGAAGATAGCCATAAAAACCTATTGCCGGTATACATGCTCTTTAAGGGATCAATAAGCCCCAAGTAAGACATTAAAGCAAAACCAATAATCGCCACGCCGATGGCCAGAAACCATTGCTTTAGACGACCCCAGCTAGACATAATAAAAATATCCGAGACTGCACCCATGCTACAGAAACCTGTTTTTTGCATCACTGCACCCAACAGGAAAGTCACTCCAAAAGTAGCAAATAAAACTGATTTGCTAAGAGAAGAAATATCTACCGCATCCATAAAAAATCTTTACTGAAATTATTTAAATTTATAAAACTGCTTATTGAGAAAGGCTGTGACATCAGCCTCATCCTCAGGGAAAAGATCAAGACGTAATTCTGTATTACACCTAGCAACCATCGTCCTTAGGTTTTGAAGATTTTTAACCTTGCTATCACTGCGGGTGTAGATCATGTCACCATTGCCAAAACCAGATTTTTTAGCATGGCAGGCATAGCATTTCTCTTGGTCAATTTTTTTGCCGTTTGCAAGGTCCGGCGCAGCATAGACAGATAAATGCAGGCCGAACATGGCAGCGAATACAAATATAAGCTTAATCAGTGGTAATTTCATTTGAAATCAGTCATTTAGCAAAGTAATCGGCTATTTTAAAGCCCAGATGACAAAAATGCCTTATTCCGCCTGAATTGATAGATATACGTTGTATGCATTCATGCGGTTTGCAGCCCTAAACAAGGGCATTCCTTCATATTCTGACCAGTCAGCCTGCCGATAAGCCTCCTCAAAGGGGTCCATATCGACGGCCGCCCTAGCCATCGATTGGCGCAAATATCGTAAATACTCCCGTGTAAAACGGATATCTTCAATGGGATTAATCGAGTGCGCACCGTGGCCGGGAATCACAATACTGGGATTGAGTGATTCAATCTCATTCAAGGCCTGCAACCAGCCCTTGCTATCAGCGTTACCAACAAAGGGAATACGACCCCGAAAAACCAAATCACCTGCAAAGAGGACTTTTTCAGATGGTATATAAATAATTAAGTCTTCAGGCGCATGAGCTGGACCCACCCTACCAATCTTAAAGTTCACACCACCAACTGTGAGTGCGTAACTCTGATCTATCCAGACATCTGCTGATATTAAGTTGGTCGAGGAATTTACCCAAGGGGCAAAGTCAGTTCGTGATGCGATGAGACGTTGCCGAGCCGTCTCCGAAGAGATGTAACTCCTCCCCTCCCCTTGAGCATAAATTTTTGCACCAAGCTTCTTAAACTCTTGGAGACCGTAAACATGATCTGCATGGTAGTGAGTAACGATGACAGCGACAATTTTTTGAGGAGTAATTTTTTTAATTTCAGCAATCAGCTTCTTGGCAAGGACTGGTGATCCTAATGCATCAACCACCACCACGCCTTTAGGGGTAATCACAAACCCTGCATTAGAAATAAAGTTTTGATTTTTACTGCTGCCCATCTCCGGCAAGCCTTGTACGAAATACGTATGTGGCGCTACTTGAATAGGTCTAAGGATTAAATCATCGGATGCGTGAGTAGGAGTTGCAGATATAAATAGCAAGACCAAAAAAAGTGAAAGCACTCGGAGTACATCTGAGCGCAATTCAAAATACGACCACTGCATAGCTTAAGGCTTTATGTAAGCGAAATGATTTTGATACTGAAGATCGGCAACACGAACAACTCCCGATGGGGTGAAGTCTGTATCTAGAATGAATTGATCCTTCTTCAGATTGCGGTTCTTTAGCGTAATCTCGCAGACTTCAAATCGAACGCCACGTGACTTCAGTGCACCAACCAAGGGGGCGTATTCAATTCCATTCTTATGATCTTTTGCACCTTCCATCATGATGTCGACGCCATTGGCATGGGTAACAACAATGACTTTAGTCTTCGGGGATACATCCAAATGATTGCGTATATTACGCAGACCTTTAATGCCCTGAGACTCAGCATCATCAATGTGATAAACCACCTCAGTGGGCCCTGCAGCATAAGCTCCGCCAACAAACAGGGTAAAAGTAACTGCGAGGCACTGAAGTAATTTTTTCATTATTGATCTCGGATTAATAGTATTAAAGTGAAACCATTCCAGGATTATTTTTTACACCCTTAATGATCGGCTCGTTGAGCTTCACAGCCTTAACTACCTTCACATCACGCAAATGGCGTTCCATTACATCCCAAATTGCTTCACCACCAGCATTCTTAGCATCTTCGCTAACTGGCGCCCAGCCAGCAACCTTATATGTCTTGCTAGGATCAATATCCTTGCCATTTAAACGCATATCGCTAATCCGCTTGCCAGCAGATGCCGCCGGATCAATGGTGTATTGCATACCACCCACACGAACCATGTCACCACCCTGCTGGTAATACGGATCAGGGTTAAATAAATTGTCTGCCACATCTTCCAAAATAGTCTTGATAGTTTCACCAGTCATATTGGTAACTGTGGTGTAAGGATAGGTAATGGCGGTTTGATCTAACAAGTTCTCACGGGTAATAGCTTGCCCTGGCAATAAGCTGGTACCCCAACGGAAGCCTGGAGAGAAAGCAATCTCCGCGTTCTTCTGAGCCATCAATCCGTCCAAAATTAACTGGTCGAAACTGCCATTGAAATTACCACGGCGATACAACAGACCATCTGTAGTTGCTAGTTTTTCATTCAACTTCGCTTCATATGGGGCTCGTACTTTAGCGATCAGCTTGTTCATCGCAGGATCAGCCGGAATCATATTCGAGAAAATTGGGAAAAGCTTGTAGCGAAAATCTACTGGCTTGCCACCTTTGACATCAAAATCGAGTACGCCCAAGAATTTACTATTGGAACCTGCATTGGTAACTAAAGTCACCCCATTCGAGTTCTTGACCTTGACTGGAGTTGGAACACCATCATGCGTATGGCCACCCATAATCGCATCTAAGCCTGTAACACGGGATGCCATCTTTAAATCAACGTCCATACCGTTATGGGATAGCAACACAACTACTTTTGCACCCTTGGCCTTTACTTCATTAATGGTCTTCTGAAGATTTTCTTCCTGAATACCAAATGTCCAGTCTGGTGTGAAGTAACGTGGATTAGCAATTGGGGTGTAAGGGAAGGCCTGGCCAATCACGGCAACTTGAATACCGTTCTGCACCTTCATGACATAAGGATTAAAGACCGAGTCACCAAAGTCTGCGGTCTTAATGTTTTGAGCGATAAAAGAAACCTTGCCTTTGAAATCGCCATTCACAATTTCCATGACGCGTTTCTCGCCTAGGGTCATTTCCCAGTGGGGAGTCATGACATCAACACCTAACAGCAAGGCCGCATCAACCATATCTTGACCATTGGTCCAGAGAGATGTACCTGATCCCTGCCAAGTATCACCACCATCTAATAACAGCGCACCAGGACGACTTGTTTTAATTTGCTTAATCAGAGTTGCCATATGAGCGAAGCCACCCATCTTGCCGTAGTTTTGTGCAGCTGCAACGTAATCAAGATAAGTAAAGGCATGCGCATCTCGCGTCCCTGGCTTAATACCGTTTGCCTTTAAAAAATATTCGCCGACTAAATGAGGTGTCTTGCCCTCTTGCGAGCCAATACCGAGATTGACATTAGGCTCACGGAAATAGATTGGCAATAACTGGGCATGGCAATCCGTGAAATGCAGAAAATGTACATTCCCGAACTTCGGTAAATCATAGAATTTTTGAGCTGTAGTCTGCGCATTAGCAAAATTCGATTGCAAACTCATTCCACCAGCAGAGGCGATAGCCAATGCTTGCAAAAATTCGCGTCGATTTAATGACATAGTAATTCCCTTAAGAAAACAGGCCTTGCGGCCTGTTTAAATGTGTTATTTGTTCACAGGTGATTCTGGGTCAAGCAGCAGAGCCATGACGTCCTGTATTTGCTTCTCATTTAATAACTTGAAGTGGGCAAAGCGCGGCATATTGCTGCATGCGTTATACGCCTTGGAGTTATTAATTCGGTTCCAGGTATAAGTAACAACCTCTGGAGAATATCCACGCATTTTTCCATATCCAGTTAAGGATGGGCCGATGTTCCCATAAGAAATTTCTTTGGGGTCAATTTGATGGCAGTTATAACAACCACCACCAACTGGGGCATCAGCCTTATCAGACCACGTAGCTCCACGACCGCTTTGTGCAATTCTTTCACCACTCTTCCAGTCGCCTATATATTTTCCATCAGACGGCTGCTTGATAGTATCCATATTGATCTTCTGGATTTTCTCGCGCATAGATTGACCCTGCTTGCTATCGGCAAACTTAGGATCTGAGCAGAACTTTTGTGTTGCATCTTGGTCGATGCGATCCAATCCAGCAATACCTTCTGCGCGGAAGCTATCTTGAATCATCTTATTAAATTTTGGATCATTTTTTTGTTGAGCAAGAGCAGGAGTCTGCACTAAACCAGCAGCAAAAATAAATCCAGTGGCAGCTAAGAGTTGTTTTAAGTGTGTAATTTTCATATTCATCTCTTATCCATTAACGCTTTAAGCCAGGTGTTTCGACAGTACCACCATTGCCGGTTTTTGCCATATACATAGACAAAGCGATAGTCACATCTGAGCCATAAATAGGGTAAGGAAAGCGTTGCTGACGGAAGCAATCATTCAAGCGTTGTTGCATCGTCCAAAATTGTCCGCTCGATACGCGGTAGGCTGGCCAATAACCCCAACCCAAAGCGGCACCCTTTTGCTCTGTGATGTTCGGTAAATCCTGTAAGCGAATACGCTTGCCGTTTTCAGCATGACAAGATGCGCAAGAGAAGTCCATTGGACCACCCTGGAAGAAGAAAGCACGCTTACCAAGGTCATACATCTCTTTTTCTTTTGGATGCGCGGTACTTACTTTAATCTTGTCACCCTTAGATAAGGTAACAACATAGGCAACGATAGCCTCCATATCCTTTTTAGGACCCTTTTGGAATGGAGCATCAATCATTTCCTGTGGATCGCGACCCTGCAATACCTGCATGCACGTCATCAAGCGTGACTCTAAATCTTGAACCTTATTGGTGTCTTTAAAGTAGCGTGGCAGTTGTGCCGCTGCGCCCTTCACTACCCCCGGCCCTAAACCCAGATTACATTGCTCAAGAGTTGCGTTCTTTGGGCCAGCCGGCTTTTTCCACAACTCTTCACCTGCCGCCTCGTAGAGCTCTGAAGGATTTCCATCGGCAATCATCTCGCGATATTTAGCAATATCGTCAGTAGCACTCTTTTGTGCTGACACCGAAGATGTCATTGTTAATAAAGCTGCTACCAAACCAGTAGCTAGCCCTAAGGTCAATTTACGCTGCATTTCCTACCCTTTCAGAACCACGGAGGCGGTGAAGATTTATTAAAGCAAAAAAACAATTAAGAAACAGTTGCTTCATCAGTGCGTTTATCGCCCTTATTATCATTCCAAGTCACAGCAATTTTGTCGCCCTTAGCGCCCTTGTACTTAAAGTTCAAAAATGGGTCCTTAGAAACTGCAGGACCAAATTCGCCAGCGAATACTTTTTTGCCGTTGGCCGTAACATTAATGGTGCTGATAAACCACTGAGGAATAGTTTTGCCGGCAGCATCTTTGCGCTGACCAGATTCCATATCGTGTTTCATCAAAATTTTTACGTCAACAGTACCGCCATTTTCAGCAGCTCTTACGCGCATTGGATCAGCCATTTTGGTTCCTTTTTTACTTTATATGTAAATGAATTGTTCTATTGAATTACCGCGAATTAACCGCCGCAACCACCAAGCGTTACTTTGACTTCTTTAACAGTCATCAACCACTTACCATCAGCCTTGACTAATCCATAGACATTAGATGTTTGACCCATCTTGATACGGGTAGTAACGAATGGCTCAGTACCAGCAGGAATAAAGAATTGGGCAGCGAGTGAACTTGGGTTCTTTTCAACCAAAATTGCCATCTGCTCCGCTTTAAGCGAGGTAGTAATTCCGACAGGAACTACCGCACCATTTTCGGCAATATCAGGAGCATTCAATGTAACTGCGGCAGATTTATCTGGGCTACCAGCACCTAAAATTTTAAAAACATCATCCAAGCTCTTACCTTCAAAAGCGGCTTTATTCCACTCTTGGGCTTGAGCAGTACTAATAAGGCCTGTAGAAGCCATCAAGCCAAACACTGCTGAGTACTTCAATACACTGCGACGCTGCTGATTCATAAAAACTCCTTTATTAATCTTCATTACTCTCAATTTATTGCTTATTTTGCATTAAAACACTGTGGATACCACCTAATTCCTTAATTTATTTACCGCCTGAAAGCATCCAAACCACCAAAGCCTTGCGATCCTCATCAGAAAGCTGTGCTTGAGCTGGCATCGGGATTGAACCCCAAACACCCGCTCCCCCAAGCTTCACCTTGGTCATTAACCGATCCACCGCACCACTTTGCCCCTCATACTTTTTGGCAATATCTGCAATTGAAGGCCCAACTAACTTGGCATTAGGGGCATGACAAGCTGAGCAGTTCTCATTCTTAAACAGTGCTGCCGTACCTTTTGCTGCGGAAGAATGGGTATCTGCTGCATGTGCCAAACCCGCACCTGAAGCCCCAGGCAATTGCTTAATCGGTGGTTTTGTAGTGTCTGCACCGCGATATGGGCCATACATACGATTTTGCTCTGCAATATTTTCATGCGCATTGCGAGCAAAGTCTGGCAAGGTTGACCCAATTTGCACAAACGAAACACAGTTATGCATACATGCATTGCCAGTAACGTCAGGCTTATCTTTTACATTCCAAAAGCCGTGCTTAGTCGTCATGCCGTTACGGTTCGGCATTTTAATTTCAGCAATATTCTTATCGCTCAGAACGAAATCGTCAGGAACAATTTCGCCAAGACTCAAAATAAATGCAACCAATGCATAGGTGTCATCAGGAGTTAGCGATCTAGGCGCATTCCACGGCATTGCGCGGTAGATGTAATCCCACAATGTGGATACTGTAGACAGCTTCATTAAAGTAGTTCTTTGCGGCTGCTTTGTATCTTTTAATGAGGCAACTCGACCCGTCTTCAGATCATCCTTAGTGGTACCACCAGCAATAGGTGTAAAGATTTCATTTGACTCACCGAAGGTACCGTGACAACTGGAACATTGAGCCTCCCAAATAATCTGCCCTTTTTCAACTGAACCAGATCCTTTTGGCAAACCCTTAAAGTCTGGACGCACATCAATATCCCAAGCTGCAACTTCAGAAGGAGTTGCCACTCTACCAACACCAGGAAATTTTGTTGAGTCTGATTGAGCAAATACGAATTGCGCAACCACTGTAATGAGCGCCGCAACTCCTAGGCGGATCTTCAATTTATCCAACTTGAACATTGCTCACCTCGCCATTTGAATCTAATTTCCATGATTGAATTGCATTGTTATGGTAAATCGAGCGTGTACCGCGAACATTACGAAGTGTCTTGATCGTTGGTTGTATGTAGCCGGTGTCATCCATGGCTCTTGATTGCATGATTGCCGGAGAGCCATCCCACACCCAATCAATATTAAAGCGCGTAATGGATTTAGTAAGTATGGGCGTTTCTAAACGGGCTGTACGCCAATTATTACCGCCATCGAAAGACACATCGACTCGTGTAATTTTTCCTCGACCAGACCAGGCCATGCCGCTGACGTTGTAAAAACCTTTATCTAAAAGTTGTTGGCCGCCTGATGGTGTAGTGATAACAGATTTGCATTCCTGAATTGATGCATATTGACGGTGATCACCATTTGGCATCAAATCGATGTAATGAATTGCCTCATCCTTAGAGTTCCATGGGGCATCGCCTACTTCTAAGCGGCGTAACCATTTCACCCAACTAACGCCCTGAACCCCAGGAACTACTAGGCGTAACGGGAAGCCATTTTCTGGGCGCAGCATCTCACCATTCATGGCCCAAGCCACAATGGTGTCGTTAAGGCAGCTCTCAAGATTAATGGTACGAGTCATTCCTGAGCCATCACCGCCCTCAGCCAACATGAACTTTCCTTTTTTGAGATCAGCACCGCACTCTTCCAGCAATACCTTTAAAGGAACTCCTGTGAATTCACAGCAAGAGAGCATGCCATGCGTGTACTGGACAGTTGGAACAGCTACGTTGCCCCATTCCAATCCAGTATTCGCGCCACACTCAATAAAGTGAGTACGAGAAACTGACGGCAAGCGCATTAAGTCGTTCATCGTGAAAACACGCGGGTTCTTAACTAAGCCATTCACCATCAAACGATGTGTTTCAGGATTGATGTTGTACCAACCTTGATGGTGACGTTCAAAATGTAAACCGTTTGGAGTGATAGTTCCAAACAGACCTTGGAGAGGTGTAAAGGCGACAGATGCAGCAGAGACACGCGTAAGCCCAGGAGACTCACGTCGAATTAAATTAGATTCATAAATAGATGGCACGCCGTATGGCATGGTTGCTACGTTTTTGCCAAGCGTGGTTTGCCATTCTTGCTTCTCAAGGATAGCTGGATCGCCATCACCTGCTGCCATAGCTAGTGGAGCCGCTAGTCCAGCGGCTGCACCACCAAGTGCAGACATAAAACCTTTACGTAAAAAACCACGACGATTTTCATCCAATCCGTTTGCATTGATGTCGGCGATGAGCTCCTGAGAAATAAAATGTTCAGGTGCCTTTACAAGACGAGCTTGATTGGGCGGCTTTTCGATAGCGCTAATATCCTGCGCGCTAATCTCAATTTGTTTTTTGGTCATTTGATATCTGCTTTGGTCAATAGATATTTCGAAATTAATGCAAGCTCTCAGCAATTTTTGCGCACACGGTTTGGCACATTTCTACAGTGGCGTTATCAGCAATTGAGTAAAAGACAGTGGTACCCTCTTTCCGCCTCAGCAAAATTCCCGCTTTATGAAGCGCAGAAAGGTGACGTGAAACATTGGCCTGACTTGAGCCGCATAATTCAATCACCTCGGACACAGACTTTTCACCGCTACATACTGCATACATAATGCGCAGACGTGACGGCTCCGAAAGAACATTGAAGTATTCAGCAACTCGTGAAAAAACCTCTTCCATTGCTTGTGGGGAAAGGTCCTTGGTAGCTTTTTTTGCCTTAGCTTTTACATTCATTATTTATAATCATATATGCGTATACATACATATTAAATACCTAAGGACCCTGTATTCATATAGAGAAATACCCTAGCCTATAGACGCAATACAATGTGAGGATGGATATTGATGCAATTCTGCTGTCCTTAAAGCTCGCTTTTTGTACCATGGCCCTGATGTTGCCATTTGGGATATGGGTTGCCCATAAGCTAATGCATCTCAATAGAAGCAGACCATGGGTTGAGGCTGCTTTGGCACTCCCCTTGGTACTTCCACCTACAGTTTTAGGCTACTACTTTCTGGTTTCATTTGGTAACACTAGTATTTTGGGCGTTCCTCTGGTTTTCTCATTTACAGGGATCTTGCTTGCTTCGCTCATTGCTAATATCCCATTTGCCATTCAGCCCATACAAAGAGCCTTTGAGGCCATTAACCCTGAAATTCGGGAGGCTGCCCAAGTCAGCGGCCTGAGTAATTGGCAAATCTTTCGCTTAATTGAACTGCCTCTCTCTTGGCGTGGCATCACTGGTGCCGCTGCCCTCACCTTTGCCCATACCCTTGGTGAATTCGGAGTTGTCCTGATGGTGGGCGGCGCAATACCAGGCGAGACAAAAACAGCTTCTATTGCAATTTACGACAAAGTTCAAAGCTTTGATACCTCCGGTGCCGGTGCCATTGCACTTGTGCTCTTAAGCATATCCCTGGTTTGTATTGCGCTTTCCTATGGAGTATTAGGGCGTAGGCCAAATCCGAGTAAAGGCCTAAGCTAATGCTAAAGGTCAAAATTCAGCAGGCAAGCCCAAGCCCGCTGCAAATTAGTCTGGAGTGCGCACCAGGTGAGTTGCATGCTTTGGTTGGGCCCTCAGGAAGCGGCAAAACTACAGCCCTTAGAACTATTGCAGGCTTAAATAAACCTGCTAGCGGGAAAATTGAGTGCGATGGTCAAGTCTGGTTTGAAGCCGATGATCTTGGCAATAAAGTGCAACAACTCTCCCCCGCGGAGCGCTCTTGCGGCTTCTTGTTTCAGCAATATGCGCTTTTTCCGCATCTGAGCGCCCTAGGCAATGTGATGATTCCATTACAGAACTCCGATCTCAACACATCGCAGCGCAAAGCAATTAGCCTTGATCTACTGGATCGCATGGGCATTGCCAATCTTGCAGAGCGCATGCCAAATCAACTGTCTGGCGGACAGCAGCAACGCGTGGCCCTTGCAAGAGCGCTTGCTAGACAGCCTGAAGTCTTATTACTTGATGAACCATTTTCAGCGATTGATACGCCGACACGCCAAAGTTTATATAAAACTTTGGCAGACTTACGCTCAGACTTAAATATCCCTATCTTGTTAGTCACGCATGACCTGCGTGAGGCTGATTTATTGGCTGATCAAATTACGGTGATTGACCAAGGCATCAGTCTGCAAACTGCGGCGCCGCAAGTACTCTTTCAGAAACCAAGAAATTCCAGAGTTTCTGAATTGGTCGGCATCAGTAATATGTTTCATGGTGTATTTGACTCTGGCAGCTTGAGTTGGGATGGTTGCGACAGGGTCTTTAACGTTGCCGACAAAGGCAAGATTCCTCCGAAAGTTCGCGTAGCCTGGGTTATTCCTCAAAGTGGCTTGAGCGTTCATGCTGGCCCGAGTAATGCTAGCTTGCCAGCGGTAGTTGAAAAGATGAGCAGCCTTGGCCAAATAGCCGTTATTCAATTACGAATTCAGAATAGTCAAAACACGATTGAGTGGGAAGCCTCTTCAGCTGAAGTCAAAAGGCTGTGTATGGAGGTTGGCAGTCTGATGCATTTAGAACTTGATGGAAATCAAATTCACATCATGCCATTACGCCTAATTAATGACCCTAGACGCTTCATAGGGCACTAAAAAAGTGTTTTGAGCTGAGATAGCAGTCAGGTCTCGAGCTGGGGCGCCGTTCATTAAAGTCCTACTAAAACGCTAGTGTTTATTACCCTATGCATAGAAATGGTATTTTGATTAATATGCTAGTGTCGTCTCAACATCATTAACAACCTTCTCAAATAATGGAGTTTTATATGCAAAATAGTCGTCGTCAATTTATGATTTTATCTGCTGCTGGTGCCTGTACTTTGGCATTGAACGGTCAAGTTCAAGCTCAAGCCATGGTTGCTGAAACTGATCCACAAGCTGCTGCATTGGGTTACAAAGCAAACGCTACTACTGTAGATAAAGCTAAGTATCCAAAGTACGCTGCTGGTCAGGTTTGCAGTAACTGCGCCCTGTATCAAGGTAAAGCAGGTTCTGCTGCTGGTGGTTGCTCATTGTTTGGCGCTAAGCAAGTTGCTGGTCCAGGCTGGTGCTCTGCTTATGCTAAGAAAGCCGGTTAAGTTGCAACGCTAAATCAAAAAGCTGCTTCGGCAGCTTTTTTTACGCCCTCTTTTTGGCTACCATCCCAAGCAATGCTGACATACCAGTATGCCTTGCTCCCTCTGATAATTCTTTTTCGTAGCACTGGAGCTCAAGCACTTCAAAACCTTGACTTAACTCGCGAATCATTTCTTCGGTGTAGAGATGCTCTATCAGTGATGGGCCACCGGTTTTGTATTCCAGTTGCTTTGGGGTGTATCCCTGCAAAATAAACAGGCCGCCTGATTTCAAAGTCTGGCGTACTTGTTGGAAAATTCTGGCGCGCATTTCGGGATCGGCAAACTGGATGAAGATCCCAACTACCGCATCATATGTATTGGCCTGCCAATCAAAGCCATCGGTGTCACAAAGACTGTATTGAATATTGACTTCGTTATCAGCAGCGAGCTGATTGGCTTTGGCAAGTGCAATATCAGAAACATCGAAGCCCGTTACGCGCATCCCTTGCTTGGCAAGCCAAACACCATTTCGCCCTTCTCCATCAGCAATACAGAGAACAGAAGAGTTGGGCTTTAGATAATGGGACGCTTGCTCAACCAGAAATTCATTTGGCTCTTTTCCAAAGATAAATTCTTGTTTATTAAAACGTTCATTCCAGAACTGGGTAGCATCACTAAAGCCCATAAATTCCCTGATCTTGAATATTTTATGGAACTTACTTCTTCAGTCCACCAATGAGATCACTCTTTAAATCTACCACGCTCTCAAGCCCAACAGCGATACGGACCAAGCCATCAGTAATACCTGCGGCTTTACGAGCCTCTGGACTGACTCGACAGTGTGTTGTGGTAGCAGGATGGGTGATCGTTGTGCGAGTGTCCCCAAGGTTTGCAGTAATGGAGCAGAGCTTTGTTTGATTAATCAAATTGAAAGCCGCTTTTTTTCCACCCTTCAGTGTGAAAGACAAAATAGCGCCACCTGCTTTTTGCTGGCGCTTAGCCAACGCATGCTGCGGATGGGACTTCAGACCAGGATGGTAAACACGCTCTACTCCCGGCTGTTTTTCTAGCCATTGAGCAATCTCTAGAGCATTTTGACTCTGCTGCTTCATGCGCAACTCGAGAGTTTCCAAACCTTTTAAGAATACCCAGGCATTGAAGGCTGAAAGTGTTGGGCCGGCAGTACGCACATAGGGAAATACTTTGCCCATAATGAAATCATTGCTGCCAACAATTGCACCACCAACTACGCGACCCTGGCCATCCAAGTATTTAGTTGCCGAATGAATCACGACGTCAGCACCTAATAAGAGAGGTCTTTGTAAAGCCGGCGTACAAAAGCAGTTATCAACCGCAAATAGTGCCTGAGCTTTCTTTGCTATTTTGGAGATAGCCTTGATATCAGCAATCTCAGTCAAAGGATTGGATGGTGTTTCCAAGTAAAACAATTTGGTATTTTCTTGGACGGCATTTTGCCAAGCCTTGGTGTCCGCTAAATCCACATAGGTCGTTGTAATACCAAAGCGTCCCAGAATATTGCTAAATAATTGGATGGTGGCGCCAAACACAGAGCGAGAGCAAACAACGTGGTCTCCGGCCTGAAGATGGGACATTGCCATTGTCAAAATAGCAGCCATACCAGAAGAAGTGGCAATACAAGCTTCGCCACTTTCTAGAGCAGCCAAACGATCCTGGAACATGCTGACAGTAGGATTGGTAAAACGAGAATAAATAAAACCCTGATCTGCATGTGCAAAGCCATCCGCTGCAAGCTCTGCACTATCAAAGCAAAAACTGGAAGTGAGGAACATAGCCTCAGAGTGCTCTTGGTATTCAGCAGTACGGCGAGTACCTGCACGAACCGCTAAGGTTTCAAGCGCAAGTTTAGAAAAATCAGGTTTTTTTCGGATTGGTTTACTCTTCATACCGCTATTTTGACACCGAATTACAGAATTGCCTCAGGCGCACACGCCCGAGGAACTCGATCGTTGTTTTTAGTCTTCTGTTGCTAAATGCAAATGCAGTTGAGAACGGGCAAAGTCGCTAGAATCGTGCTGACGGTCGGCCTTCGCTTCGGAAGTATTGCGAGCAGCCTCCAGAGCATCCAAATAAGATTCATTGATATCGCCAGTAATGTAGTGACCATCAAAACAAGATGCCTCAAAGTTCTGGATATCAGGGTTGATATCTTTGACGGCCTGCTTCATATCTTCGACGCTTTGATAGATTAATTGGTCTGCACCAATCAACTTATTGATCTCTTCATCAGTGCGGCCATAAGCAACCAACTCACTACGCGTTGGCATATCGATGCCATACACATTAGGGAAGCGCACAGGTGGTGCAGCGGAAGCAAAAATCACTTTCTTGGCGCCGGACTCTCGTGCCATCTGCACAATCTCAAATGAGGTAGTACCACGAACAATAGAGTCGTCCACAATTAAGACGGTCTTATCTTTGAACTCAATGCGCATGGCATTGAGTTTCTGACGGACTGATTTTTTGCGCACAGCTTGGCCAGGCATGATGAAGGTTCTACCGATATAACGATTCTTGAAGAATCCTTCGCGGTAATCAACACCCAGACGTTTAGCAACCTGCATTGCTGCTGGACGGCTAGAGTCAGGAATCGGCATCACAACATCAATCTCGCCTGGAATCGTTTCTTTACGAATCTTTTCAGCGAGGTAATCACCCATGCGCATCCGCACGTTATAAACAGTCACGCCATCAATTGTGGAGTCTGGACGAGCCATGTAAACATATTCAAAAATACAAGGTGTCAGAACTGCATCAGCAACACACTGACGCGAAGAGAAATTGCCATCCAAATCAATATAAATTGCTTCACCAGGATTTACATCGCGCACAAAGGTAAAGCCAAGGCCATCAAGTGCAACAGACTCAGAGGCAATCATCCACTCTGGACCCTTCTGTGTATCCATGCGCCCAATGCAGAGAGGTCGAATTCCAAACGGGTCGCGAAACGCCAATAAGCCATAGCCCGCTATCAAAGAAACTACAGCGTAAGAGCCTTTAACACGCTTAGTGACTTGTGTAACAGCGTTAAACATCGCGCTCTCATCTAATGCAGCGCTATTGGTTTCTTTTTGAAGTTCATCAGCCAATACGTTCAACAACACTTCTGTATCGGAACTGGTATTGATGTGGCGACGATCACGATAAGCCATCTCTACACGCAGGCTAGCCGCATTAGTCAGGTTGCCGTTATGCGCCAGAATGATGCCGTAAGGAGCGCTGACATAAAACGGTTGAGCCTCTTCCTCACTGCTTGCTGATCCAGCAGTTGGATAACGAACCTGACCAATACCAGCACTACCTAAAAGACTTCGCATATTGCGAGTTCTAAATACATCTCGCACAAGACCATTGGCTTTATGCATCGTGAATGAATTGCCATTCATCGTTGCCATGCCAGCAGCATCTTGACCACGATGTTGTAGCAACAACAACGCGTCATAAATGAGCTGATTCACTGGGGAGTGGGAAACTGTTCCGACGACGCCGCACATAAGCCTAGATCCCTATTGTTAATGAAGGTGTAACGGTGGGTGTAATTTTAGGCATTGCATTACTTAATTGCTTTGCCCAGTCTGCCGGCAACCAACCCTTAATTAAGCCAGTTGCCATATCGATAGCTGGTCGGGTAATTGCCTTCTGCCATGCGACGCTCTGAGGAATAGGAGTCAAGGCAGCTAATGTAGCCATCACTACGACAACGACACCACCACGCGCTAAGCCAAATACGAGACCAAGAAATCGATCTGTCATGCTCAATCCAGCAGACGCAATAATCTTCTGAATCACATTGCCGATCAAACCACAGACAATCAAGGTAAGGATAAAGAGAATGAGGAAGCTCACACCTAAGCTCAGTAACTCATCCATATGAAAAGTAGATAACCATTCGACAGAAAGGTAGTTTGTATAGTGATATGCAACCCAAGCAGCTACAAACCAAGATGCTAGTGCCAGCACCTCTTTGAAAAGACCTCGAGAAATCCCCACCAATGCAGAAACTAATAGCACTACCAGGGTGAAGTAATCCACCGTGGTTAACTTCAGGGTGGACAAATATTCCATTAAGGGGCTTCCACCTCAACTAGCCTTGGAGATAAGCCCATGGCTTTCACTTTTTTCTCAGCAGCTTCAGCAGCATCCTTATCAGCAAAAGGCCCCGCTCTCAATAAGAAAAGTTTTACTCCGTCAGTACCGGTCTTATTTAAAACGTAATTAGGAATCTTTTGATCCTTCATCTTGGCTATCCAGCCCTTAGCTCGCTCTTCGGATGCAAAAGCACCAACCTGGATGACATATTTACCGGGCCCCATTTTTTTAGGGGGCTCTTCAGTTTTTGATTTAGTGATTGCATCTGGTGCAATGATGACTTCTTCACCGGCGGCCAAGCCACTAATGGAATTTGATTTACTTACTGCGGGGGATGATTTCGCTGCAAGCTCTTTGGGTGGAGTAGGCGCTTTTTCTTTCGCTGGCACTTCAACAGTAGCAGCCGAACTCGGCTTCTCATCATTTCCGGATAAAGCAGCGTTAGGGGTAGGCAGACTAGTCACAATATTGACAGCAATATCGTTATTCACAGACTTAGGCTTATTGTCCAAAATACGAGGAAGGCCAACTACCGCAATTAATACTAGAACGGCCGCACCAATCAGACGATGGCGGGCACGTTGTTGATCTGGATCTTCTGTAAAAGCGAGCTCTTCATTTTCTTGAGCGCGCTGAAAACTGCGGGGGGCTAATTTATTGACTGTACGACGGCCCCTCACCGAAGCCCGATCAAGGTCTTCAGTCTCAAAGTTTCGCTTAAAAAGCTTAGGTAAACGAATCATGGATCAATGGGCCTGGTTATTTCGATATGCCATTACTCCGGCAACGGTATAGAAGGATCCGAAGATAACAATTCTATCACCCTCACCGGCCTTAGAAAGCGCTTTTTGATACGCTGCAGCAGGATCTGGGAAGCATTCAATGCCACCATCTTCCCCATTTTTAACGGACACACCCAGATCTATCAACTTCTCAGATAGTGCTGCGGTACTAGCGGCGCGTGGAGTTGGTAAATCTGTGCAAAACCAGAAGTCCACGCTACTTAATAAGGGCTTAATAACCCCAGCAATATCCTTATCTGCCATTGCACCAAAAATGGCATAGGTATAGGGGTGGTAGCCCATCTTATCCAAGCCTTGCCCCAAGGTGGCTGCTGCATGAGGATTGTGGGCAACATCTAAAACGATCGTTGGCTGACCTGGTAGAACCTGAAAACGACCTGGCAGCTCCACCATAGCAAAGCCATTCCGAATATCCTGCGCACTAACCGGCAGTCGTTGATGTAAGGCCATTAATGCAGCAATCACGGCGGAGGCATTCAGAATTTGATTGGCACCACGTAATGCAGGGTAGCCTAAGCCGCTAAAGCGTTTTTGACGCCCTGCCCAACCCCACTGCTGCTTATCACCCTGAAAGTTATAGTCACGGCCTTGGAGCCATAAATCACAGCCGAGTTTTTCAGCGTGATCAATCAAAGTTTGTGGAGGTACTGGATCTCCACAAACTGCAATACCACCAGCTCGGAAAATACCTGCTTTTTCAAAACCAATTGCCTCACGTGTGCCACCCAAAAAATCGGCATGATCAATATCGATACTCGTGACAATCGCACAATCTGCATCAACAATATTGACCGCATCCAAACGGCCACCCATTCCAACTTCAAGCACTACTGCATCTAATTGAGCATTGGAAAATAAATGCATGATCGCCAAGGTGGTGAACTCAAAATACGTTAAGGTTGGCGCATCCACTAAGCTAACGCGAGCTTTTTCAACAGCTGCAAAATGCTCTAGCAAAAGATCATCTTTTACCTCTTCACCATTAACGCGTGCACGCTCGTTAAAGACGAGTAAATGTGGCGACATATGGCAGCCAACCTTGTAGCCAGAGGCTAGCAAAATAGTCTCAAGGTAGGCGCAAGTAGAACCTTTGCCATTGGTGCCAGCCACAGTAATCACCGGGCAATCGAAGTGAAGGCCTAGGGCATCTTTAACACGATTGATGCGTGCAAGACCCATATCAATACCAACGGGATGGGCTGTTTCGAGGTGACTAAGCCAAGCCGTTAAGCTAGAAAAAAGGATGGGAGTTTGGAGGGCGAGATTCAAGCGCTTTATACAGCTGCGCTACCCGCAATCGCAGGCTCAGGGAGTTGCTGTAGCAAAGCCAACAAACGGGCAATCTCACCTCGCATCTGGCGACGATCAACGATCATGTCGATGCCGCCCTTTTGCATCAAAAACTCAGAGCGCTGAAAGCCTTCTGGTAATTTTTCACGCACAGTTTGCTCGATCACACGCGGACCAGCAAAACCAATTAAAGCCTTTGGTTCGGCCATCACTACATCGCCCATAAACGCAAAGCTGGCAGAAATTCCACCCATGGTTGGGTCTGTTAAAACGCTAATGTAGGGCAAACCTTTTTTAGAGAGCAGAGTGAGCATCGAGTTAGTCTTCGCCATCTGAAAAAGAGATAGCAAGCTTTCTTGCATACGCGCACCGCCAGTAGCGGTCATACAAATAAAAGCACACTTCTTAGCAATGGCTTCCTGTACGCCGCGAGCAAAACGCTCACCTACTACCGAACCCATTGAGCCACCCATGTATTGGAATTCAAAGCAGGCCGTCACCACTGGAATGCTCTCAATTTTTCCGCCAAGAACAATTAAGGCCTCGGTTTCGCCAGAAGCATCACTAGCTTCTTTTAAGCGATCAGGGTACTTTTTGGAATCTTTAAATTTGAGTGGGTCGACTGGATAAATATCAGCGCCAATTTCATAGCGACCCTTTGGGTCTAAAAGACTATCGAGGCGCTGACGGGCGCCAATGCGCATGTGATGACTACACTTAGGACAAACCGATAAATTTGCTTCGATATCAGTGCTATACAGTACGGTTTCACAGCTGGGACACTTAACCCAAAGTCCTTCAGGAACAGACTTGCGATTAGCAGGATCCGTATGTTGGATTTGCGGGGGTAGTAATTTATCGATCCAGCTCATCAGTATTTAACTATCCAGTGCATTAACTATCTAAAGCGACGCGAATTTCACGAATGAAGGTTTCGAGTGATTGTACCGCTTGGCCAGGGGCAGAATCCTCCAAAAGACGAATAATTCGACTACCAATCACCACCGCATCAGCGGTTTTTGATACTGCACGGGCACTTTCAGCATCATTAATACCAAAACCGACTGCGATCGGAATTGACGTAGCCTCACGAATTTTAGGAATAATGCTTGCCACATCCTGAGTATTCAGATGAGATGCGCCAGTTACTCCGCGCATAGAGACATAGTAGATATAACCAGAAGCTATTTTAGCAGCGTCTTTTATACGCTCTGGTGATGAAGTGGGAGCCAATAGAAAAATTGGATCTACGCCCGCTGCCCTCATTTGATTAGCAAAATCAACGCACTCCTCTGGAGGATAGTCCACGATCAAAACACCATCAACGCCGGCAGCTTTAGCTTCCGTTGCAAAGCGCTCCGCTCCCATCTGTTCGACTGGATTGGCATAGCCCATTAAAACGACTGGTGTAGCAGTATCGACTTTACGAAACTCTTTCACCATTTCTAAGCAACCACGCAGAGTAACGCCTTGTGTCAGCGCTCTTTCAGACGAGCGTTGAATAACAGGACCATCTGCCATCGGGTCAGAAAATGGCACCCCAAGTTCAATGACGTTAGAGCCACCACGAACTAATGCGTGCATTAATTCAACAGTGAGTTTGGGATCGGGATCACCAGCGGTAATAAAAGGGATTAAGCCTTTTTTCCCGCTAGCTTTTAGTTCATTGAAGAGTGCAGTAATTTTTGACATGGAAAATCGTATCTATTCTTATATGTGACCTAATGATGAACTAGGGATTAGCCCTCGGAACCAGTAGCTTGTGCAACGGTATGCATGTCCTTGTCACCACGTCCAGATAGGTTGACCAAGATCGTTTTATCTTTAGGAAGTGTGGCCGCTAATTTACATGCATAGGCAATCGCATGAGCAGATTCTAGGGCGGGAATAATGCCTTCAATACGGCAGCAGTCATGAAAAGCTTTTAATGCTTCTTCATCCGTTATTGCTACATAGTCAGCGCGGCCAGAGTCCTTTAACCACGCATGCTCAGGACCAACGCCTGGGTAATCCATGCCAGCAGAAACTGAATGCGTTTCTGATATCTGTCCATTTTCATCTTGCAAAAGATAGGTGCGATTGCCGTGCAAAACACCTGGCTTTCCAACGCAAAGGGCTGCTGAGTGAAGGCCACTATTGAGGCCATGACCTGCAGCTTCAACTCCAATTAATTTTACTTCCGGGAAATCAATGTAAGGATAGAAAATACCCATAGCGTTAGAACCGCCGCCAACGCAGGCCATGACATAGTCAGGCTGACGCCCAGTCATTACAGGCATTTGTATTTTGCACTCTTCCCCGATGACGCTTTGAAAGTCTCGGACCATCATTGGGTACGGATGGGGTCCAGCGACAGTACCAATAATGTAAAAGGTATCTTCTACATTAGTAACCCAGTCACGCATGGCTTCATTTAAGGCATCCTTTAGCGTCTTCGTTCCAGATTCAACAGGCACCACTTTTGCGCCAAGTAATTTCATACGGAACACATTTTGCGCTTGACGCGCTACGTCAACAGAACCTTGATACACAGTGCAATCTAAACCGAAACGTGCGCAAATAGTTGCAGTAGCAACACCATGCTGCCCTGCTCCAGTTTCAGCAATAATGCGAGGCTTGCCCATGCGCTTAGCCAACATAGCTTGACCGATCACATTGTTAATTTTGTGCGCGCCAGTGTGATTCAAATCTTCACGCTTAAGATAAATTTGTGCGCCGCCTAACATCTCACTCCAACGTTTAGCGTGATAGACCGGTGATGGACGACCTACAAAATGCTTGAGCTCATAATGAAATTCTTCTAAGAATTCAGGATCGTATTGATATTTTGCATAAGCCGCCTTGAGCTCATCCAAAGCAAACATGAGCGTCTCAGAAACAAATACGCCACCGTAAGGACCAAAGTGTCCCCGTGCATCTGGCTTATCGTACATAAATACCTCTTTTATTAGTTACAGCAAATGATTAGGTTGGCGTGCTTGCATCTGCTGCACGCACTGCCTCGATAAACTCTTTCATCAAGGCGTGGTCTTTTACACCTTTGCTGATTTCTACGCCACTAGAGACGTCAACCGCGCAAGGATGTAGACGAGCAATAGCTTCGCCCACGTTGTGAACGTTCAATCCACCACTCAAAACGACCCGAGGCGCGTTTGCGCTTATCCATGCTTGTGGAATTCCTGACCAATCAAAAGGAATGCCCCCTCCCCCATAGCCCTCAACGAGCGCATCGAGCAAAAGAGCATTTGCTTGCCCATATTGTAGGGAAAAATCATCAAACGCGAAGCCTGCCCCAACACGGGCGGCCTTCATCCAGGGCTGACCTGCAGCTAGGCGTTGGCACTCCTCAGGAGACTCATCCCCATGAAACTGCCACAAAGTGATCGGGGCCGCAGCCCTGATGGCCTCAAATTCAGCATCGGTAGCATTGACGACCAATCCAACCGCATCAACCCCAGCTGGAAGCCTAGAAATCAATGCGGCAGCGATATTGGGAGTAACGGCCCTAGGACTTGGGGGGTAAAACACGAATCCAAGCGCATCAACACCTGAGGTGACAGCTGCATCGACATCCCCTGGCGACTTAAGACCGCAGATTTTGACCCTAGTTCGGCCTGGCGAGTTTGTTATTAAGCCCATAAAGGGAAATGATAAGGGTCTTGAGCTCTTAAAGACATATTTATACAAAAATCGCCTTAGGCAACCAGGAGTTTGAAAGCCAGGGTTTGGGGATATTAAATTCTTCCGGGTAGGCAATTTGCGCTAAATAGAGGCCTGAAGGTGAAAATGTGGGGGCTGCAACACTACGATTTTTTGCGGCCAAAACTTCAGCCATCCAATCAGCTGATTGCTTGCCTACGCCAATTTGGATAAAGCTTCCCACTAAATTGCGAACCATGTGATGCAAGAAGGCATTTCCTGTGATCCTAAAATACAGCCACGGCTCATTCGAGAAAATGTCGATGGAATACATCGTCTTCACTGGAGTCTTACTTTGACATTCTGAGGAACGAAAAGAAGTGAAATCATGCTCACCAATCAAGCATTTAGCAGCAGATCTCATCGCATCGATATCAAACCAGCGATCTGCTGGAAGCATCACATAACCAGCGCGATCTGCAGCCATGGGAGAACGACAAGGCCCTGCATGTAATGCATAGATATAAGTACGTTCGTAAGCAGAATAGCGAGCACTAAATTCATCCGCAACTGGTTGAGCCCAATTGATCACAATGGACTCTGGCAGGAATGCATTAACGCCCCTCACCCAAGACCAGTTATCTCGCTCAACCTCGACATCAAAGTGAACAACTTGACCTAATGCATGAACGCCTGCATCGGTTCGACCAGCAGTGACAACACGTATGGGATGAGAATTCTGGGCATCATTGCCAACAAACGAGGCAATAGCTCTCTCTAACTCATCCTGAACAGTAAGCTGATTGACCTGTGTCTGCCAACCAGAAAAAGCACTGCCGTCATACTGAAGTCCGAGGGCAATGCGCATCAAAGTTTAGCTATTACTCTGCGGAAGCTCGACTAATACACCTTGGGCTTCAACCACAATTTCAGGGTCAATTGATGCGCCAATACGGACAATCTCTTCAAGCGACTTCTTGGCGGCAGAAAAGTCTTCAATGGTGACGTAGGCCCGGGCTAGATTTAATCTCACCCTAAGCTCATCAGGCGTCAGATCCGATGTGGAAGGCTTAGCAACAGGTAAATCCAGATTAATGCTTCCGAATAATGCCTTGGCTTTATCGGACATACCCTCATGATGAGCGTGATCACTTCTATGGTGATCGGGTGCTGGAGATTGCTTCTGCTCGTCTTCAACTGGGTAGTCACGAGCATGAACAGGAGGTAAAGCAGCTTTACGAGAATTATTAACAAAGTACCAAATCAAAAGTCCCGTGATCAAAACAAAAGCAAGCAGACCAAGAAAAGCTGTCTTTACATTAAATCCGCTCTTTCCGGAGTCAAGCACCTCTGGGACACCTTGAGATTCAGCTAATAATTTTTTTAAGTCTGAAATATTCTTCTCTAACTCTTGTGCTCTAGCATTAGTTTGTTCAAGAATTTTTTCTTGTGCAACGATTTCTTCGGTAATACGCTTGTTATCCGCATCTCGGTCTCCACTAGAGCCGATCTTTAAACGATTTTCAGACTTAACAACATCATCAACGCTCACTTCTACGCTAGCTAGGTCACTCTTTTTCTCGGTCCATTTTTGCGCCGACGAGTCTACAAAGTCCTTAGCAAGCTTAGAATCAATCGCTTGCACTGCGGCAGGATCAGGAATCAAGAGCTCTGCGCCAGCGCGCAAACGATTAATATTGCCACCCGCAAAAGCATCTGGATTGGCTTGATACAAAGCCATCATTTTCTGATCGATTGAAAACTCTGGTGAAGCCGGATCCATCTGTGAAGCAATCGAAGATAAAGTTTGCCCAGGCTCCACAATGAACTTAGGCAAAGCACCATTTAAAAATGTATAGATCCTAGTGATCGAACCTGTTGACCAATTTAAGGTCAGCAATAAATCTACAAAGATATCCTCAGAGATCGGTACAGCTTTTACCGTTTCTACCAAAACCATCAAACGCCCATCCTTTGATCGGTACACCATCACTTGGGCATTAAAGTCCAAAATTTTAGGTGAAATACCGAGCCGCTCATAAGCGCTTGCCGATGGTATTGATGCCGATAAAGTGGTTAAAAGAGCTTGCTCATCTGCAGATAATTCAATGGGCACCTCAATTCGAAGACTTTCGCCGGGATTAGATACTAAATTTGCCTTGCCTAATGACACGGCAAAAACACTAGTTGATAGTGCAATGCCAATAAAACTAGCAAAGATAAATTTCAGCATCTGATTATTAGGCATTGCTATCCAATAGAATTCTTAACATTCGACGTAAGGGCTCCGCAGCACCCCACAAAAGTTGATCGCCCACAGTAAAAGCACCAAGATATTCAGGACCCATCGCCATCTTATGCAATCGTCCGATAGGTACCGTCAATGTGCCGCTAACAGCGGCTGGAGATAATTCACGTTCAGTAATCTCGCGATCATTTGGAACCACCTTGACCCATTGATTGTCATTGGCCAATATGGCCTCAATCTCTTTAAGCGGAATATCTTTTTTGAGTTTGACAGTCAGGCCTTGTGAGTGGCAGCGCATCGCACCAACACGAACACATAAGCCATCAATCGGAATGCTGCCTGGGGTTCTAAACGCAGGTCGACCCAAGATCTTATTAAACTCAGCTCCGCCCTTCCATTCTTCTTTGGTTTGACCGTTCTCAACAGGAACGTCAATCCAAGGAATCAAACTACCGGCTAGAGGAGTATTGCGGAAGTTTTTCTTTGGAAAATCCGGTGAACGTAATGTCTCAGTAATTTTGCGATCAATATCCAGAATCCAAGAAGAAGGGTCAGCTAATTCAGTGGCTACGCTATCGCGCAATGCGCCCATTTGCAATAACAGTTCACGCATATTTTGGGCGCCAGCACCTGAAGCTGCCTGGTAGGTCATAGCACTAATCCACTCGACCATATCAGCCTTAACCAAACCACCCATAGCCATCATCATTAAACTGACTGTGCAGTTACTACCAATCCAGTTTTTTCCGCCGGCGGCCAGCGCTTTATCAATCACTGGACGATTTACTGGATCCAAAATCAAGACCGCATCATCCTTCATGCGCAAAGCGCTAGCGGCATCAATCCAGTGACCCTGCCAACCAGCGGCACGTAATTGAGGAAAAATCTCATTGGTGTAATCACCACCCTGACAGGTCAAAATAATGTCGCAACGCATCAGTGCTTTGACATCGTTTGCATCGAGCAAAGTATTTTCACTCTGAGTCACTTTTTGACCATTTAAGAGTGGCACTTCACCACCAGCCTGGCTGGTACTAAAAAATACAGGCTCAATCAGGTCAAAATCTTTTTCAGCCAACATTCTCTCCATGAGAACGCTACCAACCATACCCCGCCATCCAACTAAGCCGACTAAAGGTGTTTTTGTATTTGACATGATGAGCAACTATCTATTCAGTGTGATGAAATATTTTTAATATAAGTAATTCTTATTTTGCAAGGGCAGCAACCACGGCATTACCCATTTCAATGGTAGAAACTTTTTTTGTACCTTCGGTGTAAATATCGGCGGTACGCAAACCTTGGGATAAAACCTGTTGGACTGCCGCTTCGATACGATCTGCTTCTGCAGGTAAACCCAATGAGTAACGCAACATCATGGCAGCAGAAAGAATCGTTGCCAATGGATTGGCAATACCCTTACCCGCGATATCGGGCGCTGAACCATGACTTGGCTCATACAAGCCTTTATTGTTTTTATCCAATGAAGCCGATGGCAACATACCAATTGAGCCAGTCAACATCGAAGCTTCATCTGAAAGAATATCGCCAAACAAGTTACCAGTCACCACCACATCAAATGCTTTGGGCGCCTTCACTAATTGCATAGCAGCGTTATCAACATACATATGCGTTAACTCAACATCAGGATAATCTTTGCCAACACGAATCATGACATCACGCCACAACTGTGAAGTCTCTAATACATTGGCCTTGTCCACGCTGCACACCTTTTTGCTACGCTTACGGGCCGCTTCAAAAGCGACACGGCCAATACGCTCTACTTCAGGTTCGCTGTAGTGCATCATGTCGAAACCTTCACGCGCACCCTTAAATAAAGGCAATTCAGAAGTACGAATACCACGTGGCTGACCAAAGTAGATATCGCCGTTCAGTTCGCGAATAATCAATATATCCAGACCACTAACGATCTCAGGCTTTAAGCTGGACGCAGCGGTAAGCTCGTCATAGCAAATAGCAGGTCTAAAGTTGGCAAACAGCTCAAGATGCTTGCGCAAACCTAAGATGGCTTGCTCTGGACGGAGTTCACGAGCCAAGGCATCATATTTCCAGTCACCCACAGCACCAAACAAAATAGCATCTGCTTTTTTAGCAAGCTCTAAAGTTGCAGGCGGCAATGGATGTCCAGCGACATCATAAGCAGCACCGCCAACAGGTGCCGTCTCTAGGTCAAATTGAGGACCGAGCGCGTTTAGCACCTTGACGGCTTCAGCAACGATTTCCGGGCCGATACCATCGCCCGGTAGGACTGCAATTTTCATGAAAAGGCCTTTAACTCTATAAAACTAGGGCAGTTGTGTAGCAAGCCAAGGCATCTTCAGAATGCGCTCAGCTTCGTAAGCCTTGATTTTATCTGCATGTTGCAGGGTTAAGCCAATATCATCTAAGCCGTTCAGCAGGCAATGCTTTCTGAATGGCGCCACATCAAAGCTGTAAGCGGTTCCATCAGGCAGGATAACTTGCTGGGCCTCTAGATCAATTGTGAGCTGATAACCACTAAAAGCCAGAGTTTCGTTAAATAAATGGTCTACCTGTATCTCCGAGAGGACAATCGGTAAAAGACCGTTTTTAAAGCAATTATTGTGAAAGATGTCGGCAAAACTAGGGGCAATCACCGCCCTAAAGCCATACTGATCTAAAGCCCAAGGTGCATGCTCACGGGAGCTGCCACAGCCAAAGTTCTTCCGGGCCAGCAAAATACCGGCATCTTTGTAACGCAGTTGATTTAAAACAAAATCTGGATTGATTGGGCGTGCGCTGCAATCTTGACCAGGCTCACCATGATCCAAATAACGCCATTCATCAAATAAATTTTGGCCAAAACCCGTTTTCTTAATTGATTTTAAGAACTGCTTGGGAATGATGGCATCGGTATCCACATTTTCGCGATTCAGCGGGGCTACCAAGCCTTTGTATACCGTAAATTTTTCCATAGTATTTTTATGATGATTGCTGTGAACTTACTTCACTGGCGTCACAACAACATCTTTCCCTTGAGTTTGGGACTGATTGCTTGTGTTGGAATTTTTGCTTCCACCCATAGAGTTACCCATAGTTTGAAGATCTTTACCAACACCTTCCATTGTATTTGCGCAAGCAGACAGGATGATGCCGATGGCAGCAACTATCGTCAATTTTTTAATCATTGTGAAAGAAGACCATTTAAACACTGTAACTCCTTATGAAATCTTACGAACATCAACAAAATGACCTTCAATCGCAGCGGCAGCAGCCATTGCTGGGCTCACCAAGTGCGTTCTTCCGCCATTACCTTGGCGACCTTCAAAGTTGCGATTGGATGTAGATGCGCAACGTTCACCAGGCTCAAGGCGATCAGCATTCATCGCCAAACACATAGAGCAGCCAGGCTCGCGCCACTCAAATCCAGCAGCTTTAAATACCCGATCTAAACCTTCGCGCTCAGCTTGGGCTTTTACCAATCCAGAACCAGGAACTACTAATGCCAACTTCACATTAGCAGCCACCTTCTTACCTAAACGATCAACCACCTTGGCAGCAGCACGAATATCTTCAATACGACTATTGGTACAAGATCCGATGAATACTTTATCAATAGAGATATTGCTTAATGGTGTGTTCGGAACGAGACCCATGTATTCAAGTGCACGCTCCATTGCAGAACGCTTGTTTCCATCACGCTCTTTCTCAGGATCGGGAACGCGATCACTAATAGCTAAGACCATTTCTGGCGAAGTTCCCCAAGTTACTTGAGGGGCAATTTCTTCAGCGCGTAGCTCAACTACGGCATCAAACTGTGCATCTGAATCTGAATGTAAGGTGCGCCAGTATTGCAGAGCATGTCGCAAAGCCTCACCTTTGGGGGCGTATGGTCTACCTTGGATGTATTCGATCGTGGTTTCATCAACGGCCACAAGTCCGGCGCGAGCACCAGCTTCAATGGCCATATTACAAACAGTCATCCGACCTTCCATAGAGAGGTTGCGAATAGCCTCACCAGCAAAATCAATGGTGTAACCAGTTCCACCAGCAGTACCGATCTTACCAATCACGGCGAGGACAATGTCTTTCGCAGTAGAACCAGGTTGCAGACGTCCGTCCACCTTAACCAACATGTTCTTGCTTTTTTTCATCAGCAAAGTTTGGGTGGCTAAAACATGCTCGACTTCAGATGTCCCAATACCAAAAGCTAGCGCACCAAATGCACCATGCGTACTGGTATGTGAATCACCACAGACTACGGTCATACCAGGCAAGGTTGCACCCTGCTCTGGTCCAATGACGTGAACAATCCCTTGGCGGGTATCGTTCATTTTGTATTGCGTAATACCAAAGGCGTCGCAGTTTTGATCAAGCGTATCTACTTGTAACTTCGAGATAGGATCAGCGATCCCTTCAGAGCGATCGGTTGTTGGAACATTGTGATCCGAAACAGCCAGATTCGCAGAGATTCGCCACACTGGACGGCCAGCTAAATTAAGTCCTTCAAAAGCCTGAGGACTGGTTACTTCATGCAATAACTGACGATCTATGTAAATCGTGGCCGTGCCATCTTCTTCGGAATAGACGACATGGTCATCCCACAATTTGTCATAAAGCGTACGTGACATGGATACCCTCGAGAACTTTTTTATTTACGTACAGAGATGTTGGGAACCTTACGTGAAGTTTCTCCAACATATAACTGACGTGGACGACCAATTTTGTACTCAGGGTCAGTAATCATTTCTTCCCACTGAGCAATCCAACCTACTGTTCTCGCCAAAGCAAATACACAGGTAAACATTTCAGTTGGAATACCCAAAGCGCGCTGAACAATTCCAGAATAGAAGTCTACGTTTGGATAGAGCTTGCGGCTGACAAAATATTCATCTTCCAAGGCAATCTTTTCAAGAGTCATGGCTAGCTTGAACAATGGATCATTCTCCAGACCCATTTCTTTCAATACTTCATGGCAAGTTTCACGCATCAGTTTTGCACGTGGGTCAAAGTTTTTATAAACCCGATGACCAAAGCCCATCAAGCGAACGCTAGAGTTCTTATCTTTGACTTGAGCAATGAAGTCATGAATCTTATCCACACCGCCATTAGCCTGAATTTCATTCAACATCTCTAAGCAAGCTTCGTTTGCACCGCCGTGAGCTGGGCCCCAAAGGCAAGCAATACCAGCAGAGATAGCAGCAAATGGATTGGTACCAGAAGAGCCGCACAAACGCACTGTGGAAGTAGAGGCATTTTGCTCATGGTCAGCATGCAGGATAAAGATGCGATCCAAAGCACGTACTAAGACTGGATTGACCTTGTACTCTTCGCATGGTGTTGCGAACATCATGCGCATGAAGTTGGCTGTGTAAGACAAAGAATTATCTGGATAGATAAATGGCTGCCCTACAGAATACTTGTAAGACATTGCAACCAAGGTTGGCATCTTAGCAATCAGACGAATCTGAGCAATTTCGCGTGCTTTAGTCTGACTATAATCAATTGCGTCATGGTAAAAAGCCGCCATCGCACCAACTAAGCCAGTTAATACAGACATTGGGTGCGCATCACGTCGGAAACCGCGCAAGAAAAATTGCATTTGCTCGTGAACCATCGTGTGATGTGTCACCAATTCCTCAAAATCTTTTTTCTCGGTAGCATTAGGTAACTCACCATTGATTAGAAGGTAGCAAACTTCCAAGAAATCACAGTTATGCGCAAGATCTTCAATTGGGTAACCACGATAGAGCAACTCACCTTTATCGCCATCAATGTAAGTGATTTTGCTATTACAAGAAGCGGTAGATAAAAAACCTGAGTCGTAAGTGAACTTGCCGGTTTGACCGTAAAGTTTACGAATATCAATTACATCGGGACCAACGGTGCCTTTATAAATTGGCAAGTCGATATCTGGTGTGCCGTCCGAAAACGATAATTTTGCCTTGATGTCCGATTCAATCATTTCTAATCCTTAGTCATTCAAATTGATGATTACTGCATTGTGTGATCACGCATCTAAACTACAACTGCAACACCATGCTGAATTATTTCTGTCTCAGCTTTTGTAATACCGCCTTAAAAGAGTCTTCTTGAGACTCTTTTTCCAATCCCACCACAGAATCCCTGCGACCAATTAAAATGTCCATCAAGTCATTGTCTTCCAGAGCAAATAACTGGCTCAATACTTTTCCATCTTCTGCGCTTATTTGAGAGCCATAGCGCTCAAAAAAACGCTGCAGAATCAGATCGTTTTCAAGCAAACCCCTGCGGGCATCACTCTTTAAACGATATAACTCTGCATTACTGAGGGTCATACAGCCCTACGTACCATCAATTCCTTGATCTTTCCAATTGCCTTGGTCGGATTGAGATGCTTAGGACAAACGTCCACGCAGTTCATGATGGTATGGCAGCGGAATAAACGGTATGGGTCTTCCAAGTTGTCTAAGCGCTGTGCTGTATCTTCATCTCGGCTGTCTGCAATAAATCGATATGCCTGAAGCAAACCAGCAGGACCGACAAACTTATCTGGATTCCACCAGAAAGATGGGCATGAAGTTGAGCAGGAGGCACACAAGATGCACTCATATAAACCATTCAACTCTTCACGCTCTTCAGGACTCTGGAGACGCTCTTTCTCTGGGAATGGATTGTCATTAACCAAGTAAGGTTTGATAGAAAGATATTGCTTAAAGAACAAAGTCATATCCACAATCAAATCACGCACCACTGGTAAACCAGGCAATGGGCGCAAGGTAATGACTTTAGGCAGGGTCAACATATTGGTTAAGCAAGCCAATCCGTTCTTGCCATTAATGTTCATAGCATCTGAGCCACAAACACCTTCACGACATGAGCGGCGATAGGAGATACTTTCATCTTGTTTCTTTAAAGAAATCAAGGCATCCAGTAACATACGTTCACCAGTTAACTCGAGCTCATAGCGCTCCATGCGTGGAGCAGCATCGACATCTGGATCGTAGCGGTAAATTTCAAATACACGAATATCACTCATTTTTAATTTCTCTTCGCTTAGAAAGTACGTTCTTTTGGAGGGAAAGACTCAACAGTCAATGGCTTAAGGACAACCGGCTTGTAGTCCAAGCGGTTACCTTCGCTATACCAAAGTGTGTGCTTCATCCAGTTGTCATCATCACGATGTTGATGATCATCATGAGAATGAGCACCACGACTTTCAGTACGTGCTGCAGCTGAAATCATGGTTGCATTTGCAGCCTCGATCAAGTTAGCAACTTCCAAAGCTTCGATACGCGCCGTATTGAAAATTTCAGACTTGTCTTTTAACCATAAGTGTTTAGCGCGCTCTGTCAACTTCGCCATTTGACGAACACCCTCGTCCATCAACTCTTGATTGCGGAACACGCCAGCGTATTTCTGCATAGTCTTACGAATATCGTTTGCAACATCTTGCGCATACTCACCAGAAGTGGATTCATCAAGAGCAGCAATACGAGCCAAAGTTTGCTCACCAGCATTAGCAGGCAATGGTTTGAATTCGCGCTTCTTAAGATCCATCGCAACAATATGATTACCAGCTGCACGACCAAATACCAAGAGGTCGAGCAATGAGTTAGTACCTAAACGGTTTGCACCGTGAACAGATACACAAGAGCACTCACCAATGGCATAAAGGCCATTCACGATTTCATTAGGTTTACCTTTAGCTGGGACAACAACTTGACCATTAATGTTGGTAGGAATACCGCCCATCTGATAGTGAATTGTTGGCACAACAGGAATCGGTTCTTTCGTCACATCAACGTTAGCAAAGTTAATACCGATTTCATAAACCGAAGGTAAACGCTTCATGATGGTCTCGGCACCAATGTGCGTTAAGTCGAGAACAACATAATCGCCATTCGGGCCACAACCGCGCCCTTCTTTAATTTCCTGATCCATGCAGCGAGATACAAAATCGCGCGGCGCTAAGTCTTTATAAGTTGGAGCATAGCGCTCCATGAAGCGCTCGCCATCCTTGTTACGCAAGATGCCGCCTTCGCCACGACAACCTTCAGTCAACAATACCCCTGCACCAGCTACGCCAGTTGGGTGGAATTGCCAGAACTCCATATCTTCCAATGGAATGCCTGCACGTGCAGCAAGGCCCATGCCATCGCCAGTGTTAATAAATGCATTGGTAGATGCATCCCAAATACGACCAGCACCGCCAGTAGCCATCATGACTACTTTGGTTTCTAAAATATAAACTTGACCTGTTTCCATTTCGAGCGCAGTAACTCCAACGACATCACCCGCGTCATCACGAATCAAATCGAGAGCTAACCACTCAACGAAGAAGTTTGTTTTTGCACGAACGTTTCGCTGGTACAAGGTATGTAACATGGCATGACCAGTACGGTCAGCTGCAGCGCAAGCACGTTGCACGGCTTTCTCGCCATAGTTTGCTGTGTGTCCGCCAAATGGGCGTTGATAAATAGTGCCGTCAGGATTGCGGTCAAAAGGCATACCGAAGTGCTCAAGCTCATAAACAACTTTTGGAGCTTCGCGGCACATAAACTCGATCACGTCTTGGTCGCCTAACCAATCTGAACCTTTAATCGTGTCGTAAAAATGATAGTGCCAGTTGTCTTCACTCATGTTGCCGAGTGAGGCACCGATACCGCCCTGAGCAGCAACGGTATGTGAGCGCGTTGGGAAAACCTTAGTTAATACCGCAACATTCAGGCCAGCCTCTGCTAACTGCAAAGAAGCACGCATACCTGAACCACCTGCACCGATAATTACCGCGTCGAACCGACGGCGTGGCAATACTTTTTTAATCGCGGTCATTGAATTACACTTTCCACAAAATTTGTACGGCATAGGCCGCACAGGCTACAAGATACAAAACAGTTAACACTTGGAGTGTTAAACGAATGCTGACAGGCTTGATGTAGTCCATCCAGATATCGCGGATACCAATCCATGCGTGATAGAACAAGCTGATAAAAAATAATAGCGTCAAGAGCTTCATGAACTGGTTGCTAAATAAGGAAGCCCAACCTTCATAAGTTGCGCTACCGGTGATGCAGTAGTCCACCAAAAGAACAATCGTAAAAACCACCATCACGATGGCTGTAGCGCGCTGAATAATCCACTCTTTGAGGCCGTAATGGGCGCCAACAACTAAGCGCTTAGGTCCAATTTGATAAATAGGCATTCGATTTCCTTAGTGAATAAGTGCTTAATAAAGGCCAAAAAGTTTGAGGCCAACAATCGCGGTTAGAGCTAGGCCTAAGCAAAATACAAAAATTGCAGAGCGGTTGGCATCAGCCTTTTCAACGCCAATCTCTAAATCCAATAGAAGATAGCGAATGCCGGCACAAAAATGGTGCAAAAAGGACCAGATTAATCCCAAAAGGATAATTTTTACCAATACATGACCCGTAATTGCCTGGAAGGTTTGGTAACTCATCTCAGAGGCCAAGCTTTGATCTAAGAGATAAAGCAAGAATGGCAACATCAAGAACAGTGCCGCTCCGCTGATTCGGTGAAGAATAGAAACTTTCCCAGCCCAAGGAAGGCGGTACTTAATTAACTGAGCCAGACCAATGTTTCGGTAAACAGGTCTATCTTTTTTTACATCTTGCTGTGCATCAACCATGGGTAATCTCAATCTTTCGGTGGAGGTTCAGTGTGGTTTTGTTGTGTTGCAACATATTCTATTAGAAACCTAGTGATGGTGGGGACTTTTTAGCGTTTAAAGGGGTTAAAAACTGGTTTTTGCTATTTTTGAGTGTACTACCTAGTTTAATTTGTTGTCGTAATGCTGACCGTTAGTGTCATATCTTGCGTGCCGAATTTCTACTGGTTTATTCCCGTAGGTGAAAGCCACACGTTCAACAGAGAGTAAGGCGGCACCCTCTGAAATTTGGAGATATTTGGCTAGGTCTGAACCCGCCAAGACGGCCTTAATTTTTTCCTCCGCCCGAACCATATGAGTAGCATATTCACTCTCATAGAAGGCATACATTGGGCCAGGCCAAGCATTGAGCATCTCTAGATTTAAGCCTTTAAAACGGGCTTCGGGGAGCCAAATCTCTTCAAAAGCGATTGGTCGACCCGCAGAGCTTTGTATTCGATCAATCCGAATAATTGCATCACCTGGCTTGAGCTTGAGTAAGCGAGCAATATAGGGGTCCGATGGGATGTTCTCGCAGGCTAAAAACTGGTTTTTTAGGTGCAACTTCTCACCAGAATCAGGCTCTAAACGTAAAAAACGATATTGGAAGTCTTCCTCTTGGTGGGTTGCTACAAAGGTACCCTTGCCCTGGCGACGAATTAGCAAGTTTTGCGCAGCTAGTTCATCAATGGCCTTACGAACCGTCCCCTGACTCACTGCGTATCGGGCTGCAAGTTCCATCTCACTGGGGATTGCATCACCAGGCAACCATTCAGAGGCCTGCAAACTCGCCAATATCATGGCTTTAATTTGCTCATACAGCGGGCTAAACGAGGCAATTGGTTCGGATATAAGGGACAAATTAGCTCCACTACAACTGATGTTGGATAAAATTGAGGCTTATTTCATATCTTATATAAGACATGATTGACAGTGTAAATGGAAAGTCCATACACTTGAATGGATAATAGAAAAAATAATTAATTAACCTCAACTGGAGTTATTAGTAATGGCAAAAGCCCCAATGCGTGTTGCAGTCACCGGTGCAGCCGGTCAAATCGGATATTCCCTACTCTTTCGTATCGCCAATGGCGACTTATTGGGCAAAGATCAGCCAGTTATCCTTCAGTTATTAGAAATTCCTGACGAAAAAGCTCAAAAAGCCCTAGCTGGCGTGATGATGGAGCTCGAAGACTGCGCTTTCCCCCTGTTGGCAGGTATGACAGCGCACTCTGACCCAATGACCGCATTCAAAGATATCGATGTTGCTTTATTGGTTGGCGCACGTCCACGTGGCCCAGGTATGGAGCGCAAAGATTTACTCTCAGCCAATGCGCAGATTTTTACAGCGCAAGGTAAGGCATTGAACGCCGTAGCTAAGAAAACAGTCAAAGTATTGGTGGTTGGCAATCCAGCAAACACCAATGCCTATATCGCCATGAAGTCTGCACCAGATATCCCTGCGAAAAACTTTACAGCGATGTTGCGCTTAGATCACAACCGCGCGCTCTCACAATTGGCTAACAAGCTAAACAAGCCTGTTGCTGATATTGAGAAACTGGTTGTGTGGGGTAACCATAGCCCTACCATGTACCCTGATTACCGCTTTGCGACTATCGACGGCAAGTCTGTAAAAGACAGCATCAATGATGCAGCATGGAATAAAGACACTTTCATTCCTACAGTTGGCAAGCGTGGCGCGGCCATTATTGAAGCCCGAGGCCTGTCTTCTGCAGCATCTGCAGCTAATGCGGCAATTGACCATGTGCGCGATTGGGTTTTGGGTACCAATGGTAAGTGGGTCACTATGGGTATTCCATCTAAAGGCGAATACGGTATTCCTACTGAAGTAATCTACGGCTACCCAGTAACTTGCGAAAACGGCGAATACAAGATGGTTGAGGGTTTAGAAATTGATGAGTTCTCACGTGAACGTATGAACCACACGCTCAATGAATTGCTTGAAGAGCAAGCTGGCGTTAAACATCTCCTCTCATAAGGATTTATACATATGAAGCAAACCCTTCTCATCGCTAGCTTGGTCGCAGGCGCCCTTCTGGGATCTGCCCAAGCCATTGCTAGCGAAGAAGTATCCACTTGGATTTGTAGTGAAAGTAAGCAATTCAAAACTTCAGGAACAACTGAAACGGTTCGCCTTACTTGGGAATCGAAAACATTTGACCTGAAGCGCGAAAACTCCCTACCGGGAAGCTTGCGTTATAAAAATGCTACTACCGGACACGATCTTGTCGTGTTGGGCAATAAGGCAATGCTGTTCAATATTAAGTCTGGAACTCGCCTTGCTGATTTCTGCCAAACAGCAGAGATGAAGACTGGCAAGCTTCCACACTTGTTTGCGAATTCAGAGCCTTTTGTACAGAACTAAAGCAATGCTTCATAGTAAAAAAGCCGAGACGTTCTCGGCTTTTTTATTTGTATCTTTCAGTTTTAAAACTGACTGAATTAATTTAATGAAATAAGGGTTGCTGTGTCGGCGCATCATCTGGTAACTCCGCATGCACAGCATCACCTGATCGATCTGGGAATAGCGGAGCTCCGCAGTCATCACAAAGCTCTGGGTCAAAAAGCATTGCATGGCGAAAGACATCTTCAACACCAGCATTACGAAGCGCATCTGCAATTCGCTTCATCGGACTTTCATCATCAGACAAATCATTGAGTGCATCGTTGGCAACACTCTCGCGATCGTACAAAGGCCAGATCACTCCATACACCACTTCAGCAGAGCCTTTTAAGCTAAAAGAAATTCGATACTCATCCGCCTGATCTTCACCAAAAGCTCCCACTACGCAGGACAATCCCGCAGGCATCACTCCGAGAGTACTCTCTAGAAAATTCGCAGCAGCTCGAATACTCAGTGGACGTACTTGTTTATCCGCCAATCGACAGTTAGTGAAATACGCCTCCGGCAATAGGAGCTCAAACTCGCAACCCGGTAAGAGTGCGGCAATAGGATCTTGCATTGCGTTTTGCCAACCAATTAAGCTCACGCCACGCTCTTGACGTGTTGGCACCTCAGCTTGCCAACGGAATAAGGGCATTCCAGATGGGGCAGCAACGGCAGCGATGATGAAACGTGGATCAGCTAAAACTGCAATGGTCTCCGACATATCGCGCAACTCTAACTTCACTTCACTGGCGGTAATAGCGGCCGTAGCTAGAGCCTCGGTTAGTAAACGCGTTTGGCAGTGAGAGTGCGGCATTTGATCAATGCTGTAAAGCCAAGGAACAATCGCCAGGCGGGTGTCACTAGAAGCTATTGAGCTATGTAATGCAGCGGCAGTAGATTCAATGACATTTACCGGCAATGCCCCGGAAGGAATTTGATAGCGAGTGTGGGCAACGATGGGTAAAGCCAATAGCAGCACATCCCAATTCTGACCTTCATGCTCCATGACTAAGGATTCAGCTAGCGTCTCAGCACAATCAGCAAGTACCTCGAAGGCCAGCGTATTAATTCGAAATGTTTGATCTAGGGATGCGTCGATCACATTTTGATTTTGACTTTTGAGAAGGCGCATTAAGCGAACATTTAAGCGCTCTTCCCAAAACTGGTCTTCAATATGACTCCCAGAAGCTGCTAAAGAGATAGCATCAGCTACTAGGCGCTCAACATCTGGTGAAGCACGTTGTGAGGATTTAGTGCGATGAACAGCCATGGTGCACTCTCCTACTTTCTCTCGGGACGTCTAAATAACGGTTTTTCTAGTTTAGATTCAGAGGCAACATATTTGTAACCATCCAAATTGAAACCCTTCAAATCTGCAGGATCGGTAATCCGGTTTTCGACAACATAGCGGGCCATCAACCCCCTTGCCCGCTTGGCGTAGAAAGAGATGATTTTGTACTTACCATCCTTACCGTCTTGAAATACCGGAGAGATCACAGGGCAATCTAAGTTTTTTGCTTGCAAGACCTTGAAATACTCTTCGGATGCTAAGTTGAGAAGTACAGGCTTCTTTTGCTGCTCCAGTAGTTTCTTAAGGGACTCAGTCACGCGCTCTCCCCAAAAAGCGTATAGATCCTTACCTCGGGCATTCTTAAAGGAAGTGCCCATCTCCAAGCGGTAAGGCTGCATTAAATCTAGGGGGCGGAGAGCACCATACAAGCCTGACAAGATACGAAGATGATCTTGTGCAAAATCCATGGCCTTGGAATTTAGTGTCTTGACGTCAAACCCGTCATAGACATCGCCATTAAAGGCGTAAATAGCCGGCTTGCTATTCGCATCTGTAAATTTCTTAGACCAATCGCGATAGCGGCCCACATTCAATGCAGCCAACTGATCAGAAAGACCCATCAGATCGGCGACCTCCTGAGGTGAGAGCTTCTTCAAATCAGCTATCAGCTTGGCTGATTCAGAGACAAACTCTGGCAAGGTTGGAGCCTTGACCCTGACTGGGGTTTTGTAATCTAGGGATTTCGCGGGTGAAAGGACGATCAGCATGGCACAATTTGAAGATGAATTTCCACCATTCTAGCGACTACCTTCGATATTTGCCCTAAACCGCCTGCATGGACCAAAACCTCGCCCTCAGCCCAGACTTTCCAAGTCGCCTACCCAAGGTAGGTACAACTGTCTTTACGATCATGTCGGCCCTCGCTGCCAAGTATCAGGCCATTAACTTAGGGCAAGGTTTCCCGGACTTTCCCTGCGATCGAGAGCTCATATCTGAGGTTCATGCAGCAATGCTGGATGATCACAATCAATATCCACCGATGATGGGAATTACAGAGCTACGCCAAGGTGTGTCACAAAAAATATCCGCGTTGTATGGTCGTGACTACGATACTGATACAGAGATCACCATTACAGCCGGTGGCACCCAAGGAATTATGACAGCCATTTTGTGCTGCGTCAGTCCAGGCGATGAAGTGGTCATCATTGAACCCGCTTACGATAGCTATCGACCATCGATTGATTTAGCAGGAGGTAAAACGGTTGCCGTATCTTTAACTGCCAACCGCGATGACCAAGGAATTGTGAGCTCTTATTCAATACCCTGGGATGATCTGGCAAAAGCAATCAATACCAAAACCCGACTCGTCATAATCAATACACCGCACAATCCAACCGGCATGGTGTGGCAGTCAACCGATCTTGAGCGTCTAGCCAATTTGGTCAGAAATACAAATGCACTGATCTTAAGCGACGAAGTCTATGAGCACATGGTGTTTGATGGACATCAACACATTAGTATTGCAAGTCACCCTGAATTAGCAGCGCGTAGTTTTCTGATATCCAGTTTTGGTAAGACCTATCATGTCACCGGCTGGAAGGTGGGCTATGTAGCAGCGCCTGCAGCGATGATGGCAGAGTTTCGCAAGGTGCATCAGTTCAATGTGTTTACAGTCAATACGCCAATGCAATATGGTCTTGCTGAGTACCTCAAGAATGCAGATCACTATTTAGGATTACCATCTTTCTATCAAGCTAAGCGGGACTACTTTAGAAAAGGTTTACAGCAAACCAAGTTCAAACTACTGCCCGCCCCAGCAAGCTATTTTCAGTGCGTCAATTACACCGAGCTCGGAATCTCACAAGCAAGCTTAAGCGAAGCAGATTTTTGCTCTTGGTTAACCACCGAGATTGGCGTAGCAGCTATTCCGGTCTCTGCTTTTTACGCCAAGCCAATTGAGTCAGGTGTAATTCGTTTTTGTTTTGCCAAAGAAGAAAAAACGCTTTCAACTGCATTAGAGCGTTTGCAAACTCTATAGAAAAGGAATTGATCGTGACCATAATTAAATCAAAAAAAGACATCATTGATGTTTATAGCTGGCCAACACCAAATGGACATAAGGTCCACATCATGCTCGAGGAGTGTGGCTATAAGTTAGGCAAAGACTGGATTGCCCATCCCATTGATATTGGTGCTGGCGATCAGTTTAAAAAAGAATTCTTGGCGATGAGCCCAAATAACAAGATTCCAGCTATCACCGATCCCAATGGCCCTGATGGTAAACCGATCCATTTATTTGAATCCGGTGCCATCTTGCTCTACCTAGCCGCCAAAACGGGAAAGTTTTTACCTAAATCTACTCGAGGCAAATATGAGGTGTTGCAATGGCTCATGTTCCAAATGGGAGGCCTAGGGCCACTTTTAGGGCAAAACCACCACTTTCGAATCTACGCTCCGGAGAAAATTGATTATGCGATTAATCGCTACACCAATGAAGCTAAGCGACTGTATGGAGTAATAGATCATCAACTGAAAGATAATGCTTATATCGCTGGAAAAAGTTACTCCATTGCGGACATTGCTATTTTTCCTTGGACGCGTAACTGGAAGAACCAGGGGATTGATATCAATGAGTATCCTCACTTTAAGCGCTGGTTTGAAATGATTGGTGAACGCCCTGCTGTAAAGCGTGGCGTTGAAGTATTAACTGCATTACGCAAGCCCTTGCACGATGACAAAGCAAGAGAACAATTATTTGGCTCATCACAGTATCAAAAAAGGAAATAGCATGAAGATTCAATCAGTCGGAGTAATTGGGGCAGGTACGATGGGCAATGGTATTGCGCAGGTCTGCGCAGTTGCCGGTCTTGATGTCGTCATGGTTGATATCAGCGATGCCGCTGTTGAGCGCGGCTTAAATCAAATTAGCAAAAGCTTAGATCGCTTGGTGAAAAAAGAAACACTGACCAATGAGAATAAAGATGCCGCACTCAAACGCATCAAAGGTGGAACTTCATACGCTGACTTTAAGGGACTCCAACTGGTGATTGAGGCTGCTACTGAGAACCAGGCTGTCAAAGAAAAGATTTTGAAGCAGGTTGATGAGATCGTTAGCAAAGAAACTATTATTGCCACCAATACCTCCTCACTCTCCATCACTAAGCTGGCTGCCTTAGATTCCAATCCTAGCCGTTTTATTGGTATGCACTTTTTCAATCCGCCACCGATGATGGCATTGGTTGAAGTAATTCGAGGCTTACAAACCTCAGACGCAACTCATGCTGCCATTATTGAAATGGCAAAACGTATTGGTAAAGAGCCCATCACCGTTAAGAACTCTCCTGGATTTGTAGTGAACCGTATCCTGCTACCGATGATTAATGAAGCTTTCTTTGTTCTATACGAAGGACTCGCTAGCCCCGAAGATATAGATGCCGGTATGAAATTGGGCTGCAATCAGCCGATTGGCCCACTCGCTTTAGCCGACTTAATTGGTCTTGATACTTGCTTAGCCGTGATGGAAGTCTATTTTGAGAACTTCAGCGATTCTAAGTATCGCCCTTGCCCACTGTTGCGCGAGATGGTTGCCGCTGGCTACCTCGGTCGTAAGTCTGGACGTGGCGTCTTTACCTACGATCAATAATTTTCAATTCAAGATTCACGATTTACTATTCACCATTAACCCTCCACCAACTCAGATAAAGAAGTTTTTGTGAACCCATTACCCCCTCTAGTCACTAAATTAGGTTATGCCGGTCTAATTCCCTTTGTTGGTCTTGCATTGATGGTCCAGCTAGCGCCAACACCATTAAATTATTTAAGCGCAGAGTCACTAGCGGGATACGGGGCTGTGATCACCGCATTTATGGGCGCCATGCATTGGGGTGCTAATTTACATGTACTGGGCAAAGCACCTCGAGGCGATCGGTGGGCAGATCGTAATGCATGGATCTGGGGCGTCATCCCAGCACTAGTTGCCTGGCTTGCACTACATATTTACATACCAGTTGGCCTAGTCATCTTGGCGTCGGCATTAGTTATTCAGCGCAATATCGATAAAGAAACTTATCAATACTATTTTTCTAATGAAGAGGCGCTCAATGCATTCATCACCATGCGAAACCGACTCACATTGGTTTCTGCTGGATGCTTAATTTGGGCGGCCTTAGTTATTTTGTTCGTACAAAATTAAATTAGCGCTGATGGGCAATCTATTTGATCAAGCACCTCCGCCACCATTAGCGGAAGTCTTGCGCCCAAAATCGATTGAGGAAGTGATTGGACAGACACATCTTCTCGCCGCTGGTAAACCGCTGAATCTTGCCTTTGGATCTGGCAAGCCACACTCAATGATTCTCTGGGGTCCGCCGGGAGTTGGCAAGACTACCTTGGCAAGACTTTCTGCAAAAGCCTTTGATCGAGAATTTATCGCAATTTCAGCTGTGCTTGCTGGAGTAAAAGAAATTCGCGAGGCTATTGAACAAGCTGAGCAGAGCATGTCTCAATATGGCAGACAAACTATATTGTTTGTTGATGAAATTCATCGATTTAATAAGAGTCAGCAAGATGCCTTATTGCCTCATGTTGAGTCTGGCTTATTTAACTTCATTGGCGCTACCACTGAAAATCCTTCATTTGAGGTCAACTCAGCCCTACTCTCACGTGCACAAGTCTACGTACTGAAATCATTAAATGCCGGGGAGCTTAAGCAGCTGTTTGATCGCGCATGTATTTATGCGATGCCTGATATTCCTTTTGAGCCAGAAGCAATTGATAGCTTAATTTCACATGCAGATGGTGATGCTAGGAGATTGCTCAATCTAGTGGAGCAAGTACGTAATGCCGTCTCATCGCCGAACTCTCAGATTCGCACAATAGATCAGCAGTTCATTGAAAATGCTTTAACAGTCCAGGCACGTCGTTTTGATAAAGGCGGAGACCACTTTTACGATCAAATATCTGCCTTACATAAATCAGTGCGGGGTTCAAATCCTGATGCTGCGCTGTATTGGTTTTGCAGAATGATCGATGGCGGCGCTGACCCTCGATATCTTGCACGCAGAATTATTCGCATGGCCTGGGAAGATATTGGACTTGCCGATCCTAGAGCAATGCAGCTAGTCAATGATGCAGCTCAAACTTTCGAACGGCTTGGCTCACCCGAAGGTGAATTGGCGCTTGGTCAAGCCGTTGTTTATTTAGCGATCGCCGCTAAAAGTAACGCAAGTTATAACGCTTACAACGCGGCAAAAGCTTATGTTGCAAGTGATCAAAGTAAGCCTGTACCAAACCATTTACGCAATGCCCCAACTAAACTCATGAAAGAGTTAGGTCATGGCAAAGAATACCGTTATGCACACGATGAGCCTAACGCCTATGCCGCTGGAGAAACTTACTTGCCCGATGGCATGGCAGAGCCTCATTGGTACCAGCCGGTTGATCGGGGCTTAGAAAGTCAGATTGCCGAGAAGATGGCCTTCTTGCGCAAGTTAGATGAGGAGTCGAAACAGAAATGACCCAAGATCAAGTGGATGGAAAACGAATTGAAGGGACGCTTTACTACGACATCATTTCTCCATTTTCTTATTTTTATATCAAGCAACGCCATCGTCTTGAAAAACGCATCGATATTCAGCCCATCCCCATCTTATTAGGGGGCCTATTGCGCGCTACTGATAACCGTGGCCCTGGTGAGGTGGAGGCCAAACGTCCCCATACCTATCAATATTGCGTGTGGCTCGCTGAAAAGTTAGGCCTCCCTTTTCGCTTTCCAGAGCATCACCCTTTTCTCACTGTTGCAGCACAGCGTTTGCTGGTTCAGCAAAATGCTCAATGGTACATGGTTGAGCGCGCGTTTGAATATATTTGGGTAGAAGGTAAAGACCCCAATTTATCTTGGCCAGAGTTTTGCCAATACCTTGGTTTAGCGGTTGACACACCAATACCAGATACGCCAGAGGTCAAAGCCAAGTTGATGAGCAACACCGAGAGAGCAAAAGCGGATGGGGCATTTGGTGTACCCACCCTAGTTATCGCAGGGCATACTTTTTGGGGTGTCGACACCATCGATTGGGCCTTAGACTATCTCGATAGGCCCAATATGTTTGAAGAGGCGGCTTATCACTATGCCGGCCAAGTTCCCTCCGGGCTTTGAGCAATACAATCAGATTTACTCTATTTTCACTCGATTCTTAAGGATACCCAGTATGCGCAAAATCATTGCTTCCCTATTTTTAGTTACCAGCCTTATTGCTAGTGCTACCAGCTTTGCTGGTCCTAAAGTGGAATTTAAAACCACCATGGGTAATTTTGTTGTTGAGCTTGATTCAACGAAGGCGCCAAAAACTTCAGCCAACTTTTTAAACTACGTCAATAGTGGCTTTTATAACGGCACGATTTTTCATCGTGTGATAGATGGCTTCATGATTCAGGGCGGTGGATTTACTCCGGACTTAACACAAAAACCAACTAATGCGCCTGTGGTTTCGGAAGCACAAAATGGCCTCAAGAATCAAACTTACACCATCGCTATGGCACGCACTTCCGACCCCGATTCAGCAACAGCCCAGTTCTTTATTAATGTTAAAGATAATGAGAGCTTGAATTTTCCAAACGCTATGGGTAATGGCTACACCGTTTTTGGCACAGTGATTTCAGGCACTCAAACAATCGACGCTATCCGTAAAATCCCAACCATGGTGGCCTCATCACCAAGAATGGGTCGTATGGCAGATGTACCTAGCAAGACTGTCACGATTGAGTCGGCCACTGTTCTAAAGTAAATTTCATTTTTTTACTTGAACACTGAGGACAGATAGCATGATATTGCTTGATGATGCTCAGAGCACCGCAGCGCAGCCGAGCAGTCGCTTGTATGAGCAAGCAATACAGCTCTGGGCGATCTATCCTCAGTCTAGCCACACACAGACAATTGCAGCTGTAGATCAATGCCTCCAAGAAATTAATAAAGCTTTAGATCAAGGAGAATATGTTGTCGCTGCGTTTGCTTATGAGTTAGGTCTATATATACACAATATAGATCGATCAGTTGAACCTGAAAGTAAAGATCATCCATTAATACAGGCATGGTCTTTTAAATCTTACGAAAGATTGAGCAAGGCGGATGTTGATACCTATATTGAAAAAAAGATAGCGACTCTAGAGCCTGAAGCTCAAGTTGCTGGAGTGGCTGATCTTGAATTTTCCCTTGATCAAGAGAAGTTCACCGCCGATATTCAGGGTATTCAGGAATACATTCGCAACGGCGACACTTATCAAATCAATCACACCTTTCGGATTACGGGTGAAGCTTATGGAGATCCACTCTCTCTGTATGCACGATTAAGGGAGCGACAGCCGGGAAGGTTTGGCGCATTTATTGCACAAGACTCGAACTTTATCTTGTCCCAATCACCCGAATTATTTATTCAGAAGCAAGGCAATACCTTAAAAGCCATGCCAATGAAAGGCACTGCCAGTGCATTAAGCGATTCTGCTGAGCACTTATCAGCAGATGCAAAGAATCAAGCAGAAAATGTCATGATCGTGGATTTATTACGCAACGATCTAAGTCGACTTGCCTTACCGGGAACAGTCACCGTTCCCAAGCTATTTGAAGTCACTCAGTACGGCGACGTCCTGCAAATGACCTCTACCGTTGAGGCTGAGATCAAGCCTGAAATGAAATTGGGTGACGTGCTAAATGCGGTGTTTCCCTGCGGGTCTGTCACGGGCGCTCCTAAAAAACGCAGTATGGAGATCATCCAAAAATTAGAGCCTCAAGAGCGAGCCTATTATTGTGGCGCCTTAGGTTGGATTGATCCTAGTAGTGATTTTGCGTTTAGCGTTCCGATTCGCACCCTTGAAATTCATCAGGATACAAAAACACATGCCTCACCCTTTTCTTTAGGCATAGGTGCTGGCATTACGATTGACTCAGAGCCTGCGCAGGAGTGGGAAGAGTGTCAAATTAAAGCTGCCTTCTTGAGCAAGTTACCCAGTAGCCTGGGATTATTTGAAACTATCTTGGTCAGCAAAGGTCAGGCTCAGAATCTAGAACTTCATCTAGCACGCTTGACCGATTCTGCTTTAGCGCTTGGCATACCTTGCTTTCTACCAGACATGATGAAAGTGATTGATCTTGGGTGTGAAAACTGCTCAATAGATTCTGAATATCGATTGCGTTTGGATCTCAATCATCTAGGAATTGCAAGTTATCAAATCACTCCCATTAGCCCACTCGAGGGATCGGTAAAAATCTTTTGGGCTAGAGATATTCTGCCCGATTCAAATCAGGCTACCCTTCGCTCTGGCAATGTTCTATTAAGACATAAGGTAAGCATTCGAAATGTCTACGACCAAGCCTGGCGATTGGCAGAGGGTCATGGTGGCTTTGATGCCTTATTTACTAATGAGCAAGGCTATGTCACTGAGGGTGGAAGAAGTAGTGTTTTTATCAAATCTGGAGATAGATGGCTAACACCCCCCGTCTCAGCAGGTCTGTTACCAGGGGTTATGAGATCCATCATATTGAATGATCCCCAATGGAATGCCCATGAGGTCAACCTGACTATTGATGATGTTCGGAATGCAAAAGAGATTATGCTTAGTAATGCTTTACGCGGTCTCATCCCCGCCCATTTCTAGAAAGTCCACATGAAGTTTTGCTCGCACTGTGCAGCGCCTATCAGCATCAAGATTCCTGCGGATGATTCGCGGGAACGCCATGTCTGTGACTCTTGTGGAAGTATTCATTATTTCAATCCACGTAATGTAGTTGGGAGCATCCCGGTCTTTGGTAAGCAAGTTTTATTGTGCCGTCGCGCCATAGAACCTCGCCATGGCTATTGGACTCTGCCTGCTGGATTTATGGAACTTGGTGAAAGCACCAGTACTGGGGCGGCACGTGAAACTCATGAAGAAGCTGGCGCTATCGTTCAGATTGGTCCGCTCTACTCCCTGCTCAATGTGCCACATGCTGAACAGGTACATCTTTTTTATCTAGCTTCGATGAATTCTCCAAACTTTCAAGCGGGAGAAGAGAGTCTAGAGGTTGCTTTATTTGATGAGCAGGATATCCCGTGGGATGAAATTGCTTTTCCAACGGTAAAGCAAACTCTGGAGTGGTTCTTTGCTGATCGTGCTGCCGGAGTATTTGATTCCGACAATGAATTTAGCGTTCGTAGCAGAGACATTCTGCCAACTGAAAAAATCTAAGCGTCACAAGCTCATGAGCAATATCAGCTGGCTAGGGTCTCAGGATGAATTTCCCAATCCTATTCACCACGCAGATCCTGATCCGAGTGTCCCCGGCTTAATTGCGGTAAGTGAACGGATATATCCAGGACAGTTAGCTCGCGCGTATCAAATGGGAATCTTTCCCTGGTACTCCGATAATCAACCAGTCTTATGGTGGTCGCCCAATCCCCGGATGGTATTAAAGCCTGATCACTTTAAATGTCATGACTCCCTGAAGAAATCCATTCGTCATTTTTTATCTGACTCTCGCAGAGAAATCGGGGTTGATGAAGACTTTGGTGCGGTCGTCCGCTCCTGCGCAACTGCGAGCCGCAAGGATCAGGATGGCACTTGGATTACGCATGAAATCATGGATGCCTATACCAATCTTCATGAAGAGGGTCATGCTCATAGTATTTCAATCAAGGAGGATGGTCGCCTAGTAGGGGGCCTTTACTGCGTCTCCTTTGGCGGGATGGTTTTTGGTGAGTCGATGTTTAGTCATCAAACAGATGCTTCTAAGATTGCTTTAGCTGCTCTTGCAGCCTGGTGCGAGCATAACCAAGTGGAAATGATCGATTGTCAGCAAGAGACTGCACACCTGAATTCCATGGGGGCCGCGCCGATATCTCGCAGTGAATTTTTATCCCATCTGCAGCTTGCTTTAAATCAAACTAATATAGAGATTCCCTGGAAATTTGATAAACAGATTCTTCGTCACTGGCTATGACCCAGCTAAAAGAGCTTCCTCTCACTGAATTGCAGTTTTATGCAACTGCACCTTACCCCTGTAGCTACTTACCGGGGAAGACTGCGCGCTCTCAAGTCGCCACTCCCTCACATTTAATACATGCTGATTTATATGGTGAATTAGTCAATGCGGGGTTTCGTCGCAGTGGTTTATATACTTACCGACCTTATTGCGATGAATGTAATGCCTGTACTGCAACGCGCATTCCAGTAAAGCATTTCTCCCCAAAGCGCAGTCAAAAACGCGCCTGGAGAAAACATGCTGGACTAGATATTCGCGTGCTTAATCTTGGCTATCAAGAGGAGCACTATCAACTCTACCAACGCTATCAGCAGGAGCGTCATGCTGGTAGTGAAGTAGATCAAGATGATCAAGACCAGTACATGCAGTTCTTATTACAAAGCCGGGTGAACTCCAGAATTGTTGAATTTCGGGATGGTCCTCACGATTCAGACCCAGGGCGTTTGCGCATGGTCAGTATGATTGATATCTTAGATCAAGGGATCTCTTCGGTTTATACCTTCTTTGATACCAGCAATGCCTCTGCAAGCTATGGAAGCTTTAGTATCTTGTGGCAAATTCAGCAGGCCTTAGAGCTAGATCTTCCCTATCTCTACCTTGGCTATTACATCGAACAAAGCGAGAAAATGTCCTATAAGGTGAAGTTTCAGCCGATTGAGGGCTTGATCGATGATCACTGGCAACCCATCATTGGGCCATAATGTCTTCTCATGATTGACAGCTACCCTCTTCTGCGCCCCTGGCTTTTTTCCTTAGATCCAGAGCAAGCTCACAACACCACCCTGAGTAATTTAGATCGTACTCAGCGTTGGGGTCTATTGCGCCACTTGTGCGATCAACCAGTGTCAGATCCGCGTAAGCTTTGCGGTATAACTTTTCCAAACCCAGTGGGTCTCGCTGCTGGTCTAGATAAAGATGGCAAACATATTGATGCGCTAGGCAGCCTAGGCTTTGGTTTTTTAGAAATTGGTACTGTTACCCCAAAACCACAACCCGGCAATCCAAAGCCTCGTATGTTTCGTTTGCCGCAAGCCCAGGCCATCATTAATCGCATGGGCTTTAATAATGACGGCGTTGATGCTTGTGTAAAGCGGGTTCGTAATTCAGCTTATTGGCAGAATGGCGGCATTGTTGGTCTCAATATCGGCAAGAACGCCATAACGCCAATCGAAGATGCTGCAAGCGATTACGTCACGGCCATGGAAGCAGTCTATGAGGTGGCCTCTTACATCACCGTCAATATCTCATCACCAAATACACAGAATTTACGTGCACTTCAAGGTGAAGATATGTTGCGCTCTTTGCTGCAATCACTGCATCTTGCTCGCGAAGCTTTAAGTGACCAGTTTGGCGTACGCAAACCCCTCTTTTTAAAAATTGCACCCGATCTTGAGCAAAACGATATCAAGCTCATCGCTGATCTCTTGGTGGAATTTAAAATGGATGCCATCATCGCCACCAATACAACGATTGCCCGCGATGCTGTTCAGGGGCTTGAATTCGGTCAAGAAGCTGGCGGCCTCTCTGGAGCACCCGTTCGTGATGCCTCCACCGAAGTCATTCGAAGTCTCAAAGAATATTTAGGCGGTGCCATTCCGATTATTGGCGTTGGCGGCATTATGTCTGGCAAAGATGCGCAAGAAAAAATCTTTGCAGGTGCTAGTCTGGTTCAAATCTACAGTGGCTTGATCTATCGGGGTCCGAAACTCATTTCTGAGTGCGCAGCAGCCCTTAAAGGCTAATTAGGCTTAAATAAACGGTTTTTGGTGTTGTCGCTGTATTTCATATTGTGCAATTTAAACAAAAATCGCTACAATTGACAACATGGCATCGACTAAATCTGAAAAAGTTATAAAAACACCAGGTGAAGCTGGCAAAACAGCGATTCAGGTCATTGAACGCATGATGAACCTGCTCGATGCCCTTGCATTGCACGAAGAGTCCAGCAGTCTGAAAAACCTAGCTGAAGAGACTGATTTACACCCCTCCACAGCTCACCGCATTTTGAATGACTTAGTGGCCTGCCGCCTTGTAGAGCGTGGCGATGGTGGCACATATCGCCTTGGACTGAAGTTGCTTGAGCTGGGCAACCTCGTTAAAGCCCGTTTATCGGTCCGTGAAGCAGCACAAGCTCCAATGCGGGCACTGCACAAGCTCACTGGTGAAACCATCAATCTTTCTGTTCGCCAAGGCGATGAGATCGTCTACATTGACCGTGCCTATAGCGAACGGTCTGGCATGCAAGTAGTGCGTGCTATTGGTGGTCGAGCGCCGCTGCATTTAACGTCTGTTGGCAAATTGTTTCTGGCAAGCGATGACCCAAACCAAGTTCGCGCTTATGTCACACGCACGGGTTTAGCTGGTCACACCAGAAACAGCATTACCGAATTGGGAAAATTAGAATCGGAACTCAATCAAGTTCGTAAGTTTGGGCATGCGCGCGACAACGAAGAGTTAGAGTTGGGCGTCAGTTGTGTGGCAGCTGAAATCTATGATGACAGTGGTAAGTTGGTAGCCGGACTCTCATTGAGCTCACCTACCGATCGCATTCAGGCGGATTGGCTCAAGCTATTACAGGATACCGCCTTACAAATCTCTAAGGGAATGGGATACAAACCCAAGATTACTGAACCGCATTCTTAAGATTTAGCTTTTCTTAAGAATGTCATTCTTACATCAAGCGACGAATTGCCTGAGGCTCACCTAATGGCATGCGCTCATACCAATCACGCACTCTCACTGCATCAGCAAAACGCGATTGCGTCCCAACAGAATCCAAGAAAACCAGCAGTAAGGGCGTGTTGTTCACGCGGGCCTGCATCACCAAGCACTTACCTGCCGCATTAATAAATCCAGTTTTTTGTAAGCCGATATTCATATCGCCTGCACGAACTAAGCGATTGGTATTTAAGAACTTCTGTGGTCGCTTGCCAATCACCATCGTCAAGTCTGGCCAGGTAGAAAATTCACGAATCATTTTATATTGATAGGCAACACTCAACATTCGCGTGAGATCTTCTGCTGAAGCCACGTTTTCACTCTTGAGGCCAGTGGGATCAGCAAAATAAGAATGAGTCATCCCAATCTCTTTTGCCTTACGGTTCATGGCGTCAATAAATGCAGAAATACCGCCTGGATAATTTCGGCCCAGCGTATAGGCTGCACGATTCTCAGAGGACATTAGCGACAATAACAAAGCCTCTTCTCTCGTCAACACCGTTCCCCCCGCAAGGCGGGACGAGCGATAAATATTGACGTCATCTGCATTAATGACAATCGTTTCATCGAGAGGCAATTTAGAATCCAGCACCACCATTGCCGTCATCAACTTAGTAATCGAAGCAATCGGTAAGCTTACTGAAGAATTTTTTTCAAAATACACTTCCTTGGTATCTTGATTAACAACCATGGCTACGCTGGACTGCAAACTTAGATCATCATGCTGACCGCGTAAACCTAGTGCCGTTGCAAAGGAAGGTCTTGCTGAGACAGCGGACTCGCCTGGACGAGTAACGGTCGTTCGAACCGTTTTTGGTTTTTTGGTTGATTTAACTACCTTTTTGGAATCCGATTTTGCAGGCGTCTTTGCTGCTGCTTTGTTAGTCTTTGCAGTTTTAGAATCTGGGTTAGCCGCCATTATCGGAAAGGAGGTAGTAGCTCCAAAAGAGATTAGGCAAACGAGGGCGACGAGCCAAAAACGATTCAAATACATCCCAAATTGCCTTCCAAAACTTTTAACATACGGAATGATAAATAACTTTTACTTCTCGACTGCAATTTTTAGCAATAGAAGTAAAAATAACCCTTCTATTTAACGCACTTCGTAGAAACTTATTCTGCAATCGTAGCAACAGTAGTTGTTTGACCTCGATTAACCAAAACAACTCCAGTCATTGTGAGTAATAAACCACCTGTCATCATAAAGGTAAAGGGCTCATCAAATAAGAACCACGCCATTGCCGCAGTGGTGGGCGGTGTTAAATAAAGAAGACTCGTCACCTTGGTGGCGGCCCCTTTCCGAATCATCATAAAGAGCAAGCTAATCGAACCTATTGAGAGCGGAAAAATCGCCCATAGTAGCGCTCCAATGACCGAGGCATTCCAAACCATGACAGCGGACTCAAAGTAATACATACAAACAAAGCACAGTATGGCTGATACGCCAAACTGAATGGATGAGCCCGCCCGCAAGTCAAAGACTGGACAGAATTTCTTTTGATAGAGAGTGCCAAACGTAATAGAGAGTAAGGCAGCAAAAGCCAATACGTAACTCAATGGAGGGATGTGGGCAAAGCCGATTTTTTCCGCTACCACTAAAGCTACTCCAGCGAACCCGAATCCCAAACCGATCCATTGACGCCCCGTAACTTTTTCAGACACCCAGGCGGCAAACCATGCTGTCAGGATGGGCTGTAAGCCTACGATGATTGCTACCAGGCCTGCAGTCATTCCTAGTCGGACTGCAAACCAAACTCCAAGTAAATAGCCAAATTGAAGCAATATGCCAGCAATAGCTATGTGCTTAAATTGCGACCAGCTTGGCCAGCTGATTCTCCAGACAAGACTTAGGCATGCCATAGCTATCAATACCCCTGAGAAACGCCAAAATAAGAAGGTGGCAGGCTCAACATAAGGCATTGCCAATCGCGCAATCACAAAGCCCGTACTCCAAATCAATACAAATAAGGGGGCAATTAGACTGTCAAGCTTCATTTAATGGATAACTTATTGAAAGTACGGGATTTTTTAATTAAGCTATGATTTTAGGCTTATTTAATAGGCCACAGCCCAGATCTTGGGGGTGCTGCAAAATTAATTCTCAATCCCGATCAATACGGCCCGAATGAATTGACAATGTGCGTAAAAAGGCCATAGTAAGTAGAGCCATGAAATTAATAGGAAAGGTATTGATATGAAATTAACGCCAGAACAAATGGCAGCAGCTCAAAAAGCCAATCTTGAAACTTTGAGTGGACTTACTAACCAAGCGCTTCAAAGCATAGAAAAATTAGTTGAGCTGAATATGCATATTGCCAAACAAAGCTTAGGCGAAAGTATGAGCAGCGCCAAGAAAGCGCTTGAAGTGAAAGATATCCAGCAACTCCTCGCTCATCAGGCTGAAGCAGTCCAGCCAATGGCTGAAAAAATTATGGCTTATAGTCGCCACCTTTATGAGCTGGCTCATGAAACTCAAGTAAGTTTTACCAACTCCGCTGAAAAAGAATTTCAAGAAGGTCAGAAAAAAATGAATGCCTTAGTGGAGGACTGGACTAAGAATGCACCGTCAGGCTCAGACGCCGCAGTACATGTTATGAAACAAGCGATCACTTCTGCCGCCATTGTATTTGAAACTAGTCAGAACGCAGTCATGCATGCAGTTGAAGTTGCTCAAACCAACCTGAGTAATGCCACTAGCGCGGTTGAGAAGAACGTCCAATCAAGCAGTAAAACAGCAAGTAAAAAAAGTAGTCGGAAGTAATTACTATGTGATTGCTATGTGATTACTGCATTAATCTTATTGTAGAAGTGCATAAAAAAAGCCCCGTTTTTTCGGGGCTTTTTTAGTAAGGCAAAGAGGGCAAATTAATGCGCCTTCTTCTTCACTGGCGGTAAATCAGTACAGTGACCAAGAGCGGCCTCTGCGGCTAAGCCAACCGATTCACCCAAAGTTGGATGTGGATGAATCGTTTTACCAATATCCACAGCATCGGCACCCATCTCAATTGCAAGACAAACTTCACCAATTAAATCGCCGGCATGGGTACCAACAATACCGCCACCAATAATGCGTTTGCTTGTAGCATCAAAAATCAGTTTAGTGAAACCTTCATCTCGACCATTAGCGATCGCTCTACCACTGGCTGCCCAAGGGAATAAACCTTTTTCATAGGCAATTCCTTTGGCCTTACATTGCTCTTCAGTCAAGCCTGCCCAAGCTACTTCAGGATCGGTATATGCCACCGATGGAATTTGCTTAGCATCAAAGTAGGATTTTTCACCAGCAGCGACTTCAGCGGCAACGTGGCCCTCATGTACTGCTTTATGAGCAAGCATGGGTTGGCCAACAATATCGCCAATCGCAAAGATGTGATTCACATTAGTGCGCATCTGATTATCGACAGGAACAAAGCCGCGCTCATCTACAACAACGCCTGCAGCCGCTGCATCAATCTTTTTGCCATTCGGTGTGCGCCCAACCGCAACTAATACCAAGTCGTAAGTCTGCGGCTCGCTAGGGGCGCCCTCGCCTTCGAAGCTCACTGCAATACCATCGGCCTTCACTTCAGCTTTAGAGGCACGAGTTTTAAGCATGATCTTTTCAAAGCGGCCGGCATTGAATTTTTCCCAGACCTTTTCTAAATCACGATCTGCGCCTGCCATCAGGCCGTCCATCATTTCCGCGATATCAATGCGGGAACCTAGGGTGCTATAAACAGTAGCCATCTCCAAGCCAATAATCCCACCACCAATGACTAACATGCGCTTTGGAATACTCGTGAGTAGTAAGGCGCCAGTACTGTCTACGATACGAGGATCTTCTGGCAGGAACGGTAGTTTTACTGGCTGACTCCCCGCTGCGATGATTGCTTTTTGAAAGCGAACCACTTCTTTTTGCCCGGTTAAATCTTGGCCATCACCTTGGGTTAACTCGACTTCTACGTGATTCGCATCCAAGAATCGACCCAATCCGCGCACTACAGTAACTTTGCGAGCTTTTGCCATACCGGCCAATCCACCCGTTAACTTGGCAATGACTGAATTTTTATAGCCACGCAACTGATCAATTTCAATCTTGGGAGTGCCATAGCTAATCCCATGTTTTGACATTGTTTTTACTTCATCCATCACTGCAGTTGTGTGAAGCAATGCTTTCGAAGGAATACAACCCACGTTCAGGCAAACGCCGCCTAAGGTTGAATAGCGCTCTATCAAAATGGTGCTCATACCCAAATCTGCACTTCGGAATGCAGCACTGTAACCGCCTGGGCCAGCACCAAGCACAAGTACTTCACACTCATGATCGACTTTGCCGCTGTATTGACCAGCAATCGGAGCGCTGATCACAGGTACTGCTACTGGAGGAGGCGTTGGAGCAGATGCTGCTGCAGTCGCAGTAACTTGAGGTGCAGTTGCTGCACCCACTTCAATCTCCGCTACAACACTACCCTTACCAACCTTATCACCAGCTTTTACAGAAATGCTAAGAACAGTTCCGGCGGCATCAGCTGGAACTTCCATTGTGGCTTTGTCGGATTCTAGAACGAGCAGTGGCTGCTCCTTTTCGATGACATCACCCACTTTAATGAGTACTTCAATCACTGGCACATCTGAATAATCGCCAATATCGGGTACGAGAATAATTTGCTTAGCCATATCTTTTCCTTATAGCGCTGCGCGGCGGAAGTCAGACATCAACTGAGCGATATAGACGTTAAAACGAGTAGCCAAAGCGCCATCAATCACACGATGGTCAGCACTTAATGACAATGGACAAATCAAGCGTGGCACAAATTGCTTACCATCCCAAACTGGCTTCATAGCAGCCTTGCTAACACCTAAAATTGCCACCTCAGGGGCATTCACAATCGGTGAGAAATAAGTACCGCCAATACCTCCCAAAGAGGAGATAGTGAAACTAGCGCCTTGCATTTGATCTGGCTTTAGTTTGCCATCACGCGCAAGTGCAGCTAACTCGGAGGTTTCGCGAGCAAGCTCAAAGATGCCTTTTTTATCTGCATCACGAATCACTGGGACTACTAATCCGTTTGGCGTATCAGCAGCAAATGCAATATTGAAGTACTTCTTCAACACTAAGTCATCGCCATCGATAGAGCTATTGAACTCAGGATATTTTTTGAGAGCCGCAACAGCAGCTTTCATTAAGAAAGCCAGCATCGTGATTTTGAGACCCTGCTTTTCATTCTCTTTATTGGTCAGCACTCTGAATGCCTCAAGGTCAGTAATGTCCGCATCCTCGTGATATGTCACAGCAGGAATCATGACCCAGTTACGGCCTAGATTAGCAGCGGTCAGCTTCTTAATACGATTTAATGGCTGACGCTCTGTATCACCAAATTTAGAGAAATCCACTTTTGGCCAAGGAATGAGATTCAGGCCACCTAAGCTTCCGCCAGATGCAGTCGATACGCTGCCAGCACCACCACTCATTGCAGCTTTAACAAAAGCCTGTACATCTTCTTGGGTAATTCTGCCTTTCGGACCAGAACCCTTGACTTGATGGACCGTGACACCGAGTTCGCGAGCAAACTTACGGACCGAAGGACTTGCGTGACTAGCTGTTGGATCGACCTCAACTGGAGTATTACTCACAGGAGGTGGTGCTGGTGCACGCACAATTGGCGGCTCTACTTTCGGAGTTGGTGCCGCAGCAGGTTCGACTTTTGCCGCTACGGGAGCGGGAGCGGTTTGTACAGCAGCTGGAGCTGCAGCCGCACCACTCTCTTCAAGCACCAGAACAATGGCTCCCTCTGAGATAGAGTCGCCCACTTTCACCTTGACCTCTTTCACAAGACCGGAGTGTGACGAAGGAACGTCCATGGTTGCTTTGTCTGATTCCAGAACAACAATAGATTGCTCTTTCTCAACACGGTCACCGGCTTTTACCAATACCTCGATGACGGGCACATCTTTGTAATCCCCAATGTCTGGGACTTTAATATCAATTAGTTGGCTCATAGTATCTATCTCTTATCAAACCGTCATTGGGTTTGGCTTGGTGGTATCGATGCCGTATTTCTGAATTGCTTCGGCTAACTTTTGGCGATCCAACAGGCCAGCATCGACCAAAGAGCGCAAGGCGGTGAGAACGACCCAGCGACGATCTACTTCAAAGAAATCGCGTAACTTTTCACGAGTATCAGAACGTCCGAAACCATCTGTTCCTAGAACCTCAAAGCGTCGGCCTAGATGCTGAATAGCCGGACGAATTTGTTCAGCAAACAGACGCACATAGTCAGTAGCAGCAATGATTGGACCCGCAGTATCTTTCAGGCACTGCTCTACATGAGATAAAGCAGGTGCTGCAGTTGGATTGAGAAGATTATTACGATGAACCGTATTCCAATTACGACCTAGCTCAGTAAAGCTTGGGCAACCCCACAAATCAGAGGCGACACCCCAATCTTTATGCAAGATTTCAGCAGCTTCAATGACTTCACGGAAGATGGTTCCAGAACCTAAAAGTTGTACACGCAATTTCGCATTAGCATCGCCAACCGACTTGAGTTTATACATACCTTTAATGATGTCTTGCTCCGCCCCTTTTGGCATCGCTGGATGAGCATAGTTCTCGTTCATCAAAGTAATGTAGAAGTACACATCTTCTTGTTCAGCCAGCATGCGACGCATACCATCTTGAATGACTACGGCTACCTCAAATGAGAATGAAGGGTCGTAGCTGATGCAGTTTGGAATTGCAGAGCTCCACACTTGACTATGACCATCTTCGTGCTGAAGACCTTCACCATTCAATGTAGTTCTACCGGCAGTACCGCCCAATAAAAATCCACGACTACGCATATCACCAGCGGCCCAACAGAGGTCGCCAATACGCTGGAAACCAAACATGGAGTAGAAGATGTAGAAAGGCAACATCGGTACGCCATGGGTTGAGTATGAAGTGGCAGCGGCAATCCAGTCGCACATACCACCTGCCTCATTAATACCTTCCTGCAAAATCTGACCAGTCTTATCCTCTTTATAGAACATCAATTGATCATGATCTTCTGGAGTGTAGAGCTGGCCTAACTGATTCCAAATGCCTAGCTGGCGGAACATACCTTCCATACCAAAGGTGCGCGACTCATCAGGAACAATCGGAACAACTCGCTTACCCAAAACCTTGTCGCGCACAATCGTATTCAATATACGAACAAATGCCATTGTTGTAGAAATCTCACGACCATCGGTAGTTGCTTCTAATAATGGTGCGAATACGTCAAGCGCAGGAACCGGTAGGCTCTCGGCCTTCATGCGACGCTGCGGCAAGTAACCGCCCAACTCTTGACGACGTGCTTTCATATATTCAAGCTCTGGACTTCCTTCAGCAAATTTCACTAAAGGCATTTCATCTAGATGCTCATCTTTGACGGGGATCTCAAAACGATCACGGAAACGGCGAACATCATCCGCATTCATCTTCTTGGCTTGGTGCGCAATATTCATCGCCTCACCTGAGCTACCCATACCGTAACCTTTAATGGTATGAGCCAAAATAACGGTTGGTTGGTCCTTGTGATTTACTGCGCAATGAAAAGCTGCAAATACTTTGTGGGGATCATGACCACCACGATTAAGTTGCCAAATCTCATCATCACTCCAGTCGCTGACTAGTGCTTTTAATTCAGGCGTATTGAAGACAATTTCGCGCACGTAGGAGCCGCTCTTCGCTTTCATAGTCTGGTATTCACCATCAACGATCTGACCGAGACGCTGCATCAAGATGCCTTTTTTATCGCGAGCAAACAATGCATCCCAGTGACCGCCCCAAACAACCTTAATTACATTCCAACCAGCGCCACGGAACTCACCTTCGAGCTCTTGAATAATCTTGCCGTTACCACGAACAGGTCCATCAAGACGTTGTAAGTTGCAGTTCACAACAAAAATCAGGTTATCGAGTTTTTCACGACCGGCCATACCAATAGCACCGAGTGACTCTGGTTCATCAGTTTCACCATCGCCGAGGAAAGCCCAAACTTTTCTACCTTCCGCTTTAATGAATCCACGATCTTGCATATAGCGCATAAAGCGCGCTTGATAAATAGCCATGATGGGGCCAAGGCCCATTGATACGGTTGGGAACTGCCAGAAATCCGGCATCAACCAAGGGTGCGGATAGCTTGAGATACCTTTGCCGCCAACTTCTTGACGGAAGTTATTGAGCTGCTCATCTGACAAGCGACCGAGCATGTAGGCCCGAGCATAAATTCCAGGGGCAGAATGCCCTTGAACAAATATTAGATCGCCACCATGCTCTGGAGATGGGGCATGCCAGAAATGGTTAAAGCCTACGTCATATAGAGTTGCAGCAGACTGGAAAGAAGAAATGTGACCGCCGACGTTGGTATCATTATTAGCGCGTAACACCATCGCCATTGCGTTCCAACGAGTGTAAGAACGGATGCGGTGCTCGACATTTTGATCGCCTGGAAGACGTGCCTGCTGTTCTACCGGGATTGTGTTGATGTACGGAGTTTCAGCATGAAAGGGTTGATTGACCCCATTGACTCGAGCATGAGAAATTTGCTGATCAATCAGATAGGCGGCACGTTCTGGACCCTCATTCCGAATAACGCCATCAAGGGCCTGTAACCACTCTTGGGTTTCACCTGGATCCGCGTCTTGTTTTCCTGCGCTACCCAAAATTTGTTCTGGAACCGCTGCCATAAACTGCCTCCATTATTTACATTGATTTTATTGATTGACTCTATAGCCAATATTTTAGGAAGGTCTATGGGTGTAAACAAGCAATTTTCCACATAATGATAATATTTTTCACTATATGATATTTTGTTGCATCGCAATCAGACTATTGCAGCAATCAAAAAGGGGGTAGAAACGCTAGCCCTAGGGCAAAATAGGCTGATTACATGAAAAAAATAGCGCTTTCTTTTTGGCAACTCAAACCCGTGCAGTGGATACGACGAATACGGGGATTTAAGCTTGTCTATACACCGCTCATAGCCATTGTTCTCTTCACCATAGTGATGGGCATCATTATGGGCACCTTGCAATTGCAGGAAAAAGGTCAGCAAGAAGCTGCACTATTTAGAGAGCTCTCTTTTGCAAAGCAACGCATTCAATTGCGGTTTGCAAACAATACCGATGTTATTCAGTCTCTTGGACGTGACTATGTGAGTGGTGGTGAATCCATCAAGTCAAAAGAAAACTTCATTATTCAGGCTGAAAATTTATTACAGAGTAACCATGAGATTGCACAAATCGTTTGGATTGATAAAGTCGGTCAACGTCAATGGAGAATTCCGCTAGATAACTTAAGAACAGAGTGGTTCAATAAGAATGTCAATACTGAGACTATCAATCAAGGTCTAAGAAAAACTCTTGAGCTCAGTACATCAACAGGCAGGCCCGCTTTTAGTCAGTTCATGACACTCGAAGTTCCTAGCGACGAAGTCATCTCAAAAGAAATTCGTAACGTATTTTGGCAAACAGTTCCCCAGATTTCTGGTAATGAAATTAATGGCATGGTGGCTGTTCTTTACACCACGCAAGGTTTACTTGAAATGATTCCTGGAGAGCTCAAGGGACAGTATCGCTTCACATTAATTACAGACAATGACAGAATCCTAGCCATCTCATCCGATAAAAATATACCTAGACGCGCTTTTAGTAATCAAACTAGTCTGGATATTGGTGTGCTTAGTCCAAACCTCAGCTTACGCATCGATACCTACCCGCCAGCGACGAATTTAACATTCAGGATGTTAATTGGTGTTGTGCTTGGCTTGAGCGCATTTGTGATTTGGAGCTTATGGTCTGTTCTCAAACAGATGCAGGTTAGGCAAGAAGCTGAAGCAAACCTTCGAGCTGAAACCAATTTCCGTAGTGCGATGGAAAATTCGACTCCAGTCGGAATTCGCGCACACGATATGAATAAAGTGATTACTTATGTAAATCCAGCATTTTGTGAGATGACGGGGTGGTCCGCTGAAGAGCTCATCGGACTGAGCCCCCCTTTTGCATTCTGGCCTGAAGGTCAGAAAAATGAGCTGACTGACAAAATGGATAGGGCCCTCAAAATAGCCTTGAGCCAACGAAGAAAAATTGGAATTGAGGGTTCAATTCTCCACAGGGATGGATCTGTCATTCAGACGCGAACATTTATTGCTCCCCTCGTGGATGAAAAGGGTCAACAAACTGGCTGGGTCACTTCATTAATTGATATTTCCGAACCTAAGAAAATTCGAGAAGAATTGGCAGCTTCACAAGAGCGATTCGTTGCCGTGTTGGAAGGTCTTGATGCAGCAGTTTCAGTAGTATCCAATGAGAATGGTGAGCTCCTATTTACGAATCGCTTCTATCGTGAGCGCTTTGGTAATACTGCCAAGGGTCACTTTGAATTATCCGGTAATGATATCAACGAAAATATCATGCAAAGTCTGTCTAAAGACTTTAGTGATGTGACGGCTGAAGGTGTTTCACCTTCATCACTCTACCAAGAAACTGAATCAGAAGAAATTCAATTACTAGATGAGGTATCAGGAATTTCAAAATGGTATGAAGTTCGTAGACGTTTTGTCCCGTGGGTAGATGGTCATTTGGCACAATTATTAATTGCCACAGATATTACTCCGCGCGTCGAAGCTGATGACTTAGCTCGACAACAAGAGGAGCGGATGCAATTTACTAGCCGCTTAACCACCATGGGTGAAATGGCCTCTTCCCTAGCCCATGAATTAAATCAGCCGCTTGCTGCCATTTCGAACTATTGCATGGGTGTAGCAAAGCGCTTACAGGGGCATCTTGATCCCGCCTTACAAAAAGATATTCTTCCTGCACTAGAAAAAGCATCTGATCAGGCTCATAGAGCAGGTACGATCATTCAACGCATTAAAGGGTTTGTAAAACGCAGTGAACCGCAAAGAAAGTCTAGTGACATTACTGGGATCATTAATGATGCCGTTGGATTGGTGGAAATTGAAGCCCATCGCCATCGCCTGAGCATCAATGCTGAAGTTGCTGAAAATCTCCCTGCAGTTGACTTAGATCCAGTCTTAATTCTGCAGGTCTTAGTCAATCTCCTGAAAAACTCCCTGGACAGTATGAGAGAGGTTTACCCCCTTTCCTCCCGCTGGTCAGCCCCTCCCGTGCAGATTTCAGCAGATTTAGACACCAGCACCTTCCCTGCCATGTTGCGCATCCAAGTAAAGGATACAGGCGCTGGAATCGCTGAATCAGTGATTGAACGCATGTTTGAGCCTTTTTTCAGCACTAAAAGCGATGGTATGGGCATGGGTCTGAATATTTGCCGATCTGTGATTGAGTCCCATCAGGGTCGTCTTTGGGCAACAAATCTGATGGATGCCGAACATACAAAGCTATCAGGCTGCACCTTTACAATACTATTACCCTTAGAGTCTCCGGGCTCAAGGGATAGTATTTAATTTATGTATTTTTTTAGGTTTATCTGCGAGAACGAATATGAACATCAGTGCTGCCACCAAACCCAATCAAGCTGAAGTAGTTTATGTTGTTGATGACGATGAGGCGGTTCGCGACTCTCTCACTTGGCTACTCGAAAGTAATGGCTATGTTGTTCGCTGCCATGCAAGTGCTGAGCGTTTCTTGCAGTCACTCCAAAGTACTGATAAATCAACCATTTCTTGTGCCATCCTAGATGTCCGCATGTCGGGTATGTCGGGCCTTGAATTGCAAGAGCGTCTCATTAGTGAAAATCTGCCCATGCCAGTTGCTTTCATTACTGGTCACGGCGATGTGTCGATGGCAGTTTCTACAATGAAGCGTGGCGCGGTGGACTTTATCGAAAAACCATTTAAAGAAAATGATCTCTGCGGCTTAGTAGACCGAATGCTTGGAAAAGCGCGGATTGATTACTCCCAGGCAAGTCAGCGTAAGACCACCCAAAGCCTCTTGAGTAAACTCACTGGGCGTGAGCGCCAAGTGCTCGAGCGAATCGTAGCCGGTCGTTTGAATAAACAAATCGCAGATGATCTAAGTATCTCAATCAAAACTGTAGAAGCTCATCGCGCAAATATTATGGAAAAACTCAACGTGAATACCGTTGCAGATCTTTTACGCCTGGCCCTTTCTGATCCACAACCTAATTAATTTTTATGCCTGCACAGTTACTCGATGGCGTCGCCCTATCCAAAAAATTACGCACTGAAATTGCTGCACGTGGAGCAATCGTTACCGCCAAAGGTGTTAGACCTGGTCTAGCGGTTATCGTTGTTGGAGAAAATCCTGCCAGCCAGGTTTATGTCAGGAATAAAGTCAAAGCCTGCGAAGACGTTGGTTTTCACTCTGTGCTTGAGCGCTACTCCGCTGAATTAGGCGAAGAAGAATTGCTTGCCCGTATTGCCACTTTGAATGCTGATCCAGCTATTCATGGCATCTTGGTTCAATTGCCACTGCCTGAACACATCGCTGCTGAACGTGTACTAGAAGCAATCGCCCCTGAGAAAGATGTAGACGGCTTTCACGTAGCGAATGCTGGTGCCTTAATGGTGGGTCAGCCAGAATTCAAGCCATGCACTCCCTATGGCTGCATGAAGATTCTGGAGAGTATTGACTATCCTATCCGTGGCGCACGCGCCGTAATCGTAGGCGCCTCTAATATTGTTGGCAAGCCGATGGCCATGCTCTTGTTACAAGCAGGTGCAACAGTCACTATCTGTAATAGCAAGACTCGTGACTTAGCGCATCACACCAAGGATGCTGATATTTTGGTAGTTGCCACCGGTAAGCCAAAAATGGTTACCGGTGATATGGTCAAACATGGGGCCGTAGTGATTGACGTGGGCATCAATCGTATGCCTGATGGAAAACTCTGCGGCGACGTTGATTTTGATGCCGTTCAATATGTTGCCGGCTGGATTACTCCTGTACCCGGAGGTGTTGGGCCTATGACTATCACCATGCTTCTGATGAACACACTAGAGGCCGCAGAAAAGGCAGCAAAGCCCTCTTAATAGAGGTCTTCATATGAGGTCTTTTTAAGGGCCTGATTAGCAAAAGTTCCTATCGTCCATTAAGCTATAGGGATGACTAATTCAATCACATCAAAGCCCTCTCCTGAACTCCAGCAAAACCCACTGATTGCATTCGGAAGAGGCATTTGCGCCTACTCCGAGATAAAGCCATCTGATATTGCGCCAGCAATCGATTTCCTGCTACAGCAGGCGCAATCTGCAGTCGATCATGCAGTGGATCCGAGCACTCCTGCAAACTGGAATGATTTAGTGGAGCCTCTCGAGGATGCAACCGAATCTTTAAGCCGGTCTTGGGGAGTGATTTCTCATCTCAATAGCGTTGCAGATACCCCAGAACTTCGGGCGGCTTATGGCGAGATGATGCCCAAAGTAAGCGCATTTTTTTCTGGCCTAGGCCAAAATTTAGCGCTCTATCTAAAGTTCAAAGCACTCAGTCAGGATCCTAGCTTTACCAAACTGAATTACGCACAGAAAAAAGTAATTGATAACTCATTAAGAGATTTCCGCCTCGGTGGCGCAGAGCTCAGTGATGCTGATAAGCCTCGCTTTGCTCAAATTCAGGATGAGCAAGCATTGTTAGGTAAAGCGTTTTCTGAGCATGTTTTAGATGCCACTGATAGCTTTGTCCATGTCATTACTGATCAATCCGAACTAAAGGGCTTGCCAGAGGACGCTATCGCCGCAGCCGCGGATACAGCGCAACAAAAAGGGCTTGAGGGCTGGGCTTTTACTCTGCACTTCCCCTCTTACTACCCAATCATGCAGTACTCCGAGAGTCGCTCACTGCGACGCCTCATGTATGAGGCCTACGTCACACGAGCCTCTGAACTAGCTCCTCAATACGCTCAGGGCAAAGTCGATTGGGACAACACGCAAAACATGCTTGAGCAACTCAAGCTACGCGACGAAGAAGCACATATGCTGGGCTTCAAAAACTATGCTGCTCTGAGTTTGGCACCAAAGATGGCGAGCAGCGTTGAGGAGGTTGATACTTTCTTGACGAATTTCGCTCAAAAGGCAAAACCCTTTGCACTAAAGGATTGGCAAGAGCTCTCTGAATTTGCCAAAACTGAATTGTCTATTGTTGATGGATTAGAGCCATGGGATATTGCTTTTGCTTCTGAGAAATTGAAGCAAGAACGCTATGCGTTTTCTGAAAATGAATTAAAACAATATTTTCCTTTGCCTAAAGTGTTGGAGGGCTTATTTGGCGTAATTCAAACTTTGTTTGGCGTGAAGATTGAAAAGGCCGATCTGCCAACTTGGCATGCCGATGTACAGTCTTTCTCGGTTAAAAATACTGAAAACAAGATCGTTGCTTATTTCTATCTAGACCCATACGCTCGTCCTGGTAAACGCGGTGGTGCCTGGATGGATGATGCTCGCGGTCGCCGTGAATTGCCTAATGGAGAGATACAGATTCCAGTTGCCTATCTTGTTTGCAACTTTGCAGCTCCGGTAAAAGTAAATGGCGTATTGCGCCAACCCACAATCACTCATGATGATGTGATTACACTCTTTCACGAGAGTGGTCATGGCCTGCATCACCTATTAACGCAAGTCAGTGCTTTAGGTGTATCTGGTATCAACGGTGTCGAGTGGGATGCAGTTGAGTTACCAAGTCAATTCATGGAAAACTTTTGCTGGGAATGGGAAGTTTTAGAGAAAATGACAGCACATGCTGAAACCGGCAAGCCACTACCCAAAGATTTATTTAATAAGATGCTCGCCGCTAAGAATTTTCAAAACGGCTACATGACCTTACGCCAAGTGGTGATGTCGCTAACTGATTGGCGCCTGCATGCCAGTTTTGATGCTAAAAATGCTCAGGATCATGCAGTACTTGATCTGTCCAGAAGTATTGCAGAACAATTCAATGTCATTCCTCAGCCAGCAATCTCCCGCTGGATCAACACCTTTAGCCATATTTTTGCCGGTGGATATGCTGCTGGTTATTACAGCTATAAATGGGCTGAAGTTCTTTCTGCCGACGTCTACTCTGCTTTTGAAGAGGCTGCAAAACTCACTGGTAGCGTCCTTGATGCTGAAACTGGTAAGCGCTATCGTACAGAGATTTTAGAGGTGGGTGGCAGTCGCCCTGCCGCTGAATCCTTTAAAGCATTTAGAGGAAGAGAGCCTAGTATTGATGCTCTATTAAGGCATGGTGGTTTAGCTTTAGCAAATTAAACTTAATTTAGTTGTTAATGAAAAAGCCACCTACGGGTGGTTTTTTCAAACGATGGGCTTGTCTATGGGCTTATGTCCAGCTTTGATTTGCATGCCTATGGGTTTAGCTTAGAACATCAGTCTAAATCTGAAAGATTTTAGATAATGTCACTAAGTACTGTTATAAGAATGAGTCTTACTAAGAATCTTTACGTTTTTACGGGAATTAATGTGCAAAAAATAAAATATTTTTTATTTACTCTTTGTTGCAGCCTGTCCTTAACTACGATGGCCGATCAATCGAGCGTCAAAGTTAATGACTCATATGCACCAAGCCTCGGTCAACCTGGGAAAGATGTTATTTGGCTCCCAACGGGTACTGAGCTTGTGAGTTTGATGCTCAAAACGGCGAATGTCACCAATAAAGATTTAGTTTACGACTTGGGTGCTGGCGATGGCAAGATTGCGATCGCAGCTGCGAAAGAGTTTGGGGCAAAAGCAGTTGGTATTGAATTCAATCCAAACATGGCTGCATTTGCACAAAAAAATGCTAATCAATCTGGCGTGGGGCAGTTGGTCACAATCATCAATGGCGACATTTTTGTCGAGGACTTCAGTCAAGCTACTGTAGTCACCCTGTATTTATTGCCCGATCTCAATATGCAGTTACGACCTACTATTCTCAAGATGAAGCCCGGTACGCGCATCGTCTCTCATGCTTTTACTATGGGAGACTGGGAAGCCGATAAGGTAATGGAGCTAGAGGACAAAGCTTACTATTGGGTAGTTCCAGCCGATGTCATAGGTGAATGGTCATTGGAAGGTCTTGAAATCAAAAATGTCACCCTAACCCTTGCTCAACGATTTCAGAAAGTTGGCGGGAATATTAAAATTGGTAATCAGTCTCAGCCAATCCTGGATTCTCGCCTAGAGGGCAAGCAACTTAGCTTTGCATATATTGATCTGAACAAAAATTACATAACCGTTAAGGGTGATATCAATGGCTCGGAGTTCAAAGGCGAGTACCAAAATATCTTCTCTCAAGGCCCTGTTTCAGGTAAGCGTCGCTAATACTTTAGTATGACAAAAGGTGTTGCTCCACAGCAATTATTAAGTCCAACTGGGGCAATCGCGATCATTGTTGGGATTGTGATCGGTGCTGGCATTTTTAAAACACCATCTATGGTGGCCGGTATTACAGGCGATGTTGGTTGGGCACTCTCAATCTGGATTGCAGGCTCTTTGATCTCCATCATGGGGGCACTTTGTTATGCAGAATTAGCTACTGCCTTCCCTCATGCCGGTGGTGACTATCATTTCCTAACACGCGCTTACGGCAAGAATGTTTCATTCTTATATGGCTGGGCAAAAGCGATGGTCATCAATACAGGTTCAATAGCTTTATTGGCATTTGTATTCGGTGATTACATGACCAAGGTTTTACCAATCGGAGCCAACTCGACTATGTATTGGGCTGCACTGATCGTAATTGCGCTTACCCTGATCAATCTTATTGGCATCCACACTTCGGCAGGAATACAAAGCTTCTTAACGATTTTGGAAGTATGTGGTCTTTTGGCAATCATCGTCGCAGGTTTCGGAATTTTTGCCGCTCCCTTACCTATAGTCGAAAACCCTCCTTTATTTTCTAGTAACCCTCAACTGGGTATGCTGGGATTGGGAATGGTATTTGTTTTATTAACCTTTGGGGGCTGGAATGAGTCTGCCTATATTTCTGCAGAACTTAAAGGTACTAGTAAGACTGTCGTGACAGTGATTGTGGCTAGTCTTGCAATCATTACCGTGATTTATTTATTAGTGAATCTAGCATTGATTAATGGTCTTGGCTTAAAAGTATTGGCCAGCAGTAAAGCAGCGCCTGCTGATTTATTGGGCCTTGCATTTGGTCCATTGGGTGAAAATTTACTGGCCCTCTTTGTGGCAATTGCCGCCCTTACCAGTATTAATGCCACCATGATTGTGGGAGCTAGAGCAAATTACGCTATGGGCGAGGACTGGCAAGGTTTAAGAAAAATGAGTCGATGGGAATCATCTCGTGGATCGCCAAGCATTGCGTATTTAGTACAAGGGTTGGTTAGCCTTGCTTTGGTGGGTTTTGGAGCCCTACAAAGTGATGGCTTTGAGGCGATGGTGGAGTTCACAGCACCTGTTTTTTGGATCTTCTTATTCTTGGTTGGGCTTGGCTTATTTATCTTGCGCTTTAAAGATCCTTCAGTGCGTCCATTCAAGGTGCCACTTTATCCAATCACCCCACTGATCTTCTGTGCCTCTTGTGGATATCTTGCTTATTCAAGCATCATGTATGCGCATAGCAAAGGAGCTGTTGCGATTTCTGCATACGTGATGATGGCTGGCTTAGTGGCGCTGATGTATTTGAGATTGAAAAAGTCTCCCAATAATTAGATCGCTAAATTGGCCGGCCCAATATCATTGCACTGTGTGAGTTAAGCCTTTTTGATTTCTGCGATGACTGGGGCGTGATCTGAAGGCTGTTCCCAGGTGCGCGGCTCTTTATCGATTATGCTGGAGTTGCACTTTTCTTTAAGCGCATCACTGAGAAGAATGTGGTCGATGCGCATACCGGCGTTTCTGCGAAAGCCCATCATGCGGTAATCCCACCAGCTAAAGGATTTGGGCGCTTGCTCAAACATTCGGAAAGAGTCTGTTAAGCCCAATTCCAGCAACTGCTGAAAGGCTTTGCGTTCTTCTGGAGAAACTAGATTTTGCCCAATCCATTTTGAGGGATCATGCACATCAATATCACTTGGTGCGATATTGAAATCACCCAAAAGAGCTAAGCGGCTATTCTGAGTTAACTCTTCTCTTAACCAATTTTCCAACGCTTTGAGCCAGCCTAGTTTGTAAACAAACTTGTCACTATCGGGCGACTGCCCATTAGGAAAGTATGCTGATACTAGACGAATAGGTTGCATTCCCTTAAAGCACACCGTGGCAGCTAAGATGCGTTGTTGCTCATCTACATTTTCTGGAATATTTCTGACTGGCTTTAGAAAAGTAGTGTCATGATCGGTAGCAATAGGCGCTAATGCAGCTTTGCGAACAATAATAGCCACACCGTTATAAGTTTTTTGCCCAGCAGCAATGCTGATATATCCCGCCTCTTCAAGCTCTTGATGCGGATACTTATCATCAGTCAGCTTAAGCTCCTGAAGACAGAGTGCATCAATAGGTGTTTTTGCCCGCTCATGATCTTGTAACCACTTGAGTACTTGGGGCAAGCGCACCTTCAGGGAGTTCACATTCCAGGCGGCAATTCTGATTGAATCAGTCATTAATTCCTAGCTCCTGCAACTTCCGAGTAATGGTATTGCGGCCGATACCCAATCTTTGAGCCGCTTCTACACGCCTACCGCGCGTAACCTCTAGAGCAGCTTGTAGCACTGCCTTTTCAAATTTAGAGCACAGCACGTCATATACTCCCGGATCTCCATCCTGCAACATTTTGACTGCAAGGCGACCTAAGCCGCTCTCCCAATCGACAGAGTTAGCTTTAACAGCAAGCTGCACATGAGAACTAGACTCGCCCTGTAACAGTACCGGTTGCTCACCGGCTTCCGCCAAAATATCAGCAGGTAAGTCGCTTACTCCAATAACATTAGACGGCGTCATTACTGTCAACCAGTGACAGAGATTTTCCAATTGACGCACATTGCCAGGAAATGGCATGACACTAATTTCTTTTAAAACGTCATCCGAAAGATTTTTAGCTTCAACACCCAAGGACTTTGCACAGGACAGCATGAAATGCCGTGCCAAAACGGGAATATCTTCTGCACGCTCGCGCAATGCTGGCATGCGCAGGCGAATGACATTTAGGCGGTGCAATAAATCTTCCCGGAAGGCGCCTGCAGCCACTCGAGCTTCTAAGTTTTGGTGGGTCGATGCAATGATGCGTACATTGGCTTTAATCGGATCTTGACCGCCAACACGGTAAAAATGACCATCGGTTAGAGCGCGTAATAAACGTGTTTGTAGGTCGAATGGAATTTCACCAATCTCATCCAAGAATAAGGTACCGCCATCAGCCTGTTCAAAGCGCCCACGGCGTAAAGTCAAGGCCCCAGGGAAAGCACCGCGCTCGTGGCCAAACAACTCTGACTCCAATAAGTCCTTGGGAACCGCTGCGGTACTAAAGGCAACAAAGGGGCCTTTCGCGCGGGGACTATGCTTGTGCAATGCTTGCGCAACCAATTCTTTACCAGTACCAGACTCGCCGGTAATTAATACCGTTGAATGGGACTGAGCTAAACGTCCGATCGCTCTAAAGACCTCTTGCACTGCCGGAGCTTGGCCAATAATTTCTGTGGTGTCTTGCCTCCAACCATTCATCTCTTTATTACCAGATTGATTGCGCTCACTCTGCTCCATGGCGCGACGAATCAACTCAACCGCTTTATCGATATCAAATGGCTTAGTAAGGTATTCAAATGCGCCACCTTGAAAAGACGATACCGCTGAGTCTAAGTCAGAATAAGCAGTCATGATGATGACAGGAAGTAGTGGATGGGTTTCCTTTACATTTTGTAAAAGGTCCAAACCATTGCCCCGTGGCATACGAATATCTGAAATCAATATCTGTGGCGTATCTTTCTCCAATGCATCAAGCACATCATTGGGATTAGAAAAACTCTTGTGAGGAATATTCTCACGAGCAAGCGCCTTTTCCAGGACCCAACGAATAGATTGATCATCATCCACGATCCAAACGGGTTTCATATTACTTTCTCCTGCCTACGGTAAGGAATTTGAATTTGGAAATCAGTCCGCCCAGGACGGCTGTCACAGGCGATAAATCCTTGATGTTGCTGCACAAAAGTTTGAGCTAGGGTGAGACCAAGACCACTGCCTCCATCCCTACCAGATACCAATGGAAAGAAAATGCGCTCGCGAATATCTTCTGGGATACCAGGTCCGTTATCAATCACATGTAAATCCATCGCCATCTTGTAGCGTTGCTTAGAAATGGTTACCGAGCGAGCTACTCTGGTCTTCAATTCAATTTGAGCTGTGCCTTGAGCAATCTCTTCAGTAAGCGCTTGGGCTGCATTGTGGGCAATATTTAATACAGCCTGTATCAACTGCTCACGATCACCTAAAACCTCAGGAAGACTAGTGTCGTAGTTACGAATGATTCGGAGTCCTTTTGGAAACTCAGCCAATACAAGACTGCGAACTCGCTCTAGAGCCTCGTGAACATTAAATGACTCCATAGCATGGGCCTTACGATGCGGCGCCAATAGTCGATCAACTAGATTCTGTAGACGATCCGATTCTTTAATGATGACTTGGGTATATTCACGCAAGCCCTTTTCTGGAAGCTCGAACTCGAGCAATTGAGCGGCGCCACGAATGCCGCCCAAAGGATTTTTAATTTCATGCGCTAAGTTACGCATTAACTGTTTATTTGCTTCAACTTGCTGCGTTACTCGCTCATCACGCTCACTACGTAACTGCTGATCGATTGGAAACCACTCCATCATGATGAGGCTTGGATCTTCAAGGCTCGCTACCACCACATGAGCAGGAATAGATTCTTGATGAATGCTACCGGGCAATGAATGCAACATCATTTCCTGTCGTTTTGCGGAAAAGTGCCCTGCCTTGACCTCTTCAATCATATGATTAAGAGAGTCATTTGACCCGAATAAGTCGCGGACAGATTGACCCTCAAGTGATTTACGAGAAAGATCTAGCGCAGACTCTGCCGCAGGATTCACATAAACCAATTGTTGGTTGTCCGCCTCAAATACCACGATGGCATTGGGCATCTGATCAAGCAATGTCGGAAAAAAAGGAGCAGCCGAAGCTGCCCCTTTGAACGAATTGCGCAACAGACCTGCGCTCAACATTTCTCCTTCGCTTACAGGGAGTAGTACATATCGAATTCGATTGGATGAGTCGTCATACGGAAACGTGTGACATCTTCCATCTTCAAAGCGATATAGGCGTCGATCATAGAGTCTGTAAAGACACCACCACGAGTTAAGAACTCACGGTCTTTGTTCAAAGCTTCTAATGCCTCTTCCAAGCTTGCACAAACGGTTGGGATCTTTGCATCTTCTTCTGGTGGCAAGTCATACAAGTTCTTGTCAGCAGCTTCACCTGGATGAATCTTGTTCTGAACACCATCTAAACCTGCCATCATCAATGCTGAGAAGCAGAGGTATGGGTTAGCCAGTGGATCAGGGAAACGAGTTTCGATACGACGACCCTTAGGGCTTGAAACGTGTGGAATACGAATCGAAGCAGAACGGTTACGTGCAGAGTAAGCCAACTTCACTGGAGCCTCAAAGCCTGGAACTAAACGCTTGTATGAGTTTGTACCTGGGTTGGTGATCGCATTCAATGCCTTAGCGTGCTTAATAATGCCGCCGATGTAGAACAATGCGAACTCTGACAAACCTGCATAGCCGTTACCAGCAAATAAGTTCTCGCCGTTCTTCCAAATGGATTGGTGAACGTGCATACCAGAACCGTTGTCGCCAACGATAGGTTTAGGCATAAATGTGGCTGTCTTACCGTATGCATGAGCAACGTTTTGAATGACATACTTCTGCCAGATAGTCCAGTCAGCGCGCTCAACTAATGTGCTGAACTTGGTACCTAATTCGTTTTGACCTTGGCCAGCAACTTCATGGTGATGCACTTCAACAGGGATACCCAAAGACTCAAGGATCAAACACATTTCAGAACGCATGTCATGGAATGTATCTACTGGAGCAACTGGGAAGTAACCACCCTTTTTACCTGGACGATGTCCAGTATTGCCACCTTCGATTTCGGCACCTGAAGACCATGGAGCCTCTTCAGAATCCACCTTCACGAAACAACCCTGCATGTCAGCACCCCAACGGACGCCGTCAAAAATAAAAAATTCTGGCTCTGGACCAAAGTACGCTGTATCACCCAAACCGGTGCTCTTCAAATAGGACTCAGCACGCTTAGCGATCGAACGTGGATCACGGTCGTAACCTTTGCCATCTGAAGGCTCTATCACATCGCATGTGATCACCAATGTTGGCTCTTCATAGAATGGGTCGATATAGCAAGCTGTTGGATCTGGCATCAACAACATATCAGATGCTTCAATACCTTTCCAACCAGCAATAGATGAACCGTCAAACGCGTGACCGCTCTCAAATTTGTCTTCGTCAAAATGGGAAATGGGTACTGTTGTGTGCTGCTCTTTACCCTTTGTATCTACAAAGCGGAAATCAACGAAAGTACATTCTTTCTCTTTAACCAACTTCATCACATCAGCGACGGTCTTCGTCATGCAAATCTCCTCTATTAACTGAATTCGGAACACAAACTTAAGGTGTACACCCTTGTTTATTCCAGGCATCAAATATGCCCTTGGGATGCATCTAATTTACTGAAGCAAACAAACGGGAATAATCATTATTGCACTAATTAAGTGCTGAAATACCCCTTAAAACCCTAAAAATTACAATATTTGCACCAAATTAGTGCTCAGTCAGATTTTGAAATATCGTGAATGGCATAACCCAAAGCCTCGGTGCCTGTGCGCAAAGCAATCCAAGCGCTTTCTAGGAGAATAGCGTTTCCCTTGATACCCAATTCAATATGGCGCTCAGCGTAAACACCCCCTCTAGATGAGTCGCCAACCGACGGAAGACTAAAGACCTTTACCCCCGGAAAAGAGGCCTCAATGCGCTCCATTAAGGGCGTTAAGACCGATTCAATCCCTTTTGGAACAATAAAACTTTGCTCTGCCCAGTTTTCACGATGAAATAAATTCTGATAATAGGTATCCAAGCACCAAGCCATCATGGGGGCAGCCATGACCGGAAAGCCAGGAACAAAATAGTGCTCACGAATCGAAAAACCAGGAATTTGGTTATAGGGATTGGGGATGATGTCGCTACCAATTGGAAACTCACCCATCTTGAAACGATGCTGGTTTTCAGCGGTATTCAGATCAGCCTTCATCGGATCACCCTCTGCCATGATCTGAATACGGCTTGCAATAAGCTCTTGTGCAGTCGGATGCAGTTTTGTTTTTGTGCCCAAGGCTAAAGCGGCGCATTGTCTCGTGTGGTCATCGGGCGTGGCTCCAATGCCGCCAGTACTAAAAACTACATCACCACTAGTGAAGCTGTCTTTCAGGGTAGCGGTAATTTGCTCTGGATCATCAGCAACATATTTAGCCCACGATAAGCTGAGGCCGCGCTCATTTAAAAGCTCGATCAATTTACCTAAATGCTTATCTTGACGACGACCAGACAAAATTTCATCGCCAATCACAATTAAACCGAAACGACGAGCGTTCACATCAGAGCCCTCGACACTCAGCTTTTTTATGACCTCAACCATGGTTCGGTAACTCCGTATCAACAACACGCGCTTCTATATTTAAGGATTGATCTAACTCATTACTGCGCAATTCTTTTAAGGCCTCAAGCAAATAATGTGTAAACCAGAGCGCAGCAAAGACAAAGATTAAAGAATAGACCCAGAGAGCAACAAAGCTGACAATGGGAAATAAGACTAAAGCTAAAGCTGAGGTTGCCCAGAAAAAAGTGGGTACCGCTCCTAGCATCCCAGAAATAATTCCCATAGTTAATAGTGGCCAACGATGTTTATGTAAAAGGGTGTCCCGCTCCTCTGTGGAAGCATGTAAAGCCAACACATCGTAAGACATTAAACGCATAGTCAACCAACCCCAAAGTAGTGGGGGTAAAACAGCGACTAGTGGAGGCATCCACCACACTGGCAAAGTGAGCATCGCTAAGGCTAAGCAGATCAAAGTAGACCAAAGCGTATAGACAAAACTGCCAAATACACTACCGCCCTTTTTCTTCGCAATATCCTTATAGGCATATTGCCGCGTGACTACCTTGACGATAGTAGGTACAGTTGTTACAGCGATGAATACCAATAAACTAATTGAAATTAAGGGGATCAGTAGCATTACAAAGAAGAGCGGTGCTATCCAGGCACGAGCACTCTCGAAACCGGCCCAAATTAAACCATCAGCAATCCAGCTAGTGAAAATAGAGGCAGTCAGGAAAGTACTCAGTATCTCCAGTGCTGGCGTCCAAGTTAGCCAAATTAAGGTGCCCCATAAGACCGAGACAATCAAAAATGGTCGCAGGCTCAACCACAGCATTTTGGGATGCATTGCGCCAACCAAAGCTAAGCCAAAAGACTTAAAAACTTGCTGCATGCTATCCATAGATTTCCATTACTACCGTGTGAACCACTAACGACTACTTTGCTTTGGGTAAGATTTCTCGTATCGAGTGCAGGAGACTCTGCCACTGGTGCTGCAATACATTGGGCGACAAAACTAAGTCCCTAACTCCAGTGGGATGAACCTCTTTTGAAAAGATAGCAGTATTAAGCATCATGTCCCACCAAGGAAACAAGACGCCAAAGTTACAACCACCTAAAACACCTGGCTTACCTTTAGCCTCATGACCGTAACCTACCGCGTGATGCATCCGGTGATAAATCGGAGAAATTAACAGATACTTAAAGGGGCCCAGATGAATCTTCAAATTAGCATGTTGCCAACTTTGAATTAACTGACTCAATACCACTAATAAAATAAATTGTGCGGGTGAAACACCGAACAGTAGAGCAAAGAAGGAGAATACAAACGCATGCATGATGTCATCGACAATGTGATTGCGATCATCAGACCAAGCAGTCATCACTGTTTGACTGTGATGCAAGGCATGCAGTTGCCACCACCAATTGAAAACATGGGAAGCGCGGTGATATAGATACTCCACAAAATCAAGCAATACAAAGTAAATACAAAAACTCACCAAGGGTATTGATGTCACTGACGGCCACCAAGACTCTACATTCAGCCTGCCGAAACGAAAATCATGCAAGACTGAATCAATCTGAAAGAAAAATCCAGATAAAGCAATAAATATCAGGCCATGAAAAATACCTAGGCGATGAAATAAAGTGTAAAAAATATCCGCTTTGGAACTTTTTGCAAACCGCTCTTGTGTCTCTGCAGGAGAAAATCTCTCCCAAACTCTGAGAACCACAGCGATTAGGAAAATCTGGATGCATCCAAATAAGAACCAGTCGATACCGTCAAATACATCCTCAGCCATCGACATCAGATCAAATCGATACAGAATCGGCCCAGCCACGTAGGTAAATAAGAATTCTTGAACGCTAGCGTAGGCTGAAGCGATGGCGGCTATCACAGGGTTTGAGTCCATATACTTAATTGTGACTTATTTATCGCGTTTTGGCAGAGTTGCAAAACAAAAACCCCGGGCCTTCAAATTCAATATCAGCTGCTCTAATACTGCTGGAGCCCAAGGATCCTTGCGCGACCAAATACCTAAGTGAGCCATAGTGATATCGCCATCCTGAAGTTGGCTACTGGCCTTATCCAACAGCATTTTGTTGGGATGTGTCTGTGAACTGAGTTCATCACCTAAAAATCCCGCAGGACTCCAGCCAACATGCTGGTAAGAGCATTGATCACCCATCCTGATCGAACGGGGCGATGTTTTTCCGCCGGGGGCACGCCAGATTTTTTGAAGACTAGTGCCGGTTAACTCTTTAAAGCGCTCGTCCACTCGTCGGATTTCTCGGCAATAAGATGCTTCGTTGTACAGATTTACCACTCCAGCCTTTGGCCCAAATTGTGGCCTTGCAAAGATCTCTCCGCTTGGGCCATCTTTCACAAAGTACACATGGTCATAAGTATGACTACCAAAATGATGGCCTTCACGAACGCGATCTTGCCAATACGATTTCCAAGAATCATCTAAAGAAAAATCGCCACGGCTAGTTTTTTCATTTGCTAGAAAAAAGGTAGCTTTAACATTTTGACGATTCAAAATATCGGCAATCGTTTGTGCTACAGACATATTGCCGGTGTCAAATGTAAGGTAAATCGTTTTTTTACAATTCGCCTCTTGTGAAAAGCTAAGCGAATAGCATGCCGCCAAACAAATAAATGCCGTTAGTTGAGCGAGAGTCGCAATCCACTGCATCTATTTGGGCTATTCCCAACTAGCACGCGGTGTAAAGAAGACACCATGAGGAGATCTACCAACAGGAATCACCGAGACCAACTTCATCGAGGGAATATCAATTACTCCCACCTTTTTAGAAAAGCGGAGAGTAACCCACATGGTTTTTCCATCAGGCGTAATTTCCATATCGTCCGGACCTGCCGGTAGGCCAGTAATATCGCCCGTTTTTTCTAGGGTCTGCATATTAATCAGGCTGATAGTCGAAGCAATACGATTGGTTACGAACACATGCTTTTTATCGCCTAAGGGGCGGAAGTTGTGGGCACCCTTTCCAGTAAAGATTCGCTTTACCTCTTTACGGGTTTTCCAATCAATGACTTGAACATAGTCCTCACCAGTAATGCCAACCAATATATATTGATCACCGGGCGTCATCCAAACACCTGCTGGTACTTTACCCGTAGTCATTTTCCACATGACAGTCTGGGTATCCAAATCAATTGCCGCAAGTTCATTGGAATCTTGCAAGGTAACAAAGGCGATCTTGCTGTCTGCTGTAAATGCGACATGACTTGGCGTCTTACCTAGCTTGATTGCTTTAGCTAACTTCAGATCTGCCCCTTGCGCTTGGTAGACGTCCACCCTGTCTAAGCGATTGCCGTTTGCAACAAACCACTTATGGTTTGGCGAGTAACCAATTTGGTAAGGATCAATGATGTCCGGAATTCTGCCAGTCAACTCACCGGTAGTCGGATTCATCAATACAACATCATTACCCGCAGCATTGGCAATCAGCAAAGTCTTTTGATCAGGAGTCATCATTAAGTGATGAGGCTCTTTTCCAACTGGTACGGTCTTGATCACTTTGCGACTAGGCATATCGATCAGACTGACAGTGGCCTCACCAGAATTTAAGACTACGGCCAACTTAGGCTCGGGTGCACTGACACCTTGAGCATAGACAACATTTGATAGCCCTACTAGGGCAAACACTGTCAGGATCGAAATACTGCCAAATTTGGCTTTACTAATGTAGGTATGCATGAGCGTTATTGTAAGCAATTGATTCGTCTAACGCAGGCCTTTAAGCAGAATCATTTGACCTATCGCAAGCTAGCTAAGACTTTTTCTAGACGCTTTAAGGACATTGGGCTTGGAGTCTTTAACTCCTGGGCATATAAAGCCACTCTTAATTCCTCCAGTTGCCAGCGAAAATCAGCTAAAGCCTGATCTTCACTGATGGCATATGCCGCAGAGCCATGGCTAGCCTGAAGGAGTTTTTGCCATGGCCTAGCAACCGACTCCCAGTCTTTTTGACACTGCGCATCCCGGCTAGGGTTAGCGCGCAATTTATCAATTCGCATGGCAATAGCCTTGAGATAGCGAGGGAAATGCACCAACTGGCCATAGGGCGTATCTGAAACAAATTTAGAAAAGATGAGACCCTGGACTTGATTCTGAATATCTCCATGGGCAGTAGCTGAGGCAGCCTTTGCTTGGGATAACTTCTTTTGAAGATCTGCAAAAGCCTGCAAAGCCGCTAAGGCATGTTTTGCAATCTCCTGCGCAATCAGAGTTAATCGGGGCTTACCCGCTTGCAAACGCTCTGCAAATTGCTCGGCATTCATGGGTAATGGATCACTCATAAATGCCCGCTCTAAGGCGAGATTCAGAATTTGCTCAGTTAAGTCATCGACTGATCCAATATTGATAAACAACAATCCCAGCTCCCGAATTCCAGGGAGTTGTTTTTGCAAGGCTTTGAGCGTGTCTTTATTCGATAGTGCAAATAATCTACGCAATCCTTGCCAATGATGTTTTCTAGCTTCCAGCAAATCATCAAACACTTCAAGATCGCATGCTTCAGTACGGTCTACTAAGGCAGGGTATCCAAATAAGGTGCTATTGCCTTTCTGAATTTCTAGAGTCTCCGGTAGCTCTCCAAAGTCCCAGCTTCGATAACCGCCCTGCTCTACGGTTTTTACTGAAGATGCATTACCGCTTTGATTCATTTTGCCGACAAGCGCCGAGTTATTTACTGGGGCACTGCTCCCAAGCTCATCGTGGACTGCTTGTTGCGCTATGGCTTGAAAGGCTGTGCGGGCAGTCTCTCCATACTCAGCGCGTAATCGAGATAAATTACGCTCTAACTCCAGTTGGCGGCCGTGCTCATCCACTAGGCGAAAATTCATTGAAGAATGTAGCGGCAAAGATTCAGGCCTGAAATCAGTCCGCTTAATTTCTAAGCCGCGCTCTTTACGAATATCAGTAATGAGGCTATCCAAAAAGTCGCCTACTCCGAACTGTTTACTTGATAGCATCCGCTCTAAAAAAGATTTTGCATACTCGGGCAGCGGAACGCAGTGGCGACGTAATTTTTGAGGCAGTGATTTGAGTAATAGCCCAATTTTTTCTTCACACATGCCTGGAACTAACCAATCACATCGACGACCATCAACCTGATTCAATAGAGTCAAGGGCACAACCAGCGTTACCCCATCTTTGGGACTGCCTGGCTCGAAGTGATAAGTCAAACTCAGTTCGCTACCACCAACCATCATCTTTTTAGGATAGCGATCCACCGTAATTCCAGCTGCCTCATGACGCATTAAATCTGATTTAGCTAAGCGCAAAAGAGTATCGGGTGCCTCTTCAGGAACTCCTTTACTCGCCGATGTCTTTAGCAGCCAGGCTTTCATACTTTCCCTACTCAGAACATCCTCAGGAATGCGTGAATCATAAAAAGCAAAAAGGAGGTCATCATCCACCAACACATCGGGACGTCGTGAGCGATGCTCTAAAGCCTCAATCTCTTTAATCAGTCTGCGGTTATGCCAAAAGAATTCAAAACTCACGGGATATTTTTTTCTAGCATCGGCCTCAGTCTCTCGCATCAATGCCGGGGTATCCATACGGCCGAACATCTCTTCTTGAACTAAGGCCTGGGTAATAAATAAATTACGCGCATCTGTTGGGTTGTGTGGCTCATAACGCACGCGGCGACCGTGATAAATGGGGAGTCCATATAAAGTGCCACGCTCAAAGGCCATCACTTCGCCTTGACGACTATCCCAGAAGGGCTCACTCAAGGATTTAATCAGGCGGTGGGCTGCAACCTTCTCAACCCACCCTGGCTCGATTTTGGCAATCGTGCGAGCATACATACGATTGGTTTCTTGCAGTTCACCAGCCAAAATCCAGGCGCCGGCCTTTTTGCCAATCGTTGAACCTGGCCAAATAAAGGGACGAATACCGCGAGCGCCCATATAGCTGCCAGTTTTACTACCACGCTCCTGAGATTTTTCGTCCTCTTCTTTTTTAGCTACATAACCTAAGAGGCCAGTTAATAGCGAAAGATGAACTTGTTCATAAGTAGCGGCGGATGGGTTTTCTTTCCAGCCCTTTTCAGCCAACATTGTATGTAGCTGGCTATGGACATCGCGCCATTCACGTAAGCGTCTAGGTGATAGAAATTTACTGCGGCACAGATTTTCTAATTGTCGATTGCTGTGCTTATGCTTTAAGGCATCTTGATACCAATCCCAAAGCTTAACGAAACTTAAAAATTCCGAACGCTCATCCGCAAACTGTAAATGCGCTTGGTCAGCGGCAGCAGACTGGTCCATGGGTCGATCACGCGGATCTTGTGTAGCCAAAGCAGAGGCGATGACAGTAACCTCACGCAATGCATTGTGCTCCTTGGCAGCCAATAGCATTCGTCCAATCCGAGGATCTAATGGCAGATCTGCTAACTGCCTACCAATGGGGGTGAGCTTGAATCTGCTATTGCTATCTGTATCGCTACTAATGGTGGCATCGTCATAAACGATAGCGCCCAACTCATCTAAGAGCTGGACACCATCAGCAATCGCGCGACCTAGAGGTTTATCAATAAACGGAAATTCTTGAATACGGGGTAAACGTAGAGAACTCATCCGAAGCAACACCGCCGCCAGTGAGCTACGCAAAATTTCTGGATCAGTAAATTTAGGGCGACTTAAATAATCTTGCTCGCTGTAGAGACGAATGCAAATACCATCAGACACACGACCACAACGACCTGCCCTCTGGTTGGCAGCTGCCTGAGAGATTGACTCGATCTGAAGTTGCTCTACTTTATTGCGATAGGAATAGCGTTTGACGCGCGCTAATCCGCTATCCACCACATAACGAATATTGGGAACGGTTAATGAGGTCTCGGCAACGTTAGTCGTCAAAATAATACGTCGGCCATTGCCAGGACTAAATACGCGCTCTTGCTCTGCAACTGATTGTCGAGCAAAAAGACTCAAAATTTCGGGATGAAAACGCTGCTGGAGAACATGGTCTTTTCTGAGAGCTTCAGCACAATCCCGAATCTCCCGCTCTCCCGGCAGAAAGACCAGCACATCACCTGCGCCCGATACACCCTCACGCCATACTTTTGCAATTGCTTCTGTTACAGCGTCAGAAAGCTCCTTAGCTTCTTTGGATTCCTTTTTTCCGTCAGGCTTAGCATCAGGTTCCAGCGGCTCATAACGTTGCTCAACCGGGAAAAGTCGCCCACTCACCTCAATCACTGGAGCAGACTTACCATTTATTGCGAAATGATCCGAAAAATGCTTGGCATCAATGGTCGCTGAGGTAATGATCAATTTCAGGTCTGGGCGTTTGGGTAGTAACTGTCGCAGATAACCCAATAGAAAATCAATATTGAGGCTGCGTTCATGAGCCTCATCAATAATGAGGGTATCGTAGGCACGAAGCTGTGGGTCTCGCTGCGTTTCTGCGAGCAAGATACCGTCGGTCATCAACTTAATTGAAGCGCCCTGGCTGGTCTTATCAGCAAAGCGCACTTGGTAACCCACATCTTGACCTATTGGAGTACCCAGCTCCTGGGCAATACGCTTTGCAGTGGCTGTAGCAGCGATACGGCGAGGTTGCGTATGACCAATAAGGCGGCCACTATTAATGGTGCCCCTGCCAAGATCTAAACAGATTTTGGGTAATTGGGTTGTTTTGCCCGACCCAGTCTCTCCACAAACAATCACAACCTGATGGGAGCTCAAGGCATCCTTGATGATTTGGCGCTGGCTTGATACCGGCAACTCCTCCGGAAAGCGAATCTCTAGCCGTCGAAGGGTGTTGGAAGCAGGCACAGTCACGGAGCTTGCTTTGGGTTTTTGTTGGTTTAATGGCTCTTGCACCCTATAATTTTCTCACTATGCCAACAAATGCACCGAATCCCGGCTCAAATGCCGAAGAATCCAGCTCTAACTTTCCTTTTGTAGGATGGTTGCGTGACGTTGCGCCCTATATCCACAGCTTCCGTGAGAAGACCTTTGTCATTGCCTTTGCTGGTGAGCTAGCTCAAGAAATTGGCCTAGAAAATCTGATTGAAGATATCGCCATGTTGCACGCCATGGGTATGCGCATTGTTTTGGTTCATGGCATACGCCCTCAAATTGAAGAGCAGTTAATGCTCCGCAATATTAAGAGCCAATTTGGTCAAAGCGCAATGCATAGCTATCGGATTACCGATGCAGCAGCCCTAGAATGCGTCAAAGAAGCTGCTGGTGAATTGCGCTTAGATATCGAGGCAGCATTTAGTCGGGGATTACCCAACACTCCGATGGCAGGCTCACGAATATCTGTTATCTCTGGCAACTTTATTACAGCAATGCCGGTAGGCGTCGTTGAGGGAATTGATTACATCCATACTGGCTTAGTGCGTAAAGTAGATTCCACCTCTATTAAGCTCTCACTCGACAGCAATAAGATCGTACTGCTCTCACCATTGGGATTCTCGCCAACTGGTCAAGCATTTAATCTTGCTTTTGAGGATGTAGCTGCCTCTACTGCTGCAGCACTCAAAGCAGATAAATTGATTTTCTTAAGTCCTTATGCAGGCTTGAAAGATGAGGAGGATGACTTCATCACTGAACTCTCAATGCCCCAGCTTCAAGAATACGTAGCCCAACATCCAGAGCTAGACCTAGGCATGAAAAGTTTGTTGAATATTTCTGGAAGAGCTATTCGTGCTGGTGTAAGTCGAGTGCACTTTTTACCTTGTAATCAAGATGGCGCCCTCCTAGAGGAACTCTTTACCCATGACGGTATTGGCATGATGTTAGCCTCATCGGATATTGAGAATTTGCGTGAAGCCAATCAAGATGACGTTGGCGGTATTTTGCAGCTTACTAGCCCGCTGGAAGAAGAAGGTATTTTGGCTGCACGAGGTCAAGATGTAATTGAGCGTGATATTCAGCGCTTCTCTGTGATTGAGCATGACCGCGTTCTCTTTGGATGCGCAGCCCTCTTCCCATTCCCGAATGGCGTAGGTGAACTTGCTTGTCTCGCAGTAGATCCCGATGTTCAAGGCTCAGGCGATGGAGAGCGTTTGCTTAAGCGGGTCGAGATGAGAGCAAAACGGGAAGGTATCAAGAAGCTTTTCGTCTTGACGACCAGAACAGAGCATTGGTTTTTGAAGCGCGGCTTTAAGCGCGCTTCGGTAGACGACCTTCCAGAAGAAAGAAAGCAAATTTACAACTGGGATCGCAAATCGATGGTGTTGACCAAAGATCTGTAACAAATTATTCGTTTTATATTTTCTCTTTAGTACACCGTATTTGAAAGGCAACACAAATGGCACGCATGGTTCAATGCATCAAACTCAACAAAGAAGCTGAAGGCATGGACTTCGCTCCACTACCAGGCGATCTCGGTAAGAAAGTTTGGAATCAAGTCTCCAAAGAGGCCTGGGCCGCTTGGTTGAAGCACCAAACTATGCTCATTAATGAGAATCGCCTTAATATGGCCGACCCTCGTGCTCGTCAGTACCTCCTAAAGCAAGTTGAAAAATACTTTTTTGAAGGCGGCGCAGACATGGCCCAAGGTTACGTACCACCAGCGGAGTAATGATTTCTGAATATTGCTTGACGAGTTAAATTCAAAGGCATAGGATGGAATCGTAGTCAGTCAGTTTTTGTGATCGACTACATTGGCGAAAGCCACTACTCGTAAGCATATCTATATGCTTATGGGCATCGGGAACTTAAATTCTTCCCCGTGCCCGCGTCATGAATCATCATGACAAACAAACCCGATGGATCAGCTTGCTGCCCCGTCGGGTTTTTTAATTAAAAAGTAATTCTGCTCACGCCAGAGGCATTACTCACCAATAAAATATCCGCTTTCTCTTTTGCGAATAAACCAACAGTGATTACGCCAGCGATTTGATTAATTTGCGCCTCAAGAGCAATGGGATTGGCGATCTTTAAACCGGCAATATCCAAAATCCATCCGCCGTTATCTGTCACAAAGGGCTGGCTTGCTGCTTGACCTAAATCTGCACGAGTCTCTTTGCTCATTCTGAGTGTTACTGTACCGCCCAACTTATTGAGCTCTTGAGTAACAATTCCTTTTGATAAAGGAATGATTTCTACAGGCAATGCAAAGTTACCCAACACCGGAACTTGTTTTGAGGCATCACAGATGCAGATAAATTGCTTGGCCATAGAAGCAATAATTTTTTCACGGGTTAAAGCACCGCCACCCCCTTTAATCATGTGGCCAGTAGGATCAATTTCATCAGCACCGTCCACATAGGCAGGCAGATGATCTACCTCATTGGGGTCCAAGACCTTAAAGCCGTGCTTTAACAGACGCTCTGTCGTGGCATTAGAACTAGATACTGTTCCCAAGAAATGATCTTTATGTGGTGCTAAGGCATCGATGAAGTAGTTGGCGGTAGAGCCCGTCCCAATGCCCAAGATCTGACCTGCGGGGAGCTTTAGTACCTCATCCCGAGCCGCCTCGCCTACTAATTGCTTTAGTTGATCTTGATTCATGATCTTGCCCGATATCCCTTATCTGTACTGGAACAGCCTGATTTATCCATCTATCATATGATATTCAAACTGTTTCATCTGATTAATACATCGAGAGTATTGCAAATAGCCATGACATCACCTGCAAGCGCACTGAGCCAACTCAAACAATTCACCACCGTCGTGGCCGATACCGGCGACTTTGAGTGTATGCGGGAATACCAACCGCAAGACGCCACTACCAACCCATCCCTGATTCTGAAGGCCGCCCAGCAAGCCAACTATCAGGCCTTGGTAAATCAAGTCAAATCAGCGCACCCTGGCATCAAACCCGTCGATTTAGTTGACCATATCCTGGTGGCTTTTGGTCTGGAGATATTAAAGATCGTCCCTGGCAGAGTTTCGACTGAAGTTGATGCCCGCCTTTCTTTTGATACTCAGGCAACCATTCAGAAGGCTAAGCACCTCATCTCGCTGTATGAATCACACGGAATTGAGCGTAAACGGGTCTTGATTAAGCTAGCTGGAACATGGGAAGGAATTGAGGCAGCCAAAGCTTTAGAGTCAGAAGGCATTCACTGCAATATGACACTCCTCTTCTCTTTGGTGCAAGCGGCAGCTTGCGGTGCAGTCAATGCGAAATTGATTTCCCCTTTTGTAGGGCGAATTACCGATTGGTACAAAGCCAAACTTGGCAGTAATTGGAGTGATGAACACAATGGCGGAGCAAATGATCCCGGAGTTACATCGGTCAAGCGCATCTTCCACTATTACAAGCATTTCGGAATCAATACCGAAATCATGGGCGCTAGCTTCCGCAATACCAGTCAAATATTAGAGCTGGCCGGATGTGACTTACTCACTATTAGCCCAGAGCTATTGGGCGATCTACAAAAAAGCACTGCTGTAGTCGAGAAAAAACTGAACGCTAGCAATGCGGCTAGCGCACTTGCCAGCGAACATATCCTTGCACTCAAGCTAGATGAGTCAAACTTTAGATTGCAGTTAAATCATGATGCAATGGCTACAGAAAAACTAGCCGAAGGAATTAGGAATTTCTGTATTGATACTGAGAAACTAGAAGCGCTCTTAAGTAACTAATTCTGTCAATTGCTAGACTGAGGAGTCAAGATGATTATTCATTGCCCGCATTGCAATAAAGGAAATCGCGTTCCTGCTGAAAAGCTCAATCAAACGCCTGTCTGCGGAGCCTGTCAACAAGAACTCCTATCGCTACCCATTAATGCCACTGCGGCAAACTTTAGCGAACTGGTAACTCAATCCGCAATGCCAGTCATAGTGGATTTCTGGGCGCCATGGTGCGGACCTTGCAAGATGTTTGGTCCGACCTTTCAGGCAAGCGCCCTTACTTATGCAAATCAAGTTTTGTTTGTGAAAGTCAATACCGAGGCAGAGCAACTACTTGGATCGCAATGGAATATCCGATCAATTCCGACCCTAGCAGGATTCAAAGGTGGTAAAGAAGTGCACCGTGTTAGTGGTGCCCTGCCTCCAGCCCAACTAGATCAATTTGTGAAACAGTTGACTACTTAGGCTCTTTGGATAAACGCTGCCTGAGTGCCTCATACAAGCAGACGCCACTGGCAACGGATACATTCAGGCTCTCTACAACACCCTTCATCGGGATACGTACCAACTCATCACAAGTCTCGCGAGTTAAGCGGCGCATGCCCTCACCCTCTGCACCCATAACAATACCGATGGGACCAGTCAAATCTAAGTCATAGATCGATTTTTCAGCTTCATCATCGGTACCGATGAGCCAAACACCTGCTTCTTGCATTTCTTTCATGCTTCGAACCAGATTGGTAACAGTAATGACCGGCATTACCTCAGAAGCACCGCTCGACACTTTGCTCACAGTAGCATTAATTGAGGCCGAACGATCTTTAGGAATCACTACAGCATCTACACCAGCACCATCAGCCACACGCAAACATGCACCAAAGTTATGCGGGTCGGTAACACCATCTAAGACTAAAAACATTACCTTGCTTTGATTACTTTGCGCATCCTCTACCACCTCGGTAATGGTCCGCGCAATGGTCATCTTCTCGGCCAGTGCCACTACACCTTGGTGGCGATCATGTCCCGCCAACTTATGAAGACGCTCGGCATCGGCAGCATGTAGTCTTTCACCTAGAATTTCTTCAGCCTGCTTGAGAAAATCACCCATACGGCGATCACGCCGACTAGGATCGAAATAAACTGACTTCAAACTTGCTGCATCCACTCGTAAGCGCGCTTGAACCGCATGAAAACCAACTAATATTTGCTTCATCTTTACTTATCTCGTCTAATATTGAAACTTATTTGCGACGCGCTTTAGTACTGCGAACAGGTGGTTTTGTGCCTGCAGGTTTGCCAGCAGGTCTTGTGGGCTTCCCAGACTTAGCAACTTTACTTGCGGTGCGCCCAGCTTGATTCTTGGATTGATTTGCGCCAAGGTTACCAGCAGATTTAGCAGCGTTGACATTCACACCAGAATGCTTCTGCGGCTCTTTGCTACCTGGGCGACCTTTTTTGGGTGCAGCTTTTTTATTAGGTCTACCAGTATCGCTAGCCAATATGATTTGACGACGATTGGTAGTGCCACCAGGCTCTAAGCCAACCGATTTCACCAGACTAAATTCAATCTTACGTGCATCTAGATCCACTCGACTGACTAAAACGTGCACCCGATCACCTAAGCGATAACGAATACCTGTTCTCTCGCCACGCAATTCTTGACGGGCTTCATCGTACTGGAAGTAATCACCGCCCAATTCAGTCACATGGATCATGCCCTCAACAAAGAGATTTTCCAGTTGTATGAACAAACCAAATGTAGCTACCCCAGTCACTGTGCCAGCATATTCTTGACCCAAATGATCGCGCATGTAATAGCACTTAAGCCAAGCCTCTACATCGCGGGATGCCTCATCTGCACGACGCTCATTTGATGAACAATGCACACCTAGTTGACCCCAAATAGGCATTGCCGCGTTAGCACCCTTAGGTAATTTAGGTAATCGTGTACCGTTAGCTGCAGCCTCTTTTGCATCACTGTGAGACTTCTTAGCGTTCACAGCATTTTCGCGACCCTTACCTTTGCGTGGCAAAGTGAGATTTAAGGGAACCGTTGGCGGCAATACTGGCGTGTAAGGTTTCTTAGTCAGAATTGCTTTGATGACGCGGTGGGTCAAAAGATCAGGATAGCGACGAATCGGGCTTGTGAAATGGGAATATGCAGGATAAGCAAGACCGAAGTGACCCTCGTTATCAGGCTGGTACATAGCCTGCTGCATAGAGCGCAAAACAACCGATTGCAACATATTGGCATCGGGGCGCTCTTTGATTTCACGCATAAGCTTGGCATAGTCTTTTGGTTTCGGCTTTTCACCACCGCCTAAAGATAAGCCACTGGTACGTAAAACCTGGCGCAAAGTCATCAATCTCTCTTCGGAAGGCTCACCGTGTACACGATAGAGACTGAGATGCTTATTTTTATCAATGAAATCAGCAGCGCAGACGTTTGCCGTCAACATACATTCTTCGATCAAGCGATGAGCATCATTACGCAGGCGAGGCTCAATCCGCAAAATCTTACCCAACTCATTGCTGATGATTTGAGTTTCGGTTGTTTCAAACTCAATAGCGCCACGTTTTTGGCGTGCATCTAGCAATATTTTGTATAGAGAATAAAGATTGGTCAGTAGAGGTCTAAACTGCGCAAAGCGTGTTGCCTCAGGACCTTTGCTGTTCGAGAGAATCTCCCAAACCGTATCGTATGTAAAACGCTGCACAGAATGCATCACTGCTGGGTAGAACTGGTAGGCCAAAACAACCCCACTTTGATCTACTACAGAATCACACACCATACACAAACGATCAACATCAGGATTCAAAGAACAAAGACCATTTGAGATCTTTTCCGGCAGCATCGGTATTACCCGTCTTGGGAAATACACTGAGGTTGCACGCAGAAGTCCCTCATCATCCAAAGGATGTCCTGGCTTGACATAATGAGATACATCAGCAATCGCGACAATCAGGCGCCAGGCCTTAATCTTGCCGAACATAAGCGGCTCGCAATACACGGCATCATCAAAGTCACGCGCATCAGCACCATCAATAGTGACCAAAGGAACGTCGCGCAAATCCACGCGACCTTCAAGATCAGATTGTCTAACAGTGTCAGGCAAGGCCTCTGCTTCTTTTTTTGCAGCCGCTGAAAATTCGTGGGGCACGCCATATTTACGAACGGCGATTTCGATTTCCATACCAGGATCATCAATTTCACCCAAAACTTCGATAACACGGCCAACGGCTTGACGATAACTATCTGGATAGTCAATGATCTCGACACTGACCACCTGACCTAATTTGGCGCTACCCTGACCTTTTGGTGGAATCAAAATATCGTGACCAATGCGCTTGTCTTCCGGCGCAACAATCAAAACGCCATTCTCGTTTAAGAGACGTCCAATAACTACTTTATTAGCATGCAAGATGACATCGACGATCTGACCTTCTGGGCGACCACGCCGATCAGTTCCTAATACTCGGACATTGACCCTATCTGCATGCATAACACGGGACATTTCTCTTTCAGAAAGAAAAATATCTTCACCACCGTCATCAGGGATGACAAATCCAAATCCATCTCGGTGACCCTGGACTGTACCTAAGCGGTCAGCCTCTCGTGGCACCAAGTTTTTTGCTTTACGCATTTAATTCCTTTGGCAATACATGCCTTATGTTTCAATGAAAATTCTGAATTAGCCTACTGTATCAAACCATCAAGTCTGAAGGGTGAAAGGCCAAAACAAGTTAAGAAGTGGGCCAGAAGGCGCATACCTTTATAATAACGGCATGCCCAGGTGGCGAAATTGGTAGACGCACCAGCTTCAGGTGCTGGCGATCGTAAGGTTGTGGGGGTTCGAGTCCCTTCCTGGGCACCAAACAAGGTTTAACAGCGCCCTGCGTCTGAAAATACAAGGCCATTTTAGAGAAAAATGGCCGTTTCTACATAAAAGCACATAAATTCTATATGGGGACGTCATTCTTAAATACAAGCCCCATTTAGGTTTCCACATTCAGGCATTGATTAATACGCAAATATCAATCACTCCATAACTTGCCTGCAGTCGCCCAATCTGACTTCTTAACGTCCCGATAAATAACATCCACTGATTCAGCGCTGCATCCCATAATTTTGACCGCAGCTTCCGTAATCGCCTTGGCGTATTCGCGCTTGACCTCATCGCTGCGACCCTCAAATATTTGAACTTGAATTAATGGCATAGATATCTCCTATTCACTATTTTTTAACAAACCTAGATAAGCCGGCCACTCCATCTGACCTTCCTCATCACCATCACTGCAGAGTTGTTCATAAGTCATCCTGCAAATTGCCGGATCAGGGGTTAACAATCCTTCTGCCGCACCTGCCAGTATTTGAATTTTGCAGGCCTTATCTAATACGTCCATCAAATAAAATACCTGTTGAATGCTGACTCCACAGATGATGCTGCCGTGATTTTCTAACAATAAAACCTTTTTATCTCCAAGAGCTGATATAAGTCCTGCTTGCTCAGATGCTGATAAGGCCAACCCTTGATAGCGATGCCTTTCAATATCGCTATAGAAGCGTAAGGCATGCTGTGACAGCGGTAATAAACCTTGCTTTTGTGCAGAGATAGCAATCACAGAATCAACGTGCAAATGTAGTACACACGCTGCATCTGGTCTGGCCGCATGTACCACCCCATGAATAGCAAAACCAGATTTGTTCACTGGCCCTATGCCCGAGATAATCTCTCCATCCAGATTCACCTTGACTAAATTTTCTGGAAATACTTCATCAAAGCGCAAACCAAATTGATTGATGAGATAGGCACCCTCTTCGTTTGGAACAGAAGCTGAAATATGGGTATAGATGCCATCATCCCAACCCTTCATTGCAGCGAGACGATACGCTGCAGCTAAATTGATTCGAACTTCTTCTTCAGTCTCATTGCGACACTTGAACTTGACGTCATCAATGAAATTATGTGGATTTAATTTATCCGTCATAAAACATATTCTCGCTGTTGTCCTGGCGTCATATGAAAGAGCTAGAGTCCCATAGAGCGATGCAAAATCTTGGGTTTCATTTCTTCCCAAAGACCTTCAAACTCTTCTGCCCTATCTTCGGATAACTCGATCGGCTCAAACAGTCCACTAAAAAAGATTGTCTTTTTGGGAGCTAGGATCTTTTCAAACTCCGTTAACCCAACCGGCTTATCGTCAATATCCCGCGTTAATTGGGCGGAGCACACAATAGCCTCAGCATCATCTTGATCAATCACTGCAAACTCAATGAGTTGTTGAGACTTCTCTAGAACCACTAAAGTGCCACGTGCATAACAAACCGCCTCATGCTCTTGCACGATATAAGCCAAAAATTGAATTTCTTCTTCCGCATTCATGCGCAAGTCATCAATAAAAAAGAGGTATTGACTTCCTTCTCCATTAACCAAGGTAAAGACCTTAGGAATCACTCCATGCCCTAGGGCAAGATTACGGTAATAAGAAGAAAGTTCAACAGCGAGGTTTTCGGCAAAAAGATGCATAGGACAGATCTGTAAATTAGGCGCTTATAGAGTGAGCTGAGTTTTTAAGAAAATCATTGTGCGCTCCCAGGCTAAATCAGCAGCAGCTGGGTTGTATTGCAATGGTGGCAGGCCCCTAGCATCTGACTTTGGATTAGCAAATGCATGCTTGGCGTCATAGCGCTCGAAATCATAACTCACTCCAGCTGCTTTTAACTTTTCTTCCAGTTGATCTACACAAGCGATAGAGAAAAAATCATCATGCAGCGCCCAGTGTGCCAACATCGGCTTTTTGATCGCCGCTGCATCAACATACTCCAGTGGAGGGTAACCATACCAAACCACCGTGCCATCGCATTCTGGAACAAGGCCAGCAGACAATACTGTGAGCGCCCCGCCCATACAAAAACCGGTGACAGCAACTTTAGCGCTACCCGTTGCCTTGAGATATTGAACAGCACCACGGATATCTTGACTGGCAGCATCACCAAAATTCAGATCATTCATCAGGTGCTCTGCTTCATTTGCTTCTAGGGCGAGCTTGCCTCGATACAGATCCGGGACTAAAGCACGGTATCCCGCTTTTGCTAAACGATTGGCAACATTCTTAATCTCATCGTCAAGGCCCCACCACTCTTGAATCACCACCACACCCGGAGCATTAGTCGGATTAGCCGGCTCAATTAAATAGGCCTCTACTGAATTACCATCTGGTCTCTTAAATGAAATCATCACAATCTTTCTTTTCAAATCAATTTGGTTTATTGCGCTTGCTTGTCAGTATGAATATAGCCCACCAACCAGAAGGTAAGCAAGCCACATGCCGCCGCCCCATAACCAACTAGGTTGTAATGCTCCATTTTCCCATCCGTACCAATAGTCACCACCATGCCCGCGAGTACTGAGGCAAGCCCCGATGCCAACATTTGCACAGAGCCCACCAAACTCATAAAGGTACCCCGAATTTTGGCATCCACCATTTGACTGACAATTGCCATCGCCGGAATCATGCGACCTGAAACTAAGACAAAAAATGCAGTGGAGTTAATCAACACGACCCAAAGCGGCACCGGCATCAAATTAGTCGTCACCAGCAATGGCACCAAGCTGATCACTGCCAGCATTCTAAATACTCTAACCTTGCCATAACGATCGGCCAGATGGCCAATCCAGCGAGAGCTCATCAGCGTAGCAATACCGCCGCAAAGATAGATCAAAGAAATATAGGAATTATCAACACCTACATTAGAGGTAAGATAGAGCGCAATATAAGGAATAACAGAAAATCCAGTCAACATCATCAGCGCCATAAAAAAGAATGCACGGAGATGCTGGTGGGCGACAAAGACATTCCAGACTTGACTAAGGCGACTCCCCTCGTGGGAGTGCAGCAAGTGACCAGATATTTTGGGAATGTTGCGATACCCCGAATACAAAATGAGGCTAGATATCAAAGCAATGAAAAAGAATGGCGCTCGCCAACCTAAGTATAGAATGTTATTGGCCAACAATAGACTGAGGGGAACTCCCGCTACAGTCGATACAGAGAAAGCAGACATCACTGTTCCCAAAGCTTTGCCTCTGCGCTCAAACGGAATAGAGTCCGCAATGATAGTTTGAACTAATGAACCCAAGATGCCACCAAATGCGCCTGCACATGCTCTAGCAATAAAAAGGGAATGGTAGTCCGGTGCCAAACCACAGACTAAGGTTGCAATAATGAAACAAGCATACAAACTTAGAAGCAGTACTCGCCTCTCAAAGCGATCTATGAAGTAGGTAGCAAAGACGCCGGCAAGAGCTGCGGCAAAAGTATAGGAAGAAAGCAATAGCCCGAACTGATGGGTGTTGATATTGAGCTCACGAATAAATTCAGGGCCCAAAGGCATCATGATCATGAAGTCTAGGATGTGGGTGAACTGAATTCCAGCTAGGGAGAATAAGAAAAAGTATTCCTTCTTCTTTCCACCTGGCATGTGATGATCGGTCAATGGTTTCTTTACACGAAATTAGAGATGTGCCATTATCAACCCACCAAGAAATCAAGGCTTGAGCCCTCCTGCAGACTCCAATGAATAACATCATCACCGCTTACTCTGAATTCCCTTTTTTACTCCTAGTGCGGGATTCTGCGTGGGGAATTGTTTTTCTGATCTTTATATTGGTATTCCATGGCAGCGCCATTAACCATGTCTACATGCGCTTTGAGCGCCTTACCCGTAACAATCTTGCGAAACAACAATATAACCGCGTCTTCTTTCACTTTTACGCAGCCTTTGTATTTCTAGCCATGTTCCACTTGCTGGAAATTCTCTTTTGGTCGTTTTTCATTATTGGCTTGGGAATTATGAAAACACCGATTGATGCCCTTCTCTTTGCAGGAAGCTGCTACACAACCGTAGGCTTTGAGTCAGATACATTGCTTGATGGCTGGAAAAGCTTTGCATTTTTTATCTCATTAAGCGGCCTGTTTTCCTTAGCATGGACCACGTCCGTCATGATTGGCATGACTACAGCCTATAAAAACGCTTGGGACCAAAAGTACCGGCACACTAGCGTTTATTTAACAAAATCATCCGTATTCTGCAATGAATAGAGTTAGGGTGTATCATTAGGGTTAACCCTTAAGGAGCTCACCATGGCACATTCAAACTCAGTTCAATTTCAACAACCATCAGCTATTAGCTTTAAGCCTTTTCTAGCAATTAAAGATTTCTTTGTCTTATTAGCGACTGCCTTTAGCGAAGCGAAAGTGATGGAGCAAAAATCACGTAGAACTAGTGGAAATTGGTAATTTATTGCTGATTTAGCACTGTTTTAGGCCATTTTTGGCCATTTATTAAGAAATGAGCCTCTGCATTTTGGAGGCTTTTTTCTTTGTCAAAAGCGTCCCTAGCGCAAAATGTAATAGCCATATACACAGCGTGACCCACCCCGAGAAGGATTGTGGGTATCTTGGATAACCCCATCAATTATAGCAGTTAAGTGCTTAGAAACTTTCACAATTAATCTGCCAGAGGGTAGCTCATTTGCCAGTAAGTGCACTTTACAACCAGCGCCAACCTGCATTGTGGGAATCCAATCAAACCCATGGGACAGAATGTAATCATGAAAAACATTGCGATGATTGCCGTTACGGGGTGAGGCACCCTTAGCATTGAGCCGTCTAGCCAACTTGTCGTTTCTTTGATCAGCATAGGCCGCATTAGCAGCACGAAGATCTTCGTAGACCTGCAAATAAGGCAAATGGGCAGCAATAGCAATCGCTCGAACCACGCAGTCACCAGCCCCAGTTTTGAAACCTGCAAGCGCCCTACCTCCATCATTCAACTGAAAGCCTAGCTCTTGGCCACGAGCATTAGATGGTCTGGTGAAGAGGTTTAAGAAACTAAACATAGAGTGGTTAGGTGTTTAGATAAGCTCTGACAAAAAGAAAAAATGGACTTGCCATTCGACAAATCCATTCTCATTTGCTACTCACTAAAGATTACTTTGCTTGCACCTGCTTGACCTTCAACCGCCAAGCATGCAGCAATGGCTCGGTATACCCGTTTGGCTGCTCAAGACCCTTAAAGATCAGATCACTTGCAGCTTGAAAGGCGGATGAGTCCTTATAGTTTGGCATCATCGGCTTATAGAGGGGATCATCAGCATTTTGAGAATCAACAATAGTAGCCATTCGTTGCATAGCTTCCTCAACTTCTGCCTTAGTTACATACTTATGTAGCAACCAGTTAGCAATGTGCTGACTAGAAATACGCAATGTTGCGCGATCTTCCATTAAGCCTACGTTATAAATATCAGGCACCTTAGAGCAACCAACACCTTGGTCAATCCAGCGAACTACATAACCCAAAATACCTTGGCAATTATTGTTCAGGGATTCGCGAATCTCCTCTTTGGTCCAATCAGGATAGAGCGCAATTGGTACAGTCAAGAGATCATCGATTAAAGCCTCATACTCAGCTGCAGTATCTTGCTTCTCCATCTCCTCTTGGATCTTTGCCACATCGACCTGGTGATAGTGAATTGCATGCAAAGTAGCAGCGGTAGGCGATGGCACCCAAGCGGTATTAGCTCCAGCTTGAGGATGTGCAGCTTTTTGCTCAACCATTTCTTTCATGAGATCTGGTGCAGGCCACATGCCCTTACCAATCTGTGCACGACCACGTAGACCGCAATCTAAGCCTGCCAACACGTTACGGCGCTCGTAAGCCCCAAACCATTTGGCAATCTTCATTCTGCCTTTGCGAACCATGGCGCCACCATACATACCGGTATGCATCTCATCACCAGTGCGGTCTAAGAAGCCGGTATTAATAAAGGCAACGCGAGCACCAGCGGCGGCAATAGCAGCTTTAATGTTGACGCTCATACGGCGCTCTTCATCCATGATGCCCAACTTCACGGTGTTTTCAGGCAAGCCCAGTAATTTCTCAACCCGACCAAAGAGCTCACCAGCAAATGCCACTTCTTCTGCGCTGTGCATTTTTGGCTTCACAATATAGACAGAGCCTTTACGTGTATTGCCAATAGTTTGAGTTGCTGGGCGATTGATGTCATATAAAGCAATCAATACCGTCACGACTGCATCTAAGATGCCTTCGTAGATTTCCTTACCATCGCCAGTAATGATGGCTGGGTTAGTCATCAAGTGACCAACGTTACGGAGAAACAAGAGTGATCGGCCGTGCAAAGTAACAACGCCATCTTTAGCGTTGACTGCGCCAATACCTGCAGTGTAATTACGATCTGCATTGAGTTTACGAGTAAAGGTCTTTCCGCCTTTGCTCACCTCTTCAACCAAGGTACCCTTGAGAATGCCTAACCAGTTCTCATAAGCAAGCACTTTGTCATCGCCATCAACAACTGCTACCGAGTCTTCTAGATCCAAAATAGTTGAGAGCGCAGCTTCAAGCACCACATCATTTACACCAGCAGGATCAGAAGCACCAATGGTTTTAGTCTTATCAATTTGAATATCAATATGAATACCATGATTGCGCAATAAAACAGATGATGGCGCAGAGGCATCGCCCTGGTAACCAACAAACTGCTTCTCATCTGTCAAACCCGTTGTGCTGCCGTCTTTAAGTTTCACAGACAGTTTTTTGTCTACTACGCTATAGGCAACTACATCACCATAAGAGGCTTTAGCTAAAGGAGCCGCTTGATCTAAAAACTGACGTGCATAGGCAACGACCTTAGCACCACGAATTGGGTTGTAGGCTCCCGCTTTAGTAGCGCCCTCTTCTTCAGAGATCACATCTGTGCCGTACAGGGCATCATACAAAGAGCCCCAACGCGCATTCGCCGCATTTAAGGCATAGCGTGCATTGAGCACCGGAACAACTAACTGTGGACCAGCTTGGAGAGCTAGCTCATCATCCACATTCTGAGTAGTCGCTAAAACTTTAGCAGGCACATCATCGATATAACCAATTTCTTTCAGATACTTGCGATAAGCAGGCATATCTTTGATTGGACCAGGATTAGTTTGATGCCATTTATCTAAATCCAATTGCAAGCGATCGCGCTTGGCTAGCAATGCTTCATTTTTTGGGCTTAGATCTTTAACGATCTCGTCAAAACCTTTCCAAAAGTCTGCGCTGTTAATGCCTGTACCAGGCAAGACTTTATCTTCAATAAAACGGTAAAGCGGTGTAGCTACTTGAAGGCTATTACATTGTGTACGTGCTGTCATTTCTAAATCCCAAAGCAAATGTGTAAATTAAATATAAAAAGTTGAAAAAGGAAGTGCTTTATTAACCTTTGAATGGATGTTGTAGAAGAATCGTTTCATCGCGCTCAGGTCCTGTTGAGACCATGGCGATCGGCTTCCCTGCAACTTCTTCGATACGACGCAGGAACTTCTGTGCCTCTATTGGGAGTTTGTCCCATTCACGAATACCAAAAGTAGTTCCCTTCCAACCCGGGAAATCCTCATAAATTGGTTCACAACGCGCAACAGCTTCAGCGCCGCGCGGCAATACATCTAATTTTTGACCATCAAGCTTATAGCCCACGCAAAGACGAATAGTCTCAAAGCCATCTAGTACGTCAAGCTTAGTAATGCACAAACCAGATAAGCCGTTGATCTGAATAGAACGCTTCAGTGCGGCAGCATCTAGCCAACCAGTACGGCGTGGACGGCCGGTAACAGAACCAAACTCTTTGCCCACTTCAGCCAAACGGATGCCAACTGGATCTTGCTTGGCTGGGTTATCAAAGTCATATAACTCACTTGGGAATGGGCCAGCGCCAACACGTGTGCAATAAGCCTTAGTAATACCCAAGATATATTGCAATGAGTCTGGACCGACACCAGATCCCGCAGCTGCATTACCAGCAACGCAGTTACTGGAAGTCACGTACGGATAGGTGCCATGATCAATATCGAGCAAAGTGCCTTGTGCACCTTCAAATAATAAATTTTGACCAGCTTGCTCTGCTGCATATAAAGCGCTAGAGACATCGACCACCATCGGCTTGATGCGCTCTGCATAAGACATGGCCTCTTCTAAAGTCTTTTGAAAATCGACTGGCTCAGCCCCATAGTAGTTTGTGAGCATGAAGTTGTGATACTCCAAGTTTTCACGCAATTGCGCAGCAAACTTTTCTGGATAAAACAAATCTTGGACGCGTAGAGCGCGTCGAGCTACTTTATCTTCGTAAGCCGGTCCGATACCGCGACCCGTAGTTCCAATCTTGGCATCACCCCGTTTTTTCTCACGGGCATGATCTATGGCTACGTGATACGGCAAGATTAAAGTGGTTGCTTCAGAAATCTTCAAACGGGACTGCACATCCAAGCCGGCAGCTTCTAACTCACCGATTTCTTTGAAGAGCGCCTCTGGAGAAAGCACAACACCATTACCAATGTAGCAAATCACGTTCTTATGCATGATTCCGGAGGGAATCAAACGCAAAATTGTTTTTTTATCGCCAATAATCAGCGTATGGCCAGCATTATGTCCACCCTGAAAACGTACGACAGCTTGCGCATGGTCAGTTAACCAATCGACTACTTTGCCCTTGCCCTCGTCACCCCACTGGGTACCAATGACAACGACGTTACGACCATGAGCTTGTTGCTTTAAAGACATAATGAAATCCAAAAGATAATTACAGAATTAGTGTGTTGTTAATAAAGCCGATTACTTCTTTTTTACCACCCATGCGCTATCTTGCTTTACTAACTCACGATCACAAAGATATTCGGCGGTTTCTACATCATCACCGCCAAGCGTCTGGATGACCACTTCACCAGCATTGCGTAACTCGGCAATCTTGCCAGCAAGTCCAGCCTCCAAAGTCCAAGGCGCTACGATAGCGGGTTTTCTTTGCGCTACAGGCGCAAGATTAGCCAAGGTCAATAAATCCATTGAAAAGCCAGTCGCAGGACGGGATCGTCCAAATGCCTGACCAACGTGATCGTATCTGCCGCCTCTAGCAATTGGCTGTGGCAACTGATCAACATAAGCAGCAAACATCACGCCGCTGTGATATTGATATCCACGCAAATCGGCCAGATCGATACTGAGCTCAACATTACCTGGAAGGGCATTAGTTTCTGCAGCCAAATTTTCCAATTGGGCCAAGGCCTCATCAATCAATGGATGTTTCGGCAAAGACTTTCTAGCGCCAGCTAATACTTGAGCACAGGGACCATTTAATTCAGTAAGAGCCATTAAAGCTTCAGCGGACTTGGTCGGCAAGCATTTAGACCAATTCGCCAAGCGTGGGCGATCTTTGCTTTGCAACAAGCTATACAGAGCTTCAACATCACCCTTGTCTTTAACTTGCCCATCCAGAATGCCTTCGAGCACACCCGCATGCGAAAGATCAAGGTACACCTTATTCAGCCCTGCCACACGCAAAGTTTCTAGCAGTAAAGAAACTGCCTCGAAATCCGCTTCCCAAGTAGCGCATCCATAAATCTCTGCGCCCAGTTGCAATTCTTCGCGAGCAGAGCTACCCACTGGAGTACGAGCATGAGCAACAGAGCCCGCATAGCAAAGGCGGGTTACGCCCTTACGATTAAGTAAGTGGGCATCAATACGCGCAACTTGCGGAGTCATATCGGCACGCAGGCCCAATGTTCGGCCAGATAACTGATCAACCAATTTAAATGTTTGCAAATTCAGATCTGAACCAGTGCCAGTAAGCAAAGAATCTAGGAACTCCAATATAGGCGGAGCAACTAGTTCATAGCCATAGGATTGATACAAATCCAAAATGGCGCGACGCAGTGTTTCAACCTTGCGAGCCTCGGCTGGCAAAACATCAGCAATATCTTCAGGAAGTAACCAGCGATTCATGATTTGCAACATTCACTCTTAATTTTTTTTGTTCATGAATTTAAAGAACTCGCCATTAGGTTCAACCACCATCACGTCCCTCTTATCCTTGAAGGAACTTCGGTAGGCCTGAAGACTCTGATAGAACTGAGCAAACTGAGGATCGCGTCCAAATGCATCGGCATATAAAGCGGTTGCTTTAGCATCACCAGAACCTTTAATTTTCTGCGCTTCACGATAGGCTTCAGCCAAAATCGTGTCACGTTGACGCTCTGCATTAGCGCGAATCTTGTCTGACTCTGCGGCACCGGTGGAGCGCAACTCATTAGCAACGCGTTTACGCTCCGCTTCCATCCGTCGGTAGACGGAGTCGCTGATTTCAGCCAAGAGATCTACGCGCTTGAGGCGAACGTCAACTATTTCAACGCCGATATCAGATGCATCATCAGCTACCTTTTTACGAATGCCCTGCATCACTTGTTCACGTTGATCTGAAATGATCTCTCTAACTGTGCGTTTGGTGAATTCTTCGTTTAAGGCAGAGCGCACTAACTGAGTTAAGCGATCCTGTGCCAAGCGTTCATCACCTTTAAAGCTAACAAAGAACTTGCGAGGATCAACAATGCGCCACTTCACATAAGAATCTACCAAGAGGTTTTTCTTCTCAGAAGTAATAAAGCGCTCCGCTTCCGGAGTATCAATCGTCAAAATACGACGATCAAAAAAGCGTACGTTTTCAAAAGGCGCTGGAAGCTTAGCTTGCAAGCCAGGCTGCTCAATTACCCGCACAATTTGCCCGAATGAAAACACCACTGCGTAGTTACGCTGATCGACTACAAAAATACTAGAAGTCAGTACATAGAAAAGGCCGATCAGACCAGCTATAGCGGCTAAGAGACGATTTGCATTCATTATCTTGCATCCCCTCTATCACGGTTTCTCAGGCCGTCACGTTTTTCGGAAGCACCAATGCCTGAGGTGTTGCTTGGGCTTGGGCTAGTTGTATTGTTACTAAATGGCGCTGCTGGATTGCCCGTCGCACCACCCACGGTTACAGATCCAGTAGGCGTTGTAGCTGGCGCCTGACCAGTAGCGACTTGCGTGCTTTCTGCGCTGACTTGGGCAATGATTTTATCCAGAGGCAAATACAGCATGCTGTTGCTCTTTGTAGTGTCTACCAAAACTTTAGACACGTTGTTATACATCTCTCGCATGCTATCAATGTACATACGGTCACGCGTCACGCCAGGCGCTTTTGCATACTCAGTCTGGACTTGCTTGAAGCGATTTGCATCACCCTCTGCGGTTGCGACTACTCTAGCCTTATATCCTTCGGCTTCTTGAATGAGTCGATCAGCCGTACCCTTTGCACGTGGAATGATGTCGTTCGCATATGCCTGACCTTCACTCTTCAGGCGCTCCTGATCTTGGCCGGCCTTGACAGCATCATCAAATGAAGCTTGTACTTGCTCAGGCGGCTGAACGTTTTGAACAGTCACGCTGGTCACATAAATACCGGTTTTATAACTATCCAGAATTTTCTGTATCGAGGCAGCTAAATCAATTGCAATCTTTTCGCGACCTTCATACAAAACGGTATCCATCTTGCTACGCGCCACAATTTCACGTACTGCAGTTTCCGCAGCTTGAACCACGGTGGTATCGGGATCGCGATTATTAAACAAATAGTCAGTTGGATCTTTTAAGCGGTACTGAACTGCAAAACGCACATCAATGATGTTTTCGTCTTCAGTGAGCATGGAAGTGTCTTTTTGATTAGTTGCTTTAATCAAAATGGAACGACCAACCTCGACAGAACGCACTCCCGAGACGTTGACGATTTGCTCAGTCTGCACGGGCCAAGGCATGCGCCAGTTAATACCAGGACCTGCGGTGTAAGCATACTTACCAAAAGTGGTAACCACGCCTGACTGGCCTTCTTGAATGATGTAGAAACCACTAAAAATCCACAGCACTACTACGCCGCCTGCAGCCATGATCACTGTGAATTTGGAACCAAAGGGGTTAGTGAAATTAAAGTTGGGCACATTAAAACCACCGCCGCCATTGCCACTGCCGTTGCCGCCACCGTTGCCACGTTGTGATGGCGGAGGAATATCAGCACTGTTTGGCTTATTCGCTGGTGCGCCTGATGTGGAACCTGGCTTTTTCTTACCGCCAAAGATTCCGCTTAGGCGATCATTAAAGTCACGCCATAACTCATCTAAGTCTGGAGGGCCATTTGGTCGCGCAGGCTGATTTTGAGGTTGAGTTTCAACAGGCTTATCTGACCCCGGATTTGCAGGATCTCCTTTTGGAGCCTGATCAGAACCTTGACCCTCTTTAGCATCTTTAGATCCGCTACCAGGTTGGCTATTACCCCAGCCTGGATCATTGATCGAAAACAGTTCGAGAAATTTACGCATCGTTTGGTGAGTACTTACGGTTAGGTATCGGATTAAATTCGGAAGTTTCTGGTCGTTCTGGTAAAGGAGCTAAAAACTCGTCTGGGTTCATTTGAACTTTGGCGCGATTCTGCTCGACCCTTATTCTATCAGTCATTTGAGAGCATTCAGCAAGGGCTGAGCGCAATAAATCAAGGCCTAGGCCAGTTCTGGCAGAGAGGAAAACCTGGCTCGGAATTCCCTCAGAATCGCGAGTCAGGACAGCCCCTTCCGTAAAGGTCTGGGGCATCTGATCAATCTTGTTCATGATCTCGATACGGGGGATGTCATCGGCCCCAATTTCCCGTAAAACAGCCTCTACTTCGGCCTTTTGCTCCCTTGCGACTGGGCTACAGGCGTCAATCACGTGCAGAATCAGATCTGCATGAATCGTTTCATCCAAGGTAGCCCTAAATGCCTCCACCAGTTGGTGCGGTAACTCACGGATGAAACCTACGGTATCGGAAACCACTATTGAACCCACACCGTCTAAATGGACTTTACGGGAGGTTGTATCCAGGGTTGCAAATAACTGATCTGCCGCATAAGTCCCTGCTTTTGTAAGGGCATTAAACAAGGTGGATTTACCGGCGTTGGTGTAACCCACCAGCGAAACTGAAAAGACATCCTTGCGATTGCGGGCTCTTCTTTGGGTTCTTTGCTGGCGCTGAAGCTTCTCCAACTCCAGCTCTAGACGCTTCGCCTTGGTCGCCAGCATTCGTCGGTCTAACTCCATCTGAGTTTCACCAGGACCGCCACGCACACCAATACCGCCCCGTTGACGCTCTAAGTGACTCCAGGCACGCACTAATCTAGACATGCGGTAGCGAACCTGGGCTAACTCAACCTGCGTTTTACCAATATGACTTTGTGCTCTTTGGCTAAAGATGTCCAAAATGAGACCTGTTCGGTCCATGACATGAAAGCCAATATGGCGCTCTAAATTGCGTTGCTGAGTTGGAGATAAAGGATGGTTAAAGATGACTAATTCGGCACCTTGCTCTTCCATCGCTTTTTTAACTTCGTTCGCTTTGCCGGAGCCGATAAATAAAGCGGGATCAGTTTTACCCTTACGGGCAATCACACTAGTAATGGGTATAGAGCCGGCACTCTGTGCGAGCAGGCTGAGTTCTGCCATGCTGTCCGCAAAATCTTCGCGGCCTGTATCGACTCCAACCAGAACGGCACGCGCCGCATCTACACCCGTTTTAAACAGAGCTAGCTTCTTCCGTGCGGAACTCCACTGCACGAGCAGGAACAATCGTAGAAATAGCGTGCTTGTAAACCATCTGAGTTACGGTGTTACGCAAGAGCACCACGTATTGATCAAACGATTCAATATTACCTTGCAACTTAATGCCATTAACCAGATAGATGGAAACAGGCACATGCTCTTTGCGCAGGGCATTGAGGAAAGGATCCTGAAGTAATTGGGTTTTGCTGTTGTTCATACTGCTCCTTAATGGTTTTTATTTGCTGCTATTTTGGGAGTCTTGCTTTTTTATCTACTATTTAACTGCTAGGCAATGCTAAAACAACTACCTGTCTCCAACATAAGGGGTCTGACATTCAAAAAACAAGTCCCCCCACTTAAAACACAATTAAAACTGTAGCGCTATTTTTACTTTTTTACTTCTTTTTACCTTTTTTACCCTTGTCCGCATCAACATAAGGGTTTTTAGCGGTATTCATCTGAATACGTAATGGGGTACCCGTTAACTTAAAGACCTCTCTGAAGCGACCTTCAAGATAGCGCTTATAGCTGTCGGTTACACCACTCAAGGATGTGCCATGAATCACCACAATCGGGGGATTCATACCGCCCTGGTGGGCATAGCGTAATTTTGGACGACCCATGCCCACGCGCTTAGGCTGCTGGTGCTCAATAGCATCTTGCAGAATGCGAGTGAGTTTAGGGGTTGGTAATTTAGCCATGGCTGCGGCATAAGCTAGATCAACGTCTTTAAATAGCTCTTTGAGACCAGTACCCTTCTTGGCAGAAATCGGATGTACATTTGCAAAATCAAGAAAGCGTAATTTTTGAGCGATCTCTAAACGCGCGCGCTCTTTGACGTAAGAATCAAGACCGTCCCACTTATTCACGGCGACTACTAATGCACGTCCTGCCTCCACAATAAACCCAGCAATATGAGCGTCTTGCTCAGAAATATCTTGTTGGGCATCGAGCATCAGAATGACGACATTGCAATCTGCAATCGCCTGTAATGTTTTAACCACTGAGAACTTCTCAATCGCTTCAAATACTTTTCCACGACGACGCAGACCTGCAGTATCTACGAGGATATAAGGCTTACCATTGCGCTCAAAGGGCACTTCAATTGCATCGCGCGTTGTACCTGGCATATCAAATGCAATCACACGCTCTTCACCAATCAATTTATTGATCAGAGTGGATTTACCAACGTTAGGACGACCCACTACCGCAATCTTCATTGGGCGATTGGGATCGTTTTCTTGCTCTTCTGGTTCTGGCTCTGGTATGCCTAAAGAATCCAAAGCATCATCAATCAAACCGCGTACACCATCACCGTGCGCCGATGAAATCGGAAATGGTTCACCTAAGCCCAGTTCATGGAAGTCTGCAGTGACCACACCAGACTGCATACCTTCAGTCTTGTTCACCGCTAGGATGATCGGTCTACCCGTCTTGCGCAAGAAATCCGCAATCACACGGTCTTGTGGAGCCATACCCAAACGGCCATCCACCAAGAAAATAATGATGTCCGATTCCGCAACAGCTTGCTTGGTTTGCTTGGCCATCTCGGCCACAATGCCAGTCTTCGCTACAGGCTCAAAACCGCCGGTGTCTACGCATATAAATGCCCGTTCGCCAATGCGACCTTTACCGTAGTGACGGTCTCGAGTTAAACCTGAGAAGTCAGCAACCAATGCGTCACGTGAACGTGTAAGCCGATTAAACAGTGTCGATTTGCCAACGTTAGGACGACCGACAATAGTAATTACTGGATTCATTTTGGACTGTACGCCGCTAGTTTTCCACCTTGAGACTGAACCAAGATGAGGCCGTTCACCGCAATCGGTGCAGCTGTGATGGGACTACTGTCATGACGAATGCGTGCCAGCATTTCACCATTCGCTTGTGAGAGTGCATGCACATAACCTTGCGCATCACCAACGAGTAATACCTTACCAACTGCCATCGGCTCACCAACATCTCTAAATGTCAGCTGCGTATTTTCCCAAGCTTGTGAACCATCTTTCACCGCAAATGCAGTAACATGCGATTTTTCGTTTGAGGAGAAAACCAAATCAGGACTTTGCGCTGTACCGGTATAGCTTGAATAATCTTTGAACCACAATAAATTACCTGTGCGCGCTTGACCACAACCTACGCGACCCTGATAAGAGACGGCGCAAATGATTTCGCCTTCCATACTTGGCTTAGCAGTCACATCATTGAGGCGCTCAATTTCAGAGAATCCTTTTGGAAACGAAACTGGAGTTTCCCAAACTAGACCGCCATTCGCAATCGCAATCATCCCAAAGCGTCCCCCGGAAAATCCAGTCACAATCACTTCATTACCAATGGCAAGCATGCCGTAGCCAACGCGCAATGACAGAGCAGATTGTTGACGTTGATAAGTCCACTTACGCACACCTGTCTGAGCATCAAAACCCACAAAGCGATTATCTAAGGTACGAATGATGACTACACCACCAGCAACCACTGGCTCTGATAGGACCTCGCTGCCAACGCTGACATTCCAAATGGGCTTGCCAGCGTCATCATAAGCAAAGACTGTTCCTTTGGTGGTGACTACCGCCGTAGTGCGGCCATCCGATCCAGGTCCAATCGATAGACGATCTGGCACAGATACTTCCCATACTTTTTGACCAGTACGTAAATCAATCTTGGCAAGATTACCGCGATGAGAAGCAGCGTAAACAGCATCACCCGCTACCGCAGGATGAAAATTAAATGGCTCAGATGAACCTACGCTGGTTGTCCATACGGGAGCAAAATCAAATTGATTGCTAACAGGAACTAGCTCAGCAGGCTTGCGCACACGCGAGCCGCCTGAACAAGCTACTAGGGCCACTACCACTGAGCCTAGTACTAAAGCTGTACTTGCTAGTTTTGCTACGCGTTTGCAATCCATCATCACTGAGCTACTCCTCCGACGGCATCTAATTTAACCTTCAAGAGACGACGTGCCTCTTCAGGGAATTCTTTTGAATCATTTAACTGCTTCCATGCAGCCTCATAGCTCTTGCGTGCTTCAGCCGTATTCTTTTGAGCTAAATACCAATCTCCGCGACGCTCTGACCACAGGGCCTCAAAACCTGAAACTGGCTTTTCTTTCAATAGGGCATCCGCTTCTGCAAAATCCTTTTCAGTACCCAACTCAATTAATTGAGCTGTTAAGCGTAACTTAGCTAAGGCTAAATATCCCTGGTCAGATGCATTCTTGGTGGCCCAGCGCAAATAATCGATTGCTTTGGCTGAGTCACCCGCATCAGCGGCAATCTTCGCAGCTACTAAACTAGACATTGCAGCATAGGGCGTACTAGAGAACTGTTTTTGCAAATCATCAGCGGCAAGTAAAGTTTGATCTTTATCGCCCTTGTTAATCGCAGTAACCATGGTCTCGTATAACTGGGATGCGGCCGCAGCTTGGCTAGAACGCCACCATTGATATCCGTTATATCCCGCATAGGCAAATAAAGCAGCCGTGACCACGCCGGTGATCAGATTGCGATACTTTTGCCAAAACGCTTTGAGTTGATCTAATTGTTCTTGTTCTTCTAGGTCTAAAGGCATGTCAATCCAAGCAAATAAATACAGTATTAATAATGAATGTCTTAATTCTATTCGGTGGCGCCAACTATGGCGTCAATTACTGCTTCTACAACGCTGTCCAGGGCTACCGCCTTCTGTTCACCAGTACTACGTAAATCTTTCAGTTGAGCCTCATTCCGAGCCAATTCATCCGGACCAATGATGACAGCATAGGCTGCCCCGCTCGCATCGGCCTTCTTCATTTGTGACTTAAAGCTAGCAGCCTGGCCATCAGGAGGGCAAAAGAGGATGGCATCAATACCCGCATTACGTAGGCGCTCAGCAATGATCATGGCGGCAGTTAAAGTCTCACCCCCTTGGTGAATAACAAAAGCATCGCATTGAGCTGGCGCTTCCGGTAAAGATCCAGAAACCTTCATGAGCTCCAAGACACGTTCCATGCCCATTGCCCAACCGCAAGCTGGGGCAGCTTTGCCACCCATACGCTCAATCAAAGGGTCATAGCGACCACCACCGGCAATCGTGCCTTGAGCTCCCAACTCTTCGGTAATCCACTCAAAAACAGTCAGGTTGTAATAATCTAAACCACGCACTAAACGGTGGTTGATCTTGCAAGGAATGTTATTGGCCTTGAGTAGTGCTTGCACCGCCTCAAAATGCTTAAGTGATTCTTCGCCCAAGAAATCCAATAACTGGGGAGCGCCTTCAATCAACTCTTGCATTGCTGGATTCTTAGAATCCAAGATGCGCAATGGGTTCGTTAATAAACGACGCTGTGAATCTTCATCGAGTTGATCTTTGCTTTTCTCGAAGTACGTTACCAAGGCGGCGCGATGTTCTGCACGCTCAGGAGCTTGGCCTAAAGAATTAATCTCTAAACGCACATCCTTCAGTCCGAGCTCATCCCACAGGCGTTGACCCATCAAAATGATTTCTGCATCGATATCTGGGCCAGCAAAGCCCATCGCTTCAATACCAAATTGATGGAACTGACGATAGCGGCCACGTTGTGGGCGCTCATGGCGGAACATGGGCCCGGTGTACCAAAGACGCTTGGGTCCTTCGTACAGTAAATTGTTTTCAACCACGGCGCGCACGACAGCGGCAGTACCTTCTGGACGTAATGTGAGCTGCTCACCATTCAGGCGATCCTCAAACGAATACATCTCTTTTTCAACAATATCGGTGACTTCACCAATACCGCGCTGAAACACTGCCGTCGCTTCAACAATGGGGGTGCGTAAGAATTCGTAACCGTAGGCGCGTGTGAGATCACGCAGAACATGCTCTAAATATGTCCACTGCGCAGCATCCGCCGGCAAGAGATCATTCATGCCGCGTACGCCATTAATCTTCTGAATCTTTTGCGTTTTAGCTGGGTTTGCCTGTTCAGTCATGATGTGCTTTGCTCAGTTTCTTTTTTATTATTGTTGTATGTTGTTGCTATAGCTTTGGCTCTGGTTTTTTTGCTTACTTTTACTTCGGAGCGTAATTCTTCTGAACGTACTCATCGACAATGACCTGAAACTCTTGAGCAATATTTTCGCCACGCAAAGTTTTGACTTTGATACCATCCACGAATACCGGTGCGGCAGGAGTCTCGCCAGTGCCTGGCAATGAGATACCAATATTGGCGTGTTTACTCTCACCGGGGCCATTAACAATACAACCCATCACAGCGACATTCATTGCCTCAACACCTGGATGGGTCTTTTTCCAAACCGGCATTTGCTGGCGCAAGTAAGACTGAATATTGGCAGCCAGCTCTTGAAAAGTGGTGCTCGTTGTTCTGCCACAGCCCGGACAAGCAATCACCATGGGTGTGAAATTACGCAAGCCCATCGTTTGCAAAATCTCTTGAGCCACAATGATTTCATTTTCCCGTGGCGCACCTGGGTCAGGCGTTAAAGAAACTCGAATGGTGTCGCCAATACCCTCTTGCAACAAGATACCTAATGCAACAGTTGAAGAAACAATACCTTTGCTTCCCATGCCTGCTTCGGTTAATCCTAAATGCAATGGGTAATCTGAGCGATTGGATAGATCGCGATACACCGCTACCAAATCTTGAACGTTACTCACTTTGCAAGACAAAATAATTTGATTTGGATTCATACCAAACTCCACCGCTTTTTCAGCAGACTGCAAGGCTGACTGAATCAAAGCCTCAATCATGACTTCTTGCGCAGTCTTGGGAACTGGCAGTGCTGCATTAGCATCCATGATGCTAGCTAACAAGTCTTGATCCAAGCTACCCCAATTCACGCCAATCCGAATCGGCTTATCGTATGTGCAGGCCGCTTCAATCATTTGCGCAAATTGCGGATCACGTTTAGCGCCCTTACCTACGTTACCGGGATTGATTCGATATTTCGATAAAGCCTTGGCACATTCGGGATAGTCTTTTAATAGGGTATGACCGTTGTAATGAAAGTCACCGATCAATGGCACCAAGACATCCATCTTGTCTAGCTGCTCACGAATATAGGGAACTGCTGCAGCTGCAGCTGGTGTATCAACAGTAATGCGCACCATCTCTGAACCAGCACGAGCCAACTCTTTAATCTGTATAGCAGTACCGACTGCATCAGCAGTATCGGTATTGGTCATCGATTGGACGCGCACTGGCGCGTTACCACCAATCGTAATGATGTTGGTTTTCCAAGCAACCGTTGCTTGACGTGTTTCCCGCTTTGGCGATGGACCTAATGGCAGCTTTGGGGAATTGTTAGAGGTATCACTCATAGGACTCTTTTTATGAAATTAGTCGTCTAATCTTTTAAGCCATTGCACTGGGCGTTCAGCTTGGTACTCTTGCTCTTCTTCTTCATCATCATCAAGACTATCAATATCGTCATCTTGATCCAAATGAATTTGCTTGTTATGCACGGCACGCTCGCGCACTCTAGTACGGTCAACCACATCACCCGCTAATTGACCGCAAGCTGCAGCAATATCATCGCCACGGGTTTTGCGAACAGTGGCTACCATGCCAGCATCTAATAAAATGCTAGCAAAGGCATGAACACGCTGCGCTGATGAGCGTTTTAATCCAGACTCTGGGAATGGATTAAATGGAATCAAGTTAATTTTGCACTTGATGTTGGCTAATAAACGCACTAGTTCTTTAGCCTGGATGTCCGAGTCATTGACACCATCGAGCATGCAATATTCAAAGGTTAAAAAATCTCTTGGGGCAAAAGGTAAATACCGTTCGCACGCAGCAAGCAATTCTCTTAAGGGATATTTTTGATTGAGCGGAACGAGTTGATCACGTAGCTTGTCATTCGGCGCATGTAGCGACACCGCCAATGCAACTGGGCAATCTTGTGCCAAGCGATCCATCATCGGTACTACGCCAGAGGTAGATAGCGTCACGCGACGGCGTGATAAACCATAGGCTCTGTCATCGAGCATCAAACGTAAAGCCGTCACCACGTTGTCATAGTTAAGCAAAGGCTCACCCATACCCATCAGAACCACGTTCGAAATTACACGACCCGTATGTTCCCATCCTGGGGTTGGGTACTTCTCAATACGGCGCACTGCATTTGGGTCAGTGCGGAGCAAGTGCTCAGCAAACCAGAGTTGGCCAATGATTTCACCGGCGGTGAGATTGCGGGAGAAGCCTTGATGCCCAGTTGAGCAAAAACGGCAATTGACTGCGCAACCAGCCTGAGATGAAATACACAGTGTGCCACGATCATCTTCAGGAATAAATACAGATTCGACAGCATTTCCAGCGCCAACATCGAGCAACCACTTGCGGGTGCCATCGGCTGCATGCTCATCTTTAATGATGGGAAGTGAAAGAACTTCTGCCTTATCAAGCAATGTTGCTCTAAAGCTTTTTGCTAGATCACTCATGTCGTTGATGTTGGATACACCGCGTTGGTGGATCCACTGCATGAGTTGCTTGGCCCTAAAGGGCTTTTCATTCAACCCCGCGACATACGCTGCCATTTGGTCAGCGTCAAAATCTAAGAGATTTACGCGCGGGGAGGTCAATGCGCCTACTTATGTATTAAATAGGTTGTTCGTGAGCAATCGTGAATTAACGATTGAAAACGTTCATGCCAGCGAAGAAGAATGCAACTTCGACAGCAGCAGTTTCAGGAGCATCAGAGCCGTGAACCGCATTTGCATCGATGCTGTCAGCAAAATCAGCACGGATAGTGCCTTTGTCTGCCTTCTTAGGATCGGTAGCGCCCATCAAGTCACGGTTCTTAGCAATGGCGCCTTCGCCTTCCAAGACCTGAATCATTACAGGACCAGAAATCATGAAGCTCACCAAATCTTTAAAGAAAGGACGTGCTGCATGAACAGCGTAGAACTGCTCAGCTTCAGCTTGTGACAAATGCGCCATTCTGGACGCAACAATCTTCAAACCAGCTGACTCGAAACGGTCATAGATCTTGCCGATCACGTTTTTTGCTACAGCGTCAGGTTTGATAATAGAAAGGGTGCGTTCGATAGCCATGTAAAACTCCAATAGTGATTTCAAAGATTTTGCCGAATTGGCGCTGAATTAGGCCGGGAAAGAACTTCTTTCCCGCTCACTACAGCGCCCTAGGAATTCAGCGACCCCCAAATTATACATCGGCTGACCGTATTTACCCTGATCTGAGCGTGGCTAAGCCCTTGAATTTACAGGGCATAACCCTTTAAGTTGTAGTCCTTTTCATGGGGGACTTGAAATTACCCTATTTTGTCTATACTTACTGTCAACAGTCCCTCGTGGGCTTATGTTTTTACTTTGAAAAAAGGAGTCAATATGAGCGATCTAAACTCTTACGGCTTTGGGCAAACTGGCTCGATTAGCACCCCTCAAGTACGCAACCGCGTACTGCGCAACACTTACGCCCTTTTGGCGCTTTCGATGGTTCCTACTGTCATTGGCGCATGGCTTGGCGTTGCTTTTGGGCTTAACTTCATGGCAGGTAGTCCTTTTCTAGGCTTCATCGTCTTTATGGCAATCGCTTTTGGCTTCTTCTGGGCGATTGAGAAAAACAAAGATACTGGTGCTGGTGTCCTGTTGCTGTTGGGTTTCACCTTCTTTATGGGCATCATGATGTCCGGCTTAGTGGGCTATACCCTCAATAGCTACAGCAATGGCGCTACCTTGATCATGTTGGCCTTTGGTGGCACTGCGGCAATTTTTGCTGTAATGGCAACCATTGCTACTGTGAGCAAGAGCGACTTCTCAGGCATGGGTAAATGGTTGATGGTAGGTGTACTACTCTTGATCGTGGCTTCATTAGCTAATATCTGGTTGCAATTACCTGCTTTGATGCTCACTGTGATGGTTCTCGCAATTGCGATCTTCTCAGCTTTCATCTTGGTTGACGTGCAGCGCATCATCAACGGTGGTGAGACCAACTACGTCATGGCTACTTTAGCTATTTACCTGGATGTCTATAACGTCTTCACCAACTTGCTCGCACTCTTGGGCATTATGGGTGGCAACAAAGACTAAGTATTAGTTCAACTTCAACAGAAAAGGCACCTGCGGGTGCCTTTTTCTTTGCCCCAACTATTTACCCTAGTTATTTATGCCAACTTCTCGCGCGATCAAAGGCCACTGCGGGTTTAAAAACCTTCCGAGTTAAGTAATTAGCACCAACTAAAGCCTCAGGGGTTTGATAGCGCTCATTTCCGGAAAAAACTTTGCAATTAGTATTCGATCGATTACAATATATAAAATATGTACACGGTTAAAGAAACACCAGAATTCCAAGATTGGCTTGATAACATTCGCGATCTCAAAACAAGAATCCGACTAGCCAAACGCCTAGTAAAGGTACGGAACGGTACCATGGGGGATATAGAGCCGGTAGGTGATGGAATAAGTGAAATGCGTGAGCATTTTGGCCCAGGATGGCGAATGTATTACATAAAGCAGGGAAAAGTCATTATTGTGATGTTAGGTGGCGGAGATAAATCGACCCAAACAGCAGACATTAAGGCAGTTAAAAGAATGCTAAAAACGTTGGAGGAATCATGAAAGCCGTTAAAGAGATAAAGAAAACCAAGATCGATGCACTGCCTAACTTTGACATGGCGCGCTATTTAAATAGTGATAAAGCGATAACGGAATACTTGAACCAGGTGCTTGAAGAAGGTGATGATGCATTATTAGCGGAGGCTCTTGGGGATATTGCCAGAGCTAAAGGTATGGCGCAAATTGCCCAAACTACAGGCATTACCCGTGAGGCACTTTATAAGGCGCTAAGACCAAATGCTAAACCCCGTTTTGATACCATTAGTAAGGTTATTGGGGCTCTAGGCATTAAATTGGTTGCACAAAGAATTTAAATCCCTCTAGCCGTTCCTTTTTCCGGCGCATACTCTTTACGCACCGCTTCATTCCAGCTCTGTATCCTTAATTATTAGCAAGATCAAAGACTGCCATGGATTCCACATGGGAGGTGTGGGGGAACATATTGACGATACCCGCACTCTTGAGAATGTAGCCTGCTTGATGACACAGAATCTCTGTATCTCTAGCCAGGGTTTTGGGATTACAGGAAACATAGACAATGCGTTGCGGTGGTAGATCGCTACCTTGTTCATGCAATTGGGCTAGGGCTTGGCATATTTCCATAGCGCCTTCGCGCGGCGGATCCATTAACCAGCGCTCAGCTTTACCCCATGAAGTAATCGTTTCAGTTGTCACTTCAAATAGGTTGCTTTGCATAAAGCCCACTTTGTCTGCGAGCAGGTTGTGCTCGGCATTGGCTTTCGCTCTGGTTGTTAGGGTTTCTAGGCCCTCAATACCTAAGACGGCATTTGCTCGTCTTGCCAGCGGCAAGGTGAAATTGCCAATGCCGCAGAATAAGTCGAGCACTCGATCGCTTGCCTGGACATCTAAGAGGCGAATCGCCCTACTGACCAATGCACGATTCATCATGTGATTGACTTGCGTGAAATCCGCCGGTTTGAAGGGCATCTCGATTTCAAATTCAGGCAGGCGATAACAAAGCTTGCCTGTTAATGGATAAAACGGCGCAACGGTTTCGATACCTTTGGGCTGCAACCAGATCCAGACCTGATACTGATCAGCAAAGTCTTTGAGTAACTGTTCATCTGCTGGCGTTAAGGGCAGAAGATTTCTGAATACCAAAGCAGTGACCGGCTTTGTTTTTTTAGGATCTTCTGAATTCGGATCCTCAGGTTCGCCTACAGCGATTTCAATTTGGGGCATGCGATCCACAATGGATAAACCATTGACCAACTGTCGCATTGCTGGCAACAAATCAGAAACATGCTTTGGCAAAATCTCACAAGCAGTCATATCAGCGACATAGCCACTCTTGCCTTCATGAAAGCCAATCAGCACAGTACCTTTTTTAATCGAGCGATTGACGGCACTTAAGCGTGCGCGATGGCGATATTCCCAAGCGGGACCACCCATCGGTCGAAGAATTTCTTCAGGAGCGACTTTGGCGATATGCTTTAGGTCATCTTCTAGTACGCGCTGCTTCATGGCTACCTGAGCTCGAATGTCCAAGTTCTGCATAGTGCAGCCACCGCACACACCGAACGCTTTGCACTTGGGCTCCGCTCTAAATACAGCAGGCTTAAGAATATCGAGAACTTTGGCTTTGCTGAAACGGGCTTTGTCACGGGTAATGACATAAGTCACTAGCTCGGTTGGCAAAGCGCCTTGAATAAAAATGACCTTACCGCTTTGACCTTGAGCGGCTTCCTCTTCGTTGGGCGCCAAGCGTGCGATCCCTTGCGCATCTAGATCAAGAGAATCAACTCGTACTGGCTCAGTCACCACAATTTGGACTGGCTTTTCTCCTCTACGCATCCCGAGTAAAGCCTAGGAGATATTCTTGCCACTGCTCACCATGGGGCTCTTTAGACTCTTTCTCTAAATACGCTTTAACGAAAGCAATTTCTTCTTTGTATTCTTCTAATGAGAAACCCCCACGCAGGAGTTGAAAGCGGCAATACATCAGATAGGTATTGACCACATCGGTTTCACAGTAGCGACGAATCTCATCAATTCTGCCCTCTTGATAGGCAGGCCATACTTGACTACCATCCATTCCCATCTTGCCTGGGAAACCACAGAGTTTTGCTAAGCCATCTAAAGGTGCATTAGCGCGACCATTGAATTTCGCCAAGAGATCCATCAGATCTAGATGGCGCATGTGATAACGACTAATGTAGTTGTTCCACTTAAATTCACGGCTATCATTTTCTTGGCTCTCGCCCATCTCCCAATAGCGCGGTGCTTGAACGTGATTTGCTAATGCGCGGTAGTGCAGCACTGGCAGATCAAAACCGCTACCGTTCCATGAGACCAACTGGGGGGTGTACTTTTCAACCAACTCAAAGAAGGTCTGGATTAACACCTTCTCATCATCTTGCGCACTACCTAGCGTACCCACCTTAATTTGAGGTGAGCCATCTTTACTAGTTCTACGAATGACACAAGAGATGGCGCAGATGCGTTGTAAATATAGCGGGAGAAATTCGCTACCGGTTTTCTCAGCTCGCTCAGCCATGGCTTTACTTGCCACTTCACTATCTGACAGCGTGCCCGGATAGTCATTGAGACGACGCAGTCCTGCCACATCGGGAATAGTTTCAATATCAAAGACGAGAACGGTTGCCATACTCAAATTGCTAACAATGGATTGAAAGCAATTACTGCAAGTATGGCGTTGGATTTACCGGCTTGCCATTCACGCGGAGTTCGAAGTGGAGCTTGACTGAAGTTGCATCGGTATCGCCCATCTCGGCAATCTTCTGCCCCTTCTTCACCGAATCACCCTCTTTTACTGTGAGCGTGCGGTTGTGGGCATAGGCTGTGAGATAAGTATTGTCATGCTTGATGATGACCAGATTGCCGTAGCCACGCAAACTATTGCCAGCGTAAACCACCTTGCCTTCAGAGGCTGCTGTTACAGGCTCACCTAACTTACCGGCAATATCAATGCCTTTAGTCTTTTCACTGAAATCATCCGTGACCTTACCTTTGGCTGGCCAAGATAAACGAATGCCCGGCTCTGCAACGATTTCTATAGGGGGTTCTTTGGCTGCATCTACTTTTGGTACTTCGGCTTTGGGAGTATCGCCAGCAGTTTTAGGAATTGGCTTCACAGTCATTTTGCTGCTGGCTGGTGGCCTTACTAAAATGAGCTCATCCACTTCAATTAAATTGGGGTTCGATAAATTGTTCCACTGCACTAAATCGCGTGGAGACTGGCCGTTATCTAAGGCAATTCGAGCCAAGGTATCGCCCCGCTTGACGCGATAGTAGCCTGGCGGAGCGGGCTCACTAGTTGCACTGCTGCTGCCACCACTGCGGTCTACTACCGTGGCAGGTTTTGCTCTGGGCGTGGTTGAGCAACCCACATTCAGTACTAAAGAAGCCATTGCGAGAAGCAATAGGAGGTATTTAGATGGCATATTCATAAGGATTTTCATACTACCCCTGATTGTAAGGGGACAAAAAAGACCTCGTCTAGAACGGTTCTTTGATAGCGCTGGGAGCTCATCCGCTCCACCATAATCAATTGCTGCTCTTTCTCATTCTTGGCAACCGGGGCAACTAGGCGTCCACCAATAGCCAATTGCTCTAATAAAGCATCCGGAATTCCCAAACCGGCTGCCGCCAGAATAATGGCATCAAAGGGGGCAGCCTGAGGCAAGCCTAGGATGCCGTCGCCGTAGATGAGGCGCAGATTTTTAATCCGAAATGGACGTAGCTTCTCTCTCGCCATATCGTGCAATGGACGAATACGCTCAATCGAATAGACCTCATCAGACAGCAGGCTGAGAACAGCGGCTTGGTAGCCACAGCCAGTACCAATCTCTAATACCTTACCCAATTGCTGCTTTGGCTTATGCAAAAGCTCAATCATGCGTGCCACTACTGATGGCTTGGAAATCGTTTGTGAGTGACCGATTGGTAAAGCAGTATCTTCGTAAGCCTGAGGATGCATCCCTGCATCCATAAAGGCATGGCGCGGAACAGTAGCGATGGCCTCTAAGGTTTTGCCGTGCTTAATCCCAGCTGCAAGCACTTTGGCTGCTAAAGCTTGCCGATGGCCGGCATTGCGCTCTGCTGCTGACTTCAACCGCGTGTCCAGCCATTAGCGCGCATTGCAGCCAAACGGGCATGATGCGTTAAATCCAATTGCATTGGCGTAATCGAAATACAGCCTTCATCAATTGCATGAAAATCGGTACCTTCAGAACTATCTTTTGCATGTCCTGCCGCACCAATCCAATAAATATCATCACCACGTGGACTTTTTTGCACCACCACTGGTTGTGAATGGTGGCGATTACCTAAACGCGTTACACGCCAGCGATTGAGGTCGGCATAGGGACGATTCGGAATATTGACGTTCAGCAAAGTAGCAGCGCCATCGGTGTGAGTCAAATTGGATGCTAGAGTTTGCGCAACGATATCGTGCGCTGCCTTTGCAGCATCTTCAATCCGGTTCCAGCCTTTATCAATTTGTGAGAAGGCAATTCCGGGAACGCCAAACATCACGCCTTCAACTGCAGCAGCCACAGTGCCTGAGTACAGAGTATCTTCACCCATGTTCTCGCCTTGATTGATGCCAGAGACGACTAAGTCAGGTTTCTCATCCAAGAAACCCGTCATGGCGATGTGAACGCAATCGGTTGGTGTGCCATTAATAAATAGGAAGCCATCACGCTCACCACCCGCTACCCGATGAATCGAGAGTGGTCGTGAGAGCGTTAAAGAGTTCGAGGCACCACTGTGATTTTGCTCGGGGGCAATGACTGTGACGCGACCTAGTGGACGAATAGCGTTAACCAAGGCTAAAAGACCAGACGCAAGATAGCCATCATCATTCGAAATCAGAATGTGCGGCTGTTTTGTGTTTTCACTCATGAATATCAATACCTTCTTAGCAGCCCTAGGCCTTTGCCATTTGGGTTAATGCGCGACCTCTAAACCATCCATATATTACTGGTAATACCAAGAGGGTCAAAATAGTCGTCGTCACCATACCACCCACGATCACCAGGGCTAAAGGACGCTGGGCCTCAGAGCCAATCGAGTGAGATAAAGCGGCCGGCAATAACCCTAATCCAGACAGTGCCGCTGTCATCAGTACCGGGCGAACTCGCAAAGAGGCACCCTCTACCATCACATCCTTCATCTCACCATGCTCGGTAGCGGCCGTTTTATTAATAAAGGAGATCAGAATCACACCATCCTGAATCGCAATACCAAACAAGGATAAGAATCCAAAGAAGGCTGAAATGCTTAAGGTCTCGCCTGCCAGGTGCAATGCGATCACACCTCCAATAGCAGCAAAGGGAACATTAATCATCACAATGACTGCATCCCGGAAATTACCAAAAGCACTCACCAGCAATAAGAAGATACCCAGCAATGCCAATGGCACGATCAGCATCAACTTCTTCTGCGCCTGCTTCATTTGATTAAATTGACCATCCCAGCTAATGGAATAGTTAGGTGGCAAGGTAATGTTTTTTTCTACTAAAAATTGTGCATCCTCTACAGCGCTACCTAAGTCACGGTTACGTACGCTGAACTTAATTGCGATATAACGCTTACCTGCTTCACGATAGATGAAGAATGGGCCATCTGTTAGCTGAACCGTAGCAACCATTGATAAAGGAATCGACGCCCCATTGGGCGCATCAACTAGTAGGTGGCCAATATCGGCAACGTCATTACGACTACCTTCATTTAAGCGAATTGCGATGCCAAATGTCTTTTCATCTTCGAGAAGATTTGTCACAGCAGCGCCACCAATCGCATTGGCAACAACCGTTTGAATATCATTCACATTAATGCCATAACGTGCAGCGCGCTCCCGATCAATCTGAATATTTAAAGTCGGCTGACCTAATTCCTTCAGAATGCCCTCATCCGCTACACCGCGTACTTTTTTGAGTTGATTAATCACCTCATGGGCTTTTTGGTCCAAGACCTCCAAATCCGGTCCATAGATTTTGACGGAGTTCTCACCCTTCACTCCTGATAGCGCTTCATTCACATTGTCCTGAATGTATTGAGAGAAGCTATAAGTGATGCCAGGAATCTTATTGAGCTCTAGCTCTAAATGGGCAATTAAATCCTTTTTGCTAGACCCGTTTGGCATTTTCTCTGGGCTCTTTAAATAGAGACCATATTCTTGGTTAAATACGCCAGTAGAATCCGTGCCATCATCAGGTCGACCAATTTGAGCGGCAACCTTTTCAATCTCTGGCTGCTTTAAGAAAGTCTCGCGCAGTTGATTAGCAATTTTGACGGAATAATCTAAGTCCACTGTATTTGGCAAAGTGACGCGTAGCCAAATATTGTTCTCTTCTAGAGTTGGCAAGAAGGCTGTGCCTAGGCGAGTAACACTTAATAAGGTCAGGCCCAGAACAAATACCGCAACAGAAACTACTGTTAACGGGCGGTCCATCCATTTTCGCAAGAGTGGTTTATAGCCACTGAGCAGCTTAGTCATAAATCCTGGTGGCTTGTGATGTAAGTTCTCACCGAATACCAGAGAGATCATGGCAGGCAAGAAAGTGAGACTCAGGATCATGGCGGCAATCAAGGCAAAGCCCATAGTGAATGCCATTGGCTTAAAGATAATGCCCTCTACTCCACCCATGAAGAACAGGGGTGAGTAGGCAACGATGATGATTCCTGTGGAATAGATCATGGCGCGCTGCACTTCACTCGTTGCCAAGATGATGCTTTGATTGAGTCTCTTGCCGCCCTCTTCCAAGTGACGCATGACGTTCTCGGTCAGAATTACCGCCGAGTCGACGATGACACCGAAGTCAATCGCTCCTAATGAAATCAGATTGGCTGGCACGCTCCACAAATGCATCTGAATAAACGACACGCAGAGTGCTAATGGGATGACGGCTGCTACTACCGCTGCGGCACGTAAGTTACCTAAAAAGAAAAAGAGTACGGCTAGCACCAATGAGATACCAAAGAATAGGGTGTGCTTAACAGTACCGATCGTGATATCTAGCAAGACTTGGCGATCATAGAACGGCACTACCTCAATTCCGGGCGGGAGTACTTGCTTGTTGATGTTCTCAACCGTATTGCGAACCCTCGCCAATACTTCGGTGGCATTTTCACCGCGACGTAAATAAACGATACCTTCGACTGAGTCTGGGTTGTCATTGAACTGGAACATGCCTAATCGCGGAGCATTACCAATCTCCACCCTGGCAACATCACCAATTCGAATTGGTACACCATCATGAATAGAAACAACCACCCGCTTAATATCATCAATATTTTTTAGGAGGCCTACGCCGCGAACCACAAACTGCTGCTCGCCACTGGGCAATAGTCCACCACCTGTATTGCTATTGGCATTGGTTAAGGCGGCGATCAACTCATTGACACTCACGCCTTTAGATTGCAGACTTTCTGGGCTGACGATGACTTGGTATTGGCGAACCCTTCCGCCGAATGAGGAGACATCAGCTACGCCAGGCGTTTGCTTGAGCTCCTTATAAATTTCGTAGTTCTGTAATGTCTTTAATTGTGTAGATGAGGCGTAATCTGACTTCACCTCGTAACGCATGATCTCGCCAGTGGCATCAGAGTCTGGACTAATGCTAGATGTGACTCCAGGTGGAAAACTCACATTAGCTAAGCTAGTAATGAAAGTTTGGCGCGCTTTAAAAGGATCGGTCGTATCGTTGAACTTGAGCGTCACAACTGACAAACCAAATAAAGAAACCGAACGGAAGGCTTGTAAACCAGGAATACCTGCCAAGGCATTTTCTACAGGGATGGTGACTTGCTGCTCTACCTCGGTAGTGCTTCTGCCTGGCCATTGAGAAATCGCCTGAATTGTTAATGGCGCAACTCCTGGGTATGGCTGAATTGGTAATTTAGAAAGACTGAACATCCCCAAACCGAGGAGCACGACTGAGCCAACGATGACCAGCACGCGTTTCTCAAGTACGCCTCGAATAAAGGAGGTAAATGCGCTCACTTAGTCTTCCTGCTTAGCAAATCGATCATTTAACAAGACAGCACCCTCAGCTAAGATACGCGCACCAGGCTCTACACCTTCAGTAATCGCAAAGGTCTTACTGTTTAGGTCATAGCCTTTAACAGGAAGGCGGCGATAGACCTCATCTCCGACTTTCACAATCACGTAACGCATTTCCCGAATCCGTACCACTGCGGTTTGCGGAACGACAATGGCGTCGGCCATACCGGTAGTCAGTTTTGCCGATGCATACATATCAGGACGCAGAAGATCATCGTGATTCTCAATCTCTGCACGCACCAATAAGGCACGGGTTTGTGGATCAATTGTGGGAGCGATATAGTTTGCATAGGCCACAAATTCTTTATCAGGATATGCCTCTACGCGTAAAACGATTTTTTGTCCTGGTTTAATTAAGCGCAAGTCCTGCTCAAACACATTACCCAAGAACCAGAGCTGTTTTGGATCAGCCAAAGTAGCAATCACATCGCCAGAGTTCACGGTGGCACCTGGCTCAACGCTGCGTTTGACCACTACTCCCTTTAAAGGGGAGCGCATCACTAAGTTAGTTTGGGTTCTACCAGTCACTTCAATTGCATTAATGTCGCCATCACCAGCACCGAGATTGCGTATCCGATTTGCGGCCGCTTGCTGGGTGATGCGAGCATCACCTAGCAGGTCACTCATCGTCTTACTGGATTCCAACACTCTTGCGGTCTTAGAGGAGAGCAAATACTCTTGCTGGGCTGAAAGGAATTCAGGGCTATAGAGCTCAACTATTGGAGAGCCCACATTGACTTGTGCACCATCAAAAGCAAAGATACGCTCTACTCGACCGGGTGCACGCGCAGATAACACTTTAGATTTTTCAGCATTAAAGGCTAGACGACCAGTCACTTTAATATCTACCGGTACCTGTACTTTTTCTGCAGTTTGGAAAACATACACTACTGGATTGAGTTTTACGCCAGCTAACTTCAGCTCGAGAATGCCGCTCTTCTCAACTTTCAATGCTTTATCAGAGACTTCGATTTTAACGTTGCGATTCACGTTGGTAATGCGACCCAAAACGATGCCTATAGAAAGAATAGCGAATGCAACAGCAGCTAAACGAACGCGACTACGGTTTTGAGGGCTCAAGTTCCAATACAAGCCGGCAACACTAGCAAAAGCTAGCTGCAATCGATGACCGCCAAAGCGCAAGACCTTATCGGTGATGGGCTTTGCCTTGTCAGCCAACTGCTTTAAAAAAGAAAGAATTTGGTCTTTCAACACTGCTCCTTAAAAAGGTTCTTTGCCAGATGTCACTAGCAACACTGCTTGCGCTTGCAATAAATTACTTTCCGCTAGCGCTAATTGAACTTCGAGATTGCGCAATTGCGTTTGCGCTGTCAGCAAATCGTTGAATCCCTGACCATTATTTGAGTACTGAGTTAAACCAACCTTGTAAGCAGCATCTGCTTGAGGAACTTGGCGCTCCTTTAGAAATTGGGTTTGATTCTTGGCTTGCTCGTAGCTTGCAAAGGCGCTATTCACAGCCAGCACAATTTGTTGACGATTGGAGATATTGCCTGCCTCAGCAGCTGCTTGATTGCGCTGCGCCTGCTCTACCCCATATTTCTCTTTGGTAAAGAAATATAGTGGGATGATGAGATCAAGCTCTAGCTGATAAAACATCGCGCCGTTGTTAGCTGAGAATGGACCGCGCGGAGTAAAGGATGAGCCTATCACTTGGAAATCCGGTAGGTAGGCCTTCTTTGCCAAATCAACACCCTTACGAGCAGCCTCTAATTGCAAAGCGGAGCTCTTTAATGATGGATGGCTAGTTTCCGCATAGTCTTCTAGCTCCAGCAAAGTGGGTACGCTATTCATTGCGCGACGTACATCACCGCGCAAGATCAACTTCTCTCTCGAGTGACGACCCACCAAAGTATTGATATTGTTTAAGGCAACCGATAGTTGACGCTCAACATTAAATTGATCGGCTTGCGCTGCGCTTTGTGCCACTTGAGCGTTGAGATATTCAACATAAGCAGCGGCATTATTAGAGTAACGTGCTTTAGCTACGTTCTTAATCATCTCCAAACGCATGACTGATTCTTTGAGAACCTGCAGTTGTTTCTGCGATGCCAAGGCGGTGTAATACAAAGTCGATAGTTGAGCGCCTAGCTGCAAGTAGGTAGATTCGCTTTGCGCTAAAAGTGCCTCAGCGTTTGTATTGGCAATATCGGATGCCAAACTCTTCTTGCCTGGGAACTGAAATGGCTGGGCTATCGAGATTGCGTTGTTACTGCTGATCCCATTAGGATTCTGTGGCGTTGGTGTATTTGCCCCACCCAGTGCAAATGGGGAGTTGACTGGCATGCCTGACCAGACTAAACCTACTTGTGGATTGGCTGGCGCGTTAATCTGTGGCACGGTTGCCTTGGCAGATAAATAAGACTCACGCAATGAAGATAACTGTGGATTATTGAGTTTGAGCTCATTCCACAGTTGACGCAAATCCATATCCGTTGGACCAGATGGTGCACCCTTGGTATAAATCTTGGGGGTATCACTCTTAGTAACTGGTGCAAATAGAGATGCAGCATTCGCAGGATTGGCCGACTGATTGCTAACAACTGGGGGTGTGGACAAGAGATCTTGGGCTTCATTTGCCTGCACAGTAACAGTGGCAGGGATCAATGAATTAAGGGGTGAAGTTTGCGCAAAAACAGAGGCAACAAAAAACAGTGAAGCATAAGCAAGCCACTTTGCAGGGTTTGCGCTTGCAACAATCAGTTTGTTAGTTGTCATCCGGCCGTGAATCAAATCGGCTGCCTCTAAATCTGCACTAATGCTGTTCATTTAGCCTTGAATGTGGATTTCCCTACATTTCAAGGGGTTTTAATGATTATAGGGTGCCGGGCGCAAATGTCCACGAAATACGAATTCTTATCTTATTGATTCTAAAGACAATAATGAATTTATCCATGCTTGCAATACCTAGAATTCAGCATGAACCCTGAAAGACAGGATGTTTACCGGCCCACGCGCAGAGTTATAGGCAGGATTGATGATGTGCTGGAAGTTCACACCCGCAAGCACGTTCTTGATCACAGTAGCGTTGTAATAGACCTCACCAATCCGCTCAGGTGAATAAGAAATCGTCTGACTAGGACTAGCGTAGTCACCAATGAAATAAGACACGCCTCCTGCTTGTAGATAGCCACGGCGATAACTGGATAAACCGTTTTGCATCATCGAAATACCGATGCTGTCACTGGGGCGCTGCCAACTAGTGCCATTCATACCCATACCCACAGATATGGAATTGTCTGCCTCAGTAAACGACATGGTCTCGGTCTGACCATCTGATGTGAATGCGCGACCATAGATGCCAAGGTCTTTGGTCAAGGCCTGCTCACCATGTATACCAATGCCCGTCTTAATTTGATTGCTATTGCGTACATTGTTAATCGCTTGCGTACCCTGACGTGCTCCTGGATTTTGATCAATATAGTTCGTAGCATCTTCAAAGCGCGCCAAGATCATTTTGTTGCGGTAGGCTAAGACGCTGACCTTGCCTGGCAAGTCGGCAATGTTGTGTTGGCGCTCTACTTCCAATTGATCACCATAGGCATTAAAGATTTGCCAATTGAGGTCACGACCATTCGGTGACTTGGGAGCGAGCATGCGGGAGGCGCGCATCACCCAGTTATCGAGATACCACTCACCCGCTAAGCCCCAGCTATAACCTCTCGCATCGGCTGCATAGTCATAAGCTAGATAAGTCATATTGCCCCAGTTCATAAACTGGATGCGGGGGTCTTTGGCATAACGGCTATCGTCAAAAATATCGAGCGTAGAGAACTGACCACCAGTCAGCACTACGCGATTACTGCTGATAGTTTGGGTAATTTGATTAGCTTGATCCTCTAGAACAAGCTTATCGCCCTCTTGATTGATGGTGTGACGAGCAAAGGCACGGGCAGAATAAAACTTGGCTTGTGTACCAGAAGCTTTATTACCCTCACCGTTAGGAAATCCACCCAGTCCGACTAATCCAGAAAAGGGCACTCCAGAAACGACTTCTGGATTGAAATAGATATCGGTGTCGGGAGCAATACGTGCGCCCATGAATAAGGTTCCAGACCAGCTATAACTCATCGAGTTTTGAGCATTCAAACTATTCTGACCAGAATAGGGGGAGTTGAAATTTTTATAGCGTTGATTGATATATGTTGTTTGCCCGTGAATATTGACTGGCAATCCAAAGAGCTCACCCTCAGTGGGAAAACCATCAATGGGGGCAGCAAAACTTGCAATCTGATCGGAGCCTGATCCCGCTTTCTGAGCAAGCGCAGATTGGCTGCAAATGGCAGCGAGCAAGCTCAGCAGAAAAAGGTAGGATTTGTGGGTCATTCAGAATTTCATAATACTTAGCGTATCAACAACAATCTAACTGGAATTTATGTCGGCTTAGTGACCACTTAGCTCTGAAAATATTAGCGACGATCCATTAGCGCTCTGGCCAAGGTACCTGCATCGACATACTCGAGCTCTCCACCCACCGGAATACCTCTAGCGATTCTGGTGACTTTGATGCCTTTGGATTTGAGCACTTCACCAATGTAGTGGGCAGTGGCCTCGCCTTCACTAGTGAAATTCGTTGCCAGAACCACTTCTCTGACTGGCACTCCAGTATCAGGGGCTTCAATACGATTGAGCAATCGATCAAAATGAATTTCATTAGGACCCATGCCATCGAGGGGTGAGATGCGACCCATCAATACAAAGTAATTACCTTTAAAGCTCAATGTCTGTTCCATCATCACTTGGTCAGCTGGTGTTTCTACAATGCACAGCAGCGATGAATCACGGCGGTCATCAATACAAGTAATACAGATTTGGGTCTCTGAAAAAGTATTACAACGGGCGCAGTGGCCTACAGTCTCAACAGCTTCACCTAATGATTTGGCAAGAATAGCTGCCCCATTGCGATCATGCTGCAGTAAGTAAAAAGCCATGCGCTGGGCAGACTTGGGTCCTACTCCAGGCAATACGCGCAATGCCTCGATCAAACGACCAAGGGCATCTTGCGGAGCTTCTTGACGTGCCATTAAATAAACAGTTTTTGATGAATGATTAAAACGGCAACTTAAAGCCAGGAGGCATTGGCATACCCGCAGTAGCACCAGACATCACTTGTGAGCTAGCCGCTTCTACTTGTTTGAATGCTTCTGTATAGGCAGTGACAAGCAAGTCTTCGAGCATTTCGCGATCATCCATTGCGCCTGGATCAATCTGTACACGCTTCATCTCGTGTTTGCCAGAGATGGTGACTTTCACTAAACCACCAGCTGCTTGGCCGGTGACTTCGAGCGCAGCCAATTGCTCTTGCGCTACTTTCATCTTCTCTTGCATCTGCTGGGCTTGTTTCATCAAACCAGCAAGGCCACCTTTCATCATCGCTTTATTTCCTTATGTTTTCTGATCTTTAGATTGGCTTCACAGAGCCGCCCACTACTTTGGCTCCAAACTCTTTTTCTAATTGCTGAATAAATGGATCTTGCGCAATCATTTGTTCTGCGTTGAGTCTTTTCTCTTGGTGTATCTTGGCATCGACTTTTGCGACTGTCTTGCCTTCAACCTCACCCTTTTCGATGACTACTTTCACTGGTTTGCCAAAGTGTGCGGTGAGCGCATCTGCAAGACGTCCAATGGAAGCTTCTGAAGCTAATTGGGGCATGGGAGTCACCACCGTGGCGCGTACGCCTGCTGGTGAATCTTCCCAATCTTGTAACTCTGTCTGAAACGCTAACTGCTGAACCAATCCTTTAACCGGCAACTGACGGACCAAGGTATGCCAGTCGGGACGATCTGCGCTAGACGGAGTTGGCGCTGATGCAGCAGGCTTAGCTACTTGAGCTAGTGCTGGTGCTGCAGACCTGACTGGAGCAGCAGTTTGATTTGCTGGCGCAGAGGGTCTTGGCGCTGATGCTACCGAAGCTACTGGCGGCGCTGAACTACTGCTTGTACCTCCTGCCCTACCTGGAGTTTCATTACCGGGACGAAAGGCCAACATCCGTAAGAGCGTCATGGCAAAGCCAGTTTGCTCATCGGGTGCTAATGATAAGTCTGGGCGGCTGGTAATGCTAATTTGATAAAATAGCTGCGCTTCTTCTTTTGTCAGTGCACTAGCTAAGCGACGAATCTCTAATGCTTCTGGCCAATCTTCCAATACTGACTCAGGAACAATTTGTGCGGCAGCGATTTTCTGAATCAGGCTGGATAAATCAGCCAGCGCTAATGAGAAAGACATACTGCGCTCACCCATTTCATTTGAGATAGCCAATAGTGTTGCGCCATCTTTTGCAATGAGGGCATCTAAAATTTTAATGAGGTAGGCATCATCCAAAGTGCCAAGCATGCCGCGCACGGCTTCTTCGGATACTTTGCCAGCAGCATAGGCGATGGCTTGATCAGTCAGAGATAAGGCATCTCGCATGGAGCCTTGGGCCGCTTTTGCTAGTACACGCAGTGCATTGGTTTCACTATCGACTTTTTCAGAGGCAAGTACTTTTTCTAGATGATCCACGATGAGCGTTACTGGCATTTGCTTGAGATTGAACTGCAAGCAACGCGACAGAATAGTGACTGGGATCTTTTGAGGATCAGTTGTGGCCAGTATGAACTTCACATGTTCAGGCGGCTCTTCGAGCGTTTTGAGCATGGCATTAAAGGCATGATTGGTGAGCATGTGCACCTCGTCAATCATGTAGACCTTATAACGTGCATTACTAGGTGCGTAGGCTGCTTTTTCTAATAGAGCGGCAATGTCGTCTACCCCGCGATTACTTGCAGCATCCATCTCGATATAGTCAACAAAGCGTCCTGCATCGATTTCTAGGCAAGCTGGGCATTTTCCGCAAGGTTCTGAGGTCATGCGACCTTGGCCATCTTCCCCGGTGCAATTGAGGGCTTTGGCCATAATTCGGGCAATGGTGGTCTTTCCGACCCCGCGAGTGCCTGTAAAGAGCCAAGCGTGGTGTAGTCGACCCTGGTCTAAGGCATGGGTCAGAGCTTTGACCACATGGTCTTGTCCTACCAATTGGGAGAATGTTTTAGGGCGCCACGAGCGGGCTAAAGCCAAAGCTGTCATGTATTACATTCTAACAAGCTAAAATGGAGTTGGACGGGCCTTCCCGCATGGCGGTTTGGATAACCTGGTCAGGTCGGGAACGAAGCAGCCAAACCCAATTCTGTCAGTGCCGGGGGTCGGGCTCGTCCACCTTCCCCTACTCTTCATTAAGGCCTAGATTGCCTTTGTTGCCTTTGGCTCACTTTTTCCAAAAACAAGATAAACGACGGTCAATACCAGCAGCATAGTCGTGGTAGACCCACTTACTACAAATAAACTGGTCAACCGTAATGAGTAGGATTAGCGCTAGAGCTAGCAATATCAGCGACCATTTGAGAGCAGCATTCATACAAAAAGATCCATTGAGGTTTTTGCAATTGAGAATAATTGACGCACTTAGGACTCTATCTTCATTTTCTTAAACTTATCTAACAGTGCCAAACTCGCCAAGATTTGATTGGCCATATCGGCATCAAGCTCCCCTTTGGCTAGCGCATAGAGCACTTGATCGGCGTGCTCTGCTTCTGGGGCAGCTAGTAGTTCCTTAAAGATTTCTTTTTGAGTCATGCCCAAATGAATCTGCAATGGCACTAGATTGATTTGCACGGCGCCTCCTTTGATGCCAAAGCGCACCTGGGCCATCTCAATGAGTTCACTACGCTGCTTTTCTTGGAGCTGGGCAAATGAGGGCATTTGGGTACTTGCATTCGCTGCACTCGCAGGAGAAGCGATGGCAGGTCCTTTGCGAGGCTTTTTATATATCAAGTCATCATCCACAAAAGTCTCCAATCTCACGATGCATACCATTCTGCTGAAATACTACCTTGACTGAAGAGTTTTGACTGAACTTTTGTGGGATCGCTTGTACCCTGCAATTAGAAATACTAAATAATCTTCAAAATTTTAAAGATGCCCCAAATCATCCAAATGATGGCTATAACCAGCATGGTTCGAGAATCTAGCTGGATCTTGAATAACTGTAGCTGCCTATGAGAACACTCAATCGAAACTCGCAAAGCTGACCTCCTTCTGTAGAGAAAGGTTTTAGCGTAGAGAGTTAGGTTGGTAATGAAAAGTGATAAAGGATGAATTGGATGTAGGTAAGTATTGCCCCCCTAGACCCTAATAATAATGACTACTTTTGCGGGCAATAGTTGATCGCCCACGATGACCCTTGCCGCAATGAATTTGCTCAAGTTGTTAAAGCATGTGGGCTTTCGCCCCAACTTCGTATGCGTTAACTAATAAGACAATAACCTTATTTGCATAAGGGATTACATCATTTTTTTGTCATATGTCTACTAATATTTTGATCCGTATATAGATGAATCAAGCACTTAGAAGCTACATGACATTGTTGCATTGCAACTAAATTTCATCTCGTAAAAAATTCAAAAATTGATTGGACAAGATGGCTCTTCAAGAACAAGATAAATCTATGTCGATAAATCAGTTAAGCGTGCGAACGGTCCCGTTTCGACACAGCATGAATTAACTGATTTGTTGACAACCATATTGGCGTTCTTGAGAAATACATCATGAATCAAAAACAATTAGAAATCGAGGAAAACCAACTTCCAAAGCATGCATTTGAATTACAAAATCACGAATTAATCGAAGAAAGACTGATTTGGCAGCATCTGACGAGAAAGAAATCACAAAAGATGAAGTGGACTCCAAAGTCGGACTCTAGCAAGTTAAGGGATTAATAACGATGTTTGATAGAAAACCATCTAGTTCACAACTGACCTTCACCAATGAAATTGGCTCGGGGTCTAAAGTACTTGGAAACCTCGAGGGCAATGGCAATATCCGGGTTTTGGGTAATTTTGTAGGCAACATTACAGAATCATCTGGAAGTAAAGCAACCTTAGTGATCGACAAAGATGGTGTTCTGACAGGCGATTTGCACTACACCAATCTCATTGTTGCTGGGACGATTGAAGGCACCATTACCGTAGATGAAAAAATTGAGGTCTACCCTAGCGCGCTGATCCGCGGTGATATTCACTATAAATCGATTGATATCCATCCCAATGCGAGAGTCAATGGACTTCTCACTTGTGCAGTTTTAGATAAGAACGCACATCAGCCTTCGGATGTGATTGCCTTTGATCTCACCAAGAAGATCGCCTCCTAATCTACTAACGTCAGCTACTACTTCGGATAATACTCAACGGAGTTCTCTATGTCTTTTAGTATTTCACCTAAAAAAGAATTTCACCTTACCGAGCGTATGACCTACCGCAAAGATAATAAAGAAATGCATTGTGGCTTTCTTTGGAAAAGCGGGTCTTTCATTACAGAGAATCCGCCCAATTTTTTAGCCGAATATGATGAAAATATTGGTATTAGCGTGGGGAGTCAGGACTTTACGGAGGTAAACCTCTCTAGCGAAGGTCAGCACCTCATCTACTTCTCTGAGACCGTGCCACAAGATGAGCAAACAGACTTAAATGCCATTTTTCGGCAGAGCAAAACCACAGATGATTTTGATATTGGCTTTCAACACAAAGGTTGGCAATTGGTCGATATGGACATCGTGATGTGGGGTGAATTATCAATCACTAGCAAGCTCGATACCTAGATCCAGTATCAAGGCTCACCTACTGCATTTGCTCAGCCTCTTGTAGTAAGCCATCAAATACCTTTTCTAGCTTGGCATTAGTTCCTCTAACGCCAGCTACCACTGCTTCAGACCAAGCAAAATACTCTTGCTTGCGTTTGAGATCCCAGCCAGCTGGCGGTGCGACCAAAATATCACGTAGATTGCAAATCTTATCGGCGAGTTTGACAAGCTTGGCCTCATGACTAGCAAAGGGGGCGTGAGCAATTTGCAAGCTTTTACGCACCTCTTTGGCAAGCGATTTATCGTCGGTCAACTCTTTCACAATCGCAGTGACTTTTTTACCAAAATGGTTAATTAACTCTTCTTCAGTCGTTTGGGTATCTTCAAGTACATCATGTAGTAAGGCTGCGCACAGAACATCCCAAGACAACACTCCGCCCTCATTTACTAAAACATTCACTAGCTCAATCGGGTGATTAATATAAGGCGTAATTTGCGCATCTTTGCGCCGCTGATTTTTATGTTTCTCAGCTGAAAATGCCAAGGCATGGACAAAATGATTAATCATGATGTCATCCATTATAGGGATTGCTATGGTGTTTTTCCATTGGCTTATATGCCACGGTCATGTTGCTCATCAAGCTACTCAATACTGACTTAGCCACTGACTGCGCCAGGCTTTTGTAAGGCCTCTGCACGGCGCGCGACATACTCTAGATTTTTTGATCCTAGTAAACCTATTTGCTTATCAACATTATTACTTAATATTTTTAGGTTTAAAGCCTAGACAAGCGATGTTGGTATTAGCCAAAACTTGAGCGTCTGGGGTTGTCTTAGACTTAATTTCGTATAGCTTGCAACCATAGGGAAACCTCTTGTCCCAGGTAATATAGAAAAATTGACATTCTTTACAGTTCATCTCTAAACCATATCATTAAGCCGTGGAAGAGTAAAAAAATACTGATAGTCCAAATGAAAAAACCGCCCGAAGGTGGTTATGAAGTTCTTGGCAACCCGGGACTGAGTCAATCAAGACCTTAAGAGATTCTTATCCTAACTCTAAACTACTTCCAGCTAAGGTTCAATTTCTTATGCGAAGTAGCGCAATCTCTCAAATAAAGATTAATGAGGCTTTGATAAGGAATACCTACCTCTTCTGATACAGATTTAAAGTAGTTCACTGAATCCTCATCCAATCTAATGGTTATAGGCTTCTTAAGCATGGAAGCATATGGGTTTTTACGTGCTTTTGAGAAATCATATTCTTTACGCATCTTCATCACCTTTAATAAGCTTTTGACTCTTTAGGACTGGCCTTGCGAGCCGAAATAATACGAACAACATTACCCTTACTCCGATAGCAATGGCAAACCAAAATCACTCGAAGAGAATGACTTACTCCCAGCAGGATAAATCTGTCTTCATCCTCCGAATGATCGGGATCAGAAATTAACTTGGCACTTTCATCATAAAACACTGATTTAGCCTCTTCAAAAGAAATGCCGTGTTTTTTCAGATTAGCCGAAGCTTTTCGGGGCTCCCATTCAAATTGCAACGAATTCATATGTACATTGTACATATATTAATTAGAAGCAGCAAGTCCGCCCGACCAAAAGAAAAATGCCCCGCATAAGCAGGGCATTGTTTGAGCTTGGTGACCCCAGGCAAAATCAAACCAAAGACACAAGGATTTTTAATCCTCGCTCACAGAGTTTTAATGGTCTATAGAAGATCTAGCCTTTATTCTTCGCCTTTTCTCCACCATGCTCTAAGAGTAATTTCAGCATATTGCCTTGCAAGGCTGTAACGTTGTCTGGGTTATCAGCAAATTTACTGAGTTCTTGACGATCCGATACGCTAACGATTTGCTGAAGTTTTGAGATCGTAATCTTTAATTGCTCTGCGGCAAGTTCAGGATGTTTCGATAAAAACTCTAGACTAATTTCTCCCGAAACGCTCTTACCTTTAGGGCCTTTCGCATCATTGTCTGGGGCATGCTCTAGGCCCATTTCGACCTTGGCCTTTTCAAGTAGGCGCATGAGCTCTCCTTGAGACAAATGTAAACGTTTAGCTTCAGCTTCGATAAGCTCTTGCTCATCGGCTGAAATCACACCATCTTCTAGCATGTGATAAAGCTCATTCATCATTTTTTCACGTTCAATCCGTAGTTGATCACTCAGTGCAGATGAAAGAATTGCTGCCGGAATCGCAAAAATACCGATACCCAAGAGCGCTATCACAATCGTAATGGCTCTACCTGCAGGGGTAATGGGCGAGATATCTCCATAACCCACACTGGCCAACGTAATCACAGACCAATAAATAGCCTGCGGAATATTTTCAAATTTATCAGGCTGGGCTTCATGCTCAAAAACATAACCCAAGCAGGCAGCGAGCATCACTAAAAGCAGGAGAATGAAAACAGCCGCCTTCATCACCGGCCACTCACGCTTGATCACGGTGAATAGGGATTGGGTCGCTCCCGAATACCGCGCTAGCTTGAGTAAACGCATCAATCTGAAGACGCGCAAGAAACGCAGATCAAACAGGTGATGGAGCAGACTCTCTAAATAGAAAGGCAAAATAGCTAACAGATCAATAATGCCTGTTGGTGTACTTGCACAGCGCAGACGCCCCCTAAACCAACCTTGGAACTTTGGATCCTCAGGAGCACTATAGATCCGCATAAAATATTCTGTGGAGAAAATCACCACCGCAATAGTGTCAAGAATAATGAATTCAGAATGCAGGTGGTAATAAATACTTTGGACTGACTCAAGAATGACAGCGAGCACTGACACAATCACCCAAGTCACAATAAACATATCAAAGATCTGATGCAGATTGCCGCTCGTAGGCGTTTCATTCACTAAGGCATAAATTTTGTAACGAAAAGATTTATCTTTATTTTTTTCTAAGAATTCATTTACCGCTGGCGCTAAGGCGCGAAATAGTTTTAATAGGCGCAGTAAACGCAGAGCTCTTAAAGCACGCAAGTCAGCATCTAAGAAAGCGCCTAAATAAAACGGCAAGATCGCTAATAAGTCAATGATGGCAAAAGGGCTCTTAAAGTAAGCAAAACGCGGATGTTTAGCAGAACTAAAAGTGGGATCTTCCGGCGCCACATAAAAACGCAAGGCGTACTCAATAGAAAAGATGGCCAGTGAGACCACATCAAAAATATGAAAGAGCTGTTCGCGGGTTTCATAAATGACCGGAATATTCTCAAGCACTAAACCCACCATATTGAGCAAAATCATGTAGGTAATGAAGCGCTCAAACTGATTGCAATAATTATGCTTAATCTGATGATTAAAAAATAGATCGAATATCGACTTACGAATCTGCAAGTTCAAGCGACCTAAAGAAATTGACTGGAGATTCATAATTTAAACTCTCCAATTTTGACTAGGTAGTAACCGGTATCGCAAACACTTAAACGAATATTTAAACCGCTGATCAGCTTTTCACCAGGCTCTAGTGGGGAGATCCCGGGAGGTCCGGCAGGATTGATAGTCATTTTTTCAAAGATAAAAGATCCGCTCGTCAGCAGATCTTTTCTATTGCATTTCATGCTGTAAACCAGGCCATCTGATTTTAAAAGATTGGTGTAGCTCTCAAAGGGGCCTTTGGCTGCAAAGAGTGCCTCAACGCAATCTTTCCAGTGATTTACTTTGGCACCTTTAATAAATTTACTATCTTCATCATTGGGCCTACATGCTGCGGGTTGAATCGGTTCATTCGCCTCAAGCTTGCCAGCTAATTCACTAAACCACGTAATGATTGCTTCACCCCTATCTTGGGTTGCCGCAACCTTATCGGCGTTTTGATAATTGCCATATCCGAGATAGGTCAGTAAGATTACGTTGGCAATGGCGACTACGATAAAGAAGAAGTCCGAGACGCTCATCTCTCGAAATAGACTTTGGATATTCTTGCCCAATACGCTCTCCCAGCTTTTCTTGATTAAAGCGACTATCTTGCCGCTTTTAATTCCTGTATATTTGGTTTTGAATTCAACAAGACTCCACCAACACAGCCACACGGGGATTATCAATGTTTTTCCAAACAGTGTTACAAAATTTATTAAAGAAAAAGAGAGTAAAACTCGGAGTTAATCCCGCCCAGCCTACTCAAGATTTATCCCCAATGGCTCAAAACATCATGCAAAAACTGGCTGAACACGACAAAAACAAGGGTTTATCCCCAGATGCTGCTAGTAAATCAGATATTCCAGGCAACAAATAGCTAGCCTGGCTTTAAGCCATTCTCTTTTAAGATTTTTATGATCCAAGCCATTATTTTTGATGTTGAAGCCACCGATAAGACGGTTGCCGTCATTATTGAAGCTGCCTCATTAGATGTCGCCTCTATTAATCCATTATCCGTTGGTAATCCTTGGGTGCAACGTTACAACCCAGGCAAGCCGATTAGCCTAGGTGCACTAGCAACCCACCACATCATGGATGAAGAGCTAGTGGGCTGTCCACCTAGCAGCTCATTCAAGTTACCTGCTGGGATTCAATACATCATTGGTCATAGTATTGATTTTGACTGGGAGGCCATTGGTAAACCTGAAGTCAAACGCATTTGCACTCTAGCGCTTGCTCGCAGTCTTTGGCCGGATCTGGATAGTCACACCCAAAGTGCCCTGCTCTATCACTTTGAACGTTCGTCCGCTAGAGAGCAGTTACGCGATGCACACAGCGCGCTAGCTGATGTCTGGATTTGTTCGAAGATACTTGGACAGATTATTGAGAAGCTCAAACCTGCTTCTCTAGATGCTTTATGGGAAATGTCTGAGAAGGCTCGCATTCCGACCATCATGCCCTTTGGTAAACACAAGGGTGAACTCATTAATCAAGTACCGCCCGATTACAAGCAATGGATGCTGCGACAAGACAACGTCTCTGAATACCTTCGCAAAGCCTTACAGGCCTAAGTTTTTTAAGTTCTATTAAGCTCTAATTAATTTAGTGCTTTTGGTGCGCAGAAGCTACAAGCTTTTCTGTATAGGCAATCGCAAGAGCTGAAAATACAAAAGTCATGTGAATGACGGTTTGCCACAGCAAGGTTTTTTCATCGTGCGAAGATGCATTAATAAAGGTCTTGAGCAAATGGATCGATGAGATGCCAATAATGGCAGTTGCCAGCTTCACCTTGAGTACGCCTGCATTGACATGCGATAACCACTCAGGTTGATCCGGATGATTCTCCAGCTCTAAACGCGACACAAAGGTTTCCCAACCGCCGACGATGACCATCACCAGCAAATTAGAGATCATCACCACATCAATCAAGCCCAACACAATGAGCATGAGTGCGGTTTCTGTCATGTTCTTCTCTGACATCATGCTGATGAGATGAGCCAACTCTAACCAGAACTGCCATACATAAACACCCTGGGCTACGATTAAGCCAATATAGAGAGGTGCCTGCAACCAACGGGACATGAATATCCAGCGCGGTAGAGGGCGTAATTTTTTATCTAAAAAGGTTTGCTTGTCTTCAGTCATGGCGTTATTTTAACGATATTTAAGGCATTTCTATTACATACAAATACCTAGTTTATTGCGTCTTTATGCTGAAATACTGATCTCTTTGCCTTGCCTTTGGCAGGGAATAAGGAATCCGTGATTTCCTTATTCCCGCTTATTGGCTTACTGCTGATTCTTGCTACTTTTACTGATTACTCTTACTGATAGTCGCGGCTAAACATGCGTGACTTTTTTTGCTCACTGCGCTTAGTATTTTTCAAGACTGCGCAGTAAGACAAAACCATAATCACTGCAAGTGAGATGCCGTTAAAGTTATTTAATAGTTCCATTTGATTTCTCCTGGTATGTATCTAAGTTAATGAGGTTTTGTTGTTTTTTTATTGCTGTTTTGTTTCTATGTATTCAGAATATTGACTTACTAGCTCACAAAATGAGCTAGTAAAATTAGCTTGGTTATTTGTTGTTTTTTATTCATTTTTTTCATTGTTTGTTCTATTGTTTGTTTCATTTTTTTGCTTGTTCTTTAGCGCACTACCGGCAACTCATCCCACTGCGTGGTGTAGTTCGGTGATTTGTTACCTGATCGCATCTTCCAGTCTTGCTTGGTTCCGGATGCAGCGGTTTTGATTGCAGTACCACCAAAGCGAGTATTGATCGAGTCCATCGCTTTCATAAGACCGGCGGACTTGCCTTTGACTTCCATGTCATCAAATAGGGATTGCTGCATCGTGGGTTTGTCGGCCAAGAGGTTGAGAATGACTCCTGCCTTCTTGTACTTAAAGCCTGCTTTATAGATTTGCTTCAAACCTTTTAATGCGGCGCTAGTCAGCGTTAAGGTGTTATCACTAGGATCACTCAGAACTACTGTGATGCTTTGATGATGTTGTGGCTCAAATGGTTTGTGCGGGTTAGTTTGTACAAAGATCGTAAGCGCGCCCGTGACTGACTTCTGGCTTCTGAGCTTCTCAGCACCTCTTGCGGCATGAGTGGCAACAGACTCAGACAGACCTTCCATTGAAGCTACTGGCTTACCAAAACTTCTTGAGGAAATAATCTGCTGTTTGGCTGGAGCTACTTCTTCGAGATGTAAACAAGACACGCCGCGCAATTCGTAGCAAATACGCTCGATCACAACGCCAAACTGTTGACGCATAGCTTGTGGCGATATTTGCACTAGATCAAACACGCTATTGATCTTGAGCTCTTTGAGTTTCTTGGCAGTCTTCCCACCAATACCCCACACCTCACCTACCGCTGTCTCGGCCATCCACTGATAGAGCACTGCTTTAGGCATGGAGCTGATGTCACACACACCAGCAAACTGAGGATTCTTTTTGGCCAAGTGATTAGCCAACTTAGCGAGTGTCTTGCTAGCACCAATACCTACGCATACTGGTAAGCCTGTTGTATCTTTAACGTCTTGCTTGATGATTTGACCTAAGCTAGTCGGATCAGCATATTGCTTGAGCACTGTCTCGATTTGCAGAAAGCTCTCATCAATGCTGTAGACCTCTAAATTGGGTGTGAACTTTCTTAAGACTTCCACTACCCTGCTGCTCATGTCGCCATATAAGGTGTAGTTTGATGAATAGGCTTGGATGCCATGTTGCTGAGCCAGATCTTTCATCTGAAACCAAGGCGTACCCATCTTCACACCCAGCGCTTTCACTTCAGCACTGCGCGCTACGGCGCAACCATCGTTATTCGATAGAACTACCATCGGCACATCTTCCAGTTTGGGAGCAAATACACGCTCGCAAGATACATAGAAATTGTTTACATCGACCAGTGCGAAGAGTTGATTAGTTTGGCCGGCTTGGTTCATGCCGACCTGCCGTTTCTGCTGCTAGCGTGGCTGTACTTACGCACTACTCCAACGACCACACCCCAGATTTGGAGTTCGCTGTTCTCATTAAAGGTAATGGGCTTGTAATTGGGGTTCTCTGGCTGTAACTCGGTTTTGCCACGCAATTGATAGAGGCGCTTAATGGTGTACTCATCGTCCACTACCGCAACGACGATATCTTTATGTTTTGGTTTCAGCGCTTTATCCACCACCACCTTGTCGCCGTCACAAATGCCCGCGCCCATCATCGAGTCCCCTTTGACGGTAAACATGAAGGTGGCTGGCTTGTTTTGGACTAAATAACTATTGAGATCGAGACCTTCCTCGGCATAATCGGCCGCTGGACTCGGAAATCCGGCTGAAATGCGGTGACTTAGAAGCTTGAACTCATACGCAGAATGAACCCCCAAGGCTTGTGGAGCTTGGCTTAAGGTCGATTTTGGGGAGATCAGCTGAGTCGTCATGTTCATTAATATACTGTATATCTATACAGTATATGTAAAAAGCTGAAAAATAATGTAATTTTTGTTGCTTTTGAGCTATTTGCTTAAATATTAGGCGATAAAAAACCACCCGAAGGTGGTTGTTGTGGCTGAGTTGTCTAGCTTCTGATCAACAAGTAAATTAAACGTCACTCATAAAGTCGCCACCACCACTGTCATCCCATGAGCTGGCGCCGCTATCATCCCAAGAGCTGGCATCACGCACGCCAAAATTTGGATCTAATGATGCTGGGCCACCTACTTGGTTCATGTTGGAGTTGGCATTAGCGTTGGAATGACCGCCATCACGACCACCCATAAGGCTGCCTGCTAATGCTTGACCAGCGTACATACCGGCACCTAATGCAGCGCCAGTTGCAAGACTACCCATTAGGCCGCTACCCATACCACCTGCAGCTGGAGCTCCAGGGTAACCAGGGCCGCCAGGGCCACCAGGATAGCCAGCAGGGCCGCCTGGAGTGCCAGGGTAACCAGCGCTTGGGGCGTTATAAACCTGTACTGCTTGAGCTTTACGACGCTTCATCACGATAATGACGCCTACTACCAAGATGGCAATCAAACCCCAAAAAAGTGGATTGCTAAAAATGGAAGATGGAGCTGAACTAGCAACAGAACTACCTGCGCCACTGGCGAGTTGCACTTGCAGTTTTTGCACAGACTCAGGCTGAGCAAACGGCAAACCAGGAGCTAAGTTTTGCGCTTTGATGAAATGATTGCGCGCTGCTTCTACCTTACCTTCTTTGAGATAAAGCTCAGATGCTACATAGTGCGCCTTTGCACTATTAGGATGATTTTGCAGAACCTCTTTCATCATCGCATCGGCTTTAGCCATCTGCCCAGATTGCACAGCCTTGTATACCTCTGGCAAAGTTGCCTCGGCAAACACAGCGTTGCTAGTTAACAATACCGCTGCTGCGAATACGCCAACAAATAAATTGATTACCTTACGAATGTTCATCAAGACTCCTTGTAGGATGTTTCATGTGAATTTCATTATCCCTAGTTTGGGGATTTTTGCTATTCCCTATTTATATTGGGTCTTTAGGGGAGATTTCAAGGGGAGCGTCGCAATTCTAGAGATTAAGTATCCTTATTTTTTGTAGCTATATTAATTCATTGCTGATATGATTTAACGTAGCTACAATATTTCCGATGAAATTATCTTATGATTCGGCTAAAAATGGTTCAAATATTCAGAAACACGGTTTATCTCTTGCAAAGGCTAGTCTACTTGAGTGGGATACAGCCCTAGAGTGGATTGATGGCAGGAAAAATTATGGTGAGGAAAGACGCATAGCACTGGTTCTAATGAAGCAACGCCTGTACTGCATCGTTTACATTGAACTAAAAGTAGGCATCAGAGTTATTAGCTTGAGAAAAGCAAATGTTCGGGAGGTGGAAAAGTATGAAAAAGAAAATAATTAGACCGACTGCAGCAGAAGATGCTGCAATCACAAAAGCTGCAATGGCAGACCCAGACTCCATTCCGTTCACCGATGAAGAATGGGAGAAAGCTAGGCCTACAATGGTTCGCGGTCGCGGCAGGCCCCTCGGTAGCGGTAGCAAAGAGCAAGTTACCCTGAGAATCGATAAAGATGTTTTAGATTTTTACAAATCTAAGGGTGAGGGTTGGCAGACCTTTATTAATCTAGTGCTAGGTGAGATTAAAAAAGAAGCTAAATCGATATCGGCAGTTGAGAAGAAAATCATCAAGGGCAATTTAATATCAAACAAACTAAAAATTGCCGCATAAGAATGCACTTAATTAACTTCCGAAATCTCACCTCTAGCGGAGATTAAAAAGGCCTTAGCAGGCTTATCTGGGCGTATTCTGGCAAGCTCTTGTTTGTAGTTATTGAGTTGTGCCCGGTACTTGTTATACGCCTCACTGCCCGTCTCGGGGATTGTGAGCTTGTAGTCGAGGATGGCCAAATGATCTTCAAACTCTACTAAGCGATCTAAGCGGAAGCTTTTACCATCTAGACTAACAACATCAATCTCATTCCAAGCCTGTACCCACTGATTTGCTGTGAGATATTGCGCAAGCTCTTGAGCATGAAGAACAGTATTTGCTTGGTCTAGCGCTTTCTTTGCTAACTCCTCAGTAACACCGAGCCAGCGAGCTACTTGATCCACGCTCATGGACTCTGGATTAGTTGCCCCAGTTTGCAGGGTGAGATGTTCTAGTAGTTGATGAAAGCGCACACCCTCTTCCAATATTTTGGAGTTGACTGGTGCGCTACCATCTTCTTGGAATATTTCTAGACTTGAGCCGCTCTCGATATCTTTGAGCTGCTGCTCATGACTCGCCTTAGCTGCACCCCAGGAAAGCTCAAAGTCGTCCATCATGAAATTCTTTGAATTGACCGTCTTTTGGCTTACTGGCGTCTGAGTTTTACTGTATGTCGATCCTGGCAGATCCTTAAGTACAGTCAGCTGCCCTAGTGTCGCTCTGCCATACCAAGACTTCTCATCTAGGCCTATAGGGTTTTTTGCGGTGGGCGCTTTTGCTACACCACTAATCCAAAGCCCTTGTTTTGCTCTAGTCATCGCAACATAGAGCAGATTCCAGTTTTCGTTCTTACCAATGAGCAGCTCGCGCTCACGCACTTCACTACGAGGATTGGTTAAGGTGGCCGTGGTGTACATCGACAAATGACTAGGACTCTCGCTCTCGGGCGGCCAATCCAATAAGACACCACGATGATCTGCCTTGCCTTCAGTATGGTTTGCATCCAGCATGATCACAAATGGGGATTCCAAGCCTTTTGCCCCGTGAATGGTCATCATACGAACGCGCTTGTTTTTATCTTCGTCAGATAACTCACTCTCTTCATCAAGCTCCACCAGATCAGGCTCAGCATCCACATCACCTTCATCTGGAGTTTCATCATCATCGCCACGACGAATGGTGTTGATCTCCTCAATAAAGCGACCTAGGCTTGGATAACGGCCTCCATCTTGATTGAGCGCTAGCTCCAGGAAGGCATCGAGGTTCGCCAAAACCTGAGCGCGGGCAATTTCTTGAGAAACGCTGGCGTATTTCATGCGCAAATCACTCTCTTGATAGATGCGGTCTAGCAAGTCATGCACTGGTAGACGCTCACCTAGCACGCGCCAATGCTCTAAATATCGTGCCGCCTGCATCAAGCTTGCATCTGGACTATCTTGCAAGGCATCCCACCAAGAGCGATATTGATTTGAGGTGATTGCCTTAGCAAGGGTTTGCATTTGGCTTTCAGTAAATGCAAAGATCGGGCTTCTCAATACCTGAGCAAGTGGCAAATCATGGCGCGGTGTTACCAAGACAGTTAAGAGTGCAATCAGATCATCAATCTCTAGGGTAATGAGCAAACCGCCGAGCCTTGAGCTCTCGAATGCTAAACCTGCCTCACGCAGAGCGCGCTCAAATTGCGGAAGGTACTTGCGGCGCTTCACCAATAATAAGAAATCACTCTCTCTTGCCTTACGCCAGACCTCTTGTCCATCAACACGATCAACTACAGGACGCGTCTGAATGAGATGCTGGATCAATGCACTGATCTGCTGGCCCTCAATATAGCGCTGAGTAACATCAGCAGTTTGCCTCGCATCCACAATAGCTTGCTCAAAAGCATTGCCTGCTCTTTGCTCTAGCTCTTCAGGCTCGTATTTCACAAGGGGTAATAAGTAAGCCTCACCCTCGCTTGAATATGGCGCTTCTGCAGTATTTCCTGCTGGCGCTTTCCATAAAGTGTTTTGAGCGGTAAATGGATATGACTCTGGCAATTGTTCTGCGCCGAAAATCTGATTCACTGCTGCGTTGATTTTCAGGGCATTACGGCGGGTCGTGTTTTGATTTAATGAGGCTGCGTTCATTTCTTTTATCAAGAAAGCCTGCGCATCATTAAATAATCTCGGGTCAGCACGGCGGAATCGATAAATCGATTGCTTTGGATCTCCGACGATAAAGACGGTGGGTTTGGATTCATCCTGACCATAACCCTCTAACCACGCCCGCAGAATTTGCCACTGCAAAGGATTGGTGTCTTGGAACTCATCTACTAGAATATGTTTGTACTTTGCATCCAATCGAGACTGTAAATAGGCTGCATTGGCAGAGTCTGCCATGAGTTGACTGACACCGATCTCCAGATCATCAAAATCACGCACACGCATAGACTCTTTAGTTGCGTTAACGTGATCCATCATTGCGGTACTCATTGCAAACCAGGCTTCATTGAGAACTAAAGCCTCTTGCTCTTTTTTCCAAGCAACAAATTCTAAGAAAGCTGCTGCCCAAGCTTGCTTATAAGTTACATGCTCTTGTTCACGATCTAGCTCACCCTCTTTTTTGAGATATTTCTTAAGATCGCCTGCGGCTTTGTCGTTCGAGGTGCGATTGGTTTCGTCTTGAGTCAAAAATACTGACTGCAGTATCGACGCCATCTCCATCACATCACCGCCACTAGCCTTTAAATCCATTGCCATCTGAATGGTGGGCGCATAAGCCATTTCTGTAGCACTGCTATTACTAAAGCAGCGATGCAAATACTCTAAGTCTGCTTTAGCGTTGATACCGTTCCAGACTCCATTGAGCGGATTATCAATCTTTAATCTCGATAAATCCGTTTTGAGTTTCTCTATTGGGGTAGTGCCGTGCGCTTTACATGCTTGCGAGAAAAATGTCCAAGCGCCTCTTTGCTTAAAGAGGCTGTAATTACTCATCAAGAACTTTTGAGTTTCACTTGCACCCAGAGCTTTCAGTAAGGTGTCGTAATGCGCCGCAATACCCTCTGGCAAATTACCCCACCAATCTTCCAAACACTCATCTTGCAAACGCTTTGCATCCTCTCGCAAGCTAAAGCCAGGCTGAATGCCGGTTGAGATCGGCGCCGCACCTAAGAGCCTGCCAAACCAACCATGGAAGGTATCGATCACAATGCCTTGTGGGCTTGATAATACTTTGGCATAGAGGGACCTGGCGGTAGGTAGCAATACCTTCGCTTCATCGGCAGTCAGACCGCGATCAGTTAAATGCTGGAGCAGCTGCTCGTCATTCGATTGCGAAAACTCTTCCAACAAACGATAGAGGCGATCACGCATCTCTTGCGCGGCTTTTCTGGTGAAAGTGAGCGCAAGGATTTCTTGAGGCTTTGCTCCTGCCAGCAGAAGGCGAGCCATTCGAGTAACTAGTAACCAAGTCTTTCCGCTACCTGCGCATGCAGATACGATTACAGAGAGATTAGGATCGCAAGCAACCTTAACCGGGAAAGTAGAATTGCTCACCACATCCCCTTTCTGCAGATGCCTCTTGCTTCGCAATACTGGCAAACACTATCAGGGGCAAATGCCGTCAGAGGCTTACCAGACCAGAGTGATTGCACATCCTCAGTCATTTGCTCAGAAAATACTTGCATGAGTTCTGGCATTTCTGCGACGACTACCGAGCGCTCAGCCCCATTGCCATCTTTCTTCACATCAGCTTTTAAGGCGACCCACTCGGCAGCGCTCACTGCACACCCGGGGATCTTGTTACTCTCATTAGAGGCCCTGGCATAGATTAATAACTGTGGGTCATCTAGCACCACTTCTGAGCGCTGCTCTACTTTAGTAAAACTCTGATTCTTATAGTCAATAACCGATGCGAGCTCAGGATCATCAACGCTCACATCAAAGCGGTCTGCGTAACCCTCAATGCGAATGTGACGCTCGTTCCCATCTACATCCGTAAACGGCAGATCAAAGCCGACCTTCACTTCGGCATCGTGGAACTGCCAACCCTGAGCCTCACGATCTAACTGCCATTGAATAAAACTGGGGATTTGTTTTTGCCAATCTCTTAAGACGCCCAAGACTCTGGCATCACCCTCAATTAAACGCTTAAAGACTTGTTCAGAGATAAGTGTGAGCTGATCTTGCATCCAAACTCCACGCATCTCCGGATCAGTTGTGATTGCTGCGGCAGATTTTTGTGCTTCACTTTTTATAGCGTGATAAAAGTTACGCAAGATCTTGTGGAGCGTTTGCCCAGCGAGAGAAGCATCAAAGCCCTCTTCAAAGCCCTTTAGCTTGCGTAAACCTAACAGGCTACGAACGTAGTATCGATAAGGGCAATCACGCAAAGCTTTGTAAGCACTTGGGCTCATCGAAATTGGCATTGGCAAATCTGAATCTAGTTTTGCTATCGCCATTTGTGACGGAGTTGCTGTAGCACTGCGCGGTGCAAATAAGGCGCTGGCATTTTGTACCTGCCAATTGGGTAAAACCATTTGAAGACGCTGAATCCAAGCAGAAGGTCTTAGCGGCTCCCCGCTCTTGCTCTTACTTTGCCAAAGGAGATCAACGCTTGAGAATGAAATCAGCAATTGGGATAAGTCTCGTGCCTGCTGAATAAATTGAGCCTCGATACTCGATCCGCCCAAGAGTCGATTCAAGGCATCCGAGAAAAATAATGGTGGCTCTGAAAACGCAGGAAGTTGCTGTTCATCACAACCCACCATGACTACGGATTCAAATTCCCTAAAACGAGTGGAGCTGAGTGGCAGGATACTTAAAGTAGCCGCCGCATTAACACCCCTCTCTTCATAAGAAGATTCTTCGATGACGGTCTTTAATAAACTCAGCCATTCATTTAAGCGCATGGCAATTTGCTGATGCTCCACATCAAAATAAAATGTTTCCAAAAGCTCAAGCAATTGCTTGCCAGCAGAATCTTTTTCTAAACCATGGGTCATACCCATTAACTCAATATCATCCATCAGATACTGATGTGCAAGAGCGCAATTGATCTTGATTCCACGCCAGCGATTGAGTCGACCTCGAATGGATTGCAGAAGCTCTAGTAAAAGTGGATTAGGCGCGGCTGAACCATGAGAGACCGAGCCCTCGATCGCCATATGAAAAGTTTCCCAGCCCGATTTAGCCTGGCTGGCAATCAGAATATCTTCGAGCTGTGCCACCAATCCATTTAAGGATTCTGGATCACGCGTGCTGTTGGAGTTTAGACACTTACTAAGGTCTAAGAATGGATTTTGTAAGAACTCCAAAAGGTCAGCCGCACTGGGGCCCTCAGGAGGTGCACGCAATAACTCCAACCAACTATTGAGCGATGCAGCTGCTCTGGTGGTGGATAACTTCCAACCAGTTTCATCTTGAATTTTGAGTGATGGGCCAAGACGCGCTAGTAGTGCACGCGCCCTTCTGGCAACCAGACGATCTTGCGCCACTAAGGCAATATTTGTTTTGCCGCTGATTAGCTGTTGTTCAATTGTTTTAGCAGTCGCCCATGCTAACTCTTCAAATCGCTTTGCGGCAATTAGATGCCAATGCTCTGGATGTGCATTACTAGTATTGGTTTGAATAGTTTGCAGCTTTTGCTCTTCAGGCATTTGGGGGCTTAATGCCTCTGCCCAAAGTGCAACTGATTCCCAGTCCATTGTTACTTCAACTGTGGGGGCATGCTGCGCAAAGTCTGCTAAATATTCTTGAATGAGCTGCTTATCAATCGGGGTTAGATCTGCTGTCTCTACCCAAATTAATGGTCTTACATTTGTTGGTGCAATTCTCTGAGTAGCCTCAAGATGGGCAGCCATAGCAAATTGCTTTCTAAATGCAGGATCGCTTGAGCTGGTGATGTACCTCCAAAAGGTCAGCAATACTTGCGCTTCTTGATCCACTACTTTTTTAGCAAGGGCTGGGTATGCCTGACCAATAGCGCGGTCTAACGATGGTTCTAGAGCTTCGATCCAAGATTGTGTGTTTTGGGTGATGAGCTCTTCTTGGTTTGAAATCAGCTGATGAAGTTCTTTTTGCAGGCTGGGTGCTATTGAGTTGGATAAGGTATCGCAAGCCGCAATGATGGCTTGCGCTAAGCCCCATGAACCCGCTTCAGTTTCAGCCTTGAACCACGATTGCAGCTCTTTGTGTTTGCGAAGCGTGGCATATACAGATAACCATCGCTCTAAATCAGTTTGTTTTTTTGGGAACTTCCATGCTCCTGGTGCCGCTTCTAGCCAGTCGTTAAAACTCATGACTTGGGGTAGGAAGGCAATGTGGCTGGGTAGATCTTTGGGTCGATACTGCTCTAAAGCTGTCCTCACTCCCATGAGCGGCCCAGCAGTACTGAGCACCACTAAGGGGCGTTGATTGGTTTGCACTGCACAATTCCAAATACCCTCTGCGAGTGACTTCAGAGCACTAGTATTGGGTGCTATTGACCAAGCATATGGCTGCTCTTGCTCGTTTAGGGTTGGAAATGGGTGCGGCATTGATGGTAGTTCTATGGCTTCTTTTGAGAATTTAGGCAGAAAGTGTGGCTTATTGCTAATATAAGCGCTGTATCGTAATCACTATATAAAACTAAGTAAGACTAATTAAGGAATTTTCATGAGTGCCGGCATCAAATATGTAACTGACGCTTCTTTCGAAGAAGACGTTCTCAAGTCCGATAAACCTGTTCTCCTGGATTTCTGGGCTGAATGGTGTGGTCCTTGCAAGATGATCGGCCCTATCCTTGAAGAGCTGGCTGGTGAGTACGGCGACAAGATCCAAATCGCCAAGATGAACGTGGACGAGAACCAAGGCGTTCCTGCCCAGTTCAATATTCGTGGCATTCCGACATTGATCCTCTTTAAGAACGGCACTGTGGCTGCTCAAAAAGTAGGCGCTTTGGCTAAATCCCAGTTGACGGCATTTATTGATAGTCATCTGTAAATAGTCCTCGATCACAGGTTCACTGGGTGAGCCTGTGGTTCTTAGTAGTTCTTAGCTGTTTTTAGTGTAATATCTATTTCATTAGTAGTTCAACGCACTTCCAGTGCCCCTCTTTTTTAGCAAACTCCCCAAACATTCCGCTTTTCAATTCTGTCTGATGTCCATCTAGACAGCGATACCCCAAAACACATTTACACCCTTATCTACACCCGAGAACCACATGCAATTATCTGAACTCAAAGTACTCCACGTATCCGCCCTGCTCGAAATGGCAGCTAGCTTGGAGATTGAAAATACACAACGTATGCGCAAACAGGAGTTGATGTTTGCCATTCTGAAGAAACGCGCCAAGGAAGGTGAATCTGTTTTTGGTGATGGCACTTTGGAAGTGTTGCCAGATGGCTTTGGTTTCTTGCGCTCCCCAGATGCCTCTTATATGGCTTCTCCGGACGATATCTATATCTCCCCTGCCCAGATCCGCCGCTTTAACCTGCACACTGGTGACAGCGTTGAGGGCGAGGTTCGTACCCCTAAAGATGGTGAGCGCTACTTTGCCCTGGTGAAGGTAGACAAAATCAACGGTTTGGCTCCTGAGGCCTTGAAGAACCGCATCATGTTCGAGAACTTGACGCCGCTGCATCCAAATCGTGTCATTCAGCTAGAGCGTGACATTAAGGCGGAAGAGAATTTAACTGGTCGCATCATCGATATGATCTCCCCAATTGGCTATGGCCAGCGTGGCTTGATCGTGTCTTCACCCAAGTCCGGTAAGACCGTGATGATGCAGCACATCGCTCATGCGATTTCTGCAAACAATCCTGATGCCATCTTGATCGTATTGTTAGTAGATGAGCGCCCTGAGGAAGTTACTGAAATGCAGCGCTCTGTTCGTGGTGAAGTCGTTGCCTCCACTTTTGATGAGCCAGCTGTGCGTCACGTACAAGTTGCCGAGATGGTGATTGAAAAAGCCAAGCGCTTAGTCGAGATGAAAAAAGACGTCATAATCTTGCTTGACTCGATTACCCGTCTGGCTCGCGCCTACAACACTGTCATTCCTTCATCCGGAAAAGTACTTTCTGGTGGTGTGGATGCCAATGCATTGCAACGTCCAAAACGCTTCTTCGGTGCGGCTCGTAACGTGGAAGAAGGCGGTTCGCTCACCATCATTGCTACCGCTTTGATTGAAACAGGTAGCCGAATGGATGACCTCATCTACGAAGAGTTCAAAGGTACTGGCAATATGGAAGTACATCTTGAGCGTCGTTTGGCTGAGCGTCGTGTTTATCCATCAATTAACCTCAACAAGTCTGGCACCCGCCGTGAAGAGTTGCTGGTTAAAGCTGAAAACCTCCAGAAAATCTGGGTATTGCGTAAGTTATTGGCCGATATGGACGATATTGAGGCGATGAACTTTATCGTTGATAAGCTCAAATCCACCAAAAACAATGGTGAATTCTTTGATTTAATGCGTAAGGGTGGCTAATTTAGGCTCTCGAAGTCGGTAAAAGTGCGCTTTGTTGTTGATTTCATGGCATAATTTCGCCTTTACCGCTTTAATCATTTGCATTTAACTTGGGTAAGTATTTAGGTTTAAAGACCAAAACGGCTGCCCGCTAATAGGACTCAATAATGAAACCTGGCATTCACCCCGAATATCGTGAAATCGTCTTTGTAGACGTTTCTAATAACTTCAGCTTCAAGACTCGCTCCACCATGTCTACTAAAGAGACAATCAAGTGGGAAGATGGCAAGGAATATCCATTGTCCAAGATCGAGACTTCATCTGAGTCACACCCTTTCTACACTGGTACCCAGAAGATTATGGATACTGCCGGTCGTGTTGAGAAATTCCGTCAGAAATTCGGTACTAAGGCTGTTGCTAAAGCTACTGGTGATGGCGCTGCTAAAACAGCTGAGAAAAAAGCTGCTGCTGCAGAAGCCAAAGCTGCTGAAAAGCCAGCTAAGAAGAAGGCTTAATAATAGGCTTACTAACAAAGGGGCTGGGTATTCACTATTCACCCTCCCCTGCGAGATAATCAAGGCAGCGTTTGCTGCCTTTTTTATTGCTAGTTTTATATGGTCAAACTCACCGCCGCCGCCACCACCTCTATTCCACGCGTCATTATTTTTGCGTTGACCTTGGTCTATGGTTTTGCCGGCCTCTTTGCGCGTGACCCGTGGAAGAACGAAGATGCCATTGGATTTGGTGGCATGTGGACTTTGCACAGTGGCAAAGCACTTGATTGGATTGTTCCGCACCTTGCGGGACGCGATATTTCTCTTGGCGCACCCCTTCCGTACTGGCTAGGCGCTACCCTGATGGATCTGTTTGGTCCATTGCTTGGCATCACGAATGCTGCGCGCCTCTATGCGGCAGTTTGCTTTTTTGCTGCTGCACTAGCGATTTGGTATGCAACTTATCTATTAGGACGTCGCCCAGAGGTTCAGCCAATGGTGTTGGCAGTTGGTGGTCAGCCCGGTCGTAAAAATTACGGCATGACTTTGGCTGATGGTGCGCTACTGATTTTCTTAGCTTGCGTTGGACTTGCGCAGCGTGCGCATGAGACTACGCCGATGATGGCGCAATTGATGGGCATCAGCATTGTCTTGTACGGTACCGTGCGCGGTTTAGATAAACCTTGGCAAGGCGGTCTCTGGACTGGTCTGGGTATTGCGATCGTTGCCCTCTCAAGCAATCTCACACTCAGTCTTATCATTGTAAGTTCCACCATCATTGCAGTACTCGCTAGCAATGCGAAGTTGCGCTTTCGCTGGACCTTAACGAGCACATTACTAGGTCTGATTGGTTTTGCAGTTTGGCCGGCGCTTTGGTATTTAGGCAACCTGACTCCAGAGTGGCGTCATATCGCACAAGAGGGTTGGCGCAATATGCCAGAGATGCGCGCAACCCCTTCAATCGAATCGCTGGGATTTTTAAGCGTTAACTTTTGGGCCTACGCCTGGCCAGTTTGGCCATTAGCCATCATCTCGCTCGCACATTGGGGTCGAGTAAAAGAGGCGGGTCAATGGCGCGCTCCACATCTGTGTATTCCGCTGAGTTTGTTTATTGGTTGTTTGATTTATGTTCTATTTCGCTTAGAGGCAAATGAACATGACCTCATTATTTTGATTCCCAGTTTGTCGATCATTGCCGCATTTAGTTTGCCGATTCTGAAACGTAACCTGATTAGCTTTATTGATTGGTTTGCGATGTTTAGCTTCACCATGATTGCTTTGGCGATTTGGATTATTTGGCTTGCAAAAGTGACTGGCTTCCCAGAATCAACTGCTGCCAATTTGGCAAGACTGCTACCTGGCTTTCAGGCACAGTTTGACTACATCGGTTTTATTGTTGCGCTTCTGATTACCGGTGTCTGGTTAGCAATTGTGCGCTGGAGAACTTCTCGTGCCCCGAAAGAAATCTGGCGCTGCCTCATCATCTCGGCCTCGGGTACTACTTTGATGTGGGTGCTGTTGATGACTTTGTGGTTACCAACAATTAATTTCGCTAAGACCTATCGCTATGTTTCTGATCGCCTGGAAACCATTATTGCCAATACGCCAGGATGTATTGACACTACTAACCTAGGTCCAGCTCAATTAGCTTCATTTAGTTATTTCACAAAACTGCCTTTGCGTGATGATTCCAGTTGCAACCTGATGCTGACTCACAGCTCATCAGAGGCCAAGGCATACGCCAGTCTCAATAAAAAGAAAATTGAATTACTTTGGGAAGATCGCCGCGCATCCGATCGTGACGAGCGTCTGCGCCTCTATCAAATTACCCCCGTAGGCAAAGAATAAAACGTGTTGCACTTTAAATTATCGCGTTTGCGCGAGGATGTCCCTTCTCTACTAAAACTCGCTGGCCCTCTACTGATTGGTCAGTTGGCAGTGATTACCTTTGGTGTTTTAGATACTGCTATGACAGCGCGCTATTCTACTGATGACTTAGCCGCTCTGGCGATGGCTTCAGCTATCTTTATTAGCATCTATGTTGGCCTCACTGGCGTGATCTCTGCCCTGGCCCCAATTGCTGGACAGCTCTTTGGTGCTAAGCGTTTTGGTGAGATTGGTGAGGAAGTGCGTCAAGCCACTTGGCTCGCTCTTGGGCTCACCTTATTGGGTACTGCAATCTTGCTCAATGCAGATTACTTACTGCATATCTCCCAAGTAACGCCAGATATTGAAGCCAAGGCTAAGTTGTATCTGAATATTCTGGCAATTGGTTTACCAGCGAGTATGGCCATGCGCGTGCTCATGGCACTTCACAATGCCGTTTCAAGACCAACCGTAATTACCGTAGTGCAACTAATTGGTTTGGGCTTAAAGCTGCCACTCAATCTCTTGTTTATTTATGGTGGCTTGGGTATTGAGGGCATGGGTGGACCAGGTTGCGCAGTAGCGACCGTCATCATCAGCTGGTTCTGGCTCATCATCACACTAGGCTTTGTAATGTTTGATGGCTTCTATAAGCCATTCAAAATCTTTGAGCACTTTAGTTGGCCTGACTGGCATCGTATCTGGACTCTTCTGAAACTGGGTGCGCCCATTGGCTTTAGCTATTTAATAGAAGTGACCTCATTCACTTTTATGTCCCTCTTTATTGCGCGTCTTGGCACCACTGCTTTAGCAGGCCATCAAATTGTGGCTAATTTGGGAACGGTAATTTACATGGTGCCTTTATCGTTATCAATTGCTACGATGACCTTAGTGTCTCAATCGATTGGTGCCAATAAACAAGAACGTGCAGAAGAAATTGGCTGGTCGTCGGTTTTCTTCACCACGACTTTGTGTGTTTTTATTGGTGTGATCGTCTGGATTTTTAGAGTGGACTTGCTTGATCTTTATGACCCGCCGGAAGAAGTAAAGGCGTTCTCTATTCCACTCTTTTTGTTTATCGCTTTTTACCAGCTCTTTGATGCCCTACAAATTACTGCGGCGTTTATTCTGCGCGCCTATCGTATTGCCTTCTGGCCTATGCTAATTTATGCGGGCTCACTCTGGGGCGTTGGACTTGGTGGTGGCTACCTAATGGGCTTTAATGTATTTGGCAATACCCCGGAGTTTTTGCAAGGCGCTAATGGTTTTTGGGCTGGCAATAGTATGAGCTTAGGTTTGGCTGCACTCTTATTGCTCTACCTCTTCAGAAGAACGGCGGCACGCTTTGAGAAAACGCATCCGCCGGTTGAGGTTTAATTTCAGTAAATTGCTTTACTGAATAGGTTTAAATCCACTGCTTGGAGGTCTGTAGTTAGAGCCCCCGCCCTGTGATGAATAACTCGGCACCTGATTACCTTTGGAGTACATGCACTGCTGATAAGCGATGTTGTATTGAGCCTGCGCTTGGTTTTGTTTACCAGAGGCATTCATAGCACCCATGGCTGCGCCACCAAGCAAGCCAATGCCAGCACCAGTGCCAATGTTCTGACTGCTACCTCCCTGAATGACAGCACCGGCTGCAGCGCCGATAGCTGCGCCAATAGCAGCACTAGTTGCACCCTCTTTTAAGGAAGCATTACTGGTGTCTTTAATCGCATTTGCAGCAAACTCACGGCACTGCTGATCCTCCTGCTGAAACACATCAAAGGGCTTGCCTTCACGCGGCATGATCGCGATGGTTGGACCAGTCGGCGCAGAGACGCAAGCAGCTAAAGACGCTAAAGAACTGATGATGGCCAAAGTCAGTACAGCACGTTTCATATTCAATCCTTCAATCGGGGCAATGAGTTAATTAATTAGTTTTGTCGCTGCTGCCTGGTGGGCGTACTGCCAGATGGCGGCATTGCTGGCTGAGTCTGCCAACCTGATGAACAACTTTGTACATATGGAAAATATTGCCCGCTCGCTTCGCAGTAATACCAAACTGGGGCTTGAGGCTGAGAAGCCAAGACCATAGGCTGTTGAGGGGCTGCATAGCTCACTACTGGTGGCGATGCATAAATAATCGGTGGCGCATAGTAAGCACCAGCATAAGGGTAGCCATAGCCGGGCCCGTAATAACCGCCACGCCAGCCCGGACCCCATCCACCGCCATAGCCAGGCCCGTATGCTGCAGGACGCCAACCGCCGCCATAACCACCTCCGTAACCCCCGCCAACAGAAACCGCCCAGCCGACATTACCCGCCTGGGCCGGTAATGGTGCAAGTACAAGTAATCCCGCTACCGTGAGGAGCGTCAACATCACTTTAGAGATGCCAAATGGGTATTGCAGTTGAGCTGTATTCATAGTGGACCCCGTTAAATGGTCGCCTCCTACTATCTTTAACGCTTCACCTAAATCTAGGCTGACAGGAATTGGGCTTTTATTGAGATATTTATTACTTTGTCGCGTGTGACAACTACTCTAATTTTGCGCCTGATTTGTAAACAATCCTACCCCATTTATTTGTCTCGGATTGGATCAGTTTATTGAGTTCTTGAGGACTTCCTGGAGCCGGTTCCAAACCGCTAGCGCGAAGCTTGTTTTTGACTTCGGCCTGATTAAGGGTTTGACGAGTCAAGGCATTTAAACGCTTTTGCAAGGTTGGAGGTAGATTTGCTGGTGCCATAAGAGAAAACCAAGACGTTGCCTCAAATCCAGGCAAGCCTTGCTCAGCCATAGTTGGAATCTCTGGAGCTACTGGTGAGCGTTTAAGAGTGGTAACAGCCAAAGCCTGAGCCTCACCTGCCTTAATCAAAGGTAGCGATGAAGACAGATTATCAAACAGCATTGAAATACGTCCACTAATCAGATCCGGCAGGGATTGGGCTCTACCTTTGTATGGAATATGACGAATCTGCACTCCCGTCATTTCTTTAAAGAGTTCACCAGACATATGCAATGAAGTGCCGACACCAGAAGAGCCAAAAGTCAGCTCATTGGGTTTGGCTTTGGCGAGTTCAATCAGTTCATGAAGATTATTGACACCCAACTTCTTGTTCACCACTAGTACATTGGGGGTACTGGCTAAAAAACTAATGGGCGTGAAATCATTGATCGGATGAAAAGATAATTTGTCATAAAGAGCGCCATTGATTGCATGTATGCCCACCGTACCAATCAAAAGCGTGTAGCCATCTGGCTCGCTCTTTGCCACTAGCTCAGCCCCAATATTGCCGCCATAACCAGGACGATTTTCTACTAGCACTGGTACGTCTAGACTCTTCTGCCAACTCTCAGCCAGTACACGCGCCAAAATATCGGGCGCCCCACCAGGCGTGAAGGTCACCACAATTTTGATGGCCTGTTTAGGCCAAGCAGTATTGACTTTGTTTGTTTGGGAGTGAGCGAAATGATTCAGACCCAAGAAAACTAGCAGGGCTAGAAAACACTTCATAGGCACCGACTTAAAAACCAAAGCGCGTACGCAACCAAATCCATCCGTCATATTGAACTGGATCATCAGCACAAGGACCAATACCGCATTCCAACAAAGTGGATGCTAGATTAGCAAACACTAAAACAATAAACAGAATGATTAATGTATTGGCAAATAGTGAGCGCGAGCGCACGTCTCGGTTAGGCAACATCAATAGAATTGCTAGGTCTGCAATAAGCCCAAGATAAGCCACAAAGGCCCAAGTGTAGAAGTGCAACTCTAAGAAGGTGGCACCAAATCCTTTATCTCCCGGTAAAACATGCAAGAGCACTTGACGCAAAGACACCATCATGCCGACCAAGCCACCGATGATGCCCCAGCCATAGTGAGCGGAATGGGCTCCACAACGAATATTGAGTACCAAAGCAAAACCGATAATCACAAAACCCATACGCTGCATAAGACACAGTGGGCATGGCAATTCACCGAAATAGAGTTGATCGACAAAGGCATAAGACAACATGCCAATAATTGCAGCTAAGGCTAGCTGGTTACCAAGACCCGCTAAGGAAGAAAAAGAATGTTTACTCATCTTCTTTAGAAGTTCAGATTGAGGTGGCTGTTCGCATGAATGCGGAACCAGAACATCAGAATACCGACGGTAATGGCAAGTACAAATAAACCTGCCAGACGCTTCTCAAACCACACAAGGACAAGGCCGATAAAGGCCGTCAGAAAAGGGAGGAACATATACATAAATGAATTCTATCGCAGGTCGATCCAGGCCTAATAACAAGTGCCTCAAAGGGTCTTTTGTTTAGAATGGGATCATGAAATCCACCCCACCCTGCATCGACCTACAGCTTGATGGCTCTATTGCTCGAATCACCTTCAATAATCCCGCTGCACGTAATGCCTTGACGTGGCCAATGTATGAAGAACTTAGGCGAATTTGCGATGCGATAGCCAATATGCCAGAGATCAGGGTAGCTATCTTTAGAGGCGCTGTCGATAAAGCCTTTGTATCGGGCAGCGATATTCAACAATTTGTAGGCCTTCAAAAAGATGAAGCTTATGAAGTTGCTGTAGATACTATTTTTCACTCTCTCCAACATTTACCTATTCCGACAATTGCACTCATCGAAGGATTAGCAGTGGGTAGCGGTTTACTCATTGCTACTGCATGTGATTTCAGAATATCGACCGATGATGCGCGCTTTGGTATTCCAGTTGCAAAGACTTTAGGTAACTGTCTATCGCCTAGCAATCTATCTTGGATCGCTTATCACTTGGGCGTACCAATGGTAAAGCGCATGCTCCTAACCGCAGAACTTATTAAAGCACCTGAGTTACTTAACTCAGGCTACCTCTATCAAACTACTTCGCCTGATTCTATTGGAGAAGTCACTGAAGTCTTGGCGAGTACATTAGCAGCACTCGCGCCAATTACACAAAAGGCGAGCAAAGTCACCTTGGCACGCTTAATCGAGAGCAACTTACCGGATTGCACTGAACTCATGCGCGAGACTTACAACAGCGTCGACTTCAAAGAAGGAGTCAATGCCTTCCTTAAAGGACGCCCGCCTCAGTGGCTAGGTAAGTAATTTTTTGGCTAATCGCCGCATTAAACAATCTTGATTTTCAGAGATCTCAGACCTTCAACCGATCCCTCAAGTACATCACCTTTTTTCACAGGACCCACGCCTGCAGGTGTACCAGACATAATTAAATCACCTGGCTCAAGCGTGAACAAAGTAGAGAGGTATGCAATGGTGTCAGGAACATTCCAAATCAGTTGGTTTAAGTCGCCCTCTTGGCGCACTTCACCATTAACCAAGAGCTTGACTGTGCCTTTAGTGGGGTGGCCAAACTGAGTGGCAGGGGTCAGCGCAGCGCATGGCGCGGACTGATCAAATGCTTTGCCGGTATCCCAGGGACGACCCATTTTTTTAGCTTCACCTTGCAAGTCACGACGAGTCATATCCAACCCAACTCCGTAACCATAAACATGCTCAAGCGCTTTATCCGCAGTAATATTGGCGCCGCCCTTACCAATCGCGACAACCATTTCAATCTCATGGTGAACATCATTTGACAGATTTGGATATTGCATATCCTTACCATCGGTCACAATTGAGTTGGCCGGCTTCATAAAAAAGAATGGTGGCTCACGATCGGGGTCATGACCCATCTCACGGGCATGATCAGCATAGTTACGGCCAACGCAATAGATGCGATTCACCGCAAAACGGCGGGTGTCACCTACTACGGGTAGCGATGGAATGATGGGGGGATCAATAACGTATGCAGTGCTCATGAATGACCTTTGTAATGAATGTCTAATTTTTAATAACTCTGATCTAAATAAATTATGACATTACTTGAATCAATGTCATTACTGCCCCTTGCTACCCCTTACTACGGAGCTTGATTACCAAGATGCTCAGAGCCAAGGCAAAGGTCAAGGCATTAGCCAAAATCAAGGGCCACTTCTCAATGATGAGACCGTAGATGAGCCACAAACCTACCCCAGCAGTAAATAGGCTATACATACCTACCGAGATCCCTGAAAGATCTCGGGTGCGCCAAGATTGAATAGCCTGAGGCAGAAAGGCAATCGTCGTTAAAAATGCAGCGCAGTAGCCAATGATCTCAATCTGATGTGGCAGTAAAGTCATGCGCTTACGGCTTCTTATTCAGGCTCGCTTTACGCGCTTCAATTTCTTTGTTAATGGCTGCTAGGGTTTTTGCATCAGGAGTCTTCCAGTTGCCACCGGCCTTATTGACCATATAAACCACTGCCTCTGAGAATCCTTCCACCGTGAGATTGGGATTGCCGCCTTTGGCGGGCATTCCTCTCACGCCAACATAGCCGTGTGCAGTGAGGGTAACTTGACCTTCGGCAATCAATGGGGCCCACTGAGCTTTATCACCAAACTTAGGAGCCTTCAGAACGCCAGCGCCATGGCAGGCTGCGCAGACTTGCTTATAAGTACTCTCACCAGGTTCAGCAAAGGCGGCTAATGGGGCGAAAAAACAAGTGGCAAGAATAAAGGGGCGAAGGAGCGATTTCATGGGAAGCTTCTCTGAGATAAGTGGGTATGACTCATAATTTATCTCATTTTTCAATCGGCGTACTTATTTAGGCTTGCGCTAGTTAAAGCCAACCTGCAATCTGCCGCTTGAGCCCGATCGACTTATAGCCCGGACTAGCGCTGGAAAGAACCCGGATTTTTCGAATCAGTTTTGCGAAATCGGTATTCAGACTAAGGTCCTTGTTCATGGCAAGAAAGAAGATTTCATCTTTCAATTGAATGAAATCTAGCCCATTCTCCAATGCAATACTTTTGACACCCATGCCGGCATCTGCTTTTTTGGCCAATATCGCTGTAGCAATTGCGGAGTGGGTGAACTCTTCATTTTCGTAGCCCTTAATGCCCTGCGCATCAATACCTTCCTTAGCCAAAATCGTATCCAGTAGCAAACGTGTACCAGATCCTTTTTGGCGGTTAATAAAGCGAACTTTGGTTCTTAGTAAATCTTTAGGAGAAATAATATTGAGCGGGTTTCCTTTGGCCACCAACAGACCTTGTACACGTTTCATTACGGGGAATATTTGCATCCCCTCTTTTTGCAGTTGCTTGGAAATAATCAAGGAACTTTTGGGATCTGAAACGTGGTAACCGGCAATATCAACTTCATAATTTTGCAGTCGCTCCAAAGCCTCACCTGATCCAGCAGTAATGAGTTCAAAGCCACCAATATTGAGTACCGCCTTTTGAATGATCGGATCACTACTACTAGCAAAGCGCCATTGTTTTTTGGCCTTCACCCTAAATTGGGCAAAGCCTTCTTCTAGGTGCGACAGGCTGGATTGCCCTAATCGCATCGTCTTTTGATCAAAGTCTTCGGTAAATTGAATCAAGTATCTTGCGTATTCTGATAATTGAGAGCCGTGCCCCCTCACACGATCCATCAACTTAAATCCTAAGGCCAGCTCTACATCGTTGAGTTTTTGCCAAACATTTCTATAAGAGAGCCCCATTTTTTTACAGGCAGACATCAGCGTTTTACCGTGATCAATGTCCTTTAATAAGGCAGTTAACCACACCAAATCCACCACAGCTGGATCTTTAGCATTCTTATTTCCAAATACTAGGGTTGGCCGGATCTGAATTCTCATATGTAATTTTTTGCATATTAATGTTTTGTAATATGACAAATCTTAACCGAACCTACCTTATGGAGCTCTACTCAAATGAAATTCTCACTGAACCGATTAATGGCAAGCGTCATTACTGCACTGATGCTGATCAGCAGCTCAGCTTACGCACAAGAGAAAAGTATTGTCCTTTCCTCAACGACCTCCACAGAGCAATCTGGTCTTTTTGGATTTATCTTGCCCATCTTCAAAATGAAGAGCGGGATTGATGTCAAAGTAGTTGCTGTTGGAACAGGTCAAGCCCTAGACATTGGACGTCGTGGCGATGCAGATGTCGTGTTTGTTCATGACAAACCTGCCGAAGAAAAATTTGTTGCTGAGGGCTTTGCTACAAAACGTATTGAAGTCATGTACAACGACTTTGTCTTGATTGGACCAAAATCAGATCCAGCCAAAATTGGCGGTGGCAAGGACATCAAAGTCGCATTTCAAAAGATCGCTACAGCTCAGGCACCATTCGTATCCCGTGGTGACAAGAGTGGTACACATGCGGCTGAATTGCGTTACTGGAAAGATGCTGCTATCACCGTGGCTCCAAGTGCTTGGTACAAAGAAACTGGCTCAGGTATGGGTCCAGCATTAAATACTGCTTCAGCAATGAATGGCTACATCTTGGCCGATCGCGCTACTTGGCTTTCATTTAAGAACCGTGGCGATTTAACAATCCTAGTTCAAGGTGACCCAAAGCTATTTAATCAATATGGCGTGATGTTGGTAAGCCCAGCTAAATTCCCGCATGTGAAAAAAGCTGAAGGCCAAGAATTCATTGATTGGATTACTTCTAAAAATGGCCAAGACGTGATTGCCAGCTATCAAATTGGTGGCGAACAACTCTTCTTCCCGAACGCCAAGAAATAATGCATATGAAATATCCACATCTATTTACTAGCACCCTACTCACCACTTTGCTATTGGGACTTGGAATGCAAACATCGACAGCGCAATCCACTCTGCCAAAAGTAGAAGCTACTTATGGTCAAGGTGCTAAGAGCTTTAAATTAGCCACTGGTAGCCCTGGTGAGCTGGGTTTACTACAACAACTTGGTGAGGCCTTTGATAAAAAAGAAGGTGCGCGCTTGGTGTGGATTAAGGCAGGAAGCGGCGCCTCCCTCAATTTGCTGAAAACGAAGCAAGTTGACATGATCATGGTGCATGCACCAGATGGGGTTAATAAGGCAATTGCTGAAGGATGGGCAACTGGTAGAACGCTGATTGGATCTAATGAGTTTTATATAGTGGGCCCCAAAGCCGATAAGGCCAAGATCCAATCTGCAAGTAGTGGTGCAGATGCTTATACAAAGATTGCGAAGACCCAAGCCAACTTTATCTCTCGAGGTGATAAATCGGGTACGCACCAAAAAGAAATGGATATTTGGAAAAAAGCGGGGGTCGTGCCAGAGGGTAATTGGTATATCGTGACTAATGACTTTATGACGGCATCACTCAAAAGAGCGAATGCAGATAAAGCGTATTTCATGACAGATAGCAGCACTTGGGTGGCGGAGAAAAATATCGCTCCTGAGTTGCAAATTCTGTATCGAGGTGACCCTTACTTAGTCAATACCTATGATGCTTTAGTAGCACCTGTAGGTGCAACTGAAAATCGCGATATTGCCGCTAAGTTCATTCAGTTTGTAGCATCTGATGAAGGTCAGACCATCATTCGCAATTATGGAAAAGCTCAGTACAAAGAAGCCCTCTACAATGATGCCGTCTACGCCAAACAATACGTCCAATAGGAGAAATCATGGAACTTAAAGTCAAACTCAGCGCACGCAATACTCTTAGCGGAAAAGTAGTTGAACTCAAAATGGGTCAAACTACCTCTCACGTTAAATTAGATATCGGTGCTGGCCATATTGTTACCGCCTCCATTACCAATGAGGCAGTCGACGAGTTAAATCTCAAGGTTGGAGATCAAGCTTGGGCGGTCATTAAAGCCTCTGATGTCATGATTGCTAAAGACGCTTAAGTGATTAGCTGCTACGCAAAAGGCCCGCATTGCGGGCCTTTTTGTTTACTTCATCAGCACTAAGTCATGCTGAATCCATTATTGAATGCTTACTTCTTTGGTGTTACGAACCCAATTGCTGTGTCGTCAACGAACTCAACCATGACGTCATCACCAGCCTTGAATTTCTCAAGACCTAAGACACTTTGATCCACTTTCACTCTTTGCTTCTCACCTGATGGCAATGTGAATGTCACAACACGAGTTTTTGCATCGATAGTGCTAATTTTGACGGTTGCATACACAGTGTCAGTGGTCTCTTCAAATGGCTTAGCTGAACCTTTGCCAGAGATGACGACAGCGCGGACACCTGAAACGCCAGGCTTGGCATCCTTAGGAGCGGCAACTAAACCAACTGCAATCGCTTGAGCGTGCTCAACCACAAACAGATCGCCCTTCTTCACTTTATCCAAATCATTGACTTGCTTGGATACATTCATTTGGGCCAAGTTACCGTTAGCGTCTTTCAGCACTACGATGCGCTTCTTTACGTCGACTGAATCAACAGTAGCAGTTAATACAACTGCTTCGGCTGCCAAAGGCAACATTTTTGCTGGTGCTTGAGCAAATACTGAGCCTGCAACAACTAAACCGAGTGAGGCAACTAATGTAGCTAGTAAAGATTTCTTCAAAATAACTCCTAAATAAAGGTTTTAAGGGGCAATGCTAAGCAAAGCCACTAATCCATTCTAACCATGAAGTGAGTTACTTTTAAGTCTTAGCAACCATATTTACACCTTTAATGGGTGCAATTTGCTACATTGGAAGCGTTTATGACTCATTTGCAGATGCCCATCGTGATCCTGATTAAAACCTGGCAGGATGCCAAGTTGGATGCTTACTCCATTCGAAAGCGCGTCTTTATCGAGGAGCAAGGGGTTCCAGAAGAGATGGAGCTAGATGAATTCGACCTGAATGCTCAGCATGCACTTGCCTATGCAGACTCAGAATGCATAGGCACAGCTCGCCTAGTTACTCTAGCCGGTAATCGTGGAAGAATTGGACGTATGGCGATACTGCCAAAGCATCGAGGGGACGGCATTGGTAAACAACTACTGGGGGCTTTACTAAAAGCATGTCAATCTCAGGGTATTGAGCAAATAGAGCTGCATGCCCAAGTAACAGTGATCCCGTTTTACGAGCAATTTGGGTTTATTGCCCAAGGTGATATTTATGACGAAGCCGGCATTCCACATCGCGATATGATTCTACGTATCTAATAGTATTGAAATGATCATGACTCAAACTAATCACCCTCCTTTTCTTTTTCGCGTTTGCTACTCTGATACCGATGCAGCAGGCTTTGTGTATCACGCCCGTTATTTAGAGATCTTTGAGCGCAGTCGCTCGGAGTGGCTTCAGCAACGAGGTTTAAGTCCAACAAAATTGGTGAATGAGTTTGGCATTCTTCTTCCCGTTCGAGAGCTCACGATGAACTTTCATAGACCAGGACGCTTAGATGATCTTTTAAGTATTGATCAGCTGATTGAGCATCGTGGTCGCACTCAAATTGCAGTAAAACAAACTGCCAAACGAATTGTTGCGGATAGCGAGCCCGAGCTGATTGCCAGCGCTGTTCTTCATATTGTTTGTGTTGATACTACCACCCTTAAACCTAAGGGCCTTCCTGATTGGCTGTTTGCAGCTGATCAATAAGACTTCAATTTAGGAGCACGTATGCAAGAAGGAAAATTACTGAGCTTTGTAAAAGGTCTCGCAACACTACTTGAAACTAATCCGAGTGAAGAGATCATTTTCTCCAAAGGTAAAAAACTCTTAGAAAACTTAATCCAGTCTGATGACTGGCTGTCAGAAGAGTTCTGTCAACCACACCCACAGTATTATCAGCAATACTTGCTGTATGCAGATCCATTAGATCGCTTTTCTGTAGTGAGCTTTGTATGGGGCCCTGGTCAAAAGACGCCGCTGCATAACCACACCGTCTGGGGAATGATTGGTCAGCTACGAGGGCAAGAACGTAGTGCCGACTATTACCGCCAGCCTGATGGCAGCTATCAAGCCGATCAGTCTTTCATTTGCAATCCAGGTCAAGTAGTCACTGTATCTCCCAATACACATGACATTCATGTAGTGGAGAACGCCTTGAGCGACCAAACCTCTATTAGCATCCATGTTTATGGTGGCAACATTGGCCGTATCGAACGAGCTGTATTTGATCCGTCTACAGGTTCAGAAAAATTATTTATCTCGGGGTATGCCAATTCTGTAACGCCAAATCTTTGGAATGCAGCCTGATAGCTTAAAATAGCAACTCTTTCTGCAAACACTGCAAGTGTGGCAGCTCACCCCATTGGCCGGGATAGTCGTTTAATTGAATACGGGCCAATATTTATTTGGCTCCTATGTTATTTACAGATCTTGGTTTATCAGAACCCATTCTTCGCGCGATTAGCGAGGAAGGCTATACCAGCCCTACCCCTATTCAAGAAAAATCAATCCCCGCCGTATTGAAGGGTGGAGATTTACTTGCCGCCGCTCAAACTGGTACCGGTAAAACTGCCGGCTTTACCCTGCCGATTCTCCAGCGCTTAAGCAGTACGGCTAAGACCAGTGGCAAGCGTCAATTACGTGTATTGATTTTGACCCCCACCCGCGAACTAGCTGCTCAGGTTCAAGAATCCGTCGTTACCTACGGCAAATACACTGGTCTTAAATCGACTGTTATTTTTGGCGGCGTCGGCGCTAATCCCCAAATCAAAGCCATTGCTGCAGGGCTCGATATTTTGGTGGCAACACCAGGTCGCTTGCTCGACTTAATGTCACAGAACTGTGTCTCACTAGCCAATATTGAAATTCTGGTACTTGATGAAGCAGATCGCATGTTGGATATGGGCTTCTTGCGGGACATTAAAAAGATCCTAGCAGTATTACCAAAGCAACGGCAGAACTTATTATTTTCAGCGACCTTCTCTACTGAGATCAAAGCATTAGCTGATGGCTTACTGAATTCACCAGCATTAATTGAAGTAGCGCGAAGCAATAGCACCAATGACGCTATTGCCCAACTCATCCACCCAGTAGACAGAAATCAAAAACACCCTTTGTTAGCCCATCTGATTAAATCCAATCAGTGGCAGCAGGTTCTGGTGTTTACTCGCACTAAACATGGCGCCAATAAATTGGTTACTCAGCTTGAGAAAGATAGCATTACCGCCATGGCTATCCATGGCAATAAGAGTCAGAGTGCTCGTACCAAAGCTTTAGCAGAATTTAAAGATGGGAAAATCACTGTCTTAGTCGCTACTGATATTGCAGCAAGAGGTATCGATATTGATCAACTACCCCACGTTGTGAACTACGACCTGCCAAATGTCTCTGAGGATTATGTTCACCGCATCGGTAGAACCGGCAGAGCTGGCTCAAACGGGGTTGCGGTTTCTTTAGTCTGCGTTGACGAACATCAGATGCTCCGAGATATTGAAAAATTGATCAAGCAAAAGCTGCCGCAAGAAGTGATCGCTGGATTTGAACCCGATCCAAATGCCGTAGCGCAACCAATCCAATTAAGAAGCCAGCAACACCAGCAATCCAGAAAACCTCGACCAGGTAATACTGGTGGTGGTAACGGCGGAGCCAGGCCTCCAGCTAAACGCAGTAGCCCACCCAAACGCAGCTTTAATCGATAACTGCAGGCCATGAGACGGGCTGCATTTAAGAGCCCATTCTCAATCTAGCTTGAGATTAAATACGCTAGAAAAGTCGAGTTGCCCATTGCCGGCTTGACTATGGACTTCGTAGAGTTTGCGGGATAACTCTCCGAGTGGAACGCCCTCATCTAAATCACTTGCATTTTCAGTGGCTAAGCCAAGATCTTTTAGCATCAAATCTACGCCAAAGCCACCCGCATAGCCTTTTGAAGATGGCACGCTATCCATGACCCCAGGACAAGGGTTGTAGAGCTCTAACACCCAGTTACGCCCAGAGCTCTTAGACATGATGTCGGAGAGTACCTTTGGGTCCATGCCATTAGCAATGCCCAGGCGCAATGCCTCGCTCGTGCCAAGCATCTGAATACCCAAGAGCATGTTGTTGCAGACCTTCACAGTTTGGCCGCTACCGCTTGTACCTGCATGAAAGATATTCTTACCCATCTTCTCTAGCAATGGTCGAGCACGATCAACATCTACGGCATCTCCACCGACCATAAAGGTCAAGGTTCCAGCCTGAGCACCAGCGGTTCCTCCAGATACGGGTGCATCAATCATGGCAAAGCCTTTGGCTTTTGCTTGGGCAGCGACAGCTTGCGATACCTTCGGAGAAATCGTCGAGCAGTCAATGAGTAAGGCCTTGGGATTAGCTACGGCAAGTAAGCCAGAATTACCCAAGTACAAAGCCTCAACATGTCGTGAGGCCGGGAGCATGCTAATAATGACATCTGCATCAGCAACGGCGTCGGATGCACTCAGCACAGGAAATCCGCCGCCAGCCTTAAAAGCATCCAGTTGAGTCTGAACCAGATCAAACCCCTGAACCTGGTGACCTGCTTTCACTAAATTAAGGGCCATAGGAAGACCCATATTGCCCAAACCTAAAAATGCGACTTTCATAAGCGCCTCGTATGCAATAGTAAAGTTCTAACATCTCACTATAGCTTGCTAATACACTAGCTTGATAAATTTCTGGGGAATGAAATGACGATTAAAGTAATTGGTCTTATTCAGCTAAATGATCTTGAGGCATTTGAGGAGTACCGGTCGCAAGTAGGAGATACAGTCAGCCTCTATCAGGGCAAGATCCTCTCTCGTGGATCGTTCAACGCATTTTTATGGAATGAATTGCAATGTGATTCCTTTAGCGCCGTTGTAGAGTTAGAGTTCCCAGATCTAGAGCACTCAGAATCGTGGGCCAATAGCCCTGAGTATCAAAACTTACTGGCGATTCGCAGTAAAGCGATGAAGCTCACGTTATTTTCTGTCAGCCTATAAAAAATAAAGCCCGGCTCCTTGTGGGGGCCAGGCTGAATTCAATTTAAGGTAAGAAGAGTTACTTCTTGGCTTCCATAGCCTCTTTGGCAGCAGTAATTTCTTTACGACGCTCTTTGCATGCGCCAGCAATTTCTTGCAAAGCTTTACGAGCACGAGCAGCAGATGCCTTAACGCCCTTTTCAATAAACTTTTCGTTCTCTGCTTTGTAAGTTTCAAAAGCAGCCAACAATGTATCGTGTTGTGACATCATGTCTCCTAGATCTTTAATTAAAGTTTGAGTATTGAGCTCGGAAATAGTATATCCCCATAAAAAGCAGGGAATTACAGGTCTAGCCCTAGGGATAACTCTTATATTGTCTAAATCCTCCAAAATAGAAAAAACTAATAAAAACGATTGAGACAGACGCAAAAAAACAAAAATGCCCCATTTATAGCCTATTGTCTTAAATAGGCAAACCAATGCTTTCGGGGTATTTTTAGTCCGATATCTTGCGTGAAAATTGAATATTTCTTTGAATTAGCACCTAAATTAACGACCCCAATTAATACAGAAAAGAATGATGTCCATCAAAAATCAAGACTATGCATTTGTCCGTAATAAGTTACTCAAAAAAGAAGAGGTCGCCCTTTTAGATGTTCGCGAGGAAGATCCTCACGCACAAGAACATCCTTTGTTTGCAGCCAATCTTCCACTCTCACGGATTGAGGTTGATGCGCTCAGTAAGCTCCCTAGAAAAGATGTGCCGATTGTGACACTTGATGATGGTGAAGGGCTTGCGCAATTGGCGGCAGAAAGACTTTCTAAGCTTGGCTATATAGATGTTGCCGTGTTTGAAGGCGGCGTTACAGGATGGAAAGCTGCTGGCGGAGAAGTCTTTAAGGACGTGAATGTTCCCAGCAAATCTTTTGGTGAATTTGTGGAATCTAAGCGGCATACACCTTCCCTGTCAGCACAAGAAGTGAAGAAATTAATTGATGATAAGGAAGATGTAGTGGTGGTGGATGTCCGTCGCTTCGATGAATATCAAACCATGAGTATTCCGACGGGTATTAGCGTACCTGGTGCAGAGCTGGTTTTGCGCCTTCCAGAATTAGCACCTAATCCAAAAACGAAGATCATCGTCAATTGCGCAGGAAGAACCCGCAGCATTATTGGCACTCAATCACTGATTAATGCTGGCATTCCAAATGAAGTGAATGCATTACGTAATGGCACGATTGGCTGGACCTTGGCTGGTCAAGAGCTTGATAAAGGTCAAAGTCGTAAATTCAAAGAGGTAAGCGAAAGTACTGCCGCCAAAGCTGCTGAGTGCGCACGCAGCGTCGCAGATCAGGCTGGTGTGAAGCGAGTGAAGCTTGCTGATATCGAGCAATGGAAATCCCAAGCTGAACGGACTACCTATTTCTTTGACACAAGAACACCTGAAGAATATGAAGCAGGTCACCTGCCTGGATTTAGGTCAACACCGGGCGGGCAATTAGTTCAAGAAACAGAAATGGTAGCGCCTGTTCGTGGTGCTCGTATCGTGCTATCCGATCCGAGTGGTGTGAGAGCCAATATGCCAGCATCATGGCTTGCGCAGATGGCTTGGGATGTCTATGTCATTGATGACATCAAAGTAACGGATCTGACGGAAAAAGGATCTTGGGTTGCGCCTCAGCCGCAAATGCCTCAAATTCAGATGGTAGATGCGAATACTGCTGCATCATGGTTAAAGGATGATGCCAAGACAATTTGCATTGATCTCAGCACCCATGCAAATTATGTCAAAGGTCACATTCCTGGCAGTTGGTTTGCACTACGCTCTCAATTTGCCAGCGCCTTAAAGAATCTTCCTGTAGCCAATCGTTACGTTCTCACCAGCACTACGGGTGATTTAGCTGTATTTGCTGCACAAGAAATTCAGGGTCTCACTCAGGCGGAAGTACACGTATTGTCTGGAGGTAATGCGGCATGGATCAAAGCTGGCCTTGATCTTGAAAAAGGGGCTACACATCTAGCCTCACCCCCAATGGATCGCTACAAGCGGCCATACGAGGGAACCAGCGTTGATCCAGCTGCGATGCAAGCCTACCTGGATTGGGAATTTGGTTTAGTAGATCAACTTGGTAAGGATGGAACCCATCACTTCTGGGTGCTTTGATAAAAGTGATATACAAAACAATCGCCGTCTTGATATTGGCTTTAGGACTCTCAGCTTGTGGACGAGAAACCTATACAACCTGGTCGTGCACAGATAGTGCTGGGATTAAATCTCCTTTGATTCTCAAAAAAGCGCAGATGCAGTTTCAGGATCGTCAATATGACTACTGTGGAAGCCTTGGTCCACTGAGTTATTTTGATCTGAAGTGCCCTGCTCAAATTCAGGACTCGAGCAATATCTTTACAACCAGTTCAGGCAAACTGGTCAGCAACAAAAATGAATTTCGATGCAATGAGCTCTAAAGAGAAAAACCTCCTTAGCCCCAAAAAATTACTACTCAGTAAATGGACGGCAGTAAAGCCAAGCCATAAGAGAAAACACTTTTTAGTCAGTAAAGTCATTCTTCCAGAGTTACCAGAGACGGCAATTGAGTTTGTAGAGCTTGAGGCGGTTTTTGACCAGCATTCCCAAATCATTCCTTGGCGTGAGCTTAAGGATACTGAAGTCTGGCTCCAAGGTTGGGTATAAAAAAACCGCCAATACCTTGGCGGTCTCTGAGAACTTAGTTAGAAAAAGAGAGTTATTTCGTCTTCTTGTTTGTGTCTGAAGATTTTCTCAAATGCTCTTCGATATTTTTCTCAGCAGCATCAGCAACTTGATTCACAATTTTACGACCCTCTTTAAACATCTTCTGACCAGCGGTTGACATGTCATGAACCACTTTGGATAACTTGTCAGCATGTCCTGGCAATTTACCTTCAACATCCTCAAGCCAGTTCACTAAAGAGCTGCGAACTTTTTCTAAATGCTTTTCAGTTTCATCAGCCGCATCATCACCAATGTCTTTGAGAACAGATTTCACTTTCTTCTGATAAACAGTCGCACGTTTGGCAGCTTCCTTGGTAGCCTGATCTTGAAGCTCTTTCAGCTTAGCGAGGTCATTTTTGGCGGCGGACTTGGCGCTCTCCATCGCATTTTTCATGCCCCACTGAATCTCTTCAAGATGGTGCGCACTGAGGTCTTTGGCCGCATCTAATAATTTATGGGAATAGGCAAATAACTCCTTAGCCTTTTCTTGCTGCCATGCTTGAATATCTTTGTTGTCCATTGCATTCCTCCTTGAGTTAGATAAACATTCCGATCAATTAAAAAGCATTCTTCTACTCTATACCCAAATCATATTCTTGCCAATTCCCTGCTATCTTGGCATTAAAATTGGGGCATGAGCGATAGAAAAAACCTATATGACATGATTGGTGGCGCAGCAAAGGTTGAGGAGCTGGTAGATCGCTTCTACGATTTAATGGCGCTAGAAGAACCCTTCGAAGCATTGAGAGCCATTCATTCCCAAGACTTATCGAGCTCCCGAGAAAAGCTCAAACTCTTTTTGTCAGGTTGGCTGGGAGGGCCAGACGTCTATTCTCCGAAGCATGGTCACCCCATGCTACGCGCTCGGCACTTACCCTTCAAGATTGGCCTCAAAGAGCGTAATCAATGGCTAGCCTGCATGTATCGCGCAATGGAGGATTGCGGAATTGATAGTCAGATTGGCGCCCAGCTAGAAGAGTCTTTTTTTAATACTGCCGACTGGATGAGAAATCAGCCAAACTAAAAAGAGTGCTGAAGTTTCGGGAACTCTCTAAATGGATTGGGCGCAGGCAAAGCCGCTAGCCCAAGCCCACTGAAAGTTATGACCCCCAAGATGTCCCGTGATATCAACACACTCACCAATGAAATATAAGCCCGGATGGTTTCGGGCCATCATGGTTTGACCATCGAGCTCTTTAGTATCTACACCGCCCAACATGACCTCAGCTTTTTTCCAGCCCAGCGTTCCAGCTGGCTTGACTGACCAATTGGTAATGAGCTCTTTCAGTGAATGGCGATCCTTTTTAGAGACTTCAGCCCATTTTTTACCTAGGAGATTTTTTTGCTCAGCAAATGCTTTTGCTAAACGCAATGGCATTACTGAAGCCAAGATATTCTCTGTCAATTTGAGGCGGTTATCCTCATGATTAAATAATTCATCACAACTAAATTGTCCGTTAGCCTCCACTGCACCCAACCAATCAACATGAATTTCCTCACCTTCGGCCCAGTAACTGCTAGCCTGTAAAACTGCAGGTCCGGACAGGCCCTTGTGCGTTAGGAGTAGATCCTCGTTAAAGCGACATGCACCATAACGATGTCCCTTGGAGCCTGCCGCAATGCGCACTGGCAAACTTAGACCAGATAATTCAATGAGGTTATCAAACTCGCCGGAAGTAAATGACAGCGGTACCAAAGCAGGACGAGGATCAATGACCTTCAGCCCAAATTGCTTAGCAATATCTAGCGAGAATGCCGTTGCGCCAATTGCAGGGACTGGTAGACCCCCGGTTGCCATTACCAGAGATCTTGATCTCTCAATGCCGGAATGTGTTTTCACATGCCAGCTACCTGCTTCATGAGAGATCGATTCCACCTGGACTGGATGGCGGATATCGACATGACCTTTAGCGCATTCAGCAAGCAACATCTCGATAATTTGCTTTGCTGAATCATCGCAAAATAATTGACCCTGATGTTTCTCGTGATAAGCAATCCGATAAGTCTGTACTAGCTTAATAAATTCTTTTGAGGGATAACGCGCTAAAGCACTTTTTACAAAATGGGGGTTTAGGGAAAGAAAGTTTGCTGGGCTACTATGCAAGTTGGTGAAGTTGCATCGCCCCCCACCACTAATCCGAATTTTTTCACATAAGATATCAGCATGGTCAAGCACTAAGACTTTCTTACCTAATTGACCAGCAACACCAGCACAAAAGAGTCCAGCAGCTCCACCGCCAATAATGATGGCATCCCATGCCTTACTCATCTTTGACTCATGCCTTACTTAAAACGCTCAATGACTTCAGGTGCAAGTTTTAGTTTCTGCATATGTAAACGGGTATAGGCTTGACGGAAATTCTTGGTCATGGAGATCATGACCGATGCAGTCCAAGCAAAGGCAAACATCCCCGAAAAAGCAATGATGATCGCTAGCATCTTCCAGCCACTCGGTAATAGATCGTCCATAAAACCCATTGCTGTATAGGTGCTACCACTGAACAAGATACTCTCACCTAAATTTGGCAAGAGATTAAATACTCGAAGTGCGATACCCCAAAGAATAATCTCAAAGATATGAATCAGGAATAAACACAGCACACTGACATAAAACACAAAAGCTACTGAAGAGTATTTATGCTCCGACAAATATAAAAATGACTTCACTTCGTAGCGCTTTGCAATTTGGAGCAAAGCAAACCCATGCACCAGCATCACGATGAGGAGCATAGCAATGCCAAACAAGTAGGCTGGTAAATCTAGCTCGGAAGTCAGGGTAACGGTATTGGTAATGGACATGATCTTTGGGGGCTATTTTACAGGTCTTATGAATATTCTCTTAGGCCAATTGATACCAATTCCGAATCACAGCCCAAGCCTCATCGGCAGTCTCGACAAAATGGATTAATTCCATATCCGCCTGATCTATCACGCCATGATCTAGCATTTGCTTGAAGTTGATCACCTCTTGCCAAAATGTCTTTCCAACTAAGATGATTGGGAATCGTTCCACTTTTTTGGTTTGCATCAAGGTGAGGACTTCGAAAAGCTCGTCAAAGGAACCAAAGCCGCCTGGGTAGGCCACAATTGCTCTTGCCCTGAGCATGAAATGCATTTTACGAATTGCAAAATAATGAAAGCGAAAGCTCAAACCTGGGGTCAGGTAGGAATTGGGATGCTGCTCTCTTGGCAGGCTGATATTAAAACCAATACTTTTATCCCCAGCTTCAAATGCACCACGATTAGCGGCCTCCATAATTCCAGGGCCTCCACCAGTGGCAATGTGAAGTTTGTTTCGATCTTCGGATTGCGTTGCGTTATAGCTTGCAACAATGGATCCAAACTCTCTGGCTGAATCGTAATACTTGCAGTGCAGTAAAGCGCGTTTGGCTTCAGCTATCGTCTCTGGGGTATTGGCCTGCTTTTCCAGATCTCGGGCTTTTTCACAGGATATAAAACGGGTGGATCCAAAAACGGTAATCGTATGCTCAATACCGTGCTCATGCAATAAGATCTCCGGCTTGAGTAATTCCAATTGAAAGCGCAATCCTAAAGTTTCTCGACGAGCCAAAAATGCTTGGTCATCAAATGCAAATTGATAGGAGTCTTTAGAGCTGTCTTCTGCCAACTGGCTTTTTTGAAGATTCAGAAAATCCGTAATTGTTTGAGAGTTATTTACAGGGAGTCTTGGACTCATATCGGCACCTTTATTCCAAGCTTTAACAATGATCTATCTTGAATCCTGAGCATGATTCTTACGCTGACGCGCCCAAGAGACATAGCTTCAGAATTAGTATTACTACCTAGAATATTGCATTAATTTCGCATCTAGGGCTTATTCGGATTTACCAGGAGCGCTTCAGGCATTAATATATGGGCATATTAACCAAACCGAAGGAAATGCAATGAGCAACCGTTCAATCATCATCATGGTAATAGTATTAATCTCTGCTACAGCCTATTTACTCATCAAAGGCGACGGCGATATTGATATGGGTGGCGAGAAGCATGGTGCTGAAGCTGCTCACATGGAAGAGGCTAAGAAAAATGCTCCTGCAGCGGCGCCAGCTGCTCCCGCACCTGCTCCAGCAGCCGATGTAAAGAAATAATCTCTTCTCGAGATAAAGAGGCCGCGGTTCGCCGCGGTTTTTTTATGCCAATTTCTGTATCGCTGCTATTAAATTAAAAGATTATTTGGAGACGCCCTGGAGTAATGCCATTGCTCCACCCTCACTCTTAATGCATCCTCTGCTGTAAAGCCACTCATCAGAGCGATACTATGGATATGACTCCCCCTAAAGAACTGAGATCTCTCGAACTCATCACTCGACTTCAGCGAGCGCCCACAGAACATAAAGGGAGCGCAGGTAAGGTACTGCTCGTTGGCGGTGCGCCGGGCATGGCTGGAGCCCTCATGTTGTCAGGTAAGGCTGCACTTCACCTAGGAGCGGGTTGGACTATTTTAGAAATGCTGGATCCCACATCCGCTCATGCACTACCGGAACAAGCAGAGCTCATGATCCGCCTTGCCAGCTTTAATGCTCAAACTCAACTAGAAACTACCGCACCGGATGTCATTGCGATTGGGCCGGGCCTGGGGTTTTCTGCTCTGGCTAGGGATTGGCTAATAGCTTCGCTAAGCTATCCAAAGGTGCCACTCGTAATTGATGCCGATGCGCTCAATTTGATTGCCGATAACCCAGAATTCTTAGATCTCCTCAAGCAGCGTAATACAGCATTTCCAGGCATGACCGTACTTACCCCGCATCCCGGAGAGGCGGCACATCTTCTCAACATGACTGCAGCCGGGATACAAGCAAATCGCGCTGCAGCCCTCTCTGATTTAGTCAAACTCACTAATTCTATTGTTGTTCTCAAAGGTCAACATACGCTAGTTGCCTCACCTCTTCACTCAGCTGAACAGTGCTCTCAAGGCAATCCTGGTATGGCCATTGGCGGCATGGGTGATGTCTTAACTGGCACTATCGCAGCCATTGCAGCCCAAGGCATCCGCCACAATCTGGATTTATGGGAGTCTAGCTGTATTGGGGTACAGCTACACGCTACTGCAGCCGATAGTTTGGTAGCGCAGCAGATTGGTCCCATTGGACTTACTCCATCAGAGCTTATTTTGGAGATGCGGAGTCTACTCAACAAGCTGTTATAAAACATCATGCAATCAGTCAGTGGAATTCTTCATCATCGCCGTTACGTCTACGGCCTCTTAATGGCTGGGCTGGGCTCCATACTGTTTTCCGGTAAGGCCATTCTGATTAAACTCGCCTTTGGCTACGGTGCAAATGCTGAGACGCTGATTGCTTTAAGGATGCTGATGGCGCTCCCACTCTTTTGGGGAATTTATTGGTGGCAAGCACGTAGACAAGTCATGAGTCCGCTGACATTGAAAGATCAAATCAAGATATTTTCCCTAGGATTTATGGGCTACTTTCTTTCCAGCTATCTTGATTTTTTAGGGCTGCAATATATTTCCGTTGGACTAGAACGTATCGTGCTTTACCTGACGCCCACGATCGTATTGTTGATTTCTTATTTTGTATTGAACAAATCGATTAGTCGCTTGCAGTGGTATGCATTAGCAGTAGGATATCTTGGCGTGATCGTTGTATTTATCCAAGATGCTAGCTCGACGGGATCAATGGCATTGCTCGGCATGCTACTGGTCTTTGCTAGCGCATGCTCTTATGCGATCTACATGATTGGATCCGGAGAAATGGTTAGACGTGTCGGTAGCGTCCGCTTAGTTGTCTATGCAAGTTCTGCATCAGCACTGATGAGCGTTATTCAAATTTTGATTTATGATCCAGCGGCTGTTTTTGTACAGGCACCGCAAATCTACTGGCTCAGCCTGCTCAATGCCAGTTTATGTACAGTCATTCCAATGTTATTAATCATGATTGCTATTAATCGCATCGGCTCGCCCCTCGTTGCCCAAGCTGGAATACTGGGCCCCGTCTCCACCCTATTTATGGGTTGGATCGTATTGTCTGAACCAATTACTTGGCTTCAAATAGGCGGGATGGGTTTGGTGATGGGAGCGATGTGGTTGCTAGTGCGCAACGATGCGCCGAACAAACAACAGGATCTGAACACTACAAAGCCTATAGATCCGGAGGGATCTGGCCCTCTAAGTTAGTTGCTAATTTATTGCTGGGGAGCTGCAGGCTCTTGAGCTGCTTTTACTTTCTTCTTGGATTTTTTCTTTGCCTTCTTCTCCGCCTTTTTATCTTTCTTCGATTTCTTTGCAGTCTTCTTTGCCGCTTTTTCTGGCTGGGTATCTGGCGTCGCTGAAGGAGCTGCCACAGGTGCTCCAGCTGGGGCTGGATCCGCTGCAACTACAGTCAATGGTAATAAACCAATTGAGGCAGAAACAATGGTGGCTAAGATCAATTTTGCTAAAGGGGTGTTCATTTGGGGGCCGATAGGTTCATGGGTAGCTTAATGATACTGAATTAAAAAGCCGTCCTAAGACGGCCTTTCGTAGAAACAAATTCAAGTTACTTAAGCTGGCTGTGCTTCAGTCTCAGTAATTTTTTCTAGTGCGGTTGCAAGATGGTCCACTGTACGGTCAACATGAGCCAACTTCTCTAGACCAAATAAGCCGAGGCGGAATGTACGGAAGTCTAGACGCTCATCACACTGCAAGGGCACACCAGCTGCTGTTTGCATACCAAGAGCAATAAACTTTTTACCTGACTGAATATCCGGATCCTTGGTATAGCTCACCACTACACCGGGAGCCTGAAAGCCTTTAGCTGCAACCGAGTTGTAGCCATTGGATACCAATAAGGCACGAACCTTATCACCCAACTCTTGTTGCTTCGCTTTGAGTGCAGCAAAACCTAAAGACTGAGTTTCTTTCATCACGTTACGCAAGATTTTGAGCGCATCGGTTGGCATGGTGGTGTGATACACGTGACCACCCTTTTCATAGGCTTCCATAATTTGAAGCCACTTATTCAGATCCATTGAGAAGCTGCTACTTTGAGTTGATTTAATGCGCTCACGTGCTCTATCACCCATGGCCACCATTGCGCAGCAAGGTGAACTACTCCAACCTTTTTGAGGTGCAGTGATTAACAAGTCGATATTACAAGCCTTCATATCTACCCAAGTTGCGCCTGATGCGATGCAATCGAGTACAAACAAACCATTGACTGAGCGTACTGCTTCACCCACTGCCTTGAGGTAGTCATCCGGCAAGATAATGCCTGCGGAAGTTTCTACGTGAGGAGCGAAAACAACTGCTGGCTTTTCCTTTTTAATAAAAGCCACTACTTCTTCGATCGGCGCAGGTGCAAATACACCTTGCGTAGCATCTTCTAATTGCCTACCTTTAATAACGGTAATGTCTTTGGTGATATTGGCCAAATCAAAAATCTGAGTCCAGCGATAGCTAAACCAACCGTTACGCAAAATAAGACATTTTTCGTTATTGGCAAATTGACGAGCAACGGCTTCCATACCAAAAGTGCCACTACCTGGAACGATCACTGCAGAACTTGCGTTGTAAGCATCTTTCAAGACACTAGAAATATCCACGATGACTTTTTTGAATTCTTCAGACATGTGATTTAGCGAGCGGTCAGTGTAAACAACTGAGAACTCTAAGAGACCGTCTGGATCAACATTTGGGAGCAAGCCTGGCATAGTAATTTCCTAGTAAATCGTGTGATTAGCCCTAAATGATACTGATTTAGCGCTATTTGGGTACTTAGCCTTTGAAAACGGCCTTTTTGAGTCAATAAAAGGGGTTAGGTACTTTTCTGCCTTGCAGATGAAACCAGTATTCCGACTACGATCAGGACGAAAGCTAAGCCATGAAAAAGCTGGGGTGGATCTCCTAGGATCGCAGCTGACAGCAGCGCTGTAAATAAGGGTATGAGGTTGGCAAAGAATGCTGCCACCGTCGGTCCGGCTCCATTCACCCCCAAACCCCAGCAGCGATAAGCAATTAAGGAGGGGCCAATGGCTACAAATAAGATCAATGCCCCTGTCCAATAATTGAGATCAATAAAGGCGTGCCCCGTGGCAATTTCCGCGCCCTCAAACAACATCGTCCATAAGAATCCAATTAAGACCTGCGCCATCAAAAACTCTGCCCAGGGCCACTGCCGCTCAGTACTCTCTCCCGGGCGACTAATCATCCAGCTATAAAAGGCCCAGAGAATCGTGGCTAACATAATGAGCAAATCACCCATGACTACTTCCATGCTCAAGAGACTGGCAGGCTCACCCCGCGTGAGAACTACGGTAACGCCCACCAAGGAGACAACTGCACCTAAGAGCTGTAGCAGCGTCGGCTTCACTTGATAAAAGATAGTCCCGATCAGGAGCATCCAGATTGGCATGCTCGCACCAATGAGGGTGACATTAATAGCAGTCGAGGTTTGCAAGGCGAGATACAAGAGCACGTTATAGCTACCTACCCCCAATAATCCCAAAACAAGGAAGCGGCTCTTGTTTTGCCATAGGGCGCTACTTGGCTTTAGGATCCGCCAGCCAAGAGGCAGTAGCAGTAGAGCCGCTAAACCCCAGCGGACAGCACTGAGGGTGATCGGCGAAATGCTTCCTACTAAGACCCGTCCAGCGATTGCATTACCTGCCCAAAGGAGGGTCGCAAGCGATAAATAAAAGACAGTTGAGAGGGGTATTTGAGGCATTCGGGGGATGTAGGTGAATGAGTGGCTGTTTAGAGCCTCAAGAAGGGCTTTGCCTAGTCATTGTAGAAACAAATGCTCGGTATTGCTAAGATAGAGCTTAAATTAGCGTCAGACATCTGGCGCTAGCAACACACCGAGGGGTTTTAGTGACAATCATCACCAACATTGAAGATTTACGAGTTCTGCATCAGAAGCGCACCCCCAAGATGTTTTATGACTATGCGGACTCCGGGTCATGGACTGAATCCACCTACCGCGCGAATGAGTCGGATTTTCAGAAAATCAAACTACGTCAACGCGTAGCCGTCAATATGGTCAACCGCACCACCAAAACAACCATGGTCGGACAAGAGGTTGCTATGCCAGTGGCATTAGCGCCTACTGGACTTACTGGCATGCAGCATGCTGATGGTGAAATTTTAGCGGCCCGCGCTGCAGAAAAATTTGGCGTCCCCTTCTGCCTTTCTACGATGAGTATTTGCTCGATTGAAGATGTGGCAGAACGTACTACCAAACCATTTTGGTTTCAGCTTTATGTCATGAAAGACCGCGGCTTTATTGAGCGTCTCATTGAGCGTGCCAAAGCAGCCAAATGCTCTGCCCTCGTTCTCACTTTAGATTTACAGATTCTGGGACAACGCCATAAAGATTTAAAAAATGGTTTGTCTGCACCTCCAAAGCTGACGATTGCCAACATCATCAACATGATGACTAAGCCCCGTTGGTGCATGGGCATGGCAATGACTCCCCGTAGAACCTTTCGCAATATTGTTGGTCACGCCACTGGTGTTGGCAATATGTCCTCCCTCTCCTCTTGGACTGCCGAGCAGTTTGACCCAGGTCTGAGCTGGGATGATGTGGAATGGATTAAAAAGCTCTGGGGCGGCAAATTGATTATTAAAGGCATCTTGGATGAAGAGGATGCCCGCTTTGCTGCTAATTCTGGTGCGGATGCCCTCATTGTTTCCAATCATGGTGGCCGTCAATTAGACGGCGCAATCTCCAGCATCAAAGCATTGCCCGGCATTGTGGATGCTGTTGGTAAAGATATTGAGGTGTGGATGGATGGCGGCATTCGTTCCGGACAAGATGTTTTAAAAGCTTGGGCATTAGGAGCACGTGGCACATTAATTGGTCGCCCCTTCCTCTATGGCCTGGGTGCTATGGGCGAGGCCGGCGTCACTAAATGCTTAGAGCTGATTCATAATGAATTGGATATCACTATGGCGTTTACAGGACACCGTGATATCCAAAATGTGACTAAAGATATTTTGTATCCAGGAACTTTTTAATATTCCACACTTCGCTAATTATCCCGGACTCGTATTTGTCATCTCTGCTGTAGCCCTCTCAGGCTCAGTATGGTTTGGTAATGCCGTATTGAGTAAGTACCGCACTAAAGATACGGAGACCTCTGCAGACTTAGGAGTGATCCAAAGTGCAACCCTCACCCTACTTGGCCTCATTATTGGATTCACCTTTTCCATGGCGATTGCTCGCTATGACTTGAGGCAGACTTATGAGGAAGCTGAGGCAAATGCCATTGGTACAGAATTTTTAAGGGCCGACCTATTGCCCGGCAAAACTGCGGAATCCATCAAGGGACTTCTCAACGAATATTTGGATCAGCGTATTTTGTTTTACTCTAAGCAAGATCATGAGACGGCTAAGCAAATTACAAAACGCACAATTGCTCTAGAGAATGCCATGTGGAACGAATTGCTCCCTGTGGCACGAACACAATCAACCCCAACTATTGCGCTCGTCATCTCAGGAATGAATGATGTGATTAACTCCCATGGCTATACCCAAGCAGCCTGGTGGAACCGTATTCCGACTGGCGCTTGGTGGCTGATGGCTGCGATCGCAATTGCGGCCAATGTATTGGTGGGCTTTGGAGCGCGGAACTTTAAACCGAATGTCGGCCTTTTTATGATTTTCCCAACCATGATTGCCGTTGCCTTCTTTTTGATTGCAGACATTGATAGCCCTCGTGGTGGCGTTATTCGTATCGATCCACGAAATCTAATCGATTTAAAAAACAACATGAGCCCCCCAAATGGCTCAGCCCCTACTAGAGGCATTAATAAATGAAGCGTATTGTTGATGTATATAAAGATAGGGGTCGAGAGCTTGTGTGGACTTACGTCATTCACCTTGGCAATCTTGAATTTCACCCAGCTCAAATTGATTTTGAGCAAGAGGCACTGCGACTTTCTCAACTGGATAAACGTGGTACACCAAACGAGTTGAGTGCCAAAGCTAGACTTACCGTTCGATAACTTCTACCTTAGTTCCGAAATATGAAACCTTTAAGCAAAAAAGCCAAGATGGCAGTGGGATGGACAATCTTGATGACCGTCACTGGAACTGCCATGCTCCATCAATGGGAATTTTTTGCAATGGGATGTGCGTCCATTGCAATGCTGCTCGTTGCCAATCACTATGGCTTACTGAAAGATCCTGAAGACAAAAAATAAGGCCCCTATCTTTCGATAGAGGCCCTGATGGCTCTTTAGCAATTAGAGTGTTGGGTAATCCGTATATCCGACTTCTGCCCCACCGTAAAACGTTGCGCGGTTATAAGCATTGAGTGCTGCACCCTGCTTAAAGCGCTCAGCCAAATCCGGATTAGAGATATATAAACGTCCATAGGCTACCGCATCTGCCAAACCAGCCTCTAAAACAGCTTCGCCCATAGCCTGATCATATCCGCCGGCACTAATAAACTGGCCTTGATAAGCTGCACGGAACATCTCTGAGGTAATGGGCGCCTCTACGTTCACTTGATCATTGCCACCCGCACTTGTGGAACGTGGTTCAATCATATGAACATAAGATAAGTGATAGCCATTGAGTTTCTGAATCACTGCAGTGAACAAGGCAACTGGATCGCTGTCAGCCATATCATTAAAGCTACCGTATGGTGATAAGCGCACACCGATACGATCACTTGGGTACACCTTGGTAACAGATTCAATCACTTCGCCCAATAAGCGTATGCGATTTTCAATTGAACCGCCATAGCCATCAGTGCGTTGATTGGTTTTGTCTTGCAAAAACTGATCAAGTAAATAACCATTCGCTGAATGAATTTCTACTCCATCAAAACCTGCCGCTTTAGCATTAGCAGCAGCCAATTCAAAATCCTTCAGAAGACGGGCAATGTCTTCAGTGGTCATCGACTTAGGCGTTTCGTAATCGTGCAACTTCCAATCAGCACCATACGTTTGGCCAGCAGGCGCAATCGCAGATGGAGCTTCAGGGATACCCTGCTCGGGATGCAAAGAAGAATGGGAAATACGTCCAACATGCCATAACTGCGCAATCATCTTGCCGCCTTTGGCATGCACCGCACTCACAATCTCTTTCCAAGCAGCCGTTTGCTCAGCAGAATAGATACCAGGCGTTGCCGGATAGCCTTTACCAATTGCAGAAATTTGCGTTGCTTCGCTAATGATGAGGCCGGCACTTGCCCTTTGCTCATAGTAAGTTTTTGCGAGAGGATGTGGCACATCCCCATCAATGGCACGCATTCTAGTAAGCGGTGCCATCACAAGGCGGTTCTTTAATTCAATCGCGCCAAGTTTGACGGGGGTAAACATGATTTCTTTTCCGGACATGAACTACTTTCTTTGAGGGTGAAGATTTAATGAATGCGCAACTTTAGCAGGGATATTAAAGTCCCGCCGACACCATACTAGACTCTCTGGAAACTCTTTCGACTACCCCGACTAATTCTTGGGCTAGATTTAAATCTTGACTCAATACTATGGGCAAGCGCTTGGAACTCATCATGATGCGCGGTTGATAACCGGGCAACGAGTGCGATTACTCTTTTAGGAGCGGGCGGTGCTAAAGGCCGAGCAACCAATGTCGTGCCATTTAAAATCCCGCCTTTTACCGCCATCTCAGGAAGGAGTGCAATGCCCATGCCAGACTCCACCATTTGCAACAGCGTCAGTAAGCTAGTAGCTTCCATGCCCTCAGCATTGCGAATATCAGAATGCTTACAAGCTTGCATCGTGTGATCACGCAGGCAATGACCCTCCTCTAGCAAAAGCAGCCTTTCTGCCATTTTGGTAGGCAAATGAATTTCCTTCCCTTTTAATGCAGGGTCGTTAGCACCTGCAACCAACCAAAATTCATCTACAAAGAGCTCTTTCACCAAAAGGCCGGCTGTGTCATAGGGCAATGCAATTAACGCAAAGTCGAGTTGATGATCTGCTAAGCGCACCAATAGATTAGCGGTTAAATCTTCACGCAGAGCAATTTTTAACTTAGGGTAATGCTCCCGAATATCAGGCAACACATTTGGTAATAAAAATGGTGCAATGGTCGGGATTACTCCCAATCGAATTGTCCCTACCATTGGCTCACCAGAGGCACTCGCGTACTCCACCAGATCTTGAGATGAGGCTAGGATTGCCTTGGCCCTTTCCAAAATCTCTACGCCGATTGGGGTAATGGCCACATTTTGTCTATCCCGCTCCACCAAGCGGACCCCCAAAACATCTTCAAGCTCTTTTAAACCAGCACTGAGAGTAGATTGACCAACAAAGCAGACCTCTGCAGCCCTAGTGAAATTAAGCTCTTGTGCAACTGCTACAAAATAGCGAAGCTGTCTTAATGAAGGTAGAGCAGCCATGATCTGTACTTATCCATATAATCTATTTATTTGATAAATAATATCATTTCTATTTACTCAATAAATCATTGTTTTTTTGCTTGCTTGATACAAAACAACTAGAACGTTGTCTAGCAAGTGAATTTGAAATTCAATTTAAACTATCCTTAATCTCTTTTAGCAAGGAATCCCTATGAAATCTTGGCAATGTATCGTATGCGGCTTCATCTATGACGAAGCGAAAGGCTTGCCTGAAGATGGCATTCCTGCCGGCACTGCTTGGGCTGACGTCCCTGAAGATTGGGAATGTCCAGATTGCGGCGTATCAAAATCTGACTTTGAAATGGTACAAGTTTCCTAAGTTAAGCCAAACGCAACACCTTTAAACGCATTATTAGGGAGTCCAGTTTTGGATCATCAGAATCAATCATCCCCATCGGGGATTGTCATTATTGGTAGCGGTTTAGCAGGCTACACCGTCATACGCGAGCTTCGCAAAATAGACAAGGCGATTCCGATTACCCTTTTAACAAGAGAGCCAGGATATTTTTACTCCAAGCCGATGCTCTCTACGGCATTGGCAAGCAGCAAATCTGCAGAGCAATTAATTTCTACTAATGCCGATGGCATGGCAACACAGCTAGACATTACGATTCTGGGCGATGTTGATGTCACTGCAATTGATACTGCCGCACAAACAGTCACCACTTCTAAAGGCATTATTTCCTATGGCAAGCTCGTACTTGGATTGGGCGCTGATCAAATTCGTCTACCTTTAAAAGGTAATGCAGCTCATGAGGTCATTACCGTCAATGATCTAGAAGACTATGCTCAATTTCGCAAGACAATTGAAGGCAAAAAACGCATCGCTATCTTAGGCGCAGGCCTCATTGGATGCGAGTTTGCAAATGATTTAGTTTTAGGCTCCTATGAAGTAGATGTCATCGACTTAGCGCCACAGGCTTTGGGTAGACTCCTTCCCGAGGCTGCAGCTCAAGCACTTCAGACTAAGCTCAGCGAAGCCGGTGTACGTTGGCATTTCGCCACTACCGTGCAATCAATTGATCGAAGTGGTGACACTCTCTCAATTACGCTTGCTAACGGATCAGTAATTCATAGCGATGCATTTCTATCGGCTGTCGGTTTAAGACCTCGCCTAGATTTAGCCCAAGCTGCCGGAATTTCCACAGGTGAAGGTATTACCGTTAATCGCCAATTAGAAACTAGCGCCAAGAATGCTTATGCTATTGGCGATTGCGCCGAAGTCGAGGGCCTGGTACTGCCTTATGTCATGCCGATCATGCAGGCTGCACGGGCTTTAGCTCCTAATCTGCTTGGACAAGCGACTACACTCAGTTATCCCGCTATGCCGGTGATGGTGAAGACCCCCGCCCTACCAACCATTGTTTCACCACCGGCTAAGGGTGCAATCGGTGACTGGAAAATCAATGCGGTCGAAGGTGGTCTTGAGGCGCGCTTGGAATCTCGCGATGGCAAGCTACTTGGGTTTGCTCTTCTCGGTTCAGCCACTGCACAACGTGGCGCATGGACAAAAGAGTTGCCGCCCGTCTTGTAATCAAGATGGCTGACTACCATCCCTCAACGCCCTGCACTAAAGTAAAAGGCCCGCTCAGCGGGCCTTTTAAATGATCTAAAGCATTACCTTATGAGGCAATCACAAACCAAGTTGTATTGTGCGACTGAGCACTCATCAAAAATAGCATTGGGATAGAAAGCATTGTATTGAAGCGAGAAGTCAACATCGCAATGCGTGCAGACTTTGCTTTGACATCAGGCTCAACCACAACGATGCCTAAGGCACGTTTTTGATTTGGCCAAATAATGAACCAAACATTAAACGCCATGATCAAGGCGATCCACATACCTAAACCGATTGCACGGAAAGGTGCCTGCAAAGTGAATGCTTGATGCGCATATCCATTCACTATGGATAAAACTAAACCACTAATTACAGTCGCTAAGGCAGCCCAACGGAACCAAAAGAGCGCTGTTGGAGCGATAACTTTTCCGATTGCCGGCTTTTGCTCATCCGGAATCTTTGCCATCGATGGAATCTGTACAAAATTGAAATACCAAAGTAAGCCTATCCACATCACGCCAACCATCACGTGAATCCAGCGGAATAAGAATGACAACTCAATCGAGCCGAAGTTTGCGCCCATGGCAAGGACGATCAATGCTAGTAACACAAAGCCAGCTAAAACAGTGCGGCCTAATGAGGTAAAGATAGATGACATGAGAGCTTCCTAAAAAGGTAAATATATCAAGCAGGATTAGGCAAAATTCTTACTTGCAAAATCCAAGTTCACTACATTGTAAAACGTGATGATCAGTGGCTACAACAGCCACAACCGCCTTAACTATAGACGATTATGACGAATTTGTTGGGTACGAAGCACTAAAGGAGGGCTGGTGACCCTTTTAAAGGTTACTGAGCCGTCCAGCCACCATCCATATTCCAGGCCGCTCCACGTACTTCAGAAGCATCTGGGCTGCAAAGGAAAACAGCTAGTGCCGCCAATTGCTCTGAGGCCACAAATTCACCGGAGGGTTGTTTCTCAGACACCAAGGCTTTTTTGGCCTCTTCATTCGAAATTCCTTCACGCTCTGCCCGAGCATCCACTTGCTTTTGAACTAAGGGAGTCAAAACCCAACCAGGGCAAATCGCATTACAAGTAATCCCCGTTTTGGCATTCTCTAGAGCAGTCACTTTGGTTAAGCCAACAATGCCATGCTTGGCAGCGACATAAGCTGATTTTTGAACTGAGCCAACCAAGCCATGAACAGAGGCGATATTAATAATGCGACCCCAGTTGCGCTGCTTCATTCCAGGCAAGGCATGATGAGAGGTATAAAAAGCTGAGCTTAAGTTGATGGCAATAATCGACTCCCAATTATCTGCTGGAAAGTCTTCGATATTCGCTGTGTGCTGAATACCCGCATTGTTAACTAATATATCTAGCGAACCAAAGCGTTTTTCAGTCTGCTTGATCAGATCCTCAATCTCAGCAGGCTTACTCATATCAGCACCGTGATATTCCACTTCAACACCACAAGCTTGGATAGCAGCAATGGCGGCATCTTTTTCACCAAAGCCGTTCACCATAATATTGACACCCTGCTTTGCTAAACCAATAGCCATTGCCAAACCAATGCCACTAGTCGAGCCAGTGACAAGAGCTGTTTTACCTTTTAAATGGGACATATTTTTATTCGCTATATCAAGTTAATCGTGAATCCCCAGACTGAGGATTCACGTATGGTCAAATCTTGATGTTACAGGATGCGTAAACTCCTTTGATACGCGGAATGTACTAATTTAGAAGTACGCTAAATTAGACTTTTCCAAGCGCCTTGAGAATCTTTTCGCACGTGATAGGCTGGTCAAACACTGCAGCATTTAAAGGTGCCAGAGCATCATTAATCGCATTCTGAACCGCCCCAGGGGCACCGGCAGTTCCAGCTTCGCCAGCACCTTTTGCGCCTAACTTAGATGACTGAGTTGGAGTCTCAACGTGGGCCACTTCAATATCCGGCATTTCATTAGCCATTGGTACTAAGTAATCAGCCATACTGCCATTCCGCAGTAGGCCACTTTCGTCGTAGATACACTCTTCGAAAAGGACGCCGCCGATACCCTGGACAATTGCGCCACGCACTTGCTCATCTACCAACATGGGATTCAATACCCGGCCACAATCCTCAACTGCCCAATGTTTTAGAAGCTTTACAAATCCGGTATCCGGATCGACTTCAACATAAGAAGCTTGAACGCCATTAGTAAAAATAAATGGATATTCTTTTTGAGTGTAATGACGTGTCACCATCAAATCAGCCGAAAATCCTACTGGCAAAGTATCTGTACGGAAATAACCTATTCGCCCAATCTCACTAAACGGTAAGAGCTGCTCACCGCTAGCCTTATCTAAAACATGACCACGGCGGACGGATAACTCTTCAGGTGATCTACTCAAGATTGCACCAGCAAGCTTTAAGATATTTTCTTGAAGCGCTTGGCAAGCTAACAAGACTGTCTCACCACCTACACCAGCGCCACGTGAAGCCCAGGTACCGCCACCGTAAGGAGTCACATCGGTATCACCAGTAATGATGCGCACATCTTTAATCGACAGACCAACGGCATCGGCAGCAATTTGCGCATAAATACCTTCAGTACCCTGACCCTGCTCACCAACACCGATCAATATCGATACAACGCCGCTTGGATCTAAACGTGCAGAGGCACCATCCTGAGATGCGATGCGCGCACCACCGACCCCATAGAATGCTGGACTTGGGTTAGTTAGCTCAATTAATGTAGCAAAACCAATCCCGCGATAGATGCCTTTTTTACGCAACTCCGCCTGCTCTTTACGCAAAGCAGAATAGTCCATCATCTTTTCGATAGTTCGCAAGCACTGCTCGTGCGACAACACTTCCAACTTGATTCCGGAAATTCCCGAGCAAGGGTATGCATCATCAGGAATCACATTGCGCTTACGAAACTCCAAAGGATCCATATTTAACTTTTGAGCCGCCAAATCAACCAAGCCCTCAGTCACAGCACAGGCAATTGGGTGGCCTACGCCGCGGTACTGGCAGGTAGGCGTTTTATTCTGAAAGACCACATTAAGTTTGGCACGATAGTTCTGATGCTTGTATGGTCCGCCAACCAAGTTCACTACCTGGTTACCTTCGATTGCACTAGTTCTCGGGAACATAGAGTAAGGGCCAATCGCCGTGAGATCGTCAATCTCAAACGCCAAGATATCGCCCTCTTTATTGGCTGCAATACGTCCTTTAATCCGATGCTCACGCGCATGAATATCACTCGTAAATGATTCGAGTCGATCTGCAACAAACTTGACTGGGCGATCCAACATCATCGCTAAGCCCACCGTTGCAAAATCATCAGGATACGCATGCACCTTGATACCAAAGGATCCGCCTACGTCTTTACAAATGACATGGACATCAGACTCTGACAGGCCAAACTGACGGCAATATAAATCTTGCATCATGTGAGGCGCTTGTTGCGAGTGATACACCGTGAGACGACGATCGCCGGGATTGTAATCAGCGATTTGGCAACGAGGTTCTAAAGTTACGCCCGTATGTCGACCAAATCCAAAAGTAGCTTCAGCAACAATATCAGCTGTTGCAAACACTTCATCCACCTGACCAACATCCAAGGTGCGGGTAAAGCAAAGGTTGTCCCCAAGCTCAGGATGAATGACCGGGATATCTGCATCCAATGCCGTTTCCATTGAAACTACTGCAGGCAGCTCTTCCCACTCAACATCAACGAACTGCAAAGCATCTTCTGCTTGTGCGCGTGTCTCAGCAACTACAGCAACTACAGGCTCACCTTGCCAGCAAGCCCTATCAATTGCCAATGCATATTGAGGAGCGGATTTCATACCCGCAAGGTGGCCTAAGGTGGCAACCCATGGCTTACAAAGTTCGGCCATTTTCACGCCATCGACAATGGCCAGAACACCAGGCATCTTGCTAGCTTGTTCAGTATGAATTTTTCCAATTTTCATATGCGCTACTGGCGAACGCCAGTAAACAACATGACCCATTCTTGGTAGCTGAATATCATCTACATAAGTGCCCTGACCCTCGATGAGTCGACGCGCCTTGTGTCGGGGTTCACTACTACCGATATAGCGCTGGTCATTGGTTACTGGATCAAGAACCAATCCTTTAAGATCTACTGGCTTATTCATAATCAGTTTTCCCAGTCTTCTTAAGCGAGAGCAACAACGGGTTTAATTTTTTCACCTTTGGCACGAGCTTCAAGCACGGCCATGATGGCGTCTACTATGGAGTGGTAGCCAGTGCAACGGCAATAATTTCCAGAGATCCATTCACGCACTTCTTCACGGGTCGATTTAGGTTGTTTTTCTACTAATTCAGCTGCAGCAAGCAACATTCCAGAAGAGCAGAAACCACATTGCATTGCGTTATGGCGCATAAAGGCTTCCTGCAGATCTGCCAACGCTCCGCTCTTGGTTAATCCCTCAATTGTTTCAACTACACAACCATTGGCTTGTACAGCCAAATACAAACAACCGCGAATAATTTTCCCATCCACTTTCACCGTACAGGCACCGCAAGCACCCTGTTCACAGCCAAGGTGCGGACCTTTGAGATGGAGATCTTCTCGCAAAAAATCCACCAAATGACGACGGGGCTCAATTTCAGCATTAACTGTCAAACCATTGACGGTCATCGTAATTTTCTTCTTTAAGCTCATTAAAATCTCCGAACTAGATTTATCTTTTTATGTATTGATTGCTCAAGCAATTAAATGCTTTAAGCCACGCTCTAATAAAACACCAATAAGATGTTGCTTAGTTTCTGCACTGTTGGTGATATCCGCAAACGATTCAATCTCTTCTCTTGCAGCAGCAACTGCATTTTTAATTAATTCATCACTAAGAGGCTTACCATCCACCAAGGCTTGCGCCTTTTTCGCCATGATCGGCGTAGCGCAAACAGAGAAGAATGTAAAAGTGCAGTCACTCAGAACGTTGCCTACCTTATTAGCAACTAAGGCTAAGCCCGCAATCGCATAGTCTCCATGGCGACGAGCTAGTTCATGGAAATAAAAAACTTGATTACTGGTCGCAATCGGCATTTCTGTTGCTATGAGAATTTCATTGGGCTCTAAGGAAGTGGTGTAAAGATCAATGAAAAAGTCTTGCGCTGAAATGCGACGCTCTCCATCAGGACCACCAATCAACATGGTTGCATTAAGCGCCAAACTACAGGCAGGCCATTCAGCCGCAGGATCACCATAGGCCAAAGAGCCGCCCCAGGTGCCTAAATTGCGGATTGCTCTGTGCGCGATGTGAGGAGCTGCAGCCTTAAGAAGTGGTGCATGCTGCGCGATTAGTTTGGAGTCTTCAATCTCGGTATGGGTTACTAATGCGCCAATACGTAATTGATCTCCGACAATTGAAATGCCTTTTAATTCATCTAAATTCGTGATGTCAATCAGCATACTGGGCTCAGAAAGACGCAAGTTCAAGGTAGCTAAAAGCGTTTGTCCACCCGCAATCAATTGCGCATCTTCACCCGCTTCGGCCAACATTGCAAAGGCCTCGCTAAGAGCCTTCGGTTTTGCATAATCAAATGCTGCTGCTTTCATTGCGTCTCCTTCACTACTTTTATATTGACATCGCCTCGCATTACTTATTCTTGCGGGTCCGACTCTAGTGGCACTACTTCACCACCCAACTCTTTCGCAAATCGCTGGAAAAAATCATCCGCAATCTTTTTAGCAGAGGCGCTAATGAGTCGCCCACCGATTTGCCCAAGCTTGCCGCCAATAGAGGCCTCAGTCGTGTAGGAAACCAGAGTCCCACCCTCGGCAGGCTTCAATTCAACACGTGAACGACCCTTTGCAAATCCCGCAGCGCCACCCGAACCCTCAAAAGCCATGGAGCAGGACTGATCTGGAATGACGTCACTTAAAAATAACTTTCCCGAAAATCTAGCTCTGACGGGTCCAATTTTGAACATCACCTTGGCATGAATCTCCTCTGGAGAGACTCGACTGATTTCCTCGCAACCTGGAATAGACTTTGCTAGCACATCAATATCATTCAAGCCCTTCCATACATCTGGGATTGGGGCTGCAATGAGCTGCTCGCCATTTAATTCCATTACATCTCCTCGGGGTTTGTACGAATAGAGTCTTATCTACCAATTGCTCAACAATGTACCATTATTTAACTTTTGGTCAATAAGGCCAAATTCGGATAAACCCTGATGACAATGAGTTTCGAACGAGACAGCAGCACGAGAAGTAGCATCGCTTCTGAAGGCGCGCCATCTACTGCGCCTGCACGTCGCAGAATGAGCACTGCGGATCGTAAGCGTCAGATTTTGGATCGTGCCATCCAGTACTTTGCAAAGCATGGAATTGATGGCCAACTCAGAAACTTAACAAAGGGATTGGGTATTACCCACACCCTGCTCTATCACTACTTCCCCACCAAGGATGCTCTAATCAAAGCAGTCTATGAAGATGTCTTTGAGTCACGCTGGAAGCCAGAGTGGGAGCAACTGCTCGATGATAAGAATCTTTCTCCTGAGGAAAAATTTAATGCCTTCTATATCGACTACTCAAACACAGTACTGACCTATGATTTTGTACGTATTTTGATTTTCTCGGGCCTAAGCGATCATTCAATTAGCGACCGATTCTTTGAGTTATTGCGCGATCGCCTATTACCGCGCCTTATCCGGGAAACCCGTAAACACTGTGGTCGTAGCTCGCGCAGCAAGCCTTCGCAGCGAGAATTGGAATTTTTGATGGGCTTGCATGGCGGCATCTTTTATATTGGTATGCGACGTTGGATTTACGGGCAAGCCATTTATGACTCTGGCAACCCGCATACCGAACAAGAAATTATTCAAGATCGTATTAGCTCTTACCTCACTTCAGCAAAAACTTTATTCAATACTGGTAAAAAATAAAATGACGAACTTAAGCCTAAATCACTTCTCCATTCGTAGCCTAGAGATTGAACAAACCACCAAGTTTTACTGCGAGGTCTTTGGATTCACGGTTGGCCCTCGTCCAGATTTTCCTTTCCCGGGCGTCTGGCTATACAACGGCGATCCAAACGATTGGGCTAACGCAGTTGTTCATCTGATTGCAATTGATAAGAACAATCCTAATGGCTTGAAACAATATCTCGGGGAACGGGATCCCAGTTCACTCTATGGCTCAGGTGCGGTAGATCATATTGCCTTCTTTGCCGAGGGACTAGAGGCCAAACTGGCATTGCTGGAAAAGCTAGGCGTACCTTGCAGACAGCGTACCGTACCCGCAATTAAATTACACCAAGTGTTCATGGATGATCCTAATGGCATTGTGATTGAACTGAACTACCCTGCTGCAGAAAAGGCGGCGCTAGATGCCAAGGCTGCATAGGTAAAGATGGCCAAAATACTTGTCATCGGCGGATCTCTTGGCGGCTTATTTGTAGCCAATATATTGCTGCGCCAAGGTCATGATGTCACCTTGCTAGAAAAAGCAATTGGCTCCTTAGATGGGAGAGGCGCTGGAATCGTGACTCATGACGCTCTAGCAGATGCCTTGAGTCAAGCAGGTATTCAAGTTGATAACAGCCTGGGGGTTGCTGTATCAAAGCGAGTTACCTTGGGCGTTGATGGGGAGAACCTAGGTGAAATGCCGCTCCCGCAAATCTTGACTTCATGGAGCCGTCTGTACCACCTATTAAAAGAGAATTTTCCAAGCGAGCGTTACTTGCAGGGGAAGAATGTCAAAGTGGTGACGCAGGACTCTCATAGTGTTCAGGTCAGCTGTGAAGATGGAAGTACTTATCAGGCAGAACTCCTGATTGCATCAGATGGAATACGCTCAACGATAAGATCCCAAGTGGCACCAGATATTCAGCCTGAATACGCAGGGTATATTGCGTGGCGTGGAGTGTGTGATGAGAATAATTTATCCAATTACACTCTTGATACCCTATTTAATTATTTTGGCTTCTGCTTACCTAATGGTGAGCAGATGCTGGGTTATCCAGTTGCAGGGCCCGGCAATGACACTAGACCTGGCAAGCGTCGCTACAACTTTGTTTGGTATCGGCCCGCATCCGAAGATGATGAACTAGTCAAGCTCTTGACTGATGCAGATGGGCACTATTATCCGACCGGCATCCCACCGCAAAAAGTCTCATGGAAACATATTGCTGAAATGCGCACAATTGCCCGCGGTATTTTGGCGCCGCAATATGCAGAAATTTTAGAAAAAACACCCTCACCTTTTTTGCAGACCATCTATGACGTTCGTTCGGAGCAAATAGTCTTCGGGAGGATTGCCTTAATGGGTGATGCTGCGTTTGTCGGTCGACCTCATGTTGGCATGGGGGTAACCAAAGCAGGTGATGAGGCTATGGTAATTGCGCGTCACATCGCGGCCTTAGGAGCAACTCCTGCAGCACTCGAAGCCTATAGCAAGGAGCGTCTTGAGTTTGGTCAACAGGTTGTTGCAAGAGCGCAGTATTTAGGGCGCTACATGCAAGCACAGGGCAGCAAAGGTAGCAGAGATAACAATAGCCTTCGTAGAAATGCAGATACCGTTATGGCAGAAACAGCCATCGATATCAGTACTTTGTTGGCGACTGGAAAGGCAGTCCCGGAGACATATTAATTAAAACCCGCTGTAGATTTTCGTATTACTAGAAGCATTCAGTTAAGATTTATGAAATACGAAGTAGTCCCATTAACAAACTGCTTTAAATGGAGGAGATAACCATGAAACAAAAAGTAACGAATCAAACAAGAAGAAAAATGTTGATCGGCGGAGCTGCTGCTGCAAGCACTCCACTGTGGATGAATGTAGCTAGTGCCCAGTCTGAACCAATTAAGATTGGTTTTCCGACTCCCTTAACAGGACCATTTTCTGCAGAGGCACAAGATCAAGTAAAAGCAGCTGAATTAGCGATCAAAGAATTTAATGATGCCGGTGGCTTTAATGGTCGCAAAGCCGAACTTTTGGTTCGTGATGACAAACTCAATCCAGGTGAAGCTGCAACGCGCACTCTCGAGTTGATTGAAAAAGATAAGGTGAATTTTGTTGTCGGCTCACTCTCTGCTGCAACCCAACTCTCTATCAATGCTGTTTGCAAAGAGCGTAAAGTTCTATTCAATTCAATTAGTCAGTCTGATGCGATTAACGAGGTGAAAGATTGGAGTGTTTACACATTCCATGAGGCACTCAATCCAACGATGACAGCAGGTGCAGTGGCACGCTACTCCATCCCTCGTTTTGGCAAGAAGATCGTATTCCTCACCGCTGACTATGCTTATGGCCACGAGATGGTGCGTGCATTTGAGCGTGCAGGTAAGGAAATGGGCGCCACAACACTGGCCGATATTCGTCATCCCTTAGGTGCATCTGATTACTCCGCATTCTTGCCGCGCATTAAAGCCTTAAATCCTGACATCTTAGTACTTTGTAACTTTGGTCGTGACCTCGTCAATGCAGCCAAACAATGCACTGACTTTGGCTTGAAGTCCAGTATGAAAATTGTGACGCCGGTCTTGCTCTACACTGCTCGCCTTGCTGGTGGACCAGAGGCGTTTGAAGGAATTGTCGGTGGCACCTCTTACTACTGGGGCCTCGAGGATCGCATCCCAACAGCCAAGACCTTTAATGACGCATTCCGCAAGATGTATAACGGTTCAGTGCCATCAGACTACGGTGCACTGGGTTATGCCGGAGTCAAGACAGTTCTCGCTGCTGTGAAGAATGCTAAATCTACCGACACAAATAAGGTAATTACCGCATTAGAGAATCTCAAGTATGACTTTTATAAAGGTCCTGAGTACTATCGCAAGTGCGACCACCAAGCAGTCCAAACGGTCATCATTGTGGAATCAAAATCAAAGAATATGAAAGATAAATATGACGTCTTTAATATTCTGACGATTGAACCAACTACCGAAAAGAATATGCGTAGTTGCGCAGAGCTAGGCCACAAGGCTTAAATCTGAAATTCCAGGGCAGATCATCTGATTTGCCCTGAGCACCTCCCCTGATAGCAATAGCCGAAGGGGAGTTTTTCTGAGTATATATATGACCGGTCTTACATTTGAACTTCTCTGCATGCAGCTACTCACAGGAATTGCCCTGGGTAGTATCTACGCACTGTTAGCACTGGGCTTGTGCCTTATTTTTGGCATGCTCAATGTAGTGAACTTTGCACATGGCGCTTTCTTCATGGTTGGCGCATTTATGGGTGTCTATTTTTTAGGCGTCACTGGGAACTTTTGGTTCAGCTTGATTCTCACGCCGCTTGCTACTGGAGTTCTGGGTTTGGTTACTGAGCGATTCTTGGTGCGCCCCCTTTACGGTCGAGGTATTGACTATCCACTGCTCCTCACCTTTGGCTTGTCCTATGTACTAATTGAGGCAATGCGTGTTACTTTTGGCATCGAAGGTCTGCCTTCCGTTACTCCTGATGGACTCAAAGGAACTCTCGATGTTGGCATTGGATTCTTCCCCAAATATCGTCTATTCCTGATTGCGGCTACAGCAATTATCATTTTTGCAGTCTGGTTTTTCATTCAAAAGACTCGTTATGGTCTCATTATTAAAGCAGGCGCTGCCGACCAAGAGATCGTCAAGGTACTTGGCGTGGATATTGCTAAGGTGTGGTTAATGGTATTTGGACTAGGCTGCGCAATCGCTGGCCTCTCAGGAATACTAGCCTCGCCTACTCGCTCCGTTAATCCAGAAATGGGAATTCCGATCTTGGCAGAATCTTTTGTCGTGACAGTTGTTGGAGGCATGGGCTCAGCAGTCGGTGCTGTGGTCGCGGGTCTATTGGTTGGCGTGGTTTACAGCATGACCTCCTTATTCTTCCCAGAACTTGCGGAGCTTTCGATCTTTGTTCTGATGGCAGTAGTACTCTTAATTCGCCCACAGGGTTTATTTGGTAAAGCGGGGGCGATGGGTTAATCCCCTGAATATTTATGAAATCATTTTTCCAACTCATTGCGCGCCATCGGGTGCTAGCGAGCAGCCTCTTCTTGATGGTTTTTCCTTTCATCATGCCGTATGAAGCGCTAGCTATCAATATCTTGATCTTTGGCTTATTCGCCATGGGATTCAATCTCTTGTTCGGCTACATGGGATTGCTATCCTTTGGACATGCAGCCTTCCTAGGTATCGGCAGCTATCTCACTGGTATTGGGATCGTCCACTACTCCATGTCCTGGGGCACAGCAATATTGGTTGGTGTTATTGGCGCAGCTATCGGCGGTCTGATTATGGGCTTTCTAGCCATTCGCACCAGAGGGATTTACTTCTCCATGGTGACTCTCGCATTGGGTCAAATTGTGTTTTATTGCTTTTACAAAGCTGAGAGTTTGACTGGCGGGGAAAATGGCTTAAGAGGGGTACGAGTTGACACATTTAACATTCTTGGCTTTCCAGTTGATTTTTTGAATCCCATAGTGAAGTACTACATCATTCTCTTTTTTGTAGTCGTCGCTATGTGGCTCATATCCCGAATCTTGAGTTCACCCCTTGGAGCAGTCATGGAGGCGATTCGCGAGAATGAAAAACGTGCCGCAGCCTGCGGCTTTGATGTCGCCCGCACCAAACTATTAGTCTTTGTGTTGTCAGCCGCAATCTGTGGCTTAGCGGGCTCCTTGCGCGCTCTGCACCTTTCAATTGTTCCGATAGATTCACTCCACTACCTTCAATCCGGACAAGCGGTCATGATGAGTATTTTAGGAGGTATGGGTACTTTCTTTGGTCCATTTATTGGTGCCGCTGTCATGCTCTATTTAGAAGATGTAGTCACAACCTTCACCAAGCATTGGATGGCTGTTATTGGACTGGTATTTATGTTCTTCGTTCTGTTTTTCCCTAAAGGAATTTGGGGAACCATCTTGAGCAAGCTAAACCTCAATCAGGATTCGAAATAATGAGTAGCTCAAATCAAACCCCAATTCTAGAAGCTCGTAATGTCAGTAAGAGCTTTGGGAAATTTAAAGCCTTACAAAATGTCTCAACCTCATTTATGCCCGGCTCCCTTACGGCGATCATTGGACCTAATGGCGCAGGCAAAAGCACTTTCTTTAATGTTCTTAGTGGCGCGTTTCCACCATCTAGCGGCCAAATCTTATTTAACGGCAAAGATATTACCGGTATGCAGCAATATGAGTTTGCCCGTATTGGCATCTCCAAGAGCTTTCAGATTACCAATGTATTTAAGCAGCTTACCGTTCATGAAAATGTGCGCGTTGCTGCCCAAATGGAAACGGCACGTTATAACTTTTTACGTAACGCACAAAGTTATCCAGGTCCCATTGAGCTTGCAGACCAGTTTTTGCGTCGCGTCAACTTAGAGCATCTCAGAAATAAAAAAACGGGGGACTTAGCTCATGGTCAACAGCGTGCGTTAGAAATTGCGATGGCCCTTGCCTGTAATCCCAGCCTTCTTTTACTAGATGAGCCAACCGCAGGCATGTCTCCTGAAGAAACACTTGTCATGATGGACCTCATTCGCACACTGGCAAACGAAAGAACGGTGATTTTGGTTGAGCATAAGATGAAACTCATCATGGGTTTATGTAAACGCATCATTGTTCTCCATCATGGAGAGTTTTTAGCTGAAGGCACTCCAGAAGAAATTCAAAATAATGCAGAAGTACGACGTGTGTACCTAGGTCAAGGTTAAAGAAGGTTTATATATGTTGCGTGTAGAAAATTTAAATGCCTGGTACGACCGCAGTCACGTTCTGCAAGGCGTCTCCTTAGAGGTAAACAGCGGTGAAATCGTTACCTTAATGGGCCGCAATGGTGCCGGCAAGACTACAACCTTACGCTCGCTAATGGGCCTACTATCAAAGAGAGAGGGTCAAGCTTCTATTGATGGCACTTCTTTCTTGGACCTTGCTGCGCATGAGCGCTACCACTTAGGCTTAGCTTATGTCCCAGAGGATAGACGTATTGTTCCAGGATTAACTGTTAAAGAAAACTTAGAGTTAGGCGTTATTGCCAAAAAAAGTCGTGGCGATATGAGTGCCCTGGTTGACGAAATCGCAGAAACTTTCCCTCGCCTGAAGGAGCGATTACAGCAGGACGGCACTTCGATGTCTGGTGGTGAGCAGCAGATGCTAGCCATTGCTCGCGCCATGATTGCCAAACCAAAAGTGATCTTGCTGGACGAACCATCAGAAGGAATCATGCCAGTACTAGTTGAAGAAATGTTTGAGCTGTTTGCCAAACTAAAGCAGCAAGGCCTAACTATTCTGCTTGTGGAGCAAAATGTTCAGCAAGCGCTCAAGATTTCCGACAGAGCTTACATTTTGGATCAGGGTGAAATTGTTTTTCACGATACTGCTCAAAATCTTTTGAATAACGACGAGATTCAGCAAAAATACTGCGCCGTTTGATCTCTCTAAGTTTCACCTAGATTAGCCGCAGCCAATGTCCTAATTGGTGCCATACGCTGGTGGGTACCAAAGTTAATAACCAAGTCATTGTGAGATAGCGCAGTAATTTACCAATAAACATGTAGATTAAGCATGGGCCCCAGGCCAGCCTAAGCCAACCTGCCGCCAAACATAAGGGGTCACCAAAGCCAGGCAACCAAGATAGTAAGAGCATTTTTGGTCCCCGCTCTTCTAGCCAGCGCTGCATTCTGCCATTGCTAGGCCCTTTAAGGGATTCAAAACTGTTACGACTAATGAGCCCAAGCCACCAATCCAACATGCCGCCTAATGTATTGCCGATAGTGGCAACCATAATAGCGATCCAATATAAATGGGGATTAACTGAAACGTACCCGAACAATATGGGCTCGGAGCCAACAGGCAGCAACGTTGCGGAGATAAAAGCGCTGATAAATACCGCTGGCAAACCAATCGACGGCATCTCGAAGAAGTCAAAGAATTGAACGAGCATTTGCTCCATTAATTCAGAACTCCGGACAGGTTAGCAAGTAAACGCCTGGGCATCCCCTCAGTATGCCCTAAGAGGCCTCCAAACTAGTCATGCTCAGGAGTGTGGCACCTATTTTCACTCGCCCGTAATTCTGAATTCTTGCTTAAACTGTAGGTCTTAACATTGATTAACCCTCCTTACTTTTAGATAGCCATATGAATCACCCCATCCCTAAGCCAGACCAATATCAAGACATGCGAGAAGCTTTGCGCGACCTCTGTGGCAGCTTTGACTCTGCTTACTGGCAAAAGGTAGATCACGAGCGCGACTATCCTGAGGCGTTTGTGGATGCGATGGCCAAAGCAGGCTGGTTGGCAGCATTAATTCCCGAGGAATACGGCGGCTCTGGCCTGGGTTTAGCGGAGGCCTCAGTCATCATGGAAGAGATTAATTTTTCCGGCGGCAATGCTGGCTCGTGTCATGGTCAGATGTACAACATGGGAACCTTGCTTCGCCATGGCTCCGACTTACAGAAGAAACTCTATCTCCCCAAAATCGCTACCGGTGAATTACGCCTGCAAAGTATGGCGGTAACTGAACCGACCACGGGTACCGACACTACCAAACTCAAAACTACTGCCGTCAAAAAAGGTGATAAGTACATTGTGAATGGTCAGAAAGTTTGGATCTCTCGCATTCAACATTCTGATTTGATGATCCTGCTAGCTCGTACCACCCCCCTGGCAGAGGTGAAGAAAAAATCAGAGGGTATGTCGATCTTTATCGTCAACCTCAAAGACGCTATTGGCAATGGCATGGCAATTCAGCCGATTGCCAATATGGTCAATCATGAAACTAATGAAGTCTTCTTTGATAACTTAGAGATCCCAGCTGAGAACCTCATTGGCGAGGAAGGCAAAGGTTTTAAGTACATCTTAGATGGCCTCAATGCCGAGCGCGTCCTCATTGCAGCCGAGTGTATTGGTGATGCCTATTGGTTTGTAGATAAAGCACGTCGTTATGCTAATGACCGCGTGGTATTTGATCGCCCCATTGGCAAGAATCAAGGTATTCAGTTCCCGATTGCCGACGCTTTCATTGAGACCGAGGCTGCTAATCTAATGCGCTTTAAAGCATGCGAACTTTTCGACAACAATCAAGCTTGTGGCGCAGAGTCCAATATGGCCAAGTACTTGGCTGCAAAAGCCTCGTGGGAAGCGGCCAACGTTTGCCTACAAACGCATGGTGGTTTTGGTTTTGCTAATGAATATGATGTTGAACGTAAATTCCGCGAAACCCGCCTCTATCAAGTTGCACCCATCTCTACGAACTTGATCTACTCTTACGTTGCAGAGCATATTTTGGGTCTGCCACGCTCCTTCTGATGTTGTAGATCTTTTAATTGACTCAGTTTTCTAGATAAGTAATGACATGAGTATTCGTCCTTTGGATGGCATCACCGTAGTTTCCTTGGAGCATGCTATTGCTGCTCCTTTTTGCACGCGTCAATTGGCAGACTTAGGTGCGCGCGTTATCAAGGTGGAGAGACCCGGTGCCGGGGACTTTGCCCGCGCCTATGATGAGCGCGTCAATGGCATGTCTTCTCACTTCACTTGGGTCAATCGCTCAAAAGAAAGCTTGACCTTAGATCTCAAACAAGAATCTGCGCTAGTAGTATTAAAAATGCTTCTCAAAACAGCCGATGTTCTAGTACAAAATTTGGCTCCTGGTGCGGCAGCACGCATGGGGTTGACTGCAGAGCTCTTACAAAAAGATAATCCGGGTTTGATTTTGTGCGATATCTCAGGCTATGGAAATAATGGCCCTTATCGCGATAAAAAAGCTTATGACCTATTGATTCAAAGTGAAGCTGGGTTCTTATCCGTTACCGGCACCCCAGAAACTCCTAGTAAAGCAGGCAACTCCATTGCTGATATTGCTGCAGGCATGTATGCGTACACCAATGTACTCGCAGCACTATTGCAACGAGGCAAGACTGGCAAGGGATCTACGATCGATGTTTCAATGCTCGAGTCTTTGGGTGAATGGATGAGTTATCCACTCTATTACGCCTATGAGGGTACAACACCCCCTCCTCGCAATGGTGCATCCCATGCCACGATCTATCCCTATGGTCCTTTTAAGGCGGGCGATGGTGGCACCATCATGCTGGGCTTACAAAACGATCGTGAGTGGGTTTTATTCTGCGAAGTGGTGCTTGAGAATCAGGCACTCGCCAAAGATGAACGCTTTGATAAAAACTTCAAACGCAATGAAAAGCGTGATGAATTACTTTCCATCATTGATGCATGCTTTACCAAACTCACTACCGAGCAAGTCATAGCAAAGCTAGATCAAGCCCAAATCGCTAATGCCCGACTCAATGATATGCAGGGTTTATGGAATCACGATCAACTCAAAGCTCGCGAACGCTGGGTACAAGTCGGATCACCCGTAGGCCCTATTCCAGCGATGTTACCGCCTGGAAGCAATAGCAGCTTTGATTACCGTATGGATGACATTCCTGCCGTAGGTCAACATACCGCAGCAATCCTATCTGAGCTTGGCATTGCCGCAAGTGAAATTGAAGTAATGCGCCAGCAAGGAGCGATTTAAAGTAGGGGTGAAGTTAAGTGTGCCGCGTTCTCTAGCAGAACACGCCAACGCGGTCGCTTAGCCCAGATTACTGGATCAACTAAATCAGATTGCGCCAAGTAGGACTCAATCAAAGTCTCGAGTTTGGCGCAAAACGCATCGTTATAGACAATTAAGCTGATTTCAAAATTAAGACGCAAGCTGCGTTGATCGAAATTCACTGATCCAAAAATAGCTACTTGCTTATCTATTAGCAGGCTCTTAGTGTGCAACAAGCCACCATGAAATTCAGCAATATTGACACCAGCACCCATCAGGTCAGCATAAAAGCTATGGCTACTCCAAGCGACTAGTGCCGAATCGTTCAATTTAGGCACAATTAAGGTGACCTTCACACCACGGCCAGCCGCTGCCATCAGCGCCTGAATCAATCCATCATCCGGACCAAAGTAAGGCGTGGTAATGATGAGCTCTTTGCGGGCATCCATAATGGCGGAGAGCAGCACCTGATACAAGATGTCATCGCGATATACCGGTCCAGAAGAAAACTCTTGGGCAAGTACTTGTCCCTCGACCGGACTTAGAGTTGGTGCTGCTTTAGTGAAATGCGTAATCTTAGGGTTATCAACACTCCAGTCAAAAGAGAATGTCAGCTCAAACTGAGATGCAACCGGGCCTTCTATTCTGACCATGGCATCTACCCACTCACCCACACCAGAGTCTTGCTTAAAGCTGCGTGGATCGACCATGTTCATACTGCCAGTCCAAACGACGGTGTTATCGATCACAAATATTTTGCGATGCAATCTGAGATCCGCACGCCGAAATTGGAAGCGCCCAATTTGTATTGGTAATGCCTCAGTCACTTGAATGCCGGTGCTTCTAAAACGATTAGGCCAACTGGATTTAAACCAGTCCTTACTTCCTAAAGAATCCAATAACACTTTACAAGTCACGCCACGTTTAGCCGCTGCAATTAAGGCCTCACCAACGCGATCAGCATCGCCACCCAATGCCCATATATAGAACTCTAAATGCAGTGATTTTTTTGCCTGATTAATTTCGTCAATAAAATGCTGCAAGATTTCTAGTGAGCTGGTAAATAACTCTATCTTGTTGCCAGCAATCACCGGAGATCCATTTTTGGATTCGGCTAATAAGCTCAGGGCCCTGCCCTCGATTGGTAACTGCAACTTATCAGCTTGATAGTGATTGCGCATCTCTGCTGTGATGGCCGCATATTCCTTATCCATCCGAATAATTTTTCTTGTGAGCTTACGACCTACAGGGCGCTCACCAATCAGGATGTAGAGGCTGATACCTAAGAGCGGAAACAAGACCACAATCAAAAACCATGCAATCGCAACACCGACTGGTCTTCTCACAGAAATTAATCTAAATCCAAACAGAATCACAATGATTGCATGAACTATGGGAACCCAAATTAAAGAGAATCCAAAAATAGATCCCAAAAGAAAATTTAATATGCTCATATGATTTCCAGTTCAGCAGTAATACCTAGGTGATCGGAGAGCTTCAACCATTCATGCAACACTACTGCCGAATAAATCTTTAACCCTCGTACATAAATTCGGTCCATGGGAAGCATCGGCTTCACACTGGGAAAGGTTTTTGCAGGGGCGCCCGTAAGGACCTCAAAAACCTCTTGAAAACCAGCAGCACGCATTGGGGCGCTCACGCGATTACGCCAATCGTTAAAGTCGCCCGCCACAATGGTTGGGCCACCCTCTGCAAGAGTATCAATGTAACGAATAATTTCATCTAATTGACGCTCTCGCCCTCTTTCAAATAAAGCCAAATGCACACAAAAACAATGGATCGGCGTTGCAATACCTTCTAGCCGAGTAATGCTATGCAGCAAGCCTCGCCTCTCGAATCGATAGGCCGAAATGTCGTAGTTTTCACCTTTGTGCAATGGTCTCTTTGAAAGAATGGCGTTGCCATGATGGCCATCTGGATACTCAACATTCTTACCGTAATGCCAATCATGCCAAAAGTCTTCAGATAAAAAATGGGTGAGCTCTGTTAGTGGCCATTGGCCAAATCTCCTAATCCGCCCACGATGCTCTTGCTGAAGCTCTTGTAGAAATAGCAAATCTGGATGATGGCTACGCATTTTTTGACGCAACTCATAAATAGTCGATTTTCTGTGCAAGGGAGATAGCCCCTTGTGGACATTCATAGTCATGACGCTGAATCGACCGAATTGCACTGGCGTCATCAAAACTGTCCTGCAGCACGTTGTCGTCGTACCCGCGCTAAATAGATTTCACCCTCAACTAATTCTTGGCATTGCATGCACTTATTACAAATAGAGGCTTGCTCGCGTAAGTCATCAATCGAGTCAATTGAATGAGTATCGAGATATTCGCGAAGATCAACGTCAAGAACCTCGTTACAGAGGCAAATCACTTCAGCCATGAGTTTGGAAAAGAGGAATTGTTTGCATTTATGCCATTTTGCCATCCCCTTGCTAGAATCTAGCCCATGTTGATGACCTTTCAGGATGCTTTCAGACTACTCTTGCATTTAGATGCTGGGGTGATTGGCATTGTGCTGATCTCACTTCAGGTCAGCTTAAGCGCTTTAATCCTCGGTACGATTCTGGGGCTACCCATTGGCGCCCTATTGGCCACAGAGGAATTTAAGGGTAAACAAACAATTACGCTGGTCCTAAACACCCTCATGGGCGTTCCAACCGTGATTATTGGCGTCATTGTGTACCTGCTACTCTCTAGAACAGGGCCATTAGGAGTATGGGGATGGCTATTCACACCCAAGGGCATGATCCTGGCTCAAACACTGCTCACAACCCCCCTCATTGCCGCCCTGAGCCGCCAAATCCTAGAAGATTCTTGGAGAATTCATCGGGATTCATTTATGGCACTTCGCTTACCTAGGCTTTCCGCCCTGAAATGGCTTGTTTGGGATTGCCGATTTTCTCTCACAATTGCAGTTTTAGCGGGGCTGGCTAGAGCCATATCTGAGGTTGGCGCTGTCATGATTGTGGGCGGCAATATTGATAAATCCACTCGCACCATGACAACAGCAATTGCACTTGAAACCAGCAAAGGTGATCTCCCATTGGCGCTTGCCTTGGGTATTGTTTTGTTGGGTATTGTTTTGCTGGCAAACCTCTTTACATTTGTAGTTCGCCAAATTGCGGAGCGACGCTATGGTTAATCATTCGGAACAATTCCAGCAATTTATTGAGTTCGAGGGCGTCATCGTCAAACGTGATGAGCGCATCATCTTGGACATTCCTCATGCAGTTATTCCTACCGATCGAATTTGCGCTTGCATTGGCCCCAATGGCGCTGGCAAAACGACTTTCCTAAAATTAATTGACGGCCTAATCAAACCAGACTCAGGCACTGTTACCCACTCAAGTGGCCCCATCAAATCATCCTTAGTATTGCATTACACGCCGATGATCAAAGCCTCAGCTAGAACTAACATATCGATGGTGAAAGACTCAGACTCTTCAATTCATTCTTTAGCTATTGATACGGTAATGGAGCAGATCGGATTAAGTCATCTTGCTAATAGTCCCGCTCATAAACTCTCGGCAGGTGAAAGACAAAAACTGTGTTTGGGTCGAGCTATTTTGCAAAAACCGAACTTGATATTACTAGATGAACCTACTGCCAATTTAGATCCAAACACTACTGAACAAGTTGAAGAAATCATTCGCCAATTTAAGTCTCAAGGCTCTGACGTGATCTTCACATCTCACCAACTTGCACAAGTACAACGAATCGCGGAGTACATCATTTTCATTGATCAGGGCCAGATAAAAGAAAAGGGACCCGTAGGTCCCTTCATTGCCGATCCCCAGACACAAGCAGCTAAACGCTACTTACATCAAGAATTGCTCGTCGACTAATTACTTTGCTGCTGGTGCTGGCGCTGCTGCTGTTGGTGCTGCAGCACCCGGTGCAACAAATGGAGGCGGAGCTACACAAGCTGCAGGCGCCGGAGTACCAGGAACACGGTATTGATCAGCTACCTTATTTATTGCTTGGCATAACTGAAAAGCGCCGACCCGACCAGCATAAGCTGTTTTAGCCTTCGCTAGATCATCAGCCGCTTTGGCTTCTGGAGTGAGCGGCGGCAGAGTAGCAAACGCTGAAGCTGTTGCAAATGTACAGATCATAAAAGCAATGAGTTTTTTCATGGCCATGTCCTTATTTATTAACTTTGTCATACCAGAGCTCATGGTGCTCTTTAGCCCAGGTTGCATCAACGTAGCCGGTCATCATGCCATCTGATGAGCCTTGCATACCGATAGATCCGATATACATGTGGCCCATGGCCATTGCAGTCATGAGGATAGATGCTGAACTATGAATGATGTTAGCCAACTGCATGGTTCCACGGATGTATTGAACTTCCATGAAAGGGACAATCATGTCTAGTACAAAACCAGATCCTGAGATGACCAAGCCTAAGAAAGTCATACCAAACCAGAACCAAATTTTTTCTCCAAAGTTGAAGAAGCCGGCAGGAGGATGCTTACCACCAAACATTCCGCCAAACGACTTTATCCAAGTAAGATCGCCTTGCCCAGGGATATTTCTCGTAGCAAATAACAAGAAGAAAATTACTACGCTCAGTGTAAATAATGGGCCAGAGTAATTGTGAATATTTTTGCAGATATTGAGGAATGTGCCATAAGCAACGCCGCCCATTAAAGGCATTGCAAAATACTTACCCCACAAAATCAAGCTACCAGTAACAGCAAGTCCAATAAAACTGGCTGCCATTACCCAATGAGTAAAACGCTCAAAGCCATTAAACCGCTTAATCTTTTGACCGGAAAGCGGAGCATGCAGCTTGATTGGGCCTTTAATAATAAAGAGAGCAGAGATACCAAAGAAAGCAATGGCTAGCAGCCAAGCACCGTAAACAGTGATTACACCATTACGGATAACGCGCCATTGCTCACCGGCACGTTGAATTAATACGCTTGCCTCTTTATCAGGGATGCTGACAAAGTTGTAAGGGTCGCTGTTAGCAGAATTCCAAAGAAATTTCTCGCCGACCTGAGGAGAATTCGCAGGCTGTGATTGAGCCTGGGTACCATCAGAGATAGCACCGAGGTTCTTAGGGAAGTCAATTCCACTTGGAGATGGTAGAGGCGGCATTGGAGCACGCTCTGCCATAGCTACACCGCTAAGCAAACTTAGCGATACGCCAAGGGCTAGTACCCAGGAGCGACTAACACTAGAGAATGATCGATTCATACAAATATCCTTAAACGTTTTCGTTTTATTTATTGTTGTTTAACTGATCACTTAAAGCGTGAGTACTCAGTCTGATTCTGATTGCGCTTATCTACCGACTCTGTCCAACTTTTTTCATCCTTTGGCGTCCAACCCTTAGTCATGAAGCCGTTATCAGCTCCCATGTAAGGCGCAACGTCTGGACGCTTTGCAGCTTTAGCCGCAATCTCAGGAGGCTCGGAGCAAGCAGCCAACATGGTGCCTGCAACGAGACATAAACCAATTGTCTTCAGATTAAATCTCATGATTTGGCTCCTGGGATTTTGGCAGCAGGCGTTGGTTTTGGCGCTGGAGAATCCATTGGGCCGTAAGCAGTAGACCAACCAAAAATTTCTTTACTTGGATACTTACCATTTGCTTCGCGTACAGATACACGCTTGGCGTAAATAGAAGAGATCACTTCGCTATCACCACCAATTAATGCCTTGGTTGAGCACATCTCTGCGCACAAAGGTAATTTACCTTCTGCCAAACGATTACGACCGTACTTCTCAAATTCAGCAACGCTTCCATTAGCTTCAGGACCGCCGCTGCAGAAGGTGCACTTGTCCATCTTGCTACGGACACCAAAGGCGCCTGAACTCAAGAACTGTGGTGCACCGAATGGGCAGGCAAAGGAGCAGTAACCACAACCGATACAGATGTCTTTGTCATGCAAAACAACACCTTCATCGGTACGGTAGAAACAGTCGACTGGGCAAACAGCCATACAAGGTGCGTCAGAGCAGTGCATACATGCTACTGAGATTGACTTTTCTTTACCGATAATGCCGTCGTTTACCGTTACTACGCGACGGCGATTAACACCCCAAGGTACTTCGTTATCGTTCTTACAAGCGGTGACACAACCATTGCACTCAATACAACGCTCTGTATCACAAATAAATTTCATTCTTGCCATTGTGTTCTCCTGACTTTATTTTTTAACTTAGGCAAATTTTTCGATTTGGCACATGGTGGTTTTGGTCTCTTGCATCATTGTCACCTGGTCATACCCGTAAGTAGTTGCAGTGTTAACCGATTCACCGAGAATGATTGGCGCAGCACCTTCTGGATAGTATTTGCGCAAGTCATTACCCTGCCACCAACCAGAGAAGTGGAACGGTACAAAAGCAGTTCCTTGATCTACGCGCTCAGTAACCATCGCACGAACTTTGATCTTGGCGCCTGTTGGTGATTTAACCCAGACATAGTCCCAGTTCTTAATACCGCGAGATTGTGCAGCTTTTGGATTAATCTCAACAAAGTTCTCTTGCTGCAACTCTGCCAACCATGGATTAGAGCGAGTCTCCTCACCACCACCCTCATACTCAACCAAACGACCTGAGGTCAGGATGATTGGGAATTTCTCGTACAACTTATCGCTCAAGTTTTTATCTTGCAGCGTTTTGTACAGAGTTGGCAAGCGCCAGAAATTCTTCTTATCCGCAGATGTTGGATATTTACGCATCATTGGCTCGTTAGTGCTATACAAAGCCTCGCGGTGGACTGGAATCGGATCAGGGAAGTTCCAAACTACAGCACGCGCTTTAGCGTTACCAAATGGATGGCAACCGTTTTTCATGACAACGCGCTGAATACCACCTGATAAGTCTGTCTTCCAGTTCTTACCTTCAGCAGCTTTTTGCTCATCTTCAGTTAACTGATTCCACCAACCGAGTTTCTTCACCAACACATGGTCAAACTCTGGATAACCCGTCTTGATGGCAGAGCCCTTAGAGTAAGAACCATCTTCAGCCAACAAAGTTTTGCCATCCTTCTCAACGCCAAAGTTCGCGCGGAAGTTACCACCACCCTCCATCACAGACTTACTTGTGTCATAGAGATTTGGTGAGCCTGGGTGCTTGATCGCTGCAGTACCATAGCAGGGCCAAGGCAAGCAATAGTAATCACCAGTTGTGTCATAGCCTGAGACTGGATCTACACCACCTCTGGACTTCAGCGTCTTAGGATCAAAGGATCCCGCCATTCTCATGTGCGCTTTAATACGCTCAGGGGTTTGACCGGTATAACCAATCGTCCAAACAGAGCGATTAATTTCTCTGAGGATGTCTTCAATCAGCGGCTCTTTCCATTGCTTACCAGCAAACTTGGAGCTTTGCATCTTGAAATTCTTGGAAAGCTCTTGACCAAAACCAAGACGATCAGCAAAGGCCTGCATGATGACGTGGTCAGGTACAGATTCGAACAATGGATCGATAACTTTCTCGCGCCACTGAACTGAACGGTTCGATGCAGTTGCTGATCCACAAGTTTCAAATTGGGTTGTAGCTGGCAAGAGGTATACATTACGGTTCTTGTTAACTGAGTTACCTTCTGCAGGAGGCATTGCCGCCATTGCAGCTACTGCTGTTGGGTATGGATCAACTACAACGAGCAGATCTAATTTGTCCATCGCGCGCTTCATATCTAAGCCGCGAGTTTGAGAGTTTGCTGCATGACCCCAGAAGAACAAACCTTTAACGGCTGTTTGCTGGTCAATCATGTCATTCTTCTCTAGCACAGCATCAACCCAACGAGAAACGGTAGTACCTGATTTCTCCATCATGTCTGGTGCGTAGCGACCTTTAATCCACTCGTAGTCAACATCCCAAACAGTGGCGAAATGTTTCCATGAACCCGCTGCCAGACCATAGTAGCCAGGTAAAGAATCTGGGTTAGGACCTACGTCTGTAGCGCCTTGAACGTTACAGTGACCACGGAAAATATTTGTTCCGCCACCAGACTTACCAACGTTACCTAATGCCAACTGCAAAATACAGGAGGCACGCACCATGGCATTACCGATGGTGTGCTGAGTTTGACCCATACACCAAACAACTGTACTTGGACGATTCTTTGCTAATGTCTCAGCCACTTTATAAACTTCGGCCTCAGGAACACCACAAGCTTCTTCAACGTTCTTAGGAGACCACTTTTCCATCACTTCTTTGCGGATCTCATCCATGCCGTATACACGGTCGTTGATATATTTCTTATCTTCCCAGCCATTGTTGAAGATGTGATACAGAACGCCGAACAAGAACGGAATATCTGTACCTGAACGAATGCGAACATATTGATCGGACTTGGCAGCTGTTCTTGTGTAGCGTGGATCAACTACAACAACCTTACAGCCGTTTTCCTTTGCATTGAGCAAGCTCAACATCGATACTGGATGAGCCTCTGCTGCATTGGAGCCAATGTACATGGCAGCCTTGGAGTTCATCATGTCGTTGTAGCTATTGGTCATTGCACCATAGCCCCAGGTGTTTGCAACACCGGCAACTGTGGTTGAGTGACAAATACGTGCTTGGTGGTCTGTATTGTTCGTTCCAAAGAAGGAAACCCACTTACGCAACAAATAGGCTTGCTCATTGCTGTGCTTGGAAGAGCCGATAAAGAAAAGTGAATCAGGACTGTATTTTGTGCGGAGATCTTTCATCTGCGCAGTGATTTCAGTTAAAGCCTGATCCCAAGAAATCTTTTGGTATTTGCCATCAACGAGCTTCATTGGGTAACGGAGACGGAATTCACCGTGACCATGCTCACGTAGTGAGGCACCCTTGGCGCAGTAAGCACCCATATTGATTGGGGAATCAAAATTGGAATCTTGGCGAACCCAAACGCCGTTCTCAACAGTAGCGTCAGTTGAGCAACCTACTGAGCAGTGGGAACAAACTGTTCTCTTCACTTCAATCTTGCCCTTGCCATCTAACATCGCTCTATTTGGCTCAGCAACCGCTTTTTGAACAAAGCTGAGTTGGCTAGCTGCAATACCTGCACCTACACCAACGCCAGAGCGTTTCAAAAAGGTTCGACGATCCATGGTTGGCACCGCAGACTGAAGTCCGCGAGAAAGGCTACCAATGAGGCGAGACGCAGGCGTAGCGCGGCTGCTTTGTGATGTAGTGGATTTGCGAGTCAGACTCATATCTTGTCCCTGAGTAATATTTTTAATTAACTATTTAGAATTGACTAAATCAACAAATGGTTTAAAGCATGGTGGTTTCGTAATACTTACGAATGTGCGCTGTAAGTTGATAGCCATCATCTTTACCCTGCACTGTGCTGCCAATTTCTTGAATCACTGCTTTGCCAATCGGCGTTTGTGAGGCTATGGCTACGGCACCAACAGTGGCACCCGCCCCGATGAAGAACTTCCTACGGGAAGGCTTGTTTTCTTCGTTTGCTACGGATGTAGATTTGGCGCTCATCTGATGCTCCTATTTAGTTCTTATTTGATATTCGTCAAGTGTAATTGGTAATTGCATTTTTGACATATTAGCGACATAAAATTTATAAAAAAGAGGGGTAAACACTAACCCCACTTTTTGATGCAATGCAACATTAAATCATGTCAAAACCTTGGCCCTCAATAGCGAGGAACTCTCTGGCCAGGGAGGCTACAGAGTGATACAGACGCATCTCGGGAACGTTATCGATTGCATCGAATAAATCGTCATGCCATGGTCGAATATGGTCATTAAAAAAGACCCTTTGATTTGTAAGGTTGGAGATCTCTACGTCATCACCTGCAATTAGATAGCGCATCACTTCGCAGAGTGCAGAGATATGATCCTCAGTCTCAGAGATCTCCTCGGCAGATTCCAAGCCAAAAGCATGTAAAGCGCGGCGGATTTCTACCAACGGCCTCTCGTTTAAATAACCGGCCATATAAAAAGAACCATTCAGAATAATGATGGGCCGTCCAACGCTGATGAAATTCTGATCAAACTCATCCTGCCAGGCTTTCGCGGGGTTAGCTTTAGCCACTTCAACCAAATTCTGCCAAACCCTGGCTAAAGGGGCGTCTTCAGACTGAGCCTCCTGCCCCTCTGGAATGGAAGACACGATTTGATCCAACAACTCTTGATCGGGCGCCTCATGAAAGAGTCTTGCAATCAAGCCGTACAAATCCGCTCTAGCCAAATCTTCCGGCAAGCCCACATCACCCACTTCGGTTACGGAGCTTTCTTTTATCTGTTCACTCATGTTTCTTTTTTCACCATATCGACAACACGACAATCACTACACATTTTGAGTCTTTCTAAAGCCTCTCCAGCAAAGGCACTGTGAGCGCCCAGCTTCATCAGCATCAAATCAACCATTTTTGCTGTACCAAATACTTTTCCACAGCCGATGCAATGAAAAGGCTTGGTCTCGTTGAGTTCTACCTTTTGCTTGCGCTGTTCCACCGTCTGCAAACGAGGGGTCAAAGCCAAAGCCTGCTCAGGGCAAGTTTGAACACAAATGCCGCATTGGACGCACTGCTTTTCAATAAAGGAAAGTTTGGGCTCGTCTAAGTTATCAAGCAAAGCGCCTTCAGGACAGCTACCTACACAGGACATGCATAGCGTGCAAGCATCCTGGTTAATTTTTAAACCACCCAAGAAAGACGACTTGGGCAAAACTGCTCCCTCTATTGGTAACGGTACTTTTGCTTGCTTTTGCAAATGCTCCAAGACCGTTTCAATTGTTTCTCGCTTTTGATTGTATAAACCAAAGCTAGCGGGAGAACAGATAGCCGATAAAGCGCCACGCTGGCGAAGCTTGCTCATTACCTGCGAAGCTGGCTGAAGATCGGAGGTGGATTCCAGCTGTATTTGCGACAATCTGGCATCAAATCCGTAAGCAGCCAAAATGGCGTTACCCAACTCAATTTGAGTTTCTAGGGCAGCGCGATAGCTCGGGTCTTCATCGCCCGTTAGCAACAACACTACTTCACCAAAACCATAGCTGAGCGCACCGAGCCATAAATCCAAACCAGTAGAAGCTATATGCTCAATCCCGTAGGGCAACACATAGGATGGCAAGCTTTCAAATTGTTTTGGTCTGAGATGCGCAGCTCGTCCGAGAGAATCTAAGACCTGAGTTCCCGCCTTGAGTGTATGGAGTAACAGAGTTGGAGCAGAAGATTTCTTAGCTTTAGCACTCTCGACAGTAAATACCGTAGCCAGCGTTTTAATTTCTTTACCCTGATGCGGCACACTGGGATAGTTGTAGCGCATTGCACCGGATGGACAAACTGTCGAGCAAGCACCGCAACCCATACAAAGATTCGGATTGACATCAACTGTACCTTGTCCGTTCTTGAACAAAGAAGAAATAGCGCCGGTGGAGCAGACATCGATACAGGCATTGCACCCTACTTTGCCGTTGCGACCATGGGCGCAAACTTTCTCGTTATAAACAAAGTATTTAGGCTTCTCAAACTCACCAATTAATCCGAGCAATTGATTTGCCACCAGAGATTGCTCAAATGGATCCTGGCCTGGGGCAAAGTAGCCTTGCGGAGTTTGACTCATACGCAGCTGAGGGTTAGCGCGCAGATCCATAATTAAGTCAAATTCAGAGCTACGCTGACGCTCAACGCGATCAAAATTAATTGCCCCAATACCAGCACAGGCTGTGATGCAATCACGGTGAGACTTACATTTGTTTAGGTCAATTTGGAAAGAGTCATCAATCGCACCTTCTGGGCAGACTTCAACACAAGCGCCACAGCGAGTACACATCTCTGGATCAATGGGGTTTTGTAAATTCCAGTCGACCGTAAAGTGACCAAGATAACCATCTAACTTAGTCACCTCACCCGTATAGGTCGGGAAATTTCTGGCGATCGGCAATGCTCCTGGCTCGGTACATAGCACTGAGACATCAAGAGAGTCGCTCAATTTTTCAGCCCAAGGTAAAGCTTGATCTCCGGGCCCAACAATGAGTAAACGCCCCTGACTTTCGTAATTCACTACTGGTACGGGCTCGGCTTGTGGCATATCCGCCAAGGCAAGTAAAGCCGCAATCTTGGGTCCAGAATGTTTAGCCTCTTGAGTCCATCCAGCAACCTCACGAATATTGACAAACCGCAAAGGCGCTATCAATGGCTTCTCGGATTGTTCTGCCAGCTCGTTAAATAACGCGCCCTCTTGAGTACAAGCGATCACGAGTGAGTCATTGCCATTCATTGCCTGAATAGCGATGCCCACTTCTTGCCTGCACAAAGAGGTATGAATCGGTACGCCCAGTGCCTTTGCATCTAGAGGCATGGTTCCGTTGCAATTACAGACTAATTTTTGACTCATGGATTTCTTCTTAACTGGTTTTTTTATCCACGGATAAGGGGGCTTGATTTCCCACTTCCTGAATAGATGTTGGTGTGGATGTTAAATCAGTCCGGTCGGGAGCGGGCAAAGTTGGATCTTTAGATTCCGGATTATCGATACTGACAACGCTAGCAGTCTCAGGCTCACCATCATCATCCTTACGGAAAATGTTCAGCATGTCGGACTGAACCATACGCTTGAGCATCTCCAAAGGAATCGGGTCTGGCTTTGAATAATCATCGATATAAATATCCAAACCGTCCATGATGTTGAAGTGCGGGTCTGAAAACATCTTCTTCATTGCCGCTTGCTGAACTACCGGATCAACTCCAGGCTGCATAAAGGCTGAGAAATCTGGTGCAAAGCGATCCATCTTCTCAACATCATCTAAGGAAACAGGTGGCAGAGCATCTTCGATCTCGGTTGATTGCTGTTTAGCCTCAGAGCTGACAGCTAATTTTTGCTCAGCGAGCTCGCCTGATTTTTTCTCAGGCTCAATATCCTCACCTAACTTACGACGCGACCATCGACTTAAAAAACCATCAGCCATCAATCCTCCGCTGGGCGGTTTGCACCCTTGAATGATTCAGGACGATGACGTTTTTTTGGTTCAGGACGGTAGTGTTCATTGACATACTCTTGCAACCAAGAAGCATGCTCTGTAGACAACAGTACGCTATCAACCGACTCGCCACCATCTAATAGACGCCCTGCTTCGTTGTAGCTTACGCTGATCCGATGAGGAATGGCAAACGTAGGCTCTGATTTAGCCAAGTCAATAGACTTTGCGTCTATGTATCTCTCAACATCCTCCTCTAGACGCCACATCACAAACCAAGCGGGAAGGGTTGCTGATAAGTTGAGGTAATAGCCTTCAGCCTCATCTGGGAAAAGATTCAAGTCGAATCCAGTAAACAACCACGACTCACTCTGCTCATCGCGCCCGATGAACTGTCCAGAGATCTTATTACCTGCTATCGATGTGCTGTTAAATTGCCCAAAATCTGGCAATACCTCGTGCGGCGCCCACCGATAGGTAATCCACGGGTTATCAATAAACTGCTTACGCATGATCACAGCAAAACGCATAAGGCCTTAGGTGTTCTGAACCACAATGTTTGGAAATTTATTACTCATATCTTTAGATAGTGCTGCTACTTTGATGGCAACTCGTCTTGCAATCGTTTTATAAATTTCACTAATAGCGCCATCGGGATCTGCCACTACGGTTGGACGACCCGCATCTGCCTGCTCGCGTATTGATAAGTTCAGAGGCAATGAACCCAAAAAGTCTGCGCCATATTCTTGGCACATCTTTTGGCCACCGCCAGTACCGAACACATGCTCTTCATGACCGCAACTTGGACAAATATACGTACTCATATTTTCGATGATGCCCACAATGGGTACGCCAACCTTGTCAAACATCTTTAGACCTTTACGCGCATCTAGCAAAGCAATGTCTTGAGGCGTAGTCACAATTACCGCACCTGTAACAGGCACCTTTTGAGCAAGTGTTAATTGAATATCGCCGGTACCAGGGGGCATATCCACAATTAAATAGTCGAGATCACGCCAACGGGTTTGACGCAGCAGTTGTTCTAAGGCCGAGGTCACCATGGGGCCACGCCAAACCATAGGAGCATCGTTATCAATCAAAAAACCAATCGAACTGGCTTGGAGGCCGTGTCCTACCATGGGCTCCATGGTGTTCTCTTCAATGGATTCTGGTCTGCCGGTAATACCCAACATCATTGGCTGGCTCGGTCCGTAGATATCTGCATCCAACATACCGACTTGCGCACCTTCAGCGGCTAGAGCTAAAGCAAGATTAACGGCGGTAGTTGACTTGCCAACCCCACCCTTACCGCTAGCTACAGCAATAATATTTTTTACATTAGGCAATAGTTTGACGCCCCGCTGAACAGAATGCGCAACGATTTGACTACTTACATTCACGCTGACATTCTTAACATCAGGTAATTCACGGAGAACGGCAATCACCGATTTGCGAATAGCATCAAATTGACTTTTTGCTGGATAGCCTAAAACAATATCCAAACTAATATCACCGCCATCAACGCGTAAATTTTTAACGCTCTTAGATGTTACAAAATCAATTTGGGTATTTGGGTCAATCAGACCCTTTAGTGCTGCTTGCACAGTCTCTACAGTAAGCGACAAAACTTTCTCCTATTTAGAAGGGCGGGCTTTTTAAAAGCCGGCTCTACCTCTTTTATTAAGCCTGATGATGAAAAATCAAATAGTGCGTAGGTTAACCGCACATGCAAAAAATTGCTAAAGCCGAAATTAAGGGCTAATGTGAAACTGGAAATCCAGCCTCCGTTATCAGCCCAGAGGTTAACTCCGGAGAAAGACTGGTTTCTAGCGTGACCAGTTGCGTCGCCAAGTCCACCTGGACCTGCGCTTGGGGATCTTGGGCCTGTACAGCCCGAGTGACTGCGTTGATGCAACCACCACAAGTCATCCCTGAAACCTTAAGCGTAAACATAGCTTCTCCTTCAAAACGGTCAAAATACAGTTGCTAATGGCTTTTTTTCGCCTTGCAGTAGATTATCTTCTACATGAGCCCTACAGAATCGTCTAATTCAGAGTTTTATACCCTCGACATTGGTGGCATGACCTGTGCCTCCTGCGTCGGTCGGGTAGAAAAGGCTCTAGGCAAGATTCCAGGGCTAGAGGCGGCTAGCGTCAATTTAGCTACCGAGCAAGCAAGAATTCGCACTCAACGGGGTTCGTCCAGCTTGGCGGAGATCATTGCGCTAGTTCAAAAGACAGGCTACGAAGCTAAAGAAAGCTCTGCTAGAGGCAATCGAGATCAGAAAATTGGCAAGTCTTTTTGGGCTGCCGACGGCTTAGGTCGAGTGATTCTGAGTTTTGCGCTATCTGCCCCCCTCTTCTTACCAATGCTGTTCATGCCTTTTGGAATTCATTGGTCCTTATCAGGATGGTGGCAACTTGCCTTAGCCACACCAGTCCAGTTCATTTTAGGATGGCGCTTCTATGTAGCGGGCTATAAATCAGTCATGGCTGGTGCGGGCAATATGGACCTGCTCGTTGCCTTAGGGACGAGCGCTGCTTATGGACTCAGTCTCTATATATTGCTCACTTCAAGCCACGCACATGAACTTTACTTCGAAGGATCAGCAGTCATCATCTGCATGGTTTTATTAGGTAAATGGCTAGAGGCACGCGCCAAGCAACAAACCAGTGAAGCGATTCGCGCCCTGCAACAGCTCTGGCCAGAGCATGCCAAAGTTTTAAACACCAATGTTGATCTGCAGGGCAATAAGGCGATCGGCGCCGACCACTATCGCGACTTACCTTTAGAACAAGTGCTGCCTGGCGATAAAGTTTTCATTCTTCCCGGTGAACGTATTCCGGTAGATGGTGTCATTATTTTTGGTGCAAGCCACGTTGATGAATCCCTGCTCACCGGCGAAAGCGAGCCTGTTAAGAAATCAATCGAGTCAACAGTGATTGGTGGCGCCTTAAATGGTGAAGGCGTGCTAATAGTGATGGCTAAAGCTGTTGGTGTTGAAAGCGTACTCTCACAAATTATTAACTTAGTAGAGGAAGCGCAAACACAAAAAGCGCCGATTCAAAAATTGGTTGATCAGGTGAGCGCGATATTTGTACCGACCGTCATTGTGCTTGCGCTCTTGACGGGCCTAGGCAACTGGCTTTACTTAGACTCCATCTCCATTGCCATCTTACGCGCCGTATCGGTCTTGGTGATCGCCTGTCCTTGCGCGCTTGGCTTAGCTACTCCGGCTGCAATCATGGCAGGTACGGGTATAGCCGCACGCTTTGGCATTTTGATTAAAGACCCACAAGTATTAGAGCTGGCTCATAAGCTCAATATCGTTGCCTTTGATAAAACTGGCACATTAACAATGGGTAAGCCGCGCATGCTCGCCCTACTACCTTTTGATTCATCACTTAGCGATACTGATCAGATCCTCGCCACTGCTGCAGGCTTGCAGTTGGGAAGTGAACATCCTTTAGCTAAAGCACTGCTAGTCTCTTCCAAGGAAAAAGGGATCGCTCCGATTGCCACCGCATTTAGCAAGGGCTTGCCTGGTATTGGAATTGAAGGTATTCCAAGTAGCGGTCCTTTTGCAGGAAAAACACTGCGTTTGCAGAGCGTGGCCTCCCTCAAGGGCAGCAGTCAGCATGATCTCGTTTTACAAAAAGCACAGGCTTGTTTTGAACAAGGTCAAACTGTTTCTGTATTGATGGATTCTGCTAGCAAAGATGGGGAAGCGCCAACTCCAATAGCCGTGATTGCCTTTGGGGATGAACTGAAACCCAATGCAAAATTAGCAGTTGATGCATTGCATGCGTTGCATATTCGGACGGTGATGTTATCTGGTGATAATTTATCTGCTGCTACTCGTGTAGGAAAAATGATTGGTATTGATGAAGTCTTTGCACAAATTATGCCGAGCGATAAAGCGCAAAACATCCATCGATTACAAAACCCACCCTTGCTTCAAAAGCAATATGTCGCGATGATCGGTGATGGCGTCAATGATGCGCCGGCATTGGCGATGGCAGATGTGGGTATGGCGATGTCTACTGGGACTGATGTGGCGATGCAAGCCGCTGGAATCACCTTAATGCGCGGCGACCCTACTTTGGTGGCTGATGCAATTGATATCTCTAAAAGAACCTGGAACAAAATTGCTCAAAATTTATTTTGGGCATTTGCATTTAATACCGTTGGCATACCGATGGCAGCACTAGGTTATTTATCGCCCATGCTAGCTGGCAGTGCAATGGCGCTCTCCAGTTTTTGCGTATTGAGTAATGCCCTCCTCTTAAAGCGCTGGCGCCCAAAAAATCGATAGACTATTTGGAATTCTTGCGCAGTAACTCGATATCGCCGTACAGGGCTCGGGTCTCCGACTTTGTATTATCAGTATCCGTCAGCAGTGCAATGCCAATGACATTACCGGGTGCTTCTCCATAAGCCAACTTATAGTCCGCTGCTAAATCCCGCTCGTGCTTGCGCCACTCACCCAAACCATCCCAGCCAGAGTCCACCACAATCATCTTCACACGAGAAGTATGGGCGTTGTTCAATACAGTGTTGACTGAATTCTTACCTGACCAGATGTACATCACTGTGGCGTAAGGCATCTCTTGACCACTAATTAGGCTAGCCATCTCAAAGGTGAGCTTTTCTTTGAGGGGAAGCTTGGATTTGTTGCCATCAAAAGCTACCAAGATACGCAGTGGGGCATCGTCATGCCGACTATCTGCATTATCTGCCTGCGGTATTGCACCTACTGCCTTCCACTCCCACTGCAGCCATAAGTTTTGCGCAGAGCGCGGCCGAAGTTTTACTGCAAGGCCAGATGCCGATGTTTTAGAGTTAGCGGCCAATACCGTTCGACCTTGGTATTTCTCGAGTCGGTAAATGGTGTTCTTTTTATAAGGCGCTATCCGATAGAAATGCCAGCCGTCTGGCATCCCATTCCTTGGCTTCTCTGCAGAAAATTTTGGTAAGTCCTCTTGAGCCGGCAACTGATCCGCATTAAATGGCTGCCCCGCCTCATTCTCAATCGAGTTTCCAGTTAAACCCGCACAGCCCGCTAAGGAGATGGCTATGGTGGTCAAAAGCAACAGGGATCGGAAAGAGGTTTTTATAGCCATCCACTTCATTGTCCCAAAGAATGGGGTGCTTAAGTCTAAAATCATCCCATGCGCCATCAATCACCCTCCAGCTGGGCTGTTATCAGCATCTGCATTACTGCGCTGGTGCATTTTGCGCTGGGTTTCTCGATTGAGTTTTCTGTCGATGAAGCGCACTACGCTCTATATGCAAAGCATCTTGCCTGGAGTTATTTTGATCACCCACCATTGGTGGGTTGGATCCAATGGCCATTAGTAAGTCTGACATCATCCGAGGGGATCATTCGCTTGATTCCAGAATTACTCTGGGTGCTCTCCGCTTTCTTAGTGTATCGAGTGACAGTAGAAATTCACCGCTTGATACAAGGGCGTAATGCGGGTTACCTCACTACTGCTCTTCCATCAGCAAACCTGTGTGGATTGATGGCGGTATTAGCGATCATTGCAGCGCCATTGCCCCACGTTTTAGCAATTGGTCTTTTACCGGACACCCTGCTTGCTCCATTAAGTCTTGGCTTGATGTTGATGGCCTTACGTTGGACCCGAAAAGATCAATTCACCATTACGGACTGGATCATTACCGGCTTACTACTAGGCTTGGCAGGTCTAAGCAAGTACACCGCTGCGTTTACTGCATTTGCTTTGCTCTTCGTATTGTTAGCTTCGCCCAAAAAAACTTGGATTACTAAAGTCGGCTTTTGGCTAGCAGTCGCAATTGCCTTGATCGTGATTAGCCCCGTACTCTATTGGAATTGGATCAATGATTGGATCTCATTCAAATATCAAATTGCCCATGGTAGTGGTGGTGCTTGGGCATGGCGAAGAGTCGGCGCCTTTGTAGGTATTCAGATCGCCTGCTTTGGACCCTTATTAATTTTAGGTACCTATACTTTTTTAAGGCATTGCCTCTACTCGCAAAAGCTGATTCTGATTGCTCTACTGAGTTTCTTCGCAATTCCCTTTGTGATCTTTGCTGCGCTATCTGGTGGAGGTAGCCTGCCCCACTGGACTACGCCTGCTTGGTTTTGTCTTGCGCCATTTGCCGGCATCGGTCTAGCTAAAGCATGGGCCATGCAGCACCGCTTGGTAATTAGGATATTGCTTATTGGGCAGTTATTGATTTGCTTACTCGGTTTTGGTTTTGTTCTGGCTGGAGGCTTTACTAACTCGGCAGTGAAATCGAACCCGATTGCTGATCTCTATGGCTGGAAGCTTGCTGGCCAGAAAGCAGCTCAATTAGCGCAAGCTACTAAGGTCAACGGAATTGCAGTGCAAAACTGGACCCTAGGTAGTCGTGCCGCCTGGTACGCTCAGCCTCTCCCGGTCTTTGTGCTGGACCAAAGACAGGATCAGTTTGACCTTTGGTTTGGGCAATTGCCGGCTGGCGCAAACGTCTTACTCATTAACTGGTCGGGAATGAGTTTTAGGCCGCCTATCGGCGGAAATCTGGCCTTTGAAGTCTGTGAACCCTTAGATAACCTAGAAATTATTCAATTTGGGCGGGTCTTATCCAAATTTGATTACAGCCTTTGCCGGAACTGGCAGGGTGCTGGCGCAATGCGTTAATTCCCCAAATTCAAGACCTTAGGAGCCATAGGCATTATCCTTATGCCTATGAGTTCACAACCCCAAGCCACCCCCAAAGCCATATCTGGGTGGAAAGCAATCCTAAAGCGGGCATGGCCCACGATTCGTATTTTGTTGTCGATCGCCCTTCTCTGGAAAGCTACCAGCGGAATTGATTGGCACGCCATATTAGATTCCGATATTCAGATGCAGCCCTGGTGGTTTTTAGCAGCAGGACTGACGATGATCTCAGCGTTTATTTGTGGCGGACTGCGCTGGGGATTTTTGATGCGTAAGGTTGGCTTTCAAGGCAGTCTGATTAGTTTTGTTGCACTCTACTTTGCCGGTGGACTCATTAATCAGGGATTGCCAAGTACCTTAGGTGGCGATAGCTATCGCGCCATTACTGCTACTCATTTAAATAGTAGCGGCAGTTTGACTGAGGCAAAGAAGCTCGATGAAGAGCTACATCACTCTGTTGACCTAGAGCACGCTACTCCTAAACTTCGCCTGAGCTTTTCCATGGTATTGGTAGATCGCTTGCTTGGCTTGGCTGGAAATAATTTGCTAGGTGGACTTGGCCTCATTTTGGGTGGTGCGACCTTAGCCGCTTGGGGCACCGATCTCGGATATGCAGTCACTGGGATTATGGTGACAGCAGGTTTATTGCTCGCCGCTATTTTGGCATGGGGCCCTAGCTGTAATTTATTGCAAAAATTATTAGAGCGCGTACAAATGAATCACGCCCTGCCCGGTATCAAGCTCGCCTTTTCTTGGCCCATGAATGTAGCTCAAGCCGCATTTGCGATAGGCATTCACTCCCTGACTATTTTGACGCTACTCTTCTGCCTGAAGGCCTATGGAGTTGATGCGCCGATTGAGGCACTCATGATTGGCTTGCCCGCCTTAAGTCTTCTATTAATGCTACCAATCAGCATCTCCGGCTGGGGCTTACGTGAAGCGACACTTTCTTCTGTACTGGCATTGTGGGGCGTGAGTCCATCCATGACGGTATTAGCATCCATTAGCTATGGCGCCATCACCGTCTTATCGGTATTGCCAGGCGCTTACTTTTTATTAAAACGGAAATAATTTTTTTAGAGCCCTACTATGAGTATTAGCGTCAACACCATGCGTGCAATTGACCACTGGGTCGGCGTCCCACTTTGCGCATTAGCAAGCCCTGTCGTTGCTCTAATGGATGGCGTGAAGAATATCTTTGCTCGCAGTCCAGAGGCGCCCCGCAAATTACTCTTTATTGAACTATCTGAAATGGGCAGCGCAATCTTGGTTGATCCTGCCATGCGTAATGCACAAGCTCGTGGCGCTGAATTATTTTTCCTGATCTTTAAAAGCAATCGCGCCAGCCTGACTTTGTTAAATACGGTGAAACCTGAGAATATTTTCACAATCGACTCCTCAAGCTTAGGCGGCTTAATTAAAGATACGCTGAAATTTTTGCTACTCGCTCGCAAGCATCGTATCGATACCGTGATTGATTTGGAGTTATTCTCTCGCTTTACTGCTCTACTGACCGGCTTATGTGGCGCACGCCGTCGTGTGGGTTATCACATTTTTCATGGTGAAGGTTTATGGCGCGGCTTTATGCTGACACGCAAAGTCCATTACAACCCGCATATTCACATTACGAAGAATTTTCTCTCCCTGATTCATGCAGCATTTGCTAAAGAGATTGAAGTGCCATTTAGCAAGATACAGATTGCAGATTCAGAAGTTCGTCTAGAACAGGCGGTCATTGATCCGGCAGTATTGAGCAAAGTTCGTGAGCGTATTGAGAAACTGAGTGCGACTTTTGGCATTGCATTTAAGCAAGGTGAGCAACGCCTCATTTTGGTCAACCCCAATGCTAGCGATCTATTGCCACAAAGGCGCTGGGCTCAACAGCGTTTTTCTGAGCTGATTCAGGGATTAAATCAACGTTACCCAAATGATCTCATTCTGATTACTGGCTCCCCAGCTGAATTTGCCTATGTTGAAAAGGTTCGTGCAGTTGCTAATGTTAAAAATGCTCTGAACTTTGCAGGCCAAGTAAGCTTTGCAGAATTACCGCCGCTTTACACCCTGTCTGATGTGATGGTAACCAACGATTCTGGGCCTGGCCACTTCTCCGCTGTTACTCCATTGCGGACAGTCGTTCTCTTCGGACCAGAAACGCCAGCACTGTATGGCTCTATTGGTAAATCGATTGCCATTACTGCCAATCTGGCATGTTCACCTTGCGTAAGTGCAGCCAATCATCGTAAAACACCCTGCCATGACAATGTCTGCATGCAGGCCATCACGGTTGCTCAGGTGCTAGAAAAGATGTCACACCAATTAAATGAAGCCGATCAAGAGCGGGCACATTAAGTCGCATGACTGAGCAGCGCAAATCGGCTCTAGCAATTGCATCAATTTGGGTTTGGTGTATTCCGCTTCTACCTCTGAGTCTAGCAATTGCTATTTACTTTGGTGAATTACAAACCCCGACATTTTTATTCATTAATCGTTATACCCAGTTACTTCCAGATACATTTTGGACCTGGCTTACTTTTATTGGCAATGGCTGGGGTATCTTTGCGCTGTGCTTTCCCCTTTTACTACTAGCACCTAGATTACTAAGCGCAGGGCTATTGGCATCTTTGATTGGCGGCGCCATCAGTCAAATCATCAAGCCTCTATTAGAGCTTCCTCGTCCCGCTGGAGTATTGGCCTTAGAAGATTTTTATCGTATCGGCGAACCTCTACTGCATAAAGCAATGCCCTCAGGCCATACCTTGACTGCTTTTGCAGTAATTTCCGGAATCTACTTTGCTATCGATCGAGATAAAAGAGCCTCCTTGTGGTGGATCTTTATCGTTGCAGGTTTTTCAGGCATCTCTCGCAATGCACTTGGCGCCCACTGGTTCACTGATGTTTTAGCGGGCTGCGCTATTGGAATCTGGTCTGGCATGCTGGGAGCGATATTAGCTGGGCTCATTCCAGAAAAGCAGATGGCACCCAATCAGATCGGGCCTCGTTTACTTGCGCTAGGCGGAATGGCAACTATCTATGTTCTCCTTACGCAAACCTTAGACTCAGAACTCAACCAGTCTTTGCAATACGCGTGTGCGGCATTAATTAGCATTACCTTAGCTTTGTTTATTAAAGCGCAAAAACCCAAGGCCATATAAAGATGTTTAGTTATCGCCATGCTTTTCATGCGGGTAGTCATGCCGATATTCTGAAGCATCTGGTGATGATTCATCTGGTTGAATATCTACAAGAAAAGCCTGGGGCTTTGACGATTGTTGATACGCATGCTGGTGCTGGTATCTATAGTCTGACCGATGGCTTTGCCACTGTCAGCAAAGAAGCCGATCAAGGTATTTATCGCTTGGCTCAATTTGCAGAGAATAATGCCGTAAGTCCAGGTATCGCCAACTACCTTGAATGCATTCGTTACGAGAATGCTGCTAATGAGATTAACGTCTATCCTGGCTCTCCATTTATCCTGGCGCGTTTACTGAGGGCACAAGATCGTCTCAAGCTATTTGAGTTACATCCCAAAGAGATTGATATCCTGCGCCACAATATCAGCCAGCTTAAGCAATCAAAGCAAATCGATATTTATGCAGAAGATAGCTTTGCAAGACTGAAAGGTTTAATGCCACCACCCAGTAGGCGCGGTCTAGTATTGATTGACCCCTCTTATGAAGATAAGCAGGACTATCGCTATCTCGACACTGCAATCGAAGAGGCTTTACATCGCTTCGCTACCGGTTGCTACGCAATTTGGTACCCCTGCCTCTCCAGAAGAGAATCCGCTTCTCTACCGGATCACATGAAAAAGATTGCGGCAACCCACAAGCGCTCCTGGTTACAAGTTGAACTTCGGGTTGAGAATGCTCCTAAAGAGCGTCGTCTTCAGGCTAGCGGGATGTTCATCATTAATCCGCCATGGACTCTTGAAAAGCAGCTATCTGAAAGCCTACCCATTCTGGTTAAGGCACTGGGACAAGATGGTGGCGCCTCATTTGTACTAAAAAGTCTTGAGGTCTAGAGCCTAAGGCCTGAGCCATTAGGTAGCTCACTTAAGAGATTTTATACCTCTGAATCTTTAGTACTCATGGCTTTTTTAATGATGATCGCTGAAAGAGCCAGCAACAATACCGCTCCACTCTCATAGATTAAGTCAATCGTACTAATACCCTTACCCTGCAAAATAATGAGCCTGCAAAGAGCAGTAATGGCGATGAAGATGGGGATAGTGATTGGAATCTTGTTGTACTTGTAAAAAGCTGCCACCATGCCTAGCACCTCGGCATAAATGAACATTAGCAACAGATCGGTTAAAGTAATTTTTCCGTTGAGGATAACGGTATACATCTCTATGCCGACACTAAAAATAGTAAAAAACGCAATGAGAATTAAGATTCCTTTTTCAGCTGCAGTAATCCATTCGTAAATTTTCATAATGTATGTGCCTTAGCTAGATAAGAGGAAAAGTTAAATGGCATCACTGTGCAAGACTAATTGCTGAAAAACTGCTGGGATATTACTGGCGCAGTAGTAACGCCTATTTCTTCTGGTATTTTTTTTACTGACGAGATTGACGTTGATCAGTTTCTTCAAATGAAATTGCAAAGTACCTGAGTCCACCCCAAACTGCTCGACTATTTCTTTGGGTGCAACTCCGTCCTCACCTGCCTGCATGATGAAATCAAAAACTTGTAATCTGATTTCACAACCCAAGGCTTCAAACACTGAACAAAATTTCATGATCGTCATATTAGCTCCCTTGCATCACCTCAGAATCTGCCTTTAAAAAAATTGACTTCTCTTATTGGGTACTTGCCCTAAAGCTTGTTGAATACCGCTTAACGGCATCGACTAAAACAGCAACATTCTCTGGAGGGGTGAATTGTGAAATTCCATGCCCCAGATTAAAAGTATGTCCATCGAGTGGATTGCCACCAGCAACATCAGCCGTTGATAAACCTTGAAACAATTGCATGACACGAGCATCTATTTCAGCAGGGTTTGCTAACAAAATCGAGGGGTCTAAATTACCCTGAATTGCAATTGGGCTATTGGATACATGGTTAATGGTTTGTCGCGCATGTTTTAGGTCAATAGTCCAATCCAGACCAATCACATTGGCACCTGATTGCGCAATATCGCTTAACCAAAGACCCCCTCCCTTGGTAAACAAAATGATAGGCAGATCTTTGTATTTGGGATTGCTTTTAATACTGCTGATAATTGCTGACATGGGAGCTAGTGAATGCTCAAGATAGTCATTCGGGGTCAATAGGCCACCCCAAGTATCAAAAATCATGAGGGCCTGAGCGCCAGAATCTGCTTGCAGTGTGAGGTATTCAGTGATGGATTGGACGTTGATATCCAATATTTTTTGGATGAGATCTTTGCGGTCATAGAGCATCTTCTTTGTCTTAGCAAAGTCTTTTGATCCACCGCCTTCAATCATGTAGCAAGCTAAAGTCCAGGGACTTCCTGTAAATCCAATTAAGGGAACTTGCTGTTTGCCATTGGAGGTGAGTGCCTTAGAGATGGATGCTACGGCATCAAAAACATAACGGAGCTGCTCCATATCAGCTACTGGAAGCTTTTTTACATCTTCTTCGGAGCTTAATGGGTGCAAAAACCTCGGCCCCTCACCGCTATCAAAAGTGAGGCCCAATCCCATTGCGTCTGGAACAGTCAATATATCTGAAAATAGTATCGCGGCATCTAGGCCATAGCGATCTATAGGCTGCAGGGTAACTTCTGTTGCGTACTCTGGGCTTTTGGCTAAATCGAGAAAACTTCCAGCCTTAGCTCTGGTTTGGCGATACTCTGGAAGGTAGCGTCCAGCCTGCCGCATCAACCAAACAGGCGTTCTTTCTGTTTTTTGAGAAAAACAAGCTCTTAAAAAAAGATCGTTCTCTAATTCTGCCGCCATGCACTGACACCTATGAACTAGCGCAATCGCTCAACATAATAAGTTGCCTTTTCCAAGGCATCCGCTGCATCAAATCCAACCATGTCGGCACCCAATTCATCTACTAACTCAGGGTGTTGATTGAAAACAGGGCTGCCAACAATCACACCAACACGCGGATTTTTGGATTTAAGCTTGATTTCTTGAATCAGGTCTTTTAATTGCGGGAACTGTTCACGTAAACTTGCCGATAGGCCAATGACATCAAACCACTCTGTCTGTGCCATGGAAACAATATCCTCTTGTGTAGCAGCCAACTCACCCCAGATTCTCCAGCCCGCTTTAGCAAAAAACTCAGAAACCATAAATAGCCCTAAGTTATGTTGCGAGCCCGGCAAGGGAACAAGCATGATGCTCGAACCAGTTTTATTTTGCTCTGCATATTGCTGGAAGATGGGACTTAAGTCATACATCAACTGCTTGATACGCCAAAGTGCAATCGTGACGTCGGTGAAGCTAGACTGATCATCCTCCCACATTTCACCCAGCTTTCTCGCAACTGGAGTTAATAAGAGTAAATAAATATTTTCGAGACTAACGCCTGAAGCATGAATATCTTTGACGTACTTAACAGAGGTTCTCGCATCCTCTTGCAATACTAATTGCGTTAACTCGGTAATCGATTGTTGGGTAATCAGGTCGGCTGGAGGCGCTTTTAAAACTGAGGAAATCGATGTCTCTAGATGCTTCTCAACGATCAAGGGCAATATATTATTTTCAATCGTCTTGACTAGCGACTCAAGATACTCTTCTTCCGTGCAAGCTTTTTCTAATGGATGCGGGGTATCGTTTTTTTCAAATGTAGCCTTAGAGGGTGCATTTGCAACCAGGCAGTCCTCCCAGATGCTATTGGGCTCATTTGAGGGGGAATTCTGATTAAGTTTGGAGTCGTCTTGGCTAGATCTCTTTTTAGATTTAGCGATGCTCACTAGTCTGGATAAATTCATGAACATCACCTGATCAGATCACAGTCTCAAATCATTACTTGAGATCGCTATGACTGCCTAAGAGCCTATAAATGGGAATGTTTACTTTATAGGCTCATTTTTGAAGATACTCAAATGAATTAGCTTAAGTACTTTCCCTAGACCCCTTTATTTCATCACTAGAAGGCCGTATTTCATATTTTTCAAGCAAAACCCAGGTGGCTTTAGGCACCATATTTTTTATTTTGTGCGGCGCAATGCTACGTAAATGAATCACCGATTCGATTGCCTTCATCTCTACCCTCGCTTTAGCAAACTCTAGCCCTCGAGGCCCAAATCTCGGCATTACCCAGGCAAAAATACTGCGCATGAAGTTGGGCATCCGCTGCAATGGTAAGCCCCCTGCGGCGAGCTCCACATTTTTCATAAAGCCTTTAACGGGACCCAAACGATTGCCAGCGGAACTCACCGGTTCAAGCGATAGCTCGTTAGAAAGGAGATTTATGAGCTCTTGACCTTTTGGATTGCGAACAATAATCCATTGCTCCCCTGTGCCTGCCATATACCCCACCGTAATATCCGATAGGGAGTTGACGTAATCAACACAGGTTTTACAAGTCGTTGGGAAAAAATCTGCGGGCAAAGTGCTGAGAGGTAACTTTAAAAAAGGAATCTCTTGCACTTCACCATTTTTAAATCTCAATTCAACATGGTAATCGGCCCTAAATTCTAAATACGTAATATCTTCAGGATTGGGACTCAGCAAGCCTAAAAACTGATGAAAGTTTTCGGTTGTTGTGTTGTCAGAGCAAGGAGATCCAATGATGAGTAACTTCTCAAATCCAAGCTCTTTTTCTAATGCTCTTGCAGCGTAGACTTGGCAAGGTATTCCTACCATCACTACTTTTTTATATCCCAGATCCCTTGCTTGCTCAAGATACTGAATGATGGGCGCATAACCCATCTTCATACCTCGACACTCGGCCATATCCTCCGCTTTAGTAACGATGACTGGGCTGGGTTTCCAGCGATCCTCGGGGTCAGAACGCATGGTAATAACAGCGTCAACCTCCCCTCTCTCTAATAGCACTTCACATAAGCGACTGATAATTCCTGTCCATTGCGCACCAGGCAATGGATTGACTAGTCGAGCCCTAAACATGTGGAGATAAGCCCCAAAAAATACTTCATCCGAATTTTCTAGCTTACGCTCTCTACCATGAACTGATAGTTCGTATTTTGGGTAATCAGGTTGAATAAATTGACAGGCCGTAGCGCAGCGCTTCGGGGCTGAGGTGCGCGAAACTCCACAATCAGTACATAAGTCCCGATACGGAAGCTCTTGAATTAAATCCTGTCCTGCCAATACTTTATCCAAATCGTGAAATAACGCTCTGCTTTATCTTCTGAGCAGAGAGTCCGTAATGATCTAAGAGTAGATTGACATCGCCATGCTCTACATACTCATCCGGCAATCCAAGTTGAAGAGTTTCTATTTGAATATTTTTATTTGACAGCACCTCAAGGCAAGCACTTCCAGCACCCCCCTGAATCGCGCTATCTTCAATCAAGACCAGAGCGTCGTGAGACTGGGCAATAGTCAGAAGTAGCTCTTCATCAAGCGGCTTAACAAAGCGCATGTCTACTACAGTCGCATTGATTTCTTCAGCCACATCTAAGGCAGAATATAAAATCGGTCCAAAGCAGATAAAAGCAATTTTTTTCTTTGCTAGCACTCCATTATTTAAAGTGCGCACTATGCGGCCCTTACCAATTGCTAGAGTATCTAATGAAGGCTCAGTTGGAGTACCAATACCAGAACCACGTGGATATCGTACAGCTGCCGGGCCATCATGTTTGAAAGCAGTACTCAACATAGCACGGCATTCTTGCTCATTCGAAGGCGTCATCAGAACTAAGTTTGGCAGGCACCGTAAGAAAGCAACATCAAATGCGCCAGCATGCGTTGCACCATCCGCACCCACGATACCAGCACGATCAATCGCGAAAACAATCGGGAGATTCTGCAAGGTGACATCGTGAATCAGCTGATCGTAGCCGCGCTGTAAAAAGGTGGAGTAAATCGCTACTACCGGCTTTAAGCCCTCACAGGCAATTCCAGCAGCAAAGGTAACGGCATGTTGCTCTGCAATCCCAACGTCATAGTAGCGATCAGGAAAGCGAGCTTCAAATTCGTTTAATCCAGAGCCCTCACGCATGGCTGGCGTAATCGCAATCAGCCGCTCATCCGCAGCCCCCATATCGCATAACCATTCACCAAATACTTGAGTGAAGGTTTTCTTACTGGCTTTACCGGCTTGAATTCCGATGCTGGCATCAAATTTTCCTGGGCCATGATAAAGAATAGGATCCTCTTCCGCCCGACCATAGCCTTTACCTTTTTTGGTAATGATGTGAAGAAACTGAGGGCCCTCAGTTTGAGCAAGATGTTTGATGTTTTCTAAGGTGGGAATTAATACATCTAAGTCATGCCCATCAATTGGCCCGTAGTAATCAAATCCAAACTCTTCAAAAATTGTAGCTGGGCCAACCATTCCTTTTGCATGACCCTCAAGTCTTTTTGCGAACTCGCGTATCGGCGGAGCAACCGATAAAACCTTGTCGATACCTCTTTTGGTCGCGGCATACATCGAGCCCGATATGAGTTTGACTAAATAGCGATTGAGCGCACCGACTGCTGGTGAAATCGACATCTCGTTGTCATTGAGTATTACTATCAAAGGTACTTTTTTATTTACGCCAGCATTGTTCATGGCTTCGAATGCCATACCAGCACTCATAGCGCCATCACCAATAATGGCCACTACGCTGCGTTTTTCATTTTTAGTCTTCGCTGCCACTGCCATCCCTAAGGCAGCCGAGATACTCGTTGAAGAGTGCGCAGTACCAAAAGCGTCATACTCACTCTCACTGCGCTTTGGAAATCCTGAAATACCGCCATATTGGCGAAGTGTGGACATTCCCTCACGTCGCCCCGTCAGCACCTTATGGGCATAACTTTGATGACCTACATCCCAAATCATTCGATCATGAGGAGTATTAAATACGTAATGCAGAGCAATAGCAAGTTCTACGGTGCCCAGATTAGAGGATAAATGCCCCCCAGTACTAGAGACTGAGTTGAGAATAAAGCTGCGTAATTCTTGAGCTATTTGAGGAAGCTGATTAGGCTCATAAGTCCTCAAATCAGCAGGATTAGTGATAGTCTCGAGAAGATTGGTGACTTTTAACATGGTAATTTACTTAGATGTATAAATTGTCGAAATGATCTTCTTAAAATCTTCCAGATTTTCATGGCTAGAGTTCTGAAGCGCACAAATTGGGGCATGCATAAATTTATTGGCTAGTGCACTAGCCATTTGAGAAAGAACAATCATGGGATCCTCTCCTTTGGCAATTCTTCTACCTGCTTTTTCCAGTTCAATTTTTTGATACCGCTCACCCACATCCTGAATCGATTTAATGATGGGCACTACTGCTCTTTTTTCTAAGGCTTGATAAAACTCGATCACCCCTTTTTCAATAATCTTTTCTGCTTCATGGACAGACTCTGTGCGATTGGCTTTGCCCGCGCTCACAATCTCACCCAGGTCATCGATAGAATATAAATAGGCATCTTTGACACTCTTAATCTCAGATTCAAAGTCTCTTGGAACGGCTAAATCAATTAAAACCATGGGTCGAAACTGCCTTGCTTTCAAGGCTGTTTTAACCATGCCTAGGCCGATAATGGGCAATGAACTTGCTGTGCAAGATACCACTACATCGTATTCATGTAGGTGCTGGGCTAACTCGTGTAATGGGAATGCTTCAGTGACTAAATTTTGATCGGCGAAGGCTTTGATTAATTCACTACCCCTATCCACCGTGCGATTAGAGATCGCAATCTTTTTTGGCTTCTTCCCAGCAAAATGACTTGCACATAGGCCGATCATTTCTCCTGCGCCGATAAACAGCACATTACATCCATTGATGTCACCAAAAATACGCTGAACTAATTTGATTGAGGCGCCCGCCATCGATACCGAATGAGCGCCAATTTGAGTGCTGCCACGAACCACCTTGGCAACTGAGAAAGTTTTATCAAACAATGGCTTTAAATATGCGCCGACAGTCCCTACTTGATTAGCGCAATCAATTGCCTTCTTCATTTGTCCGAGAATTTGGGTCTCTCCGAGCACCATAGAATCTAGGCCACTACCCACCCTAAAGGCATGCTTAACAGCATCTGCTGATGTTGCAGAGTAAATGTAGGGACGCAGCGCATTACCCTGAACATTATTTTGCGCTGCTAACCAATCAAAAGCTCTTTTTTCAAAGTCGTTATCTGCGTACTCAATGTCATTTGCAGCACAGTAAATTTCCATACGATTGCAGGTCGATAGAATTGCCACTTCAGGGCTGCTGTTTGAATTTTTCCCCTGCAAGTACTTACGCAAATCAATCAATGAGTCTTGCAAAATCTCAGGGGCTACGGCAACACTTTCCCGAATATCTATCGGAGCAGTATGATGATTGACACCAAGATTAAGTAGTTTCATGCTGGCCATTGTTTAATAAGCCCCCGGATTGAGAACTAGAGTCTCCCAGTTCAGACACATCGCGATAGTGACCCAAATCAAATAAGGCAACATTAAAAAGGCTGCCAACTTATGAATAGGCCACATAACCACCATAATTCCTAAGACAGATAACCATAGAAAGCCTGCCTCTATCAGAGACCAATCTGGATGGTGCATACGAAAGTAAAAGATGCTCCAGAGGATATTTAAGAAACTATTGAGCACAAATAGGCTGACCAAGGAAATTCTCTGCGACCTTGTTGGGTGATTGTTAAAAGCAATCATCCAAGCAGCTGCCGATAGTATGAAAATAATCGTCCAGATCAAACCAAAGGCCCAATCTGGCGGTTTCCAAGCCGGCTGCTTCAACGAGAAATACCAAGGCCCGATCTCTGTAGCTAATCCACCCGCAACAGAAGTAATGATCATCCATGCGGCGATCATTAGAAGGTACTTGCGCTCGAAGAAAATCTTCATGCCTTAGCTAATCCCAATAAATGCCCCATATCTTTGAAGAAGATCTTGATATGAGCCAAAGGCTTTTTGCGTACAAGTTTTTTATTCATATAAGACTCGAAGGTCAGCTTCTGAACATCCTTGTCTTCACACATTTTGACAAAACTCTCGCGTCGCTTGTCAGTTGTGTACCAAAAATACTGCATGATTCCCAATACCCAGAAAGTCATACGATGCTCTTTCATAAAGCGCTTTCTGGCTAACTGTAACTTTGCGGGATCATTGCTCTCTACAAATTCATAGACAGCCTCGCCTGCTAATTGACCCCCCAGCATGGCGTAATAAATTCCTTCGCCAGACGCCGGGGCAACCACTCCTGCTGCATCACCAGCCAACACAACCTGCTGTCCATCATCCCATTTTTTAAGGGGCTTCATCGGCAAAGGTGCGCCCTCATGCCTGATGAGCTCCGCACCCTCAAGACCCACATCTGAGCGCAGCTTGGCAACAGCATTCCTTAAGGAGAAGCCTTTGTCAGCACTTCCAGTACCGATACTGATCGTATCGCCGTGAGGAAATACCCAGCCATAAAAATCGGGGGAGATCGGCTTTTGATACACCACATCACATCGGGTGGAATCAAAATGATGTGGCGTGTTTGGCGGAGTTTTAATGATTTCGTGATACGCAAAGACGTAATTGGCTTCAGCACAACCCTTTACTCCAGCACTTCTTCCAACTTGAGACTTAGCACCATCAGCGCCAATCACTGCTTTAGTAAGAACACTTTTGATAGCACCAGAATCGCCATCACGCGATCCTCTTGTGCGGTAATGAATGCGAGCCAGTGGGCCTTCACGTGTCAGAGTTTCAAAAAGACCATCTTCCCGAGTTGCTCCAGCAGCAACGGCGCGCTTGCGCAACCATTCATCAAATTGGGCTCGATCGACCATGCCAACAAAGCCATTATCAATCGGGATATCAACCGCTTTTCCGAGCGGTGAAACCATACGTGCTGATTTTGCCTTAGCAACTAACAGCTCATCGGGAATCTCAAAGTCTTTTATTAAGCGCGGAGGAATTGCTCCGCCGCAAGGCTTCACTCTGCCTCGCTTATCAAGCAATAAAACTTGCTTGCCTTTTTTAGCCAATGTTTGGGCTGCCGTAGCTCCTGCTGGACCACCGCCAATCACAACCGCGTCATAAATAAATTCTGTTCCCATTCGCTTTACCTCGCTTGACTCGTAGTGCTATTTTTTCTCTCAACTAGAGAGGCCATATATGCTGAAACAACAAACAACAGTGCTTCGATAAAAAAGACGCTGGAGTATGCAAAAGCAGGATTGGTGAAAATGGATCTCGCTAAATCACTAGCCCCAGCACCAATTAATCCACCCAAGCCAAAGGCAATGGCTTGCGCACCACCCCAAAGCCCAATGCGCACACCCTCTTTGCCTGCTCCACCCACTACCGCTAATCGCATCATGGAGGCAATCGCTGCAATTGAAAAAGCGCCATTTGCCAAGCCAAGCAAAAAGACATTCGGCTTTAATGGCCAGTCTCCTTCTAGCAAACCAGCTAAAACTAATCCAAACATGGCTAATGCAGAAGCAAGACAGCCATAAATCATCCATGAACGGAGTGAACCAAAATATTTGCGCAATCGACTCGATCCACAGACGGCGACCAATAGCATTCCGGTCAACACACCAGCATGCTGAATACCCGATAGACTGGTTGTCTCACCCAAGGTGTATTTAAAAACCATTCCTGCAAATGGTTCCAGAATTAAATCCTGTGCACTAAATGCCAGCATCGATAAAAAGATAAAGATCGTAAATCGCTTGGTATCTGGATCAGCCAAAATATCGCTTAAGGCTTTTTTGAAGGGGACTTTTTTATCTTTCTTCACTCTACTATTTTGTAGATCATGACCTTCTAGCTTGAACAGGGCTGCAAAAGAAAGCGCCATAGCAGACAGAGAGATGATGCCGGAGATCAAGATCACTTTTTCTGGTTCATACGGATCTAAAAATTTTCCAGCAATACCGCTCGTCATGGCAAAACCAAAAATCATCATGAGCCATACTGTTGTAGCAGCAGCTGCTCTGCGCTCGTCGCTGACACCCTTCGCTAGCAGTGCCAGCAAGGATGTACCACTCATACTGACGCCAACACCAATAAAGAAGAAAGCAACAATCGCTGAGGCAATGCCTAAGAGAAGATGCACTCCCATTAATGTTGTCGCGATAGCAGCACCAAATCCGCCTAAGGCTAATAAAGTAATTCCACCCAATATCCAAGGCGTTTTCTTAGCCCCACTATCGGACTCAAAGCCCATTCTTGGACGAATGACTTGTACAAAATAATGAATGGCCACTAAAAAGCCCGGGAGACTCGCTGGCAAGGCTAACTCGACAACCATGATTCGATTCAAGGTGGATGTCGTCATCACCACAATAGCCCCGATGCAAGCTTGCACAAGTCCAATGCGAACGATACTCAGCCATCCGAATGTCGAAAGATTTAATAGCGGTTGACTAATTGCGATACTCATTAGCTATCCATCCCCATCACTGCAAAAGCAGAAACCATCATTCCAGTAACCAAGACAGGCACTCCAAAGCCACTATAAAAAAGTGCTTTCTCTATGGGCCGCTTTAAAAAATCCCTTAATAAAATCACTTGCGCTACGATCAGTAGGCCAATGACTAAGGCATACATTTCCTTATTCCAAGATAGCAGCAGGCATAGCACCACTACCTGCGGAATCAACATGAATGCAGCTGCAACTTGCGCTGCTCTTTTGGCCCCGAGTTGCACAGGCAAGGAGCGCACTCCCATTTGCCGATCACCTTCAATCGCTTTAAAGTCATTTAAAGTCATGATGCCGTGAGCACTTGCGCTGTAAAGGCCGGCAAGTATTAGCGATGGTTTATTTGGCATTAAGCCACCTGAGAGCAAGGTAGCTCCGGTAACCCATGCCAAACCTTCGTAACTAATTCCGCACGCAAGATTTCCAAACCAACCATTATTTTTAAAGCGAATTGGCGGCATGCTGTAGAGCCATGCAAGCACTAAGGCTAATAAGGTTGCGGCAAATCCAATCGGACCCAAATAACTTCCCACCCAAATGGAAATCAAAGACCATAGGATCGCAATGTATAAACCCCAACGACCAGGTATGCGACCAGAGGGTATTGGACGCATGGGCTCATTGATCGCATCTACGTGTCGATCAAACCAATCATTGACCGCCTGACTAGAAGCGCAAACTAGTGGGCCAGTCAGGGCCAGTCCAACAAGAAAAATCGGTAAATTGTCAGCAATTTTTTCACTGCCAGTGATTGATCCACAAGCGAAGGCCCACATTGGCGGAAACCAAGTGATGGGCTTTAAAAGCGTCAAAATTGCTTTAGGATCAGGCAGATTCATGTAAATGATTTTGTCATTGACATTTAAAAGTGTCAATTAAATTTGACACTTTTATCACCTGTTTTTACAAGTGAAAACCCTTATAGAACAGCACTTAGGAGAAAAAAGAGGGGTTTAGGCCGCCCTGAGAAGCTCTTTTGGGAGGGAAAAGTTGACCGTTTCTTCAATTCCCTGGAGTGGCGAAACAGTTCCGCTGGAAAATAGGCCAATAGCCTCGACGATTTGGGCTGTTAATGCCTCTGGGGCGGAAGCCCCTGCTGTTACGCCAATATTGCGAACTCCTTCAAACCACTCCCCTTGAAGTTGTGAAGGATCATCCACTAAATACGCCGGCACATTCATGCTTTCAGCAAGTTCTTGAAGGCGCTTAGAGTTAGAGCTGTTTGGACTACCTACCACTACCACTAAATCGACCTGCGGAACCATTGCTTTGACGGCATCCTGACGATTTTGAGTGGCATAACAAATGTCCTGGCATTTTGGTGCATGGATATTCGGGAACTTTTTCACTAATGCTTTAGTGATTTCTTGCGTTTCATCGACCGATAAGGTCGTTTGAGTGACGTAAGCTATCAGCGCATCTTCTTCAAAGTAAAGCTGGGCGACATCTTGCACACACTCAATCAAATAGATCGAAGAATCTATTTGGCCCATCGTACCCTCAACCTCTGGGTGGCCACGATGTCCAATCATGATGATTTGATATCCACGCTCTTTTAAGCGCACCACTTCAGCATGCACCTTAGCCACTAAAGGACAGGTCGCATCAAATACTTTGAATTGACGATTGTTCGCTTCCACCCTGACGGCCTGCGAAACTCCATGCGCACTAAAAATCAGAATAGCACCCTGTGGCACATGATCCAATTCGTTAATAAAGATAACGCCGCGAGATTCGAAATCTTTAACAACATAGGCGTTATGAATGATTTCATGTCGAACATAAATCGGCGCACCATAGATTCTTAAGGCCTCCTCAACTATCAGAATAGCCCTTTCAACTCCGGCACAAAAACCGCGGGGTTGAGCTAAGAAAATAGTTTTAGTTGAAGCCATATTCAAATAAATTAGTGATTTTTTTTGTAGCCCCACTTCCAAAGCAGCTCACTTGGAAACGGCAGAATTAAAAAGAGATGCTCCAGTAAACCAAGAGCCAATAGAGTTCCTAGCAAGGCATATGAGGCCCTATCAAAGGGAGAAGAATCCACTCCAGCACTTGACCAGATCGGGATTAATATCATCACTGAAACTAAGATAGAAAATGGCATCAGGAAGTTCATTGCTCTGCGCCTGAAATAGGTGACCAAATACTGTAGGTGCTGTGGCAAGAAAGATTCATTGAAATTGAGGACGCCCAAGAAGATATTAATCTTCGTACTTTGGCGCATACCCCATAGGATGACAAAGGTCCAAAATCCAGTTTGATTCACGGAATCTAAGTTAATGAAAAATAGAATCGCTCCTAAACTGAGCAATGCCAGCTCATGATAATTAATCGTCTGAAATGCATACCAAGCTCTGGTCATGGGGCTTAGTCCACTAGGGCATTCTGAGCGCCGTGATCCAGTGATGTAGCCCAGTAGAAAGGCCAACTCTTGCCAACCCCAAATGATGATTGCGCAAGTAAATGAGCAATAAGCACCAGCAATCGTAGCCTGCTGACTAGAGATAGACAAGCCCCAAAAGGCGAGCAATAAAACTCCAATCGAGGCTATGAATATAGATTTAAAAAAACGCTTTGGAAGGCTATGCACCTTCAAGATAAGCCCTGTGCTAAACCACCATATAAAGACGGTGAATATCAGCGGGCTTATCCAGAAATACATATTGAATTACCAAACGGGTGCCATGCGAATATCGCTCGGTAATTCATTCGGAACTACGGGCAGCATGTAAAGACGCAAGAAGGTAGCAGTAGCTACAACCACTAGAGCACCTCGTTTGATAGCTGAGAAAACACCACCCACCTGCTTCAAATGATCTACCTCATCTGAAATTTTTCTCAGCTTTTCAAAGCACTCCCAAATTCTTGGATCATCTAAATTGATAGTGAAAGGGAAAACCTGCTTAGTAATATCAGAAGTAATTTCTAGTACCTTACGGTCGTAGTCTGTTGGCGATACTCCAAGCGCTTTATGAAACTCAGGCCTGGAATGATCGCGCACATACATCGTTGCGTATACCGCCAATAAGAAAAAACGAATCCACAGTCGATTGCCGCCATTAAGTAACTTAGGCGTAGACCGCATTAATAAGGCAAAGGCTTCACCATGCCGGAATTCATCATTACACCATTTCTCAAACCAGAGAAAAATCGGATGGAAGCGTAATTCTGGCTTGTTTTGAATAATTCGATAAATCGTGATGTAGCGGGCATAGCCAATTTTTTCAGACAAGTAAGTTGCGTAAAAAATAAACTTTGGCTTAAAGAAAGTGTATTTTTTAGTCCTTGCTAAAAATCCTAGATCAACCCCAATACCAAAATCTTTGAGCCATTGATTAATAAAACCGGCATGCCTACTCTCATCACGAGCCATGTATGAGAACAAGTCTTTTAAGTCAGGATTCCTAATTGACTTTTTAATTTCTGAATAGAGAACACAACCTGAGAACTCCGAAGTGATTGAGCTAATTAAGAAATCTAAAAACTCCTGGTACAAGCCCTCTGGCAAGTGGGAGTAGTCTTTGGACATATCTTCAGGACGCTGAAAGTGAGCCTGATTAATGTCTGACTCAAATTCTTGCATGAGCTTATCCCACTCAGGCTTGACTGAGCTGATATCAAAACGATCCATCTCGTCAAAATCAGTGGTGTAAAACCGAGGACTTAAGATCGTACTTTCTAGAGCGCGATCGGTTGATTCATTAATGGGGCGAACTGTATCCATAGTGGGGGCATTAGCGCTCATACTTCAATACCTTTAGTCACAATAAGGGGTTGGGCGTGCGCTACTGAGCGCACTCTTGGATATTTTTTTGCTTGACTGAATCGGGTGGTGGAAAAGCTCACTTCGTATAACAAGGTAATTTCGAGTCTTGCAGTGAGATATACCCATAAACGCGATAACCAGCCAGCCTTTGAAACTGTGGCTGTTCTTTGGTAGCTCAAGACCTCACCAAATGAAATTTCTGTAATCGGGTCATGCACTAGAACCTCATCGCCTGGCCCGACTTGAATGCCGTCAAGATCCACATGGGCATATAAGTACTCTGAGGTATTGGACATATCCACAGAACATTTGACCAGCTGTTTAGACATTATTGCCCCGCGCTATTTAAAAATGCAGCAAACTGAGCTGCGTTATCCCTACCAAATGATTCCAAATCAATTCGATTGCCCGTTGCTAGATCTACTAAAGTCAACCTGCCATCAGATCGACTCATTAATTCGAATGCATCATCACTGGTAATTTGCTGAATACGACGTTCACGAGCCAAGGCTCGCAAAATTCCCCTTACAAAACCAGCCTGACCCTCTACTTGTGCAATCATTTTCCCACTAGAAGCTGATATAACCCCTACCGATCCATCAGGGAGATCCCTAAAAAACAGTGTTTTTTTCGCGATCACGCTGGCATCCGCCTGTGTTTCTGATTTGCCAGACTGAACGGTATTAGCTACCAGGAAAACTATCCCCGCCAAAAAAATGACTACAAACAGTGCAATGTAGTTTTGGATGCGGATAGTATTCATACGCAAAATCATGCTGTCTCAGCCCTTGAATAAGGCGCATTCACCATCGATAGATTGTGTTGAGCGGCTTGAACTGACCTAGTAATGACATTATTCTGAGTAGCCCAAGCATCAACCAAAATTTTGGCTACTTCGGAGCAGTTGTTAATACACCGTAGAGTAGGCTGAGGACTAGCCCAATGGGATGGCCTTGAATGCGGCCATAAGTGAAATATCGCAATTTTTGTATCTTTGCTTAACTTGAGAGAAATATCTCCCGTACCCTGCTTAGTGACGCAGCAATCAGCCGACTCAATCATCTTGAGGGGGAAATTGAAAGTCATATTCAGCACAATCCCAATCCGCATCACTACACGCTTGTTGGTAATAGTGTAGACCGCAGTGGATGCCATGAGATAAGCAAGTAAGGCAACTAGAGATAAGCCAATGGCTGAAAAAATTGCAATCCTTAAGGAGGAGAAAAATATCGCACTGAAGGCTTCACCATCAGTAACCCCTGTAATAATCTGATAGAGCAAGATCAGGCCGAAATAAATCAATAGCCCTTTGAAATGAAACACTCGCAGAAGCATCGCCTTTACATCAGGCGAGCCCTGCCACAAAATACGTTCGCCCTCAGGTAACTTTTCTGGAAGTCCCAGCTCTGGCTCAAACTCATGCTCTGGACTACTAGGAATGTTCAGGCTCATATTAGTGGCTCCTGACGATCAGGAGTCGCATACAGAGTGCCGGCGCCATAGTACGCCATGATCTTCTCTTCTTCCAGTAAAGTAATTTCCTCTGGATTCTTTGTTTTTGGCACAGCCGCAAACTGATCTGCAAGGATTGATGCTACTTGTACATCTTGCTTTCCAATACGTGAGAAATTGACAGGCAATAAGACTGCTGACCCTTTGACATCAATCTCTAAATAACGGATTAGCATTTCCATATGATCAACCCAGACGTCTTTCACAACGCCAGCTTTATGACCATCTGCGCCAATAACGCTCAAGCCAATCGGATTAGTATCTTGCTTTGCAATTGCAAAATCATTTAGCTTCCTCAGCGGACGAATTCGCGCATGACCCTCTAGATCGTAATCAACATGATCAGCACGGTTTGCATAGGAGCCTGGACCTACTCCTGCTAATAATGGATTGCCAATTGGAGCAATCGGTGCGCCATTCCACGGATGAATTGGCTCTGCTGAAAGCTGCTCTGTATCCGGCGGAGTTTCCAAGGGGGAGTAATAGGTTTTGCCGAATTCGGTGACATATTTCTTCGTCTTTGGCATACCTAAAATGCCATCTTCGCGTCGAACCTTGCCGAAGCGTTCGGTTTCAAGAGGGAAACCCTCTCTCTTCCCTTCTAATGTTAGGTATATCACTAAACCAACAAAAAAAAGTAGAAATAGATAAAACGCTAATTGAGCGACATCTATATATTGTGTAATTGCACCAGTACCCATTTTTTCTCTCCTTCTTTAATAAACTAGCTTGGAAAATCCGCTAGGCCAAACTTACTCATTTTTGAAATCTCCAGGTTTCGCTTTTTGGCTACTAGTGGACCTAAGGCTATCAAAGTAATAAACAACAAATAAATCTCAATGTGATAAACAAAGCTATACCCAGTGGCAGGGTTCATTAAGGCAGAACCAATTGCACCGCCCATCGCCAAATCCGAGACGAGATCACGAATGACTCCTCCCAATGACATACCAATTCCAGAGCATGTTGCTGTTACCGCTCCCCAAGCGCCAATCACCATCCCAGTTTTATTCTCCTGATCCATACTCATGGCAATAGTGAGCGTACTCACTGCAAACAAGCCTCCACCAAAACCGATCAGAAGTGCGCCTAATCTAAAGAGATTGGGTGAACCTAATGGCTCTGAAAATATCACCATGGAGAAGGCAATCAGCCCAAGCAGGAGGCCGGCTGCAGAAATTCTGTAGGCGTTATAGCCCTTGCTTAACCAGCGTGCAGATAGCGTAAATGCCAGTAAAGATCCGCAGGCAATCAGCGCAGTCAAAAAGCTAGTAGCAGATACATCCAATAAGAGTATTTCTCCGCCATACGGCTCCAAGATAATGTCTTGCATGCTAAAGGCAGTAGTTCCGAGACCTAGCATGATGAGGAAGCGACGAACCTGTGGCGCCTTAATGAACTCACTCCAACTTTGTGAGAACTTGGGCTGAACAATAGAGGGCGCAGTATTTTTAGGCTGCCTTGCTTCTTGCTTCCACAAGGCGAATAAATTGAGTAATAAGGTAATGAGTGCAACTCCCTGAATCACCTTAATTAGCTGAATCGGGCTAAATGGATCTAGAAAGACACTAAACATTACCCCGCTTAAGACCATACCAAAGAGCAGCATGACGTACATCATGGCAACTACACGCGGACGATTTTTTGCGTCCGCCAAATCTGTTGCAAGAGCTAAGCCAGCAGTTTGAGTAGTTTGCATTCCTGCGCCGACCAGTAAAAAAGCCAACGCACTGCCAAGGTAGCTAAACCAAGCTGGCCAATGGGTATCTCCAGACAGAATGATGAGCGCAAAAGGCATGATGGCCAAGCCACCAAACTGCAACCAAGTTCCGATCCAAATATAAGGAACTCTTCTCCAACCTAATATGGATCGATGGGTATCTGACTTATGGCCAATTAAGGCCCTAAATGGTGCAAAGATGAGTGGGAGGGCAACCATTAAGGCCACCATCCAAGCATCCATGTGTAACTCAACAATCATGACTCGATTTAAGGTGCCAACCAATAAGGCAGTAGCCATACCTACCGAAACTTGAAACAAAGATAGTCTTAAGAGGCGGCTCAGAGGTAAATCTGGGGTCGCCACGTCAGCAAAAGGCAGAAAGCGAGGATCAATCCTCGTCCATGTCTTAGCCATCTTTGACAGATTGATCATGATACTTTTTCAATCTCCATGAGTTGTGACTTATAAAAACCACTTGAAACTAATTGGGTGTGGGGAATTTTCCAATCCACAAACCAGGGTGATTGATCTATTAACTTACTTAGCTTAGTTTGGCTTATAGGCTCTATAAAAGGTGCCCGATCTTTTCTAGGAAAAAGACGGCCAACACGAATCATGATTTCCAGCGGCAAGGTACTTGGCGCAAAAGTAAATACAATCTTATGTGAAACTCGCGGCGCCAACTTTTCAAGCACGACCAACATATCATCTGCGCAGTAATGGATCATCGAATCCATGCCTACTACGTAATCAAATTCACCTAAGCTGTCATCGAGCATATCGCCGGATCTAAAGTCAATATTTTGACGATCAGCCGGAGCAATTCTCTCTTTAGCTAACTCAATGAGATTGGGCGATAAATCAATCGCAACAACACTCGCCCCTTTGTTAGCTAATTCAAGAGCCAAAGCACCGGTGCCGCAGCCTGCGTCTAGGATCCGTTTTCCACTTAATGACTCTGGCAGGCGGGCAATCAGATTTGAGCGCATTTGGTCGCGCCCTGCTCTGACTGTTGCCCTGATTCCGCTCACCGGAGCATCAGAAGTTAATTTTGCCCAAGCATCATTTGCAGTCCGATCAAAATAGTCCTGCAACTTACTACGTCTATTTAAATAAGAAATAGCGCTCATGATTAGTCAAATCCAAGTAAGTCAAATATTTCACGGTCTTTGAGTGACTCTGTCAGCAAAGGATCGTCGTCTAAAAGTAGGCTAGCAGCTAAACGCATGTATTCATCTTTGACCTTCTCAATCTCTGGGGTCGATTCCATCTCAAAAACGGTACATTTTTTGAGACGGCTTTTACGAATCGCATCGAGATCCGGGAAGTGCGCCATTGTTTTTAAACCTACCCGCGTATTGAACTTATCAATCTGGTCTGTATCCGCGCTTCGATTGGCGATCACGCCACCCAAACGCACGTTATAGTTTTTTGCTTTAGCACTAATAGCCTGAACGATGCGATTCATGGCAAAAATTGAATCAAAATCATTCGCCGCGACAATAAGGGCTCTGTCAGCATGCTGTAACGGGGCAGCAAAGCCACCACACACCACATCGCCTAAGACGTCAAAAATAACAATGTCGGTATCTTCAAGTAGGTGATGCTCTTTCAAGAGCTTTACAGTCTGACCCACAACGTAGCCACCGCAACCGGTTCCTGCAGGTGGGCCGCCAGCCTCTACGCACATCACTCCGTTAAAGCCTTCGTAGACAAAGTCTTCTACTCTGAGCTCTTCCGAATGAAAGTCCACTGACTCTAGAATATCGATCACGGTAGGAACTAGTTTTTTAGTCAGCGTAAAAGTGGAGTCATGCTTTGGATCGCAACCAATCTGGATAACCCGCTTACCCAGCAGTGAAAACGCTGCAGACAAATTAGAAGAGGTAGTACTCTTACCGATCCCCCCTTTTCCATAAATTGCGAATACTTTGGCATTCCCAATTTTTTCATTGGGGTCCAGGTGAACCTGCAGGCTCCCCTCGCCATCGGTTGGCTTACTTCGAGTGTTAATCGAAGAAACTGGCACACTAACTGTATTCATTAAATAGGTACTCCCTCATAAACGCCTTCAAGTCGATCTTCAAAGTCATTAGCAACGCGACGCAAGGTCTCTAATACTGATGGCTCTGGCTTCCAATAATTTCTTTCTGATGCTTCCAATAGTCGACTTGCAACTTTTGCTGACGAAGCTGGATTGAGTTTCATCAATCGCTCTCGCATTTCTGGATCTAATATGAATGTTTGTGTCAAATGCTGATACACCCAAGGCTCTACTTGACCAGTCGTAGCAGACCAGCCAACAGTATTGGTCAGATGACTTTCTAGTTGGCGAACACCTTCGTAACCATGCTTGAGCATTCCTTCGTACCACTTTGGATTAAGCATGCGTGAACGGGTCTCTAGTGATACCTGTTCATTGAGCGTTCTAACTACGGCAGTACCACGAGTTTGGTCGCCAATATACACGGGCGCAGCTTTTCCACCCTTCGCTCTCCTCACCGCTCTACTAACACCGCCCAAGGTATCAAAATAAGTATCGATTGTGGTGACACCAAGCTCAATGGAGTCCAGGTTTTGATAAGTGAGCTCAACATTAGCCAGAATATTGTTGAGAAGCTCGCTTTGCAGCATGGGCACACCGGTTCTTCCGTATGCAAAGCTTTTGCGACGAGTATAAGTTTCAGCTAACTCGTTTTCATCTTTCCATAAGCCGTTATCAATCATCATATTGACATTGGCACCGTAAGCACTCTCAGCATTGCCAAAGACCCGTAACGCAGCAGTCTCAAGATCACAGCCGTTCTGAGCTTGATAAGCTAAGGTATGTTTTCTAATAAAGTTTTTCTCAAGAGGCTCATCAGCACAAGCCGCTAAGTAGGCTGCCTCTGCAAGAATGCGGATTTGCAAAGGCATCAGATCTCTGAATATCCCTGAAATGGAAACCATGACGTCAATTCTGGGTCTACCCAACTCTTCCAAAGAAACTAGTTGAGCGCCAGCTAATCTGCCGAAGCTATCAAAGCGTGGTGATGCACCCATCAGCGCCAAAATCTGGGCAATCGGTCCACCTTCAGTTTTTAGGTTGTCAGTTCCCCACAAGACCATCGCAATCGACTCTGGCAATGGATTGCCATCTGCTTTATAACGATCCAAGAGCATATTCGCTTGAGCTAGACCATCCTTCATTGCAAATTTACTTGGGATACGGAAAGGATCGAAGCCATGAATATTTCGACCAGTTGGCAATACCTGTGGGTTGCGCAGGACATCGCCACCAGGTGCTGGACGAATGTAGCGCCCCTCTAGGGCCTTCATCACACCCTGCATTTCACTATCAGCTTGTAGCTCGCTATACACTGCTAGTAATTCCTCTAGCTCGGCACGTAGTGTAGGAGTCAGATTGAGTTTTTGGGCTTTTACAAACTGCTCCAAACTATCGCTATTGATCAGCTTTTCAATGCTAGCTCGATCAATATTTTTGAGCTCGCCCTCTTGAACAGATAAGAAGCTTACCAACATATCTAAGCTTTGCTCCATACTCAGTGGACTACCAAGCACATGAAGGCCATAAGGAATCAGCGTGTACTCTAGTTCCAAAATTTGCTCGTTCAGACGCATCACAATCTGGTTGACTTCACTTGAACTTAAATTCTTCCATAGAGGTTCTGGCGAAGAAAATTCAAGTTCGACTGCTTGTGCTTGCATTGAGTTAAGTAACTCTTGCTCGGTTTCGCTCCAAGATTGTGCTGCTTCATTTGGAACCAACTTACGCCAATGCTCAACTGCTTCTTTAAATTCCAGCAAGCCTTGATATAGGCCTGCTTGTGAAACCGGTGGTGTCAGATAACTAATTAAGGTTGCACCAGCACGGCGTTTAGCAATCGCACCTTCAGATGGATTGTTTGAAGCATAAATATAGAGATTTGGTAAATCATGAATCAAGCGATCAGGCCAGCAGGCACCCGACATACCCGATTGCTTACCTGGCATAAATTCCAATGCACCGTGGGTTCCAAAATGCAATACAGCGGATGCTGCAAAGTCTTCACGAATGTAACGATAAAAGGCAGAGAAAGCATGAGTTGGTGCAAAACCCTTCTCATATAACAAGCGCATCGGATCGCCTTCGTAACCAAACCCAGGCTGAAGCGCTACAAACACATTACCAAACTGTTTGCCGAGCACAAAAAGTGATGATCCATTACTCAGGAGATTTCCAGGAGCTGGGCCCCACTGCGCTTCAATCTCTTTTAACCAAGGCTCGCGACGAATATGATCTGCGGCGCTAATCATTGCATGAACATTAGCATCAGTGCCATGCTCTTTCGCATTACCAATCAAAATCATGTCACGGAATTCATCGATAGATGCGGGTACATCAACACTATAGCCCTCTGCTTTAAGGCTTTTTAAGGTATTGAATACAGATTCAAAAACACTTAAATGAGCCGCAGTACCAACCCTTCCCGCATTTGGGGGAAAGTTAAACATCACCAGCGCCACTTTACGGTCGGCACGCTCGGCTTTGCGTAAGGCAATCAGTTTTGATACGCGCGCAGCTAACATTGCTGTACGTTCTATGCAGGTATGCATGTCATGACGATTAATGCTGGCCTCAAATACGCAGCCCTTATGGCAACCCTTGCACTGAACATTCGCATCACCTGCTCTGCCACCAAACACCATTGGGACAATCGCACCATCGAGCTCTGGTATCGCGATCATCAGCGTGTTTTCTACTGGCAGGAGTCCTCGATCAGAACTGCCCCATTCATTAAGAGTCTGAAACTCTAAAGGCTGTGCTGCGAGGTAAGGCACATCTAAAGAGGCGAGTATCTCCTCAGCTGCTTTTGCATCGTTATATGCAGGACCACCAACCAAGGAGAACCCGGTAAGCGATACAACCGCATCAACTACTTTCTCGCCATTTTGATAAAAGAATTGGTCGATAGCTGGTCTTGCATCCAAACCTACTGCAAATATAGGCAGAACTTGCAGTCCTTGTGCCTCAATTGCGGCGATAACTGAGTCATAATGCAAAGTATTGCCAGCCAAAATATAGGATCTGAGCAACAGCAAACCAACACGACCCTTAGATTTCCTATCAGAAACCAATTTAGGTAAATCGTTAATAGACTCACTCATGCGGCCTTTGAGCCGTGGATGATAAATACCGTTATCAGGGTAAATAACAGGCTCAACGAGCTTTTCTTTAGTCTTTAAAACTGCTCTCTCACCAGCGGCATAGCGATTAACTAAGTTGGTCACCATATGGAAGAGGTTCTCTTCGGAACCACCTAACCAATATTGCAGTGTTAAGAAATAGGCTCTGACATCTTGCGCATTACCTGGAATAAATCGGAGAATTTTTGGCAGTCGGCGCAACATGCGCATTTGAGCTGCACCACCAGTTTGAGCTTTCTCTTTATTTCCACGCAAACGCTTTAACAAAGCCATCAAGCCAGTTGCTGGCTTACCCATATCAAACCCGCCCATACGAGTCAGGGAAACCACTTCACCTGCTGACATTGCGCAAATCATGGCATCACAGTGTTCACGACGCGCTTTTAAGGCCTCAATCACTGGTTTGTAGTGATCCTCCATAAAGAGCATGGTCACAATCAGAATGTCTGCAGACTCAATATCGGTAATGCAGTTTTCTAGAGCTTTAGCATCCACAGTCCAACTAGAAGCCGCATGAATACTTAACTCAAGACTGGGTAGCTTTTTCTTGAGGGCATAACGAGCTCTCTCTGTCGCGCTACTCAAGTGCGTATCCATCGTAATGATAGAGACTCTCATGGGGATTTTCTTATCTACCATAGTGAGCCTTTGCGTCGTAGAGCGTTTCAATCGTGATATGGCTAATGCCATGCTCAACTGCGAACTTCTCGGTATTGCGTCGTGCTTTACCTCTAACGAAGAATGGAATTTTTCCCAATTCTTTTTCCGCTTCTGCATCCCATAATTTTGCTGGCTCTGTACCACTAAATATCTCAGCGTTTACCTGAGTGTGGCTAACTACTGGAGCGACCTCATTGGATTGAGGTGCTGGTGAGTGCAAGTTTTCTTTAACAGCTGCTGAATGCCCTAGATGGGAAGGTGCAGCCTTAGCACTAAATTCAAAATCATCGCGGAACATCATAATCAGATGCTCTTCAAGACCCATCATGAGTGGATGAATCCAGGTGTCAAACAATACATTGGCACCTTCAAATCCCATCTGTGGTGAGTAGCGTGCTGGAAAGTCTTGCACATGAACTGGTGCAGAAATCACGGCGCAGGGAACACCTAATCTTTTAGCGATATGGCGCTCCATCTGCGTACCCAAGACTAAGTCTGGGGTGAGCTCAGCAACTTTTTCCTCGACCTCTAAATAGTCATCGGTAATCAAAGCCTCTACTTCATACAGCTTTGCAGCTTCACGAACTTCGCGGGCAAATTCGCGGCTGTATGTTCCTAAGCCAACTACCTTAAAGCCAATTTCTTCTGATGCCACTTTTGCAGCAGCAATGACATGGCTTGCATCGCCAAATATAAATACTCGCTTATCGGTGAGATAAGTAGAGTCAACTGATTTTGCGTACCAATGGGCCCGCTCATCTTGGGACTTTAAAAAAGCCTCTGGGTTGATATTGGCTAATGCAGCCACTTCCTGAACAAAGGCTCTAGTTGCTTTAGTGCCAATTGGAATCGTCTTTGTGAAAGGCTGACCAAATGTTTTCTGTAACCAAGTACAGGTCAGTTGAGCAACTTCTGGATACAGCATGACATTAAAGTCTGCCTGAGGTAATTGGGTGATGTCTGCAACTGAGGCATTGAGTGGTGCAACCACTTTCACCTCGATACCCATCGCCTCCAATAGAGACTTGATTTCTTGAATATCGTCGCGATTTCTAAATCCTAATGCAGTAGGTCCGAGAATGTTGCAGCTCGGCTTTTGATCCTGCTTAGCATTAGTGGCACGCATCTCTTGATACTGCTGGGCACTAATAGATTTATCGAACGCCACTAATCCACGGACAATGTGATAAAAAGTTTCTGAAGCGCCCCAGTTTTCTTTTTTCTGATACGAAGGGAGTTCAAGTGCAATCACAGGAATTGGTAAAGTGAGTGCTCTTGCCAAACCACCTGGATCGTCCTGAATTAATTCTGCAGTACATGAAGCACCTACGATCATGGCTTTAGGCTGGAAACGTTCATATGCAGAATTGACAGAATCCTGGAATAACTGCGCTGTATCACCACCCAAGTCTCTTGCCTGAAATGTCGTATAGGTAACAGGCGGACGGGTTTTAGCGCGTCCAATCATCGTAAACAATAAGTCAGCGTAGGTATCACCCTGTGGTGCATGCAAGACATAGTGCAAATCGGTCATCGAGGTAGCAATACGCATTGCACCAATGTGTGGTGGGCCTTCATATGTCCAAAGTGTCAGTTGCATGTGAACCCCTTAAGCCGCTAGTTTCAGACTGCGATTTAAAGGCCGTGCAAACAGCTCTGCTAAATCAGCAGCCTGCTCATACCCATGCACGGGGCTAAATACCAACTCAATTGACCACTTAGTCGTAATACCCTCAGACTCAAGGGGATTGGCTAAGCCAAGTCCACAAACCACGATGTCGGGCTTATCACTCCGACAGCGATCTAATTGCTTCTCGACATCCTGGCCTTCAACAATGCGAATATTTTCCGGCAATAAATCAAATTCACATTCCAAATGCTGTTTATGAATATAGGGTGTACCTATCTCCAGAACTTTCATGCCACATTCTTTGGACAAGAAGCGCGCTAAAGGAATTTCTAGTTGTGAATCTGGAAAGAAAGAAATACTTTTATTTTCCAAAGCTGGCAGGTAACGTGCGAGACTCTTTTTAGCCCGATCAATTCTGACTTGGGTTACTTGATCAAATTTGCCATCATCAATATTCCAAGCCTTGGCTGCAGCTTTAAGCCATGCGGTAGTACCTTCAACTCCAAATGGGAATGGTGCAGATAGTCTCTTTGAGCCCCGCTCCTCAATGAGTCTGGCAGTTTCAGCTAAGAAGGGCTGGGCAAGTAGGTATTGAGTATTGCTATTGATCTCAACTACTTGCTTTGAACTCTTTGGCGGGAAGAACGATACATTCGTAATTCCCAGCTCATTAAAAATGCGTTGGAATTGATCTTCAACAATATCTGGCAAGCAACCAACAATGAGTAAATTTTGCTCGGCTGCGGGAGCTTGTTTTGGTGTGTCGGTTATTAAGGATGCCAAGCATGCATCCTCGCCTTGAGTAAAGGTTGTCTCAATCCCGCTACCTGAGTAACTCAATATGCGGCATTGATTGATCATTTCTTTACTCAATCTTTGCGCGGCACGAGAGAGATCTAATTTAATCACTTCTGACGGGCAAGAGCCTACTAAAAATAGCATCTTGATGTCGGGACGTCTTGTCAGTAAGGCCTTTACAACCCGATCTAGCTCATCATGCGCATCCGCAATTCCAGCAAGATCACGATCATCAATAATCGCCGTCGCAAACCTTGGCTCTGCAAAAATCATGACCCCAGCAGCTGACTGAATTAAATGCGCACAGGTTCTAGAGCCAACTACCAAAAAGAAAGCATCCTGAATTTTTCGGTGCAGCCAAATAATCCCTGTGAGCCCGCAAAATACTTCCCTTTGACCACGTTCTTTATAGATTGGAATATTTTTCCCAACATGGGACTGAGCTTCTTTTGGCAGATCAACGATAGCGTTCATGCTGCAACCTGGTCATTAAACTGCAGGCGAGCCATCCGAAGCTTGTAAATAAACTGGCCTGCATTAATAAAGTAGGATGCATACGCTGCGAGAGCGAGATACATCAGACTACGATCGCTCATGCCGCCAGCTATGAGGAAGTAGAGATAAATCGTATGTAAGGAAATGACCAACATACTAAATACGTCTTCCCAGAAGAAACTATCGGCGAATAAATACTTTCCGAAAACAACTTTCTCCCAAATACTTCCAGTAAGCATGATCAGATACAAGAAGAAGGTTTTAACCACTACTGAAATGGTGGCTAATTCATAGTGATGGCCAGAAATGAGATATTGCACGACCAAGTACAGGCTAATGAGGCAAACTAAAAATTGAACAGGCGCCAAAATCCCCTGGACTAGGGTCCACACAGTAGCATCGCGTTTTGCGCGTTGTTCCTGACTGTATAGAGGCTTATTGATCTTCATTTTTGGGCGTGATGTATTTGGCTATGTGTAAACAAAACTTTACGCTTATTAGAACTTACTAATACTGGTACTTTCCCTAGTTTATATTAGTGTTTACCCTAGTTAATAGAAAATAATTGCTATTATTAGATCTCTAGTGTAATAATTATTTTACATATGTTTGTAAATAACACAACACTTTAGATCAAGGGCCATTGGGTGAATCCATCTTTTAAAAAAGAACTCATCATGGAAGTGTTCAGCACTCAACTGCCCCACTTAGTTGAGGAAATTGAACGCAAGGTTGAGGGAGCTAATAAGTCCAAAGCCTCCAACGAAGATGGTTGGATTGAGACCCCCATACCCACTCTGAGCAAACAAGGGGAAGTATTAGGCGATGAGGAGATTAATCGCATTACCCAATTACTACTCTCTACCGAAGATGGGGCCTTTGAGCTGGCGATTACAGTACTCAAGACTCATGGGGTATCGATCAATTACATTGTCTTAGACCTCATACCCACTATTGCTAGAAGACTAGGCAAGCAATGGGAAGATGACACACTGAGTTTTGCCGAGGTATCAATTGGGGTTAATAAGCTTGAGCGGGTTATTCATAAGCTCGACTACCTTTTTCAAGTAACTCAATTAGAAAAACGAGGTGACCGCTCGATTCTGATCTCAAATTTTCCAGAATCACAGCACTCTCTAGGCACACTTATTCTTTCTAATTATTTTATTCATTCTGGATGGCGTGTTTGTCGCCCGGAAAATAACAGTATCAAATCCATCAGCCGAGAGCTTGAGTCTAATAATCATGATGCTATTGCCATCTCAATATCTTGTGACGAGCAATTGGATCTGCTGCCAAATACTATTAGCTTTCTGAGGGGAAAATCTAAGAACCCCAAAATTAAGGTACTGATTGGGGGTCCGCTCTATAATAGAGCGCCTGCAACATTTGATTGCATTCAGGCGGATATAAAAGCATTTACCCCTGAAGAATCTGTTGAAAAATTAGAGCTTGTTCTCAGCCAAATATAAAAATAATTATTAGAAAAATCGGTAAATAAACATAGTGACCAAAATTTTCAATTTAGCTCCACAAGCAATCGATGCCTTAGATGTGCATCAAGCAGCTGCAATACTGTCGCTTTCAGTCGATCTTGTGTTTGTGATGAATAGCTCAGGCTTAATAGAGAATGTATTAAACGGCTCAAAGCCTATTGCCAGCAATACGCAGTCTTTAATTGGGAAAAATTGGCTCGATACGGTTGCTATTGATAGCCAACCTAAAGTCAATGCTCTTCTCAAAACAAGCGAGGATGAGTTAGAGCAAAAGTGGCGCCAAGTAAACCAATGGATTGAAGGATCGCCCTCTTTTCCAATTCAATTTAGTACGATTTTTTTTTCAAAAGAAAATAAGTTAGTTGCTATTGGCAAAGATCTCAGCAGCATCTCTTTGCTGCAGCAAAAACTGGTCGACTCTCAACAAGAAATTGAGCGTGACTATGCCAATCTTCTTGCAATACAAAATCGTTACGTCCAACTATTTAATAACATTGATCAAGCCTATTTAATAGTAGACAGCCAAACCCTAAAGATTCTTGAGGTGAATAAATCTGCGGGCTTTTTGGTAGGTGACCTAAAGAAAATTCAGGGAAAACTATTTACTAATTTATTTCCTGTAAAAGATTATGAGGCTATACAAACTTATTTAGCAGAATCAAAATCAGGAATTTTGCAGTCTCCTATCCAATCGACACTGGAGAATCTCAAAGAGAATGTAGAAATCTCTAGCGTCTTGTTGCGTGAGGGCAATCAAAATATTTGCCTAGTATCCATTAAGCCAAGATCGAAGAGTGTCCCGACTAACAATCTAAATGAGCAAACTACTTTGCTCACACAGGCCATTGAAGACTTTCAAGATGGTTTTATTGTGTGCAGTACTAGCGGCGTTATTTTGACCGCCAACAGTACCTTTGTTTCTATGTCTCAATCTGCCCAGAAAGAAAATATTCTCGGCAAGTCCTTGGAAATATGGCTAGGTAGAGCGGGAATTGATTTAAAAATTATCCTCGGCACCGTGCGCGAATATGGCTCGATCAAAGACTATTCAACAACAATTACCGCCGATGATGGTAGCTCACCGCGAGAAGCCCAAATTTCAGCAGTCAGCTTTATCAGTGGAAAACTTTCAGCAGTTGGTATTAGCATTCATCTGATTTCGAAATCTGTACAGCAACCTAGCGCTAAATCTGAGAACCTAGGAAAGAATGCCAAGGAACTAACCCAATTAGTTGGCAAAGTTCCTTTAAAGCAAATCGTTACTGAGACCACTGACATTATTGAAAAATTATGTATTTTGGCTGCCTTAGATCTCACGATGTCCAACAGAGCCTCAGCAGCTGAATTACTAGGCTTATCTCGACAAGGTCTTTATATCAAAATGAGGCGTTTTGGCATTGTTGATAGTAATGCTGCTGAAGATATTGATGCCTAATTTCTCATGACTAATCAGACAGCAGTATTAGCTTTAATCAATATTGCTGCTGGTTCTAGTGGATGGGGGCTATCACGCTATGTTCTGGGTAAATACCCCTTCGCTGGGTTGCAAGGCCTGCAATTTTGCAAAGTACTAGGCTCTGGATTTAACGGGGGATTTAGTACAAAACCAAGCCTCACAAAACAAGGCTTCTTTTGTGTATTTGATGAGCCTGAAAATGCAGCCGCTTTCTTAAAAAATGCTGCTATCTTGCGTGCATACCAAGATCACTCCAATGAAATGTTTACCGCCACACTTCAAGCCTACTCTAGCCGTGGTTCGTGGTCTTCATTTCCAATGCAAGACTTGGTAGCAAAACCGATAAGAGGCCCTATTGCATCTCTGACTCGAGCTTCAATCAGACCCACTAAAGCGATGCAGTTTTGGAGCAAGGCAAAGCCTGCTGAAGTTTCCATTAATCAGGCATCTGGAAAAATACTGACGGCTGGACTTGGTGAGGCACCCTACCTTCGCCAGGCAACCTTTACTATCTGGAATGATGAGCAGTCTCTAGATCGTTATGCGCAGGAAGGGGCTCATCTCGCAGCCATTAGAGCTGCATACGGTAAGGACTATTTTTCAGAGTCCATGTTCACACGCTTTGTAGTCAATTCAGCTCAAGGTGTATGGCAAGGTAAGTATGTTGAAATCGCCTAAGGTTCTTATTGTTGGAGCGGGTATTGGTGGTCTTAGCGCTGCTTTGACCTTATCCCATCAAGGTCTCGATGTCACGGTCATCGAGAAGAATGCAGGGCCAGGTGGAAAGATCCGCCAAGTGCAAGCAGGCAGTTCTTTCATTGACTCTGGGCCTACGGTCTTTACGATGAAATGGATCTTTGATGAACTCTTTGCAGATTGTGGAGAACATTTTGATTCAGAATTCGAACTTGAGTCACTAGACATTCTCGCAAGACATAGTTGGGGTGATGCTTACTTAGATCTCTACGCTGATAGCCAAAAAAGTGCTGATGCTATTGGTCAATTTAGTGGAGCACAACAAGCAAGGCAATTTTTAGAGTTTTGTAAAACAGCAAAAAAAGTTTATCAAGCACTCAAATCACCTTTCATTGAGTCCCCTCGCCCTAGTATGATGGGAATGATGTCCTCTTTAGGGCTAGCAAAAAGTAAAGTGCTATGGGACATCGGCCCTTTTAGTAGCTTATGGTCAGCATTAGACAGCTACTTTCCTGATCCTCGTCTACATCAGCTGTTTGGGCGTTATGCAACTTACTGTGGCTCATCGCCTTATTTGGCTCCGGCAACCCTGATGCTGATTGCGCAAGTAGAAATGGAAGGTGTTTGGTCTATTAAGGGCGGAATGATCAAAATCCCCGAGGTCATTGCACGCTTAGCCCAAAAGAAACAATGCAACTTTAGATACAACTCGGAAGTCCAATCGCTGGATATTGCCGGGGATAAAGTAAAAGGTGTATTGCTCTCTTCCGGCGAATATCTTGAATGTGATTACCTGATTTTCAATGGCGACATTAACGCCTTAAAGCATGGCTTACTGGGTGAACCAGCTAGTGAAGCGATTCCTAAAAATCTTCAACAGTCTGACTCTCTATCTGCAGTCACTTGGTCAATGCAAGTTAAAGCATCCGGCTTCCCCTTAGTCAGACATAACGTTTTCTTTAATCAACCTTACCGAGATGAGTTTTCGGATATTTTTTCTCAGAATAAAATTCCAGAAAATCCAACGGTGTATATATGCGCTCAAGATAGAACGGATCACGCGATCGAGAGCGACTCACATGAACGACTGCTTTGCCTGGTCAATGCGCCAGCAAATGGTGACAGTTCAACTTACGACGTAAAGGAAGTAGATCGATGCGAGCAAAAAATATTTTCACTCATGAGCCAATATGGTCTGCAACTTCAAAATCTGGAAATGACTCGAACGAGCCCTCAAGAATTCACCAAACTCTTTCCGGGTCGCGGAGGAGCTCTTTATGGTCAAGCAACTCATGGATGGATGAGCTCATTTCAGAGGCTCGGTTCTCAATCTCAAATCAGCAACCTTCTACTCACGGGGGGAAGCACGCATCCGGGTCCGGGAGTTCCCATGGCGGCTATGTCCGGTCGATTGGTGGCCGCAACCCTAATGGAACACCTCGGTTTGACCAAGCGGTAGATCCAGGAAATTATCTCTGGTGGTATGTCGATGGTCTGAGTGACGATGGTCTTTATGGCTTTAGCATCATTGCTTTTGTTGGCAGCGTGTTCTCACCCTATTACGCTTGGGCCAATAAAAAGCAGCCCGCAAATGCAAATGACTACTGCGCTATCAATGTTGCGCTTTACACGACAAGTTCAAAATACTGGACTATGACTGAGCGAGCTCAGAATGCGATCAAGAGAACAGAGCATACTTTCACGATTGGCCCTAGTCATTTGCATTGGGAGAATGATGTTTTAACTATTAAGATTAAAGAGCGCGTACCTTTACTGGGGAGCAAGGTAGAGGGCACTATTAAGGTTTATCCAGATCAACTCTTTAATCAGGTTGTTGCATTAGATGATCAAGATAAGCATCGCTGGGGGCCGATCTCTCCGTCAGCAAGGGTTGAGGTGTCCTTTACTAAACCCAATTTAGATTGGAAAGGGAGCGCCTATTTTGACTCGAATGAAGGCGATGAGGCAGTCAGCCAATCGTTTAGCGAATGGGACTGGTCTAGAGCACACCTGAAGGATGGAAGTACAGCCGTTATTTATGATGTCCGCCAAAACAATGGTGCAGAGCGCATCATCGCCTCCAAATTTAATCTCGATGGTACGGTTGAGCCCTTTGTAGCGCCAGAGAGAGTCTCCCTAAGAAAAACTGGCTGGGGCATCAAAAGAAATATGCGCTCAGAAAAACCTCAGTCGATGGAGCTCTTAAATACCTACGAAGATACCCCGTTTTATGCGCGCTCCAGAATCCAATCCCATCTGCTTGGGGAAGAGGTCATTTCTATGCATGAGACCCTCAACGTCAATCGCTTAAAGTCCAATATTGTCCAACTCATGCTACCTTGGAGAATGCCGAGAAACCCAACAATGATTTTTTAAACAGAGTTTTTAAGCTTGTTGCTGAGCGTTGGCGTGATAAGTTGCCGCTTTTCGGAGCTCGACTTTTTCAAGTAGCCCTACAACCCAAATTAATCTTTCCTCAACACTTCCAGTGTAATGAGCGTACGGCTCTTCTGGCCTAACGACATTAACCAAAAACTGTATCGAGGCGATCTGGCTGAAACTACGAGTCGGCTTAGCGGTAAAAATAGCGGTTCTAAATGCCTTAACAAGTAAGAGTAGCTTTCTCTTTTTGGAGACTACGGCACGTCGAGAGACCGAATCATAGGCTTGTCGCTCTACCTGACGACTGATTTCTGAGTAAATAAAGCTAGCAGCAGCAATTGCCGATCTACAGTTACGCGGCAAGCCAGAGAATCCAAAGGAAGAACGGCTGTAAAGGTCATCCGCGTAAGTAATCAGTCTTTTAACTACCCTGGATAATGCGGGACTAAATTGGGGATTAAGTAACCACTGATCCGGATCAATACCCTCCTCCTCAAGCCACTGCTTTGGCAAATAGAGTCGTTGATTTTTTGCATCCTCACCAACATCTCTAGCGATATTACTTAGCTGCATTGCTAGTCCGAGCTCACATGCTCTCTCTAAAACCGCACGATCTCTGACTCCCATAATTAAAGTCATCATGACACCTACGGTAGAGGCCACTCTTGCGGAATAATCACACAGCTCTTCTATTGTGTCGTATTGCCTACCACTGCGATCCCACCTGAATCCCTCAACTAGAGCCTCTAATATTTCTCTAGGAATCAAGAATCGTTCAACGACTAAAGCAAGTGCTCTGTCTGCAGGGATATCAGCAGGAGTCTGCGCATAAATACAATCGAGTCGATACTCAATTTGCTTGATGACATCATCTGGCGCATTAGGATCATCTACCATGTCATCCAATAGACGGCAGAATGCATAAAGTGCAATGGCAGAATCCCGTATTTTGCTAGGCAATATACGTGAGGCAGAAAAGAACGACTTAGAGCCCTCCTTCATCAGACTTTCGCAAGTCTGCAGATCTTGCTGAAAACCAAATTCAGCGGTAATCGCTCTATCGTGCACGGCTATCTGCAACCTTAACAGGCTCGATTAATGAATCTAGAGCTTTAGCTGACGACAGTACTCCAGGTATGCCAGCACCAGGATGGGTGCTTGCCCCAACCATATAAAGACCTTCAATATCTTCACTGCGATTGTGTGGTCTAAACCAAGCGCTTTGGGTTAGGAGAGGCTCCAATCCAAATGCTGCGCCCTTAAAAGACAAGAGTCTGTCTTTGAAATCTTCGGGAGTCATCACAAAGGATTCCACTAGATTCTCTTCTAAGCCTGGCAATACCGTCTCTTCTAACATTGTTGCAATAGCCTGCCTATAGGGCTCAGCCTCTTTTTTCCAATCCGTTCCACTATCTAAATGGGGTACAGGAGATAAAACATAAAATGTGTCACAGCCCTCTGGCGCCAATCTGGGGTCAGTAGCGGTCGGGCGATGTAAGTAAAGACTGAAATCTTTTGCCAAGTGATGACGTTTAAAAATGTCCTCTAGCAATTCTTTATAACGCTTGCCAAGCAACATCATATGATGCGGGATTTGTGGATACTGTTTCTTAGTTCCAAAATACCAAACAAATAAACTCATGGAATACTTTCCATTGTTTATTTTTCTATCTGTCCAAATTTTTCTATGCTGCGGCTCAATCAGATTTTTATAGGTCCATGCAGTATCTGCGTTTGACACCACCTTATCAGCGTAGATCACTTCCCCACTTTCTAAGGTGACCCCAGTGACCTTGCGATCAACGATATTGATTTTCTTGACCGTGCTGTTATAACGAATAGAAACCCCAAGACCTTCGAGCAAGCCTACCAATCCCTTGACAATGGCGCCAGTGCCACCCATCGCTGAATGCACACCCCACTTACTCTCTAGGGAGTTTATTAAAGCGTAGACAGCTGTTACTGAAAAAGGATTTCCACCAATCAGCAGAGGATGAAAGCTCATTACCTCTCGCAGCTGAGGATCTTTCATATGCTTGGCTACTAGACTGTAGAGGGTTTCCCAAGCGCGCATTTTGATCAGACTGGGAAATGCCTTTGCAAGATCAGCTAGGTTGTCGAAGGCGACATCGCCTAACTCTTCAAAACCTAACTTATAACGGTATTTGGCATCTTCCAGAAAGCGTAAATAACCCGGCAAATCCTTTGGATTAAATTTACTGACCTCCCGCTTCATTTGCTCTAAATCGCCGGTGTAATTAAAGATCCGTCCATCAGCAAATCGGATTTGGTAGAAGGGATCCATGGCTCTAAGATCAACATCATCAGCCATTTTTTTACCGCACATCTCCCACAACTCTTCCAATAGAAATGGTGCAGTAATAATGGTCGGGCCAGCATCAAAGGTAAAGCCATTCTTTTTATGAACGAATGCTCTACCGCCTGGACTCTCGAGTCGCTCTAATACTTGTACTTGATAGCCTTTTTTTGCCATGCGAATGGCGGAAGCTAGACCCCCGAATCCTGAGCCAATGACTAAAACACGCTCAGCATGATTGCCGTCATGAGGGTTTGTGATTTGCCCCGGAATCTTAAATAGATCGACCTTTTGGTCCATCACACTTCCTTTAGTGAAATCCCCCTCTTACTCACAATGAACAAGAGGGGGTTACTACATCAATTCTTAGAACTATGAATACTATCGGCCGGTTTAGTTTTGGCAGGAACAAGATATGGATAATCTTTGACCATGCTTTGTCCTAAGAGAGGCTTATTTACACCCTGATGGCAAGTGGCGCAATTGGCTTTGGCTACATCACCATCTGGTCCCTTACGGTTATCGGGGAAAGTAGATGCTAATGAATCTATATAGTTGGTATTTACATCTTTCAGCATCTGAATACCATGCCAAGCTTGTATACGTTGTGGCGTACTCTGCTCCCAACTACTAAAGGCGCGACTGTTATGACAGTACGTACAATTGACCCCAAGAGAGTTCGACATGTGCGACATCACGCCATACACACTCTCGGTACTTTGTAGAGTTGCTTTATGTCCATTAGGCAATGCATCACCCCCAATAACACGCGCTGCACCGGCACCGGCCACGAAGTAGCTTCCAAAGGTGTTATTAGGTAAGGAGGCATAGGCGCTACCTGCCGTTGGATCATTTTGACCATTCTTATTACCCAGCATATTACCGCCACGGTTTTCGACTGTATTGAACCAAACATTTTGCGGGATGTTATTACCACGGTGACAGGTATAGCAAGTTACACCTGTAGTTTTTACGTGATTATTCCAAGTGCCATTGATCTCTTGATTCATCAAGATCATTTTTCTAGCAACGGTCTTGGTGTACATAGAGTCATCGGCAAAGTTTTGAACGTTATGACAGTAAGCACAACCTTCTTTAGGAGCAACCCAAGCGGTCATAGACACCATAAAAGCGCTGAACTGAGCAGCACTCAAGTTATTAAGCACCTTGACGTTCTTGTATACAGCACCAGCCTTGGGTCCATCGGCCGATGCTGGAATTCCTGCCGGCATTTCATTGAGCTTGGCCAGCTGAGCATCTGTTCTTGGATTATTAATCTCAGCCATACCAGTGCCTCGGAAGCCAGTTTGCTTTGATTCTATTGGCGGCCGCTCACATGCGGTCAGCATCAAGATGCCCAGAATTCCGAATACAACTGTTAATTTATGACGTAGGTTCTTCATTTTTTCTCTCCTATAGCAATTGGAGCAGCGGGCGCTGTAAGGGCGGGATCCGTCATCGTTCCATATATTGCTGGATAAGCAGGTGCTATGTCGTGCTTCACACCCCATAAATACCAGTTATCAACTACTGTGCCAGTCAACAAGATACCAATACCACCGGTCAGCGGTGTCAATATTGCAAACCACCAAGCCCAACGGTGAATAGATTCCATAGTTGCATTGAAGCCCATGGTCCATCTCCAAAACAGTGCGGCCCGCTCTGAAGCTGTACCACGATCAACAATTTGTTCGATTTCTCGCTCTCCACCAAAACGGCTCACCGCCAGAATGGTTGCACCATGCATTGCGAAGAGCAGGACAGAGCCATATAGAAATACGATTGAGAGCATGTGGAACGGGTTATAAAACAAATTTCCGTAGCGAATCGAGAGGGCAGCCGTCCAGTCCAAGTGAGAAAAGATGCCAAATGGAACTCCTTCACTCCAGCTTCCCATCAATACAGGTCGAATCAGACCGAGCACTAAAAATAACCAGATTGCGGAAGCGAATGCCCAAGGTACATGGTTACCCATGCCAAGTGCTTGTGCGCGGCGGAAAGTTCTGAACCACCACAACATAATGGATATCGTGGAAAAGAGACCCACAATCAGCCACCAACCACCCTCATTTAGAGGGGGGAAGCTAAGGCCATACTTAGGTGAGGGGGCATCTAGAGAAAGCCAGAACAGTTTTCTGACAAACTGAAGTGGATTCCACCCTACTTGTGCCCACATATTCATACCAATGATGAAAAATGCCGTCATGCCGAACATGAGTGACGCGACACCAAGCCGTCCCAGATAAATCGGTCCAAGCTGAGCATTGCCTAGGCGACCCAGTAAATGGCTAACGCCGATTGAGCGAGTTCGCTCACGCATATCGTATGCGTTAATGGGCACGCCATGACTAGCAGGTCCAGTTACTTGAGTTTGAGTAAATAAGTTTTGATATTCCATAATGCTCTCCGCATATTTAATTCAGCTGAAAACTACCCCCAGATAGGCAAATTCAACCACCACGTCCACCACTCAGGCCATCCTTTTGTCCAGAAAGGCCCGCTGATCACGATACAAACTGCACTCCAAAAGACGGCTGCTAATGCCAGGAATAAACCGAGGCGGTGAATTCCCAAGGTTCCTACTGAATAACCAATAATGTCCCTGAAGAAAGTATCTTCATGCTCCGGAGTCCTGACAGTCTTACCAGCAGCAGGATTGGTAGAAGACAGAACTAAAGCACCATGCAGGGCAAGCGCTAAGGTTGTAGTGAAGAATAAGGTCACCGCAATCATATGAGCCGGGTTGTAATGAAAGTGCAGGTACTGATAACCGGTATTGGATACCCAATCAAGGTGACTCAAGATTCCATACGGGAATCCATGTCCCCATGCACCCATCAGCACTGGACGAATTACCACCAAGCTAAAGTACGCAAAAATTGCCATGCTAAAAGCCAGCGGAACATGAAGACCCATACCCAGTTTTCTGGAGATCTCTACCTCGCGCAAAGCCCATGATCCGAATGCGCCTAAGGCACAAATCGTAATGATTTGCCAAAGTCCGCCCTCCATCATGGGAGCTGGCCCTAGACCATACTTCAGATCGGGCGGAGCAATATTGATTAGCCAGGGATTAAAGACCCCTACCTGAGAGGTTCCCCAAAAAATCATTGCAGTCCCGAGAAACGTAAAGAAGACTGTAGTGACACCAAAAAATCCCACGTAAAACGGGCCTACCCAGAAATCAAATAGATCTCCACCGATAAGTGTCCCGCCGCGTACGCGGTATTTCTTTTCAAAGTTGAGCATGGCCATTTAGCGCTCCTTGCACTATGAGATTTTTCTCATAATTAATTAATATTGCGTAGACGAATCACTATCTCTAGAAATTCGTCTACGGTTTGTACATCTACTTACTTCTTCGCTGCAGAGATTGCTGCTTTGTACTGCTCTTGACTCATGCCATCCAACCATTTGTACTGAACAGTGCTCAATAAAATGAGATGAATCATCGCTGCCAAAGCAAAGAGAAAAACTCCTTGGGCAACCATTGCACGTAGTGGGTCGTATAACTTCCAAATTCTCCACATAATATTTCTCCTAATTTAAGTAAGACATAAAGCCGTAAACACCTGACTCGACTGATTTGAAGAATGATCCCCCATCAGATCCAGAAAATAACCACGCCTTCTGGGAGCCAGGCAATACAACCAAAAAGAGAGCTGCCATGAAGATCACTACATAGCTAATTAAAAAAATGATCTTGAACGACACCGTGTCGGGTAGATGACTCTTGTTGATTAAATCTGCGTTGGTCTTCATATAAAACACTCCTTTTAGTTGAATCTATTTACTATGTACTTACTGCTGCATCAAAAGAACCATGGACGCCATGCCCATACAAGTATGTGCGCGACGACAGCGATGGCAGTAAATCCAAGAAGACCTTGCACATAAAATGCATGGAATTCTTGAGCTTCTGCATCGGTAAGCCCAGATATAGATCTGTTTTCACTCATGATGACTACTCCTTGAGACTGACCTTACGGTCTTTTCTACATCACCCCTGTAGATTTGGGGATATAGCTTTACTACGCCATATACGTTGAGCCTTTTAATAAGGCAATTTCTTTTATCAAAAGTCATACTGTCTCTCCACTCAGGTGGGATAGCGTGGACTTTTGAACACAATCGACTGTCACTCTTTCAATATTCTGTTTGCGTGCCTCAAACTCAGCTTCATCACGAATTCTTTTTGCAGCTGAAATTTGCGTCAGCACAGGTTGATTACTAATTAATTTATTCATCAATGCTTGGGCTTCTTCTTCCCAAGGAATAGAGGCAATCTGGCCTTGTATTCTTGCTGGGGTTGGATCCACCTTATCCATCTCTGTACCTAATGGCAGGATGTGAAAGAGCGCATCAAATAAGGAGTTACACACTTCCTGAATCAGATAGACCGCCCCGGAATAACCCATAAACGGAGTGCCGGTATGTCGACGGATAATCGCGCCAGGGAAGGAAGCGGGAATATAAGAGAAACGTGCATTCACTTCGCTTCCGTACATCCGCTCGTTATAACTACCAAACATGACTAATGGTGTTTTCTTCTGCACCAAATCTCTCACTTCGACGTTATTCGTTTTATTACCAGGCAATCTAGAGACGGCAAAGTTACAAGGGAGACCCATCTCATCTTCCAAGAAATTACGTACACCACGGGTATAGGTTTCGTTAGCAACGATGGCAAAACTAGCTGTGCCAAAAAAGTCTTGAGTCACAGAGCGCCATAAATCCCATGCTGGTTTGAGTGTGGTGTGCTTTTCTTTTTCGATAAAACTTTCCACATCGATCTCACAGAGCTCACCCAGCTTACGCAGGAATGCAGTGGTCGATTGCATACCAATTGGCGCCTGTAAATAAGGGCGCTCCAGGGTCTCACACAATAAACGTCCATATTCGCGATACATGCAAATATTGACATCCGCATTGACTAACTTGGCAACATCGGCCAGATGAGAGCTCAATGGGAACACCATATTGACCTCTGCACCAATGCCCTCTACCAAACGTCGAATTTCTGCGAGGTCGCTATATAAATTAAAGCTGCCATAGGCTGGGCCAATGATATTGACTCTCGGCTTTTCGCCTTCTGCTCTGACGCGCTGCGGAATCTTTTTGAGGCCATACTCTGTCCATAACCAATTCATGGCACGATTTGCGCACTGCCACTGATCTTCATCAATGGTTCTGGGTAAGAAACGCTTAATTCCAGTTCCTTCTGGTGTCACACCGCCGCCAATCATTTCAGCAATAGAGCCTGTAACTACTACTGCTGGTAAATTGGGATCGAGCACCTTGTGGGCCCGCTTCATCGACTCTTCTGTACCTTCTCTACCGAGCTGCTCTTCTGCTAATCCAGTAACCACAATCGGCAACTCATGCGGAGGCAATGCATCGGTGTAATGCAAGACTGAAGTCACTGGTAAATTTTCACAACCGACAGGTCCATCAATGACAACCTGCAGCCCCTTGATAGCTGTGAAAACATACACGGCTCCCCAATAGCCGCCAGCGCGATCGTGATCAATGACTAACATTAGCCCATCTCCTCCGCTTTTTGCTTGGCAATTGCTTTCTCAAGCTTACGGCGAACTTCGGCCTTAAATTCAGGGCGATCTACCGGCATGTCTTCCCAAACTCCAGTTGTATGCTCAGTACCGACACCTTCAAAGAATTCAGTCATGTTGTTGAATCGCTCTTTATTAGCTAGAGCTGCATTCACAACCTGGGCTAATGAACCCGCGCCTGCAGCACCCATCAGCGGCCGCGCAGATATTAAATTCGTGAAATATAAGGACGGTATAGCCAATTCTTTTGCTTTTTGGACCACTGGCGTAGTACCAATCACTAAATCTGGTGAAAACTCTTTCATTGCGGCAAGGTCTTGCTCAAGAGAAGCGCGATATTGGACATGTATGCCTCTGGATTCGAGCCAATCTAAGTCTTTGCTACTCCAAATAGTTTTTGGACAAGCTGTTCCAACATAGCGAACGTCTGCCCCACTCTCCACTAGTAGTCTGGCAACCAGCAACTCAGAGCCTTCGTAACCGCTGACAGTGATTCGACCTTTAATAGGCTTAGCACTTAAGGCCGCCTTGATCATCGGTAAAAACTTGGTTTTTGCATTGCCAATTTTTTCAGCGCTAACACCACAAGCATTACCTATCTCATCTAGCCAGTCGGCTGTACCGTCATATCCGATAGGTGCAGATCCGACAATTTGTCTACCGGCAGTCTGAAACTCACGAATACTCGCTGTATAAAAAGGATGAATGGCAGCAACTACTTTTGAATCCATTGCTTGATACAGTTCACGCCATTCTCTGGTGGGAACAACCGTACCGACAGCTAAATCCATGGGCTCTAACATCATCCCAATACTGATAGGATCTACTGGGAACATTTCTCCAAGCAAGGTGATAGTTGGCTTCTCTGATACACCATTACGAGGCGCTTGAACTGGGCCACTCTCAATTTCATTCCGTGCATAGCGCAACATAGCGCTAGCTAAAACATCTTTTGCTTCGGCATGGGTCGGAACTCCAAAGCCAGGAACATCGATACCAATGATGCGAACACCATTAATTTCTTTTGGTAGTAGTTGAAGTGGTACACCACTGGCAGTCGGTACGCATAAATTAATAATGACGATGGCGTCGTAGAGCTCTGGGTTAGCCTCTTTGTAAACAGCCTCTCGGATATCTTCAAATAACTTACCAGTTACTAAAGATTCCGAATTAAATGGCACATAACCCACGCTGCGACGGGCACCATAAAAATGCGAGGTAAAAGTTAAGCCATAAACGCAACAAGCAGAACCCGACAGAATGGTGGATGTGCGACGCATTCTTAAGCCAACCCGCAGAGATCCAAATGCAGGACACATGCTCTGCGGTTGGTCATGAGGCCCCTTTGGGTAATCTTGAGCGTACTGCCCCAAGATCTCGCCCTTACTAGCATTTTTTGCTGCTGCCAGTAATCCTTCTGCGCCAGAGTGGCAAGCAATCCCCGATACATCGGCAGATGCATTTTGAATAGGAATTACTTTAGATGATTTCATTTGGCTCTCAGTCTCTATGCTTTGTCATAAATTACTTCGAGGGTTGGCTTAATCACTTCATTTTTGCCAACCATGTCAAAAATAGTTGCAGGCTCTAGTACGACATCTCTACCGACTTGGCTTGCAGAAAATAATCCTAGCAAATCATCTGGAGCCATTGGTTTTGGTCTTACAGGTGGCGCCCCTGCAACGTTGCTAGCTAACTCTTCAAAGAGTGGACCCCATTGTGAATCTGGTCGACCGATGATTTCGTAACTAGCACTCTTTCTTCTAATATCGTCATTGGCAGGAATAACAGACAGGATGGGAATCCCGACTTGTTCAGCGAAGGCGGTGGCCTCACCAGTACCATCATCGCGGTTGATGACCATACCTGCCACACCCACATTGCCACCCAACTTCCTGAAATATTCCACTGCAGAGCAAACATTGTTTGCTACATAGAGAGACTGCAAATCGTTACTTGCTACCACAATCACTTTTTGGCACATATCGCGAGCAATTGGAAGACCAAAGCCACCGCAAACTACGTCACCCAAGAAATCGAGCAGCACATAGTCAAAGCCCCAATCATGAAAGCCAAGCTTTTCTAAGGTTTCAAAGCCATGAATGATTCCGCGTCCACCGCAGCCTCGGCCAACCTCAGGCCCACCCAACTCCATGGCGTAAACGCCATCGCGCTTAAAGCAGACGTCGCCAATCTTGACTTCTTCCCCAGCTAATTTTTTCTTTGAAGATGTTTCGATGATGGTTGGACATGCTTTACCACCAAAGAGCAATGATGTTGTATCGCTTTTAGGATCACAACCAATCAGTAGTACTTTTTTACCTTGCTGCGCCATCATGTAAGACAGATTGGCTAAGGTAAAACTTTTGCCGATACCACCCTTGCCATAAATTGCAATGATTTGAGTTTCTTTTTTGATCTCACCGGTATGAACCTGATCAGGTTCGATAGCAGCCTCTTTCTTTAATGCTGCGAATTGAATCGTAATTTCTTTTGGGACGCTTGGTGCATTCATGATGCTTCTCTCCAGTCAACAATCATTTTGAGACAGTTTGGATCCTCAAATGCGGTGTGATAAGCCTCACCAATTGAGCTTGGGGTTCTGTGATGCGTAATCAATCCTTGAAGATTTAAATGTCCGCTTGAGATCATTTGCTTCACATCAGCTAAATCCTGCGGCGCCCACTGAGCGGCAATTCGAAATCTCGCCTCTTTCATGAAAGCTTTAGGAAAGTTGAATTGAATGTCCTTGTTATAAAAGCCAGCCAAGGTAATTTCGCCGCCTGGCAAGAGCTGTCCAACTAAAGAATTTAAGACGTCCACTTGACCACTAGCATCACAAATGTTTTTGTACTTGCTCTCTTGGTCTTCGCTAGGATGAACGACGGTATAACCATCAGCCTTACCCATACGATCTGAATCAATTTCCCAAACAACGGGATGGCCACCTAACATCACTGCGATTCTGGCAATCAAGCGGCCCAGTACGCCATGCCCAACAATCAGGTCTGGTTGCAAAGCCTTCTTACCCTGAGTCACGTGATATGCAGTAGCTGCTAGTGCAAGCAATACACCTTCCTCACCAATTGTTTCAGGCAAGGCAATAATTCGATCGCTTGGCACCACAACATGAGAAGAGGCTCCGCCAAATAATCCTTTCACATCACCAAAGCATTTAGCGCCAGGAACGAACACCCGTTGATTCAAGCTAAATTTTGATTTTTTACCGACTTTAGTAATGCGGCCAACAGATTCATATCCAGGCACTAATGGATAGCCCATGCCAGGGAAATCAGGCATGGTTCCATTCCAGAGTAATTTTTCTGTACCAGTGCTAATTCCGCTCCACTCAATCTGCACAACAACATCCTCATCCCTTGGCTCATCAAGCAAAAGACGCTTCAACCGAAGCTCTCCTGGAGATTCGAGTAAGACTGCTGTTGAATGAAGTTGACTGGGCATTTGTATATTTTTATTTACTTTGCTGTATGTAAACTAATTTATACACATTATAAGATATGCGCATTAGCATTTACCCTAATTAACGACTAATTAGTAAAACTTGGGCATTAATTGGCATGTTGGAGGGTAAAACCTCCACTTTTTTGAAGCCTGAGTCGATTGCCAAGGCCGAAATCTCGGAAATACTTCTCGGTTTACCACGGCCCATTGCCAATAGATAAAAACCAAAATAAGCCCGTCCCATCGCTGGGTGGCCCGGTGTATCAGCCATCGGCTCAGCGATTAATAGCTTTCCATTGGGCGGGAGCGCTTCAAAAACCGAACGCAAAAGAATTTTGACGCGCGCATCGTCATGATCAAAGATTACCCGAATCAATGTAATCAAATCGGCACCATGAGGCAGAGGATCTTTAAAAAAATCACCGCCGTATACCTGAATATCTTTTTGTTTTTGGTCTTTCAAAAAACCATCTTGTGCAAGCTGCGCTACGCCTGGCAGATCAAATAATTTTCTCTGTAATTGAGGCGCATTCAGATGCACTCGTTTTAAAAAAGTTCCTTGACCACCACCAACATCTAGAAGACATTGATGCCTAGAAAAATCGTATGCATCGACTACTTGATCGGCGACTAGTGGTAGTGATGCTGACATTAAATCTGAATAATTTTTAACACGATCTTTATCTAACAAAGATTCTTGTTCCTTTTGATCTTCAGAAACATAAGGCCAAAATTTTTCTAGATTTTTATTTTTAATACCGCCCGATAACAACAACAAAGGATCTTTAAGATCTTCATACAGTACGGTGTGATGCTCGATCATTGCAGACAATGCAGTGTTGCCAACCATGGGGGCGCCGAGTGTACCTAAACCATATCTCTGATGAGAGCGCAGCTCTAGGAGATCAATCGATACTGCGCCATCGAGTAACTTCTGCAATGCATTCAACTCAAGACCGCAGTTATTTTTTATGAACCCGATTTCTAATGGTCCATTTTTTAACAGGTTAAATAAATTGATTCGAACACAAGCAAGTAGTATCTGTGTGTAGACAAAGCCAGCCATCAAATCAAACAGTTGATTGGCTCTTTTTTTTGCAATTCGATTGATAAAAGGAATTTTTGAAACTGCGTTTTGAAAGCGACTATTTGCAATGAGTTGATCTCGATAGATGTAGAGTTTTTCCCAAGGGCTATATTCGCTAAAGCCTGTATTGATGGCGGATGATTCAAGTGGTGACATATTGAATAAACGATTTGAATTTAAGCAATCTGTCTTTGAGTAGCTATAGCAATTTGTCTCTCGCCACGCTCGAACCACGATGAAGGAAGGAGTCTCTCCGCCTCAAATGCCACCAATTTTTTTAATGCTTTATCACCAGCGCAACTAGGGATGGAAAGTATTGCTTTTCCAACTAAAGAATCAAAATGTTCAACAGCGCCATTGAGCCCTAATTCTTTTGCAGAGCTTGGTCGGTGATGCTCTTCATCCTGCCCTGCTGGCTTACCAAGAAACTGGGCATCCCCCAACACATCACGAATATCGTCGGCAATTTGATAGGCCTCACCTAGCCATTCGCCCAAGCCCATCCAGGTTTGTGCATCAGCACCAGCAGCTTGTGCGCCGCTAGCTGTTGCTGCAGCAAACAGTGCGCCCGTCTTTGATCTTTGGTAGTCACTGAGAACTGCTTGCGATTCGCACTCCCAAGATTGGCCGGCAATAATTCCGAAGGGTGCCCCTACTCCCTCAGAAATCGTTTTGATAATTGGGGCTAAACGTTGCGCTGATCTTCTCGAGGCGGCAGCAACAGTCTGGTATGCCATCACAATCAGAGCATCACCCGCTAGTACCGCAAGCCGTTCTCCAAACTCTTTATGAACCGAGGTTTGACCTCGACGCATTTCCGCGTCATCGAAGCAGGGCAAATCATCGTGCACTAGAGAGCCACAGTGAATCATCTCAATCGCAATGGCACTTGCCATGGATAGTTGCGGATCATCGTTACCGCAGGCATGAGCCACTGCCAGAGTAAGTTGCGGTCTAATGCGCGCACCCCCAGGAAATACAGCATGTCTAATAGCTTTGCTCAATAAAGCCGGCCCTTTTGCTGACTCATGGGACTTCAATGCTTGCTCTAAGGCTCTATCCAAATGCTTGATTGGTGACATGTTCTTGCCCCTAAAGGAATAAATTACTTTGTCAAAATAAGAATACGATTTAATATGTAAAAAAATATAGACACTATTTGGAGAGCTGTCAAACCAAAATATTCGGGTTAACCCTTAATTTTTAAATGTAAGTTGCTTAGGATGATAAAAAGAGTTCCAAATGATTGGCCCAATAGCGCCTTTAGCCAAGAAATTCAGGTTGGGGATTTGTTTTGGCACGTTCAAGTTTCTGGAACCTCACCAAGTCACCTGCTGCTGCTTCACGGCACTGGATCATCAGCACATACCTGGGGGGCGATCTTTGCAGAGCTTTCAAAGCATTACACCGTGGTTGCAGTAGATCTACCGGGGCATGGCTTTACAAAAAACTTAGGCAATAAAACGCTCAGCCTAGATCAATTGGCTGACACACTTACCGACCTTAGGAAAGCTTTAAAGATTGATTATTTCGATAGCATTATTGGGCACTCTGCAGGAGCAACGCTAGCCTTAAGTTACGCACTAAAAAATAAGCAACCAAAGACGATTATTGGACTAAATCCCTCACTCATTAGCTTGCCTAATTTTTACAATAAGTTCGTAGCACCGTTTCTCAATCCGATTGTGACCTCATCATTTTTTACGGCTGTGTTGTCTGACTTACTGCCAAGGACAAGCATGATTGATAGTCTATTAGATTCAACCAAATCAGTCCTGCCACCTGAAAAAAAAGAGCGCTATAAAACACTCTTCAAAAGTGCTGATCACCTCAATGGCTCTATGAGCTTCATGGCTGGAGCAGATATCCCGAGCTTACTCAGTCAGTGCAAGAAAATTAGTTCTCGATTGACATTTATTGTCACAGAAGATGACGGCTGGATTCCGATAAAGCAACTCCGTGAGGTGATTAGAAAAGACTTTGTAAATCCTCGCATCATAGAGATCGAAGGTGGTCATTTATTCCATGAGGAATCAGAAAAACTAGCGCTTGAATTCATTATGAGTGCATTAACAGAAGAAGAGGCAAAGCATGTTCACACTAACTAATGTCGCACTATGTCTAAGCCTTGTACTTGGTCTAGGACTTTTTATGAATGCCTACCTTAAGGGTAAGAAAGTCTTAGGCAAGCTTTCTCAAAAGAAACCTTATTGAACATTAGCAAGCTGTATAGCAGCATGCGAAATTATCTTGCCTGAGCCGCTGTAAGGTAAAGCTAGATATTGCGCAGCCATCATCTGGGAAAGCTCTTGCGCTAAAACTTCAGGCTGAGGCGAGGTATCAACAAATAAAACGCAGTGATTTTTTACTCTTAGCTCTTTAGCAGCCATCAGGGCATCGTTGTGAGCCTCAGATCTACCACCAACTCCCTTGAGATTGACGTTTGCTTTACCGTCACTCAAGATAACAATGACGGGGGTTAAGCCTTTTCTCTTGAGTACTACAGCCATTTCATTTGCCGCTCTAAAGCCCGTCGCCAGAGGCGTACCTCCGCCGCCTGGGAGTGTTGCTAGATTTCTCTTTGCCCTAACAAGAGATCGCGTCGGCGGCAGAATAAGCTCAGCTTTAGAGCCCCTCATCGAGAGCATCGCTACTTCGTCACGACGGATGTAACACTGAGCCAGGAGTTGCTCAAGAGCCCCCTTGGCCTCGGCCAGGCGCTGTGTCGCGGAAGATCCTGATGCATCCACTAAGAAAATGGTGACAGTTCCCCGTCTTTTTAGATACTGCTTGATATGTAAATCTTCAGACCGAAAATCAATTTTATTTTTTCCAGAACTACTATATTGCTGTGAGCCAACATGTCTCTCACGCAAACGCTGCCAAGGAATCGCAGCCCGAATACTTTTTAAAACGTCTAAGCGTCGACCACCTCCTGGCTGCCCTTTGCGTGAACTCATTGGCCTTCCACTGATAAAGCTATTTTGAGACGTACCAGATTTTCCAGAAGTCTGCGATGCCGCATGAGTCGAGCGAGCGCCTTGTTTAGCTTGAGCCAGGAAATCCATAGGGACGGATGCTTTAGCCGCTGCAACCACAATATCTTCCAGCTCTTCCTGAGATGGTGACTGGGGATTGGATTGCTGATCTTCATCCTCTTGCTCGTTGTCTGAATCCTCTTCAGGGCGGTTGTTTTCTGGATGCTGATCATTGTCACCCTCATCTTGAGAGTTTTCTCCATCATCTCGGTTTGGCTGCTCCGCTTCTGGTGGCGCATGCAATATTTTGGAATAGGTATAGACCAAGCGGGCTGCATCAACCACTTCATCTTGGCCCACCTCTTGCAACCCCCTCAATGCTGCTAATGTCTTAGCAGTTTCTACTGCGAACTGGTTAGCCCTAAAAGAACCAATGCCAATCTTCAGGGCGGATTTGGTCAGTACTTCAATGAAATCAATACTACAAACTAATTGAGGTAATAATTTTTTTGCGCTCCGAATATCATCTGCATGAATTGCTAAATTTTCTTTTATGTCCGCGAGAGAAAATTGATCGAGATAGACTTCAAAGGCCAATCTATCCATCATCCTGGGGCTAAAGCTATCGCCAGTAGCCTCGGATTCATCTAGGGCGATTACTCCAAATTCAGCGCCATACGTATCGCTACTATCTAATGCTTGCGAGATTAATGCCAACACCTGGGTATCCATGCGCTCAGCCATCGATAACAATAAGAAGTTGCCTTGAGCCTTCTCTAAAAGCCCTTTACTCAGTACTAAGGAACCTTGATTGAGAGTCACTTCAATATCTAATGAGCCCATGAGTTGCTCTGCCACTAGGTTGGCAGGCGCCTTGAGCAGGCGAGCTGTCGGGGCACACAGATCCGAGAAATAACTGAGCCATGAATCTCTAACAGGGCCAAACTGACCTCTGAGACAGACGCCTTTAAGTCCCCGAGGATTAATTGCTACTAGAGCAGCAACTATATTTGCATCAAACCACGCTACTTGATCTGAATTCACTTCGATGTATCAGCAAAAAATTCTTGCATCGCGCGCTCAATGCGCACATTGGAGCTACTGTCATCTAGGGGATTACGGCGTAGACGATGACCTAGTGCAATAGGGGCAATTTTCTTTAAGTGCTCTAAGTTTGCTTTTTTCTTACCCTCAAATGCAGCAAGGGCCCTGACTGCTCTCAAAACAGTCAGCTCTCCTCTGAGACCATCCGTGCCCAAGTGTGCGCAAAGCTTGGTTGCCAGCTCCAGAAGGCTGTCATCAACCTCAACTTTATCTAGCATTTTTTTGGACTTACTAATTTTTTTCTTCAGCTCTAATTCTTCTTCTTGGCATTGAGCAATAAATTGCTCGGGATTGCGCTCAAATTCATCACGCTTTTTGATGATCGATACCCGCTCTTTAAAATCTGAAGGGGTTCGCACCTCAATTGATAAGCCAAATCGATCAAGCATTTGGGGGCGAAGCTCGCCCTCTTCAGGGTTACCGCTTCCAATCAAAACAAATCGTGCTGGGTGCCGAATACTCAAACCCTCGCGCTCAATAATATTTTCTCCGGAAGCAGCAACATCAATCAGGAGATCCACCAAGTGATCTTCAAGCAAATTGACTTCATCAATGTAAAGGTAACCACGGTTTGCTTTAGCCAGCAGCCCCGGTTCAAATGACTTGATTCCTTGTGTCAGCGCTTTTTCAATATCTAAGGCACCAACCACCCTATCTTCAGTCGCCCCCAAGGGCAAGTCAACAACGGGAACAGGAATCAGCTGTGATGATAGTTTTTGTCCGCTCGCTTTTTTGGCCAAACAGTCTGTACAAAGATTGCTTGAGTCTGGATCGCAGTGATAGTGGCAAGCGGCAACCGACTTCATCTCTGGCAGCAAGGAGGCTAAGGAGCGAATGGTGGTAGATTTTCCTGTACCGCGATCTCCAAAGATCAGCACTCCACCAATGGAAGGATCGATCGTACAGAGTATGATGGCAAGCTTCATTTCAGCTTGTGAGACTATTGCTGTGAACGGAAAATTAAGGGCCATCGTTGTTCCAGGGCAGTTTAGTATTGAGTTTTAATTTTACTTAGATTAGTGTAACTAAAAGTGTGCGACACCCCTCAATATTTGAGGATTTTCAGATAGTTAGCATCAGAATTAAACGCGCTGAACTGATTCCCGCCACTGAAAGCCTCATTTCTAGGGCTTACCACCCCACCTAATAACGATATCCTGAAGCGCATCAATAGAAAAACCATCAATGTCTGAAAACGAAATACACAGTAGCGACAAGCTAAAAGCCTTAAAAACGCTTTTGCCATTCATAAAACCCTATAAAAGACAGCTTTTATTAGCAGCAATCAGCTTAGTACTTGCTGCTGGGGCAACCCTAGTAATTCCACTGTGCTTTAGAACCATCATTGATCAAGGCTTTAGTGAGGCAAGCCAAGCCCAAATAAACCGTACTTTTATAAATTTATTCGGGGCGGCAGTCGTATTGGCATTTGCTAGCTCCCTGCGCTATTACCTCGTGTCATGGCTCGGGGAAAGAATCACTTGTGATATCCGGAAAAAAGTCTACTCCCATATCATTTCTCAAAGCCCTGAGTTTTTTGAGACTCAGCAAAGCGGAGAGATACTCTCCCGCATCAATAATGACACCACCATTATTCAAGTCCTCTTGGGTACCAGCATTTCAATGGCGGTAAGAAATCTATTTCTATTGCTTGGTGGTATGGCGATGATGTTCATTACTAGCATTCAACTCTCCCTACTGATTTTATTAACCCTCTTGCTGACGGTCATTCCAATCGTCTTAATGGGAAAGAAAGTGCGACAGCTTTCTAGAAACTCTCAAGACAAAATCGCTCTTACGTCAGCCATAGCCGGAGAAAAGATCAATGCCATCTTTACGGTGCAATCATTTGCAAATGAAGAGAAAGAAATAAAAGCCTTCAATCAATCAATTGAAAAATCATTTTTAGCATCAATAAATCGTAGTGCTGCACGTGGAAAACTCACTTTTGTTGCCATCCTTTTAGGTTTTACTAGCATCATTTTGGTGCTATGGCTTGGCGCCTATGCCGTAAGCAATCAGGAAATATCTGGCGGTCAACTGACTCAGTTTTTTCTTTATGCGGTCATTGTTGCCGGTGCCATAGCGGCACTATCTGAAGTTCTCGGGGATACGCAAAGAGCGATGGGTGCGGGAGAACGACTGCTAGAACTTTTGAGTTCTCAATCCAAGGTGGTGAGCCCATCAACACCACATATTAGGACTCAAAGTGCAGATCAGGCCATTCATGTTCAGATCGAGAATCTGAGTTTTGCCTATTCATCCAATCCCAATCTCGTCCTCTCTAACATCAATCTGTCGATTAAAGCAGGGGAAAAGATTGCTCTAGTAGGTCCTTCGGGGTCTGGAAAAACAACGCTCTTTAAATTAATACAACGCTTCTATGATCCCCAGTCTGGTTGTATCAAATTTGATGATGTTGATATTAGAGAATTTAAGTTAGAGGATTTGAGAAGATTAGTTGGGGTTGTTCCACAGGACATCAGCATATTTTCTGAGAATGCCTTAGAAAATATTCGCTATGGTAGAGAAGATGCTACTGATGAAGAAGTGCATCAGGCGGCTGTGCAAGCTGCTGTTGATGAATTCATTTCTAGACTTCCAGATCGCTATGAATCGTTTTTAGGGGATCGGGGAGTCAGACTATCTGGTGGACAAAAACAGCGCATAGCAATAGCAAGGGCGCTACTGAAAAATCCTCCATTACTACTTTTAGATGAGGCAACCAGTTCCTTGGATGCAGAATCAGAAAGACTTGTGCAACAAGCTCTTGAAGTTGCTATGGACGGAAGAACTACGATTGTGATTGCGCATAGACTCTCTACCGTGAAACAGGCAGATCGAATTATTGTGATGGAGCATGGTCGAATTATTGAGACTGGTAATCATGCAAGCCTGATAGCTCAATCAGGGCTGTATTCACAACTGGCAAAACTACAATTTACTGATATGTAATATCAGGGCTGCTCTACGGAGCACTCTTCATACTCAGAAATTGAGTTTGGATACGAACCAGACGCAAGCAGCGATCGTTGAGAAAATGCCTGTAAAAATCAAGATACCTGTAAGGTAGATGTTTCTTGATTTATCACGTATAGAAATAATGCGCTTATGTTCCATTTTTATATCCACAAATTCTATTAATTAATGGATATTAATACATTTGACCGAACGGCGCAGGGTGCGTAAATGTCACCTCTTAAAACTGCTTACTTGAGTAGTTTCTTACCTTCACCCCGTAAAGCTGATAGCAGGGGGTGGTCAACAGGAAAATTAACCTCCTCAATAGCAGCACTCACCTCGGGCAAGCCTTTAAATAATTCTTTATCGCCCTGAAAAACCATGGTCCATTTTTCAAAGTTCCTGGCGCTAATACTTTTTCTCTCTACCAATCGAATATTTTTATGGCGATCATCTTTTTGAATTTTCTCCCACAATGCATCAATCACATCCTCGGGACCCTCAATCACTTGACCAAATTGATTGTTTTCAAAAATAAGAGCGCCAGTAATTTCTAATCTGAGGTTTCTCAAATAAGAGTGGTAAAGAAGCCGCATAAGACCTAAAAATGACATCCCTTGAACGGGTTCACTTACATAGGTTAATTCAATGAGTTTTGACATTCCCCCATACTATGGAGGAATAATGATAGATTCTGTAGGAATATACCCTAAAGTAAGTGCCCGATAGATATGCGCCTTCGATTAATGACTTCGATTGATACCTTCGATTAGTCTCGGACTGTTATCAGAATTTCATTACGGCGCATAAAAGGTATAGACCAAGGAGGGTTATAGCGCGCAAATTGGGGGCTTCCGATTGCCTGCCATTGCTTACTTTTAATCCACTCTTCCAGTGCCTTTGTTTTTTCAAGGACTTTAGCGTCGTTATAAAAACCAGAAAAGGTAATTGCCGCACGTTTTTGAGCAGGCAACTCCCGAATGGTCACCAAGGGATTGATTGGTTTTGGCAGTGTCGCCATAGTGTACTCAGATGGCATTACAAAAGAAAATACCCATTGATTTACACCCTTCACAGAATCCTTACTAGCCTCAATACCTACCGGAACAGTCATCGCAATCTTGGTACTTTGTGATGTTTCTATTCCGACTGGAACAGTCATAGTAATTTTTTCACTGACTTGATTCTGCCCAAAGATGAAAGCAGCTATCAGGCGAAATCCTTGACTAGAGGCAGCGTCTAAATCGCCCTCCACTTTGACCTCAGCTACTAACTGAGGCGCATAAGCACGAAGCTCAAAAGGTTCTGATTTTTCAATAATAGAAAATTTAGGTTCTTCGGTTGCCATTACAGTGCTCGCAATCAATATGCTTGTCAGAAATACTGAGAATCGGGAGATGGAAATTTTCATGATTAATTACTTACCAGGCTGAGTGAATAGTAAACCCTGATTCATCATATTGAATGTGGGCTTGCGCACCTACCGGCAAAGTCAACTTCTCAGCTTGATGCCCAAATGGTAAGCCTGTTAACACGGGAATATTTTCAGGAAGACGCTGATTAATCGCTTCAATGGCAGTTTCCAATGCATAGCCACGGTCATTATCATAAAGACGATAGGCCGAAAATCCACCAAAGAGAATGGCACTTTGATTGGCCAATATGCCTGCATCTAATAATTGCATCAGCATCCGCTCAATACGATAAGGATGTTCATTGACATCCTCCAGAAATAAAATCCCGCCTTGAGTTTGCTGCTGATTTGGCAAGTAAGGCGTTCCAACCAAACCTGCCAGCACTGTTAAGTTTCCACCCCAGAGTATTCCTGACGCTTGGCCTGAGGCAGACTTTCTTAAAAAGGGTTGCGCGGCTTGGATAGTGCAATCTAATTTACGATCTTCAATTGCATTCTGAAAATGCGCCCACATAAATGCATTAGGGATAATGCCCACACCCTGCTCGCCTTGGCAAGCAAAATCAAAATTGAGCATGGGTCCAGCCAGAGTGACTGCACCAGTTTTAGCTAACAAGCCCAACTGGAAAACTGTGAAATCGCTATGTCCACAAATTTGCAAGCCACTCTTAATGGCTTTGCTAATAGCACTCCATTCAATATCTGAGAGCAAGCGATGCAATCCGTACCCGCCACGCATAGCTACCACAACCCTATCGGGAGAGAGCGTGGCAAGTTGATTGATTTCAGCTAAACGCTCAGCATCCGAGCCAGCAAAACGTTGCTCAACTCGATCTATACAAGCGGCATTGAGAACTTCAATACCCTGCTTCTGAAGCCACTCGATTCCAGCTAATGGGCTGCGTGTATCTAAGCTTGCTCCGGAAGGAGCAATTAAATGAATTGACTTCAACGCCGCTCCTTAAAAAAATCGCGCAGTATTTGCCCACACTCTTCGCTCATAATGCCACCTTCAACCTGAGTCTGGTGGTTAATCTGTTTTTCTGAGAATACATTGAGCACACTTCCTGCGGCACCAGTTTTAGGATCAGCAGCGCCAAATACCACGCGCTCCACTCTGGCATGTAGCATCGCTCCAGCACACATAGTGCAAGGTTCTAGCGTGACATAAAGAGTTGTACCAGGCAGACGATAGTTTGATTCGTCTTGAGCTGCGGCACGCAATGCCATCATCTCGGCATGGGCGCTAGGATCGCTACTGCTAATCGGCCGATTAAAGCCTATTGAGATTACTTGACCATCTCGAACCAATACAGCACCTACAGGCACCTCACCAGCTGCCGCAGCTAGCTTAGCTTGATCCAAAGCCTGCTGCATAAATTGATGATCAAGCTCTGCTTGCATATTACTTTTTATGGGTGAGAAACGTCAGCCCAACAATTGGGGGTTTCATAAAGACGAATCGATGCCAGCTTAAGACGACCATCAAAGGCTTTTTCAAAAACAGGCTGCAACACTTTAAAGGCTGCACTGGCTAGGTTTTCAACAGTGGGTACATGCTCCATCACCACAGTCTTGTGGTTGGGAATGGAATTTAAATAATCTACTAATCCAGCGTCTTCTTTAGCCACCAGAAAAGCATGATCCCAGGGCTCCACTACATATTGATTGGTGAGGCGCTTGATATCTCCAAAGTCCAAGACCATGCCATCATCCGCTTTGCCAGGATGATCTGCAATTACACCTGTTAGCGTGACTTCAATTGCATAGCGATGACCATGCAGATGACGGCACTGCCCATCGTGATTCGGAATGCGATGACCTGAATCAAACTCAAGTCGACGGGTGATGGAAATAGCTTCTTGCTTTGCGGTCATTTTATGTTTTCTAAATACTTAAAAATTACTTGATCAGACTCTTATCGGATACCAATGATCTTATGGGTTTGAACACTCAAACGCCATAAGGGACGCTTCTGGCAGAGACGGACTGCTAATGCGAGGTTATCTTGGAGATTTGGGCCATCCATGGCTTGCAAGAAACGGTTGCGATAATCCATTTTCTCAAACCGAGCTAATAATGTTTCAATAGAGGTATGTCCAGTTTGAGGTATTACCAGCTTCATCTCATCAGCCTGCAAGACAATGAGTTCAGACCCAGCCTTAGGGCTCACACATACCCAATCAACGCCCTTGGGCACCTTGATTGTTCCATTCGTCTCAATGGCAATCGCAAAGTCCTTGGCATGCAAAGCATCAATCAAGGCAGTATCAAGTTGTAGTAGTGGCTCGCCACCAGTAAAGACAACGTAGCGTTGTTGTGGTCCCGCAGAGGTGCTGCTCCATACGTTTTCAATGGTATCGGCCAATAGAGAGGCGGTTTCAAACTTTCCGCCACCAGCGCCATCACTCCCAACAAAGTCGGTATCGCAAAATTGGCAAACTGCAGTGGCGCGATCTTCTTCGCGACCGCTCCATAGGTTGCAGCCAGAAAATCGGCAAAATACAGCCGCACGACCAGCGTGGGCGCCCTCACCCTGAAGGGTTGGAAAGAGTTCTTTTACGGTATACATAGCTATGCCACGATTTTAAGCGCTTTGCTTACTTCCAGGACACAAGCTCCCACTCTAAGTAGTCTTCCCATAGGGCATTGCCCCAAAACATACCGGCCCATAAATACTGACCCGAACTACGCCGAATGACCCAGCGACCGATTTCCGGGGAAAGCCAAACGTCTTCTTGGCGATAGTTAGCCACTCGAGAGAAGTCATTACTGGTGAAATAAGGCACCTCACTTTGATACTTTAGGACCGGGAATTGACCTGCAGGAGCGCTGACACCCTCCCAGCCTACTGCGGTAATGTTCAAGCCCCAATAGTAATCATTGTCTGGATAACCAAGCACCTGATAACGATTGCGATAAAACCCAGACCATCCTGGAACCAGTTGCTCAGGCCACAAGGGGATGGGCTGTAAAAACCGTTGAGGAGGATTCCAATGGGGATCTTGAACAATGTAACCCCAAGGTTGCTGGATCTCATCCGGAAGCGGTCCAGTCTTCAGTCCGCTGCGCTCAATCCGAACCTGAGATCCAACCGACACAACCCTCTCCGTAACGATATCCACTAGCTCTTGGTTAAACACATTGCGTACGTTGTAGACCCACTGCTGACCAACTTGCGGCAACCTCACTTTTGGTGGATTAATAGGCTGCGGTAAAGGTGTTGAAGCTGGATAGGGCTGTGAAGCAATGCAAGCCACCAGCAGTGCTGGCGACAGCAATAAAAAAAGCCTCCGTATGGCGTTTACTTGTAAGAGCTCAATTGCCATTGATAGCTACCTTCTAAAATCACTCCACCAATCTGCCCCTGAATTTGATAAGAACCAGATGCCTCACGCGCAACCCAGCGACCAATCTGAGGTGCAAACCAAACTGTTTCCTTGCGGATGCAATCAACCTTGTTTGGATCTTCACTCTCATAATTAATCAAAGTCTGAAAACGGAGCGCCACGAACTCTCCAGCAGGAACAGTAATTTTTTCCCAGCCCTGAACAGTCATATATTCCTGCCAATTCATTCTCGAGTCTGAGTAGCCCGCGATGCTGTACTTAGTATTAAATTGCTTAGCCCAGGTAGTGGATAGTTGCTCGGGCCAAAGCGGTAAAGATGGACTGAAGTTCAGCAAACGTGACCACTGCGTATCGGTAGCAACCATTCCCCAAGAGGTTTGGATTTCGCTGGGTAAGCGAGCGCCATCAGCAGTAGAACGATCAAGCACAATAGTTGATCCAATATTAGCAATACGCTCCGTAATTACATCTAGCGTTTTGCCGTCAAAAATGTTTTTCTTAATATAGGTCCACTCTTGACCGACTTCCGGAGGACGAACAATAGGTAGAGGCTTTGGTTGAGCAACTGGAATTCCATGCTCATAAGAAAGGCTTCCACAAGCTACGGGAGCTAGAGCAGCTGATACGATGAAAGTACGGCGAGATAAATTCATATTCCTACCCAAGATGATTAAAGATTAAAAATAAAGAAGTAAGGCAATAAATAAAGTTTATACATGCTTCAATGTTTTTGCTATTTTATTGCGCCTCACTGAAGTCTTTGGAATATCAGGCATATCAAACCACTGATGAGCCTCTTCCTCAAAACCTACGCCGTGCATAAAGTTGTAGATCGCTTTTTTGAGGCCAAGCCCAAGATGATCGTGATCTACACCTGTGGGATCGATAAAGGCAACATCATTCTTAGCAAAACTAATAGGTGGCAATGGGACAAGTTCGATGCCATAGGCTGCCGGATCAAGACCTACTGGGGAATGGACCGTACAAGTAAATCGATGAAAAAAGCCACTCTGAATACAGCCATTTTCAAAAAGCTGACGAACGTACTCAAGAGAGTCGACAGTTTCTTGGACAGTTTGCGTTGGGAAACCGTACATCAGATAAGCATGCACCAAGATGCCCGCATCTGAAAAGCCTTTGGTCACTTGGGCCACCTGCTCTACAGAAACACCTTTTTTCATCAGATCAAGAAGTCTGTCGGAGGCCACTTCTAAGCCGCCAGACATCGCAATGCAACCACTTTGCGCCAATAAATCGGACAGCTCTGGTGTAAACGTCTTTTCAAAACGAATATTACCCCACCAAGAAATCACCACCTTGCGACGTATTAATTCCTCAGCAAGTGCCTTCAAAATCTTCGGTGGCGCAGCCTCATCAACAAAATGAAATCCTGTCTGACCAGTCTCCGCAACAATCGCTTCAATGCGATCAACCAATAGACTGGCTGAAGCTGTTTCGTAACGAGAAATGTAATCTAGACTGACATCGCAAAAGCTACATTTTTTCCAATAGCAGCCATGCGCAACAGTGAGCTTATTCCAACGCCCATCACTCCATAGGCGATGCATAGGATTGAGCATATCTAGCAAGGATAAATAAGAATTGAGAGGTAGGCCATCCCAAGTAGCAGTACCTACCTCTTCAAAAGGTATATCAGGCTCTTGCCAATTGATGTAACGCACTTCATTACCAGTGGTTCTAATAAATGTACGAACTAATCTTTCCGAAGAACGCTTGCCATATAAATGCTCTAGGAGTGCAAGTAAAGGTCGCTCACCAGAATCCAGAGTGATGAAATCGACAAAATCAAATAGGCGTGGATCGGTGAGTTCACGTAGCTCAGTATTCACGTAGCCACCACCAAGACCAATTTTGATGCCGGGGTAATGTTGTTTGATGGTTTGAGCAATACGTAGAGCAGCGTACATGGCTCCGGGGAAAGGTACTGATAACAGCACCAAAGTGGGTCGATGCTTTTCTATGGAAGACCTTGTTAGGTCCTGTAAGTGCAAATCCATTAGTGAGGGACTTGCGGCCAAAGCATCCGCCAAAGGCGTAAAGGTGGGCTGACTACCTGCTAGGGATTCTGCATAGCGAACAAATTCAAAGCGCTCATCGACTGCATCACGCAGAACGTCAGATAAATCATTGAGATAGAGGGTAGCCAAATGACGTGCTCGATCCTGAGAGCCTAGTGCACCAAAGGCCCATGCTAATGAATCCCCACCCTCCTCTTCTTCATAAGAATCTAAGGATGCAAAGCGTGGGCCTTCCGGCAACAAAGTGCGACTATTAATGCGGTGAGCAAGCGTACTATCGCGCCCTTGTAAAAATGCAATAGCCAATCCAATAGTACTTTGATAATCTGCAAAATAATCCAGAAAGAAGTTAACGCTGGCACTGCGATTTTCTTCAGGGAGCTTCAATGCCTGGTCTTGAATCTCCAGCAAACCTTGCGGAGTAAAGAAACCGAGAACTAAAGCTAAAGCCAAATCTTCTTGAACGGCTTCAAATCTACGTGAACGCAAAAAGCCAGTGAGATAGGCCGTTGATGGATATGGCGTATTGAGCTGCGTCATCGGCGGAATGAGGCTCAGGATCTTCACGCTGCTTGGGTCCGCTTCTCGCCAAGAGATTCTAGCAACTCCAATTCTTCTGAAGTAAAGCCAGCTTGCTCGCGTGCTTCAAAATTAAACGGCCCCTTCAAAGTGGGCGCACGATATTTTTCGGCTAATTCTTGATAAGTCGCAATCGGGGATACGTTCTCATTGGCGCATAAGAAATTAAACCAACGATTGCCCACCAGCACGTGGCCGATTTCATCATGAAGGATAATTTCTAGGATCTCTACAGCGCGCTCATCCTGAATTTGCTTAAACCGATCCCGAATCTCTGGAACCGCATCTAGACCTCTAGCTTCCATGGTTCTCGGAACTAGCGCCATTCGAGCAATCACTGAATCCGAAGTTCTCTCCACCATCTCCCACAGACTATTGTGGGCAGGAAAATCGCCATAGCTATATCCAAAAGACTGCAAATGGGCATTGATCAAGCTGAAGTGGTACGACTCTTCTTTGGCAACCTTGAGCCAGTCCTCGTAATAAGCCCTGGGCATATTTGGAAAGCGCCAAATTGCATCTAAAGCGAGATTCATGGCATTAAATTCAATATGCGCCAGGGAGTGCCAAAGAATAGCTCTACCCTCAACCGTATCCATTTTCCTCTTGGGAACAAACTTGGGCGCTACTAATTCTGGCTTATTGGGACGACCAGGAATTTCGATATCTTGACTAGTGAAGTTAGCAGCGAAGTGCTTAGAAGCATTGATAGCAATACGCTGGGCCAAGTACTCATCGTACAAGCCGAATAGCCGGACCACCTTAGATTGCGGGTCAGTATTTGCCAGTATTGCTAGGGCGGTTTCTCTTAACTCAAGCATAGATATAGACCGGGCTTAATAAGACCTATTGAAGGGCTAAGCCAAATCTACTAGTTTGAGCCCTATCCCAATACTGCACATACTCCTGAGGTAAATCTTTTTGCAAAGAGGCGGCGGCACCTTGCAATAGTGCTCCAGGAATCAGGGTTGTGAGCTGAGATGCTAAGGACGTTATCTTGCCAGAACCATCTCTGCTCAAAAGATAATCAGGTGTAATTTCGGTAGGATGCGTCAGACCTGCAGAGCCAATTAAATCAGCCAAAGATGCAACCGTATTCTCGTGAAATGCAAATACGCGCTCAGCCTTATCGGGAACCACTAATGCTCTTTGACGACCTAAATCCTGAGTTGCAACACCTGTAGGACACTTATCCGTATGACATGTTCGTGACTGAATGCAGCCCAATGCAAACATAAACCCTCTTGCAGAGTTACACCAATCAGCTCCTAATGCAATAGCTCGAATAATGTCATAGCCAGAAATAATTTTTCCAGAGGCCCCAATCGCAATCTCCTTGCGCTTATTGATTCCAACTAAGGTGTTGTGGACCAATCTAAGGCCATCACGAAGTGGCATCCCTACATGATCTGTAAATTCAACGGGGGCAGCACCAGTACCACCCTCGCTTCCATCAACCACAATGAAGTCGGGACTAATGCCTGTCTCTAGCATCGCCTTAGCGATACCGAAAAACTCCCAGGGCTGGCCAATACATAATTTAAAGCCAACCGGCTTGCCACCGCTCAACTTACGCAAACGCGCAATGAATTTCATTAACTCTAAAGGAGATGAAAATTCAGCATGATGAGCCGGAGAGACGCAATCCTCACCAATCGGTACACCTCTAGTAGCAGCAATTTCAGCAGTAACTTTAGCGCCAGGCAAGACTCCGCCATGGCCTGGCTTAGCGCCCTGAGATAGCTTAATTTCCACCATCTTGATTTGCGGATCGACTACTTGAGCAGTAAATTTTTCCTCTGAAAATCGACCATCCGCGGTGCGACAGCCAAAATATCCAGATCCAATTTCCCAAATAATATCGCCGCCAAACTCCCGATGATATGAAGAAATTGAGCCTTCGCCGGTATCGTGTGCAAATCCACCCAGCTTGGCACCTCTATTCAACGCTCTAATAGCATTTGGTGAAAGCGATCCAAAACTCATCGCAGAAATATTGAATATAGATAAAGAGTAAGGCTGAAGACAGCTTGGACCACCAACTTGAACGCGAAAGGTGCTTGGGTCAGGATGACATGGAGAATTGGAGTGCCCTAACCACTCACCCTCAGAACCATACATAGACTTGATTGAACCAAACCCCCGCTTATCGTTATCTTTTTTAGAACGGCTATAAACCATAGCCCTTTGATTTCTGGAAAAAGGAAGTTTCTCCTCATCATCCTCTAGGAAATATTGACGAATTTCTGGACGAATATATTCAAGCAAAAAACGCAAATGTCCTATCAGGGGATAGTTCCGCAAGATTGAATGCCGCTTTTGCATTACATCCCTCAAACCAAGCAGAAATAATGCTACGAAAAAAATAGAGAGGTATGGGCTAAAGGGAAAAGAGAGGATTGCAAATACAACTGTGGAGAGCCAAAAGAAATATCTGGAATAGCGCATTCGAAGTTCCCTCACCTCAATTTTTGATAAACGGAAATTAAAAAATGATGCCTTCTACATCTACAGCAAGATATACAGAATGATGAATTATCTGAGTATAGCTTTTATGTGCTATCGACAGATATATGACATTTAAATGAAAATGTAAGCTTATTCAACTCAGAACGGGATGCTATCCAAAGTTATCGCCCCTTTTTAGGCTTTGACTGCAATTAATCCTAGCAACAACATAGCTCGCGCTATTGATAACCTAAGATCTATCGATTCACTTTAATTATCGAGATATCTTCTCAAGAAATACGAGAAACTATCTACTAGTAATACCAAACCAATCATCGTCATTAAAATCGTGCTGGTATCTTGCATTTGAAAGAGGCTCATATGAAAAGCGAGCATCTGCCCCAAGCCGCCGCCGCCAACCACCCCAAGAACGGTCGCAGCCCTAATATTATTTTCCCAGCGATATAAGCTATATGAAATTAATTGCGGCAGAATGCTTGGTAATGTGGCGTATAGGAAAATTTTTAACTCACCAACCCCCATGATGCGCAAAGTCTCTCCCGGTTGGGTTGGCGCATTTTCAATTGCGTCCGCAAACAACCTCCCCAGCACACCCGTGGTGTGCAAAGCCAGTGCCAATGTTCCCGCAAAGGGGCCTAGACCAACCGATATCAATAACAATGCAGCCCAAACTAGCTCTGGAATGGATCGTAGTGCATTCAATATCCACCGAGTAATAGTGCGAATATAAATTGGATCATTAGCATATCTTTTGCTGGCAGGAAGGGCTAAAGCTATGCCAAACAAAGCTGCAATGAGAGTACCTAGAGCTGACATTGCCAAGGTCTCAAGTGAGGCTTGGAAGACCTTATTTAGAAAGCTCCCGCTAAGATTAGGTACGAGCAACTCACCAAAAAATTTACCCATTAATTCCCAACTACGAACTGAAAGTAATTTTGATAGCTGTATATCTAGGGACCAGAAGCTAGCGATGATGAACAAACTCATACCCATAAGTACGATGTAAGGATGCAATGAAAGATGGGGAGACTTTAATTGCATATCAGTTGATTAATTTTCTGAGTTGGGCACTAAACCAGTCTGCCAAACCAACTAAGATCATGAACGCAATCAAAATAGTCGCCACTTCGGAACCATTAAACATTTTCATGGAGTTATCCATTTGCTGGCCTAAACCACCTGCACCAACAAACCCAAGCACTGCAGAAGAGCGGACAGCGCACTCCCAGCGATAAACGGTGTAACTTGTTAGCTCACTCGAGTTTTGAGGCAGGACGGCATACAAGAAGGTTTGTAAGCGGCCCGCTCCATTGCGAAGCAGTGCTTGACTTGACTCATGACTCCCACTCTCTAAGATTTCAGCATAGATCTTCCCAAGCATGCCTGCATACGTTAGTGCGATTGCCAACACTCCTGCGGCAGGGCCAAGACCAACTACCCTCACAAATACCAAAGCCCACACTATTTCAGGAATACTGCGCATCAGGATCAATACGATTCGAATAACTTGTCGAATCACGAACGGTAAAGTTGCCATTCGACCTGTTAACGCAGAAATAGACAGCACACGGGTGCTTACCAAGGTAAGCGGGATTGCTAGCACGAGAGCCAAAACCATCCCGGCAGTTGCAATGGCAACAGTACGCCAAGCCTCTATAGCAACTAATTTTAGAAAGTCGGGCTTAGTATTAGGCGGGACAAAGTCAGCCAAAAACTTTAGGGTAACCTTTAGATTGTCTGCCTCAAAAAAAACCCAAGGCTTAAATTCTGTTGAGATTAATGCTGGTACTAATAAAACAATGGCCAGAATAGCAAGACTAAGACGTGAATGCCATGCGGGATCTTTTAAATCTAAATGAGCGGAAGCTAAAGTCATTGAAAATATTGAGGCGGTAACCGATTAGACTTCACTCAGCATGGAAGACATGAGCCTCTAACTGAGTAATTTCATGCTCACTTTGTGCATATAAATTTTGAAGAATATTTTTCATAATCTGATCAGATGGCAAATCAAATGCCAGCTCCCCAGCTTGCAATCCAATCACCCTAGAAAATTCCTTGGTTGCAACATCGACTTGGTGCAATGTCACAATTAAAGTGACGCCCCGTTTCTTTGCCTCTGCAATCAGTATCTGAATAGCCTGCCTTGATCTTTTGGGATCCAGGGCAGATAAAGGCTCATCGACCAACCAAAGATCAGCTTGGCTCATTAAGATTTTTGCTAAACCAACCCGCTGACGCTCCCCACCGGACAGACGATCTACCCTGCTCCACAATTTTTCACTAAGATCAAATAGCGATAAGGTATTGAGAGCTTCTTGAGAATATTGTGGGTAAATTAAATTCAATATGCTCTTGCTCAATCCCATTTCACCGAGCCGACTGGCGGACAAGGAAGTAACTACGCGTTGTCGTGGAGGCAGTGGCGGAATTTGAGGTGCATAAAAAAAGCGCTGCCGTAGCTGACGTAATGCCCCTCCAGAAATTGACCATGGATTGATTCCGCCTAGAGACAGAACCCCGGACTGAGGTTTCATTGCGGCTGCAATAATTTGCAACAAGCTAGTCTTACCAGAACCCGACGGCCCAATGATCGCTACATGCTCACCGGTTTTTACTTGAAAAGAAACATTCTTTAAGGTAAAGACTTCATCCTGCTCACGAGCAGGATGATAGGCATTAATATTTTCTAAATGTACGTCCACGACTATTTGATTAAGCCTGCACTACGGCCAGCAAGCTCTAGATTTTTATAGTTATCGGCTTTTGTTGGAATGTATTTGGTAGCACGATTTAAAGTCAATATTTCTTTGCCTTCGGGAGTGTTCATATCCAATGCAAATAGAGCCTTGGCAATCTTCTCACGTTGAGCGGCAGGCATATCTGCATGAACCGACCAGTTGTAATTAAAGTAAGGGGGTGTTGTGTAAAAAACATCTACCTTGCTCGTGTCTACCTTACCTTCGTTAACAAACTTATTCCAAACGGTAATGTCTAGTGCTGCTGCATCCACTCGACCACTCACTACTGAGGCAATCGTCGCATCATGAGCACCTGAATAAGCCACGCGCTTGAAATCAGTTTCTGGATTAATTCCAGCTTCTAAGAGGAAGGTACGCGGCATCAGATGCCCAGACGTACTGGATTGAGAACCAAAACTGACTTGCTTGCCCTTTAAATCCGTTAGCTTAGTAATTCCTGAATTTTTCTGCGTAATAAAAACGGAGCGGAATTTAGTATCTTCCTCGCGCTGCGCAAATGGAACTACTTTTCCGCCTGAACGAATGTTTGCCTGTACATAAGTAAATCCACCAAACCATACTAGGTCAACTTGTTTATTCACCATAGCTTCTACTGCAGCTGGATAGTCGTTAACTGGCGTGAACTCCACTTTCATACCAAGATTCTTTTCGAGATAACTGCTGAGTGGTCCAAACTTTCTCATTTGCTCGGTAGCAGCCTCTTCCGGGATAGTTGTCACTCGGAGCACTTGCTGCGAATAACTCAGAGGAATGTGCAGTAAACAAGCCAACACCGCTATTGATCGTATCCATTGAAGCGTATTCATGATTTTCCTGTATTAATAAGACGACTATTTGACACTACAGCAAACTGTTGCAATCCGCAGGCACGGAAATCAATTACCTCATTCCCACTCAATCGTTGCCGGAGGTTTTCCGCTGATGTCATAGACCACGCGATTGATGCCACGCACTTCATTGATGATGCGGTTCGATACCTTACCTAGCAGATCATGCGGCAAGTGGGCCCAGTGTGCAGTCATGAAGTCTTGTGTTTGCACTGCTCTGAGGGCAACAACATATTCGTAGGTTCTACCGTCACCCATGACGCCCACCGATTTCACTGGCAAGAACACGGCGAAGGCTTGGCTAGTGAGGTCATACCAAGATTTTTGAGAAGCTTCATCAATCGTATTACGCAGCTCTTCAATGAAGATGGCGTCAGCACGTTGCAAGAGGCTGGCGAATTCGGCTTTGACTTCACCCAAGATGCGCACACCAAGACCGGGTCCTGGGAATGGATGGCGATATACCATTTCACGGGGTAGACCTAAAGCAACCCCTAGTTCACGCACTTCATCTTTAAACAATTCGCGTAAGGGCTCAAGTAACTTGAGATGCATATCTTCAGGTAAGCCGCCTACATTGTGATGACTCTTAATCGTATGCGCGCCCTTCTTACCTTTACCGGCAGACTCAATGACGTCTGGGTAAATTGTTCCTTGAGCAAGCCACTTAGCGTTTTCGATCTTGCCAGACTCAGCCTGGAAAATCACCACAAATTCTTTGCCGATGATTTTTCGCTTGGCTTCAGGATCTGCAACACTGGCGAGCTCAGACATAAACTTCTCTTTAGCATCAACCCGAATGACTTTGACACCGAGATTGCGGGCAAACATTTCCATCACCATGTCGCCTTCATTTAAACGAAGCAGGCCATGATCAACAAATACACAAGTGAGTTGCTCACCAATGGCGCGATGTATTAATGCCGCTGCCACACTAGAGTCAACACCACCGGATAAACCTAAAATGACTTCTTCATCGCCGACTTGCTTACGAATATGCTCAACTGCTTCACTAATGTAGTCGCCCATGACCCAGTCTGGTTTGCAATGACAGATCTCATGCACAAAGCGAGCTAGGATAGCTTCGCCTTGTAAGGTATGCGTCACTTCTGGGTGAAACTGGAATGCATAAAAACGGCGCTCTTCATCAGCCATACCTGCAATTGGACAGGACTCTGTTGAGGCCATCAGTTTGAAAGCTGGCGGCATTGCAGTTACTGAGTCGCCATGACTCATCCATACCTTCAGAATGCCGTGGCCTTCACTAGTAGAAAAGTCCTGGATACCTTTTAACAAATTGGTATGGCCATGAGCGCGCACTTCTGAATAACCAAACTCACGGGCTTTACCAAGAGATTCAGCGGAAGCAACTGCGCCACCCAATTGGGTTGCCATGGTTTGCATGCCGTAGCAAATACCTAAAACAGGAACGCCCAGTTCAAAAACGATTTGCGGTGCACGAGGGCTACCCTCTTCTGTTACCGAGCTTGGTCCACCAGAGAGAATGAGCCCCTTACCACCCTGCTCTTGAATGAACTTGCGAATGAATTCTGGATCGCAATCGTAGGGATGGATTTCAGAGTAGACGCGGGCATCACGCACGCGCCGAGCAATCAATTGGGTGACTTGTGAACCAAAGTCGAGAATCAGTATTTTGTCGTGCACGAAAGGATTACCTTAAATTCAGCCTGCTTTTACTTCTTAATCAATATGGTAATTTGGCGCTTCCTTGGTGATCTTCACATCATGAACGTGCGACTCGCGCACACCCGCTGAAGTGATTTCCACAAAATTCGCTTTCTCATGAAGCTCATCAATCGTCTTGCATCCAAGATAGCCCATTGATGAACGAATACCACCAGTCAGTTGATGCAAGATGGCAAGTACGCTACCTTTGTAAGGCACTTGACCCTCAATACCTTCAGGCACTAACTTCTCAGCATTCGCTGCACTGATATCGCTTTGGAAATAACGATCTGCAGAGCCATCTGCCATTGCACCCAAAGATCCCATGCCGCGGTAACTCTTATATGAACGACCTTGATAGAGGAACACTTCACCAGGAGCTTCTTCAGTACCAGCAAACATACCCCCCATCATCACTGAGCTTGCACCAGCAGCTAAGGCTTTTGCAACGTCACCTGAGTAACGCACACCACCATCAGCAATGAGAGGAATGCCTGTGCCTTTGAGTGCAGCAGCCACATTCACAATGGCACTAATCTGAGGTACACCTACACCTGCAACAATCCGGGTGGTGCAAATAGAGCCAGGACCAATGCCGACCTTAACGCCATCAGCGCCATGATCAGCCAATGCTTTAGCAGCTTCACCTGTGGCAATGTTTCCACCAATCACTTGTACGTGCGGGTAGTTTTTCTTAACCCACTTCACGCGATCCAATACGCCTTGGCTATGACCATGCGCGGTATCCACCACAATCACATCGACGCCTGCACGAACTAAAAGCTCAATGCGCTCATCGTTATCAGGACCTACACCAACGGCGGCTCCAACGCGCAATTTACCTTCGCTGTCTTTACAAGCATTTGGATGCTCAGTCGCTTTCAAGATATCTTTAACGGTGATGAGGCCACGTAATTCAAACTTGTCATTGACAACCAGTACGCGCTCTAAGCGGTGCTGACTCATCAAACGCTTTGCCTCTTCTAAAGAACAGCCTTCTTTAACTGTAATCAAGCGCTCACGTGGAGTCATTTTGGATTTCACTGGCGCATCTAAGTCTTCTTCAAAGCGCAAGTCGCGGTTGGTAATAATGCCCACCACCTCTTTGCCGGTAAGCACCGGAAATCCGGAGAAACCATGTTCACGAGAAAGTTGAATAACTTGGCGTAGCGTGGCATGCGGATCTACCGTAATAGGATCGCGCAAAATGCCGGACTCGTAACGCTTCACCTTGGCTACTTCCCTAGCCTGTTCAGCAAGCTTGAGATTTTTATGAACAATGCCAATACCACCCTCACTGGCCATAGCAATTGCCAAACGGCCTTCAGTGACGGTATCCATGGCTGCCGACACCAACGGTGTATTGAGTGAAATTTCTCGAGTTAACTTACTTGCCAAGCTGGCATCTCGAGGGAGTACCGAAGAATAAGCCGGTACGAGGAGCACATCGTCAAAAGTGAGTGCTTTTTGAATGAGTCGCATGCAAAACCCCTAGTCGCAAAAACCGATTATAGCCTCCTAGCCTTTCTTTTAGCTGCAGCAGCCTGGAATTTGGCATCTTGATTCTGATTAGCCTTCTTACGACGGACAGCCTTGGGGTCAACTAGGAGTGGTGAATACAGCTCCAAACGATCGCCCTCGTAAATAGGGCTATCCCAATCCTTGCGCTTGCCAAAGACGCCAAAACAGCCTTTTCTGGCCAAGACGGAATCATTGGGGCCTTGGGCAATTCCAGCCTTTATGAGGGCAAGCCCAACGGTAGGAGCCTCGGAGGGCGATAAGTGCAGCGTGAAAGGGCTTAACTCAGGCTCACCCAAGCGGGCATCACAAATCAGAATCTCCATAGACTGACTAGCCATAGAGGTCTTCAGCTCGCTTGACGAAACAATCAACAAAGGTGCCTGCAATATGCCCGAATACTGGGCCAATGATCTTATCCAGGATGACGCTCTTAAACTCCCAGTGGAGCTTAAACTCCACCTTACAGGCATCATCCTTAAGGGGGATGAAGTTCCACTGCCCAGAAAAATGCTTGAATGGGCCATCCACAAAGACCATATCAATGCTTTCGGGGCGACGATTGGTGTTTCGGGTATGAAAATACTGATTAATGCCCTTAAAGTGGATATTGATTTTGGCATCCAAAACAGTCTCGGATTGCTCAAAAATTTCCACCCCTCCGCACCAAGGCAAGAACTCTGGGTAGCGCGCAACATCAGTTACCAAACCATACATGCGGTCCGCGGATTGGCCAATTAAAACGGTCTTGTTGACGTCTGCCATAATCGATCTTGAGAAGCTAAATAAATATGAGTATCGTCGATAACAAAAAAGCCTTCTTCGATTATTTTATCGAGGAACGGTTCGAGGCAGGGCTGGTTCTGGAAGGCTGGGAAGTAAAAGCCATTCGCGCCGGTCGCGTGCACATCAAAGAAGCGTATGTTGTCATCCGTCAGGCGGAGCTGTTCCTAATAGGCTGCCACATCACCCCTCTGCTATCAGCTTCCACTCACATAGTCCCAGACAGCACCCGCACCCGCAAACTCCTTCTTAATGCTACTGAGATCAAAAAACTCATCGGCAAAGTGGAGCAAAAAGGCTACACCTTGGTCCCATTGAACCTGCATTTCTCAAAAGGGAATGTGAAATGCGAGATTGGACTAGCCCGCGGCAAGAAACAGCATGACAAACGCGCTGCTACCAAAGAGCGTGAATGGGAAGTCCAAAAGGGTCGCATTGCCAGAGGCGATCTCAACGCCTAATTTGCTGCGGCAATAAGAATCTATATATGCACCAATAAAGTGCATGACGATGGACTTGGGAGAGTAATCTCAGCCCAAAACAAAATGCCTAGATTTGCATCTAGGCATTTTTTCATCTCGCTAGTGATTAGCCGATTGGGAGTTAAGCTTCCTTCTTACCTAACATCTCCCAGGTAGCTACTACGCTATCCGGATTAAGGGAGATCGAAGTAATGCCCTTAGCAACTAGCCAACGTGCAAAGTCTGGGTGGTCTGAAGGGCCTTGACCGCAAATACCGACATACTTGTTTTGCTTGAGGCAAGCTTCAATAGAGCGAGCAATCATGAACTCTACTGCAGGGTCGCGCTCATCAAAGTCAATTGCTAACAATTCCATACCGGAGTCACGATCTAGACCCAAGGTTAACTGAGTCATATCGTTTGAACCGATTGAGAAACCATCGAAATGCTCAAGGAATTGGTCAGCCAAGATGGCATTAGAGGGAATCTCGCACATCATGATCAGGCGGAGGCCATTCTCACCACGCTTGAGGCCTAACTTTGCCATCATGTCGATGACACGCTCAGCTTGTTTGATGGTGCGAACAAAGGGCACCATGATCTCAACGTTATCTAGACCCATATCTTCACGAACACGCTTCATTGCAGCGCACTCCAAAGCAAAGGCTTCACCGAAATCTGCTGATACGTAGCGGGATGCACCACGGAAACCCAGCATTGGATTCTCTTCGTCCGGCTCATAGCGTGAACCGCCAATGAGCTTCTTGTACTCGTTTGACTTAAAGTCGGACAAGCGCACGATCACGGGTTTTGGATAGAAAGCAGCAGCAATCGTTGCTACACCTTCAACCAATTTATCTTCATAGAACTGGCGTGGACTTGCATAGCCACGAGCAACACTCTCTACTGCGCGCTTGAGATCAGGATCAATATTTGGATACTCCAATACAGCGCGGGGATGAACACCAATGTAGTTGTTGATGATGAACTCAAGGCGAGCCAAACCAACGCCGGCATTGGGGATCTGGCAGAAATCAAAGGCCAACTGAGGATTACCGATATTCATGGTGATCTTGACTGGGATCTCTGGCAATACGCCACGAGAAACTTCAGTCACTTCAGTTTCAATCAAACCATCATAAATATGACCTTCATCACCTTCTGCACAAGAGACGGTCACCATCATGCCGTCTTGTAAATGCTCAGTCGCATCACCGCAGCCTACTACCGCAGGAACACCTAATTCACGAGCAATAATCGCAGCGTGACAAGTACGACCACCACGGTTAGTGACGATCGCAGAAGCGCGCTTCATCACTGGCTCCCAGTTGGGATCAGTCATGTCGGCAACCAATACATCACCAGGCTGCACACGATCCATCTCACTTGGGTCACGAATAATACGAACCGGGCCCGCACCAATCTTTTGACCAATGGCACGACCTTTAGTCAATACCTTTGAGCTACCTTTTAACTTATAGCGCATCTCTACCTGACCGGCAGCTTGGCTCTTCACTGTCTCTGGGCGAGCTTGCAGAATGTAAATACGGCCATCCTGACCATCTTTACCCCACTCGATATCCATTGGACGACCGTAGTGCTTTTCAATGATGACGGCGTATTTTGCTAATTCGGTAATGTCAGCATCTTCCAATGAAAAACGGTTACGCTTTTCAGGAGCGACATCCACGGTCATTACCTTCTCAGCAGAGCCTGCTGGGGCAAATTGCATTTGAATCAACTTGGAGCCTAAAGAGCGACGAATAATCGCCTTCTTATCTTTTGCCAAGGTAGTTTTGAATACATAGAACTCATCTGGGTTCACTGCGCCCTGAACTACTGTCTCGCCTAAGCCATAGCTGGAGGTGATGAACACCACATCTTCAAAGCCAGACTCCGTGTCCAAAGTAAACATCACGCCAGCAGCACCCAGGTCAGAGCGCACCATACGTTGGATACCAGCAGATAGCGCTACCTCAGCGTGGGCAAAGCCCTTGTGAACACGATAAGAAATCGCACGGTCGTTATATAAAGAGGCAAATACTTCACGAATCTTCTTCAAAACATCATCAATACCTTCAACGTTCAAGAAAGTTTCTTGCTGCCCTGCAAATGAAGCATCAGGCAAGTCTTCTGCAGTTGCCGAAGAGCGAACGGCGAATGAGCCCTTGCCAGAGTCATCCAATGTTTTAAATGCGATACGAATCTCTTCATCAAGACGCGCCTGAAATGGGGCAGTCTCAATCCAACCGCGAATTTCTTTTCCAGCTTCGGCCAGAGCACGAACATCATCAATATTGAGATTTTCCAAACGCTTTTGAATGCGCTCGGTCAAGTTATTGTGTTCTAAGAAATCACGAAACGCCAATGAGGTAGTTGCAAATCCAGTAGGCACACGTACACCCGTGGAGGACAACTGAGAAATCATTTCGCCAAGTGAGGCATTTTTACCGCCGACTGACTCAACATCCGTCATGCGGAGTTGCTCAAAAGGCAAAACGTAGGCGTTTGCTACATCGTTACTTTGTTGCTGTTGGTTGGACATAAAATACTCTCTAAGGATAAGGAAACTGGTCGAGCGGCCGGATAAAATACGGCATACTTCATTAACTACATATTGTAGTGCTGACCAAGACCTCTAGGCCAATCTCATGTCTACCCAAACGCGTATTGTTTTTATTGTTTCTGATGGCACCGGTATTACCGCCGAGAACTTCAGCCAATCGATTTTGGCCCAATTTGAGGCCACTTTTAAGCATATTCGAGTACCTTTTGTGGATAGCCCTGAAAAAGCCCATGACGCTGTTTCTAGCATCAATCAGGCAGCCTCTAAATATGAAGTTCAGCCTATTGTTTTCACCACTTTGGTCAATCCCGAACTGAACACTATTGTCGGCAAAGCCAATGGCCTGATTTTGGATATGTTCCAGACTTTTGTGGCGCCTTTGGAGCAGGCTCTTGGGGTTAAATCAACCCATGCCATGAACCGCCTGCATCACAATGCGGATACTGAGGCCTACAAAAACCGGATAGAGGCCATCAACTACTCCTTGGCCCATGATGATGGCCAATCCAATAAAAATCTAGCTGAAGCTGACGTTATTCTGGTGGGTATATCGCGGGTGGGCAAAACACCAACCAGCCTTTACTTAGCAATGCAATATGGCATGAAAGCAGCCAACTACCCCTTAATTCCAGAAGACTTTGAGCGTGGGCAGTTACCCAAAGATTTAATTCCGTATCGTAGTAAGATTTTTGGCTTGATGATTGATGCTGAACGCTTGTCAGAGATTCGTAATGAGCGGCGTCCTGGTAGTAATTACGCCAAGTTAGAAAACTGCCGCTATGAAATCAATGAAGCTACCGCCATGATGAAAAAAGAATCTATTCCTTGGGTGGCTACAACCAGTAAATCGATTGAAGAGATCGCCACTACCGTATTGCAATCCATGAAATCAGATAAAACAATTCTTGGCTAGAAAAGCATTCTTTAATATCTGCTTTCTACCCAATGCGGACGGTCAAAAAAACCACCCGAAGGTGGTTTTGTTGTTTCTTGGTGGCCCGGGGCGGAATCGAACAACCGACACAAGGATTTTCAAATATCCTACGATAGACCGCTTTCGCTTTGATTTCAAAGACTTGAGCCACCAACCTCAACTTGTCAAAATTGTGCATCCGAGTCTTATCGATCAAGCGCCACGGTTGCTCTTATCCATACCCAATATCTGATTGATGCATATTAAACAGAACAATACATTTATAACTGGCGTCATAGCTCCCTTTATAAACAATAAAAGCCAATATAATCAATATATAAGATCACTATTGACTGATTAATAATGGAAAAATTTCAAAGCATGGGAGGCTCAGAGCTAACTTATAGCAAGTTAGTAAGCAAGCTTGATCCAAAATATTTTGCGGGCATTAATTTAATATTTAATTCGGCTCATGAGTCATTTTTGAAAAAAGATTGCGTCAATATAGTCTGGAATCAACACAATATCGATCAAACAGCAATATCAAATATGGCCAACCAAGAGTATATAAAAAAAGTTGATTACTTTGTCTATGTTTCACATTGGCAATTTGAAAAATATCGATATAAATTTGGCATTCCTGAGCATAAATCTATAGTCATCCAAAATGCTGTTGATGAATTTAGCGCCACTGTAAAACCAAAAAAAATTAAGTTGATCTACACATCGACTCCTTGGCGAGGTCTGGAAGTATTACTTGAATGCTTCCACCAGCTTGATAGAGATGATTTAGAGCTGGATGTATTTTCTTCGACGTCAATCTATGGTACTGATTTTGATAAAAGTAATGGTCCTATATATGCCGAACTTTTCGATAGAGCAAAAAATATGAAGAATGTTAATTACCGAGGATTTGCAAATAATGAAGATGTGCGTATTGCGCTTCAAAATGCCCATATTTTTTCGTATCCATGTGTCTGGGAAGAAACCTCATGTATGTCAGCAATTGAGGCGGGAATGGCCGGCCTTAATCTTGTTACAACCAATTTAGGAGCTCTTTATGAAACCTGCGGCTCTTGGGCAAAATTTATTAGCTATGATCCCAATAATTCGAATTTAATAACAAAATATACTCATGCACTTAATAAAACAATTAACCAATTTTGGGAAGAGGAAAACCAGGCCAAACTTTTAGAACAGTCGAAATACTTTAACCAATTCTACGGCTGGAATGGTCGCATTAAAGAATGGGTAAACTTTTTAAGTCAGGTTAACAAAAAATAAATTCTGTCTGAAATCTTTTATATTCGTAGCAATCTATCCTAGCGAATCTAGTATTTCTTACCTTTTCTGCCCTTAGAAACCTCAATTTCTTAATCGCCAAGCATCACTTCAATTGATGCTTGGCGATCGCAAGAATATCCCATTAGTTTGTCGTTTTAAACGACATCTCGAATCAAAGCAAGGCGCAAGACCATGCCAAGCCATAAAAGAAAATAGCCCAACAATTGGGCTATTGAGATTCTTGGTGGCCCGGGGCGGAATCGAACCGCTGACACAAGGATTTCTAATCCCCTGCTCTACCGACTGCTAATGGCCGAAAGCAGGCCATCAGGAAAAGAATGTCAACTAAGCGCGTCTCACCCTTAGGGTCTCAAACAAGCAAACTGCCGCTGCTGTAGAAACATTGAGCGATTCGACTCTTGGATCAATCGGAATAGAGACGCCTTTGGCTTGAGCCATCAAATCCTCAGAGACACCCAGGCCCTCACTTCCCATTACCCAAGCAACCGGATGAATCAATACCTTGGGCATATTAAATAGATCGAGCTCGCCGTCGGCAGTAGCGGCCAACAAAGGCGCAGTGACCGCACTGAGCACATGCTGAGATGACCAGCCTTCATAAAGATCTAGCAAGCGATGGGCGCCCATGCCAGCCCGCAATACTTTACTTGACCATAGGTGGGCACAACCGGACAGTGCAATCACTTGAGTAAAGCCTGCTGCAGCTGCAGTGCGCAAAATAGAACCCACATTACCTGCATCCTGAATGCGATCCAAAATAATGACGTCTCCTTCAAGCGTAGCAACCGACTTTTGCGGGTTCAATGCAGATTGCGGAAGATCTAGCAAGCCCGCAAGCTGCGGCGCATTGACCAGATCACTAAGCAAATCCCATAAACCGGTATCCAGTTGATAAACACGAGTCTCTGGACAAATTTCTACATGGTCATATACAGCCTGAGCAATTTCTGGATTTTGCAAACCCAACTCGGAGGTAATTAATGTCTTGAGGGCTGGATTACCCACCCAAGTTTGTACTAAATGAATGCCTTCTAACAAAGCTTGTCCACAAGCAAATCTGGCCTTTTGTCCTTTAGGGCCAGTGGCTTGTAATTGACGAATCTCCTTAAATAAGGAATTGTCTTTTGAGCTGATATATTCAATTTTCATAGCTGGGATTATCGACCATGCAGTGCTAATACATTGCGCACAGGAGAAAAGCTGCGGCGGTGTTGATCACATGCGCCAAACTCCTTCAGTGCAGCAAAATGCGCTTCAGTTGGATACCCCATATGCTGAGCAAAACCATACTGGGGATGCAGTTCATGCAGGGCTATCATTTGACGATCACGTGTGACCTTTGCCAAGATCGAGGCAGCTGAGATTGCCGGCTCTTTAGCATCACCCTTCACTATAGCTTCTGCAGAGATTGGCAGCTCAGGACAGCGATTACCATCAATCAAGGCTTTATCTGGCCAGCCACCTAAACGTGTAGCAAGATCTTCAATGGCACGGCGCATGGCCAACATCGTCGCTTGCAAAATATTGATCTCATCAATCTCGGCTGGGCTCGCCTCGCCAATGCCCCAGGCTTTGACCTTCAGCTGAATTTGCTCAAACAAAAACTCACGTCTGATAGCTGATAACTTCTTAGAATCTTTTAGTCCGCTAATGGGATTATCCGGATCAAGTACAACGGCACCAGCAACTACTGCCCCCGCCAGTGGGCCACGTCCTGCTTCGTCGACACCACATACCCAGATCAAGCTCACACAGTAACCCGATGCTTTGCGGCGGTAATGGTTTGCGCTACAGCCTGTGCAACCAATAAACCAGTTGGTCTACGCAAGGTCTCATGCATTTCTGCAAAACGGGTTTTTAGTTGAGCGACTTTACTAGGGTTATCTAACCAAGAAAGCAAGGCATCGGCCAACTTGCTCGGAGTAGCATCGTCTTGCAGAAGTTCAGGAACAACAAACTCACCGCAGAGAATGTTGGGCAAACCAACATATGGCAGATAGCCCTGTCGTTTCATGATCTGCGCTGTCAACCAAGGCACCTTATAAGAAATCACCATCGGCTTTTTCCAGAGCGCCGCCTGTAATGTCGCTGTACCACTAGCAATCAGCACAACATCGGCAGCTTCAAGAACTGTATCAGCCTCGCCATCAATCAGATGAATTTGAAGATCAGGATTTTGATCAAGTGTATTTTTAAGCAATGCTTCTAGCGGCTCACGTAGGCGTGGTGTTGCCACCGGGATTACAAAATGGAGAGACTGTCCCGGCATACGCTTTGCAAGCTCAGACATGGTCTCAAAAAAAACTGGCGCAATCAATTCAATCTCTGAACCGCGACTTCCCGGCAATACCGAGATAACTATTCCACTCAACATATTGCCTGAAAGATTTAAGATTTTTTCTATTTTTTGCTTGGCAGTTGCTGGGTTGGGTTCTAAAGGTATCTCACTGGCCAGCGGGTGTCCGACATAAGTTGCGCTAATGCCAGCGCGCTCATAAATCTCCGTCTCAAACGGGAAGATGCAGAGCATGCGTTCAACTGCCTGCTTAATTTTGGTAATGCGCCCTGCTCTCCAGGCCCAAATCGATGGGGAAACAAAATGCAAAGTCGGAATACCTGTTTTGCGCAAAGCCAACTCAACACCTAAATTGAAATCCGGTGCATCAATACCAAGATACATATCTGGGCGGCCTTCACCCAAGAGATTGGCAATCAACTCTTTGTGCAACTTCAGAATAGCGGGTAACTGTTTAATTGCCTCAACGTAACCACGGACACTCAATGTCTCCATTGGCCAATCTGAGCGCAGGCCCTCGGCCTGCATGCGAGGCCCACCAATACCATAGACGTCCAAATTAGAAGTGTCGGGTATCTGCTTTAGTGCCCTCAATACTGGCGCTGCCAACAAGTCCCCCGAAGGCTCTCCGGCAACACAAGCAAGTTTAGACACTAGATTTACTCTATCGAATAATGCCGCGCGTAGAGGCGGCAATAAAATCATGGAACTCGGTCAGCTTTTCTGCAGTTTGGGCATCGGATCCACTAGCGAGAACCATCTTCTGAATCTCCACCTTAGCTTCTTCAAAGCTGAGACCATCTTTATAGAGAACCTTATATGCCTGACGTAGTGCAGAAATCGTTTCGCTAGAGAAGCCACGACGTTTCAGACCCTCCACATTAATGCCATGAGGAGAGGCTTTATCTCCAGCTGCAATGACAAACGGTGGAATATCTTGGACTAATGCAGAAGCACCGCCCAACATAGCATGCTGTCCGATACGAACAAATTGATGCACGCCAGACATGCCACCCATGATCGCCCAATCACTCACTTTTACGTGACCAGCAATTTGTGCGTTACTCGAAAAAATCGTATGGTTACCGATTTGGCAGTCATGTGCAATGTGCACATAAGCCATGATCCAGTTGTCATCGCCAATTCTAGTGACACCCTCATCCTGCGATGTGCCAGTATGAATGGTCGTGAACTCACGAATGGTGTTGCGATCTCCAATAATCAACTGGGTAGGTTCGCCACGGTATTTCATATCCTGGGGAGCGCCACCAATAGCGGCAAAGTGGGCAAAGTTATTTTCTTTGCCAATCGTGGTGTAACCCTCAATCACAGTGTGAGAGCCAATTTTGCAGGCAGCACCAATTTTGACGTTAGGCCCAATGACAGAATACGGACCAATCTCTACGTCGCTGGCGATCTCCGCTTTACTATCAACTAGAGCAGATGCATGAATCCGAGTCATTGCGCACCTTTCGTACGAACGGCACAAGTGATATTCGCTTCAGCGGCTAACTCACCGTCCACCGTAGCCTGCACTTGGAACTTATAGATACCAGCACGCTCACGCTCTAACTTAGCCGTCATGATCAATTGATCACCAGGTAATACCGGCTTCTTAAAGCGCGCACCATCAATGCCCGCAAAGTAATAAACCGCGTTCTCTTCACGCACTTCGGAAAAGGTCAGGAGTGCCGCTGTTTGGGCAAGCGCTTCAATAATTAAAACCCCGGGCATTACTGGAAAATCTGGGAAGTGACCCTGAAAGAACGGCTCATTCATAGTGACATTCTTAAGCGCGGTAATGCTTTGACGAGGCTCAATCTCCAATACGCGATCAACTAATAGAAATGGATAACGGTGCGGCAGCAACTTCAAAATTTGATTGATGTCGATAGCGATAGGTTTGCTCATGTATTTACCTGCTGAATAAAGTTTCTATATTTTGTAAGATGGTGATGATTTATTTGGATTTATCTAATAAACGTAAGCGTTGACGGATTTTATCGAGACCTCGCAGAATGGCTGCGTTTTTCTCCCAAGCGCTGTGGAGCATTGAAGGGTACACGCCCGTGTAATGCTGCCCCGGCTCCGTAATCGAACGAATAATTGAGGTATTACCCGACACGGTTGTTCTATCTGCAATGGTGAGATGGCCGGCAAAATTCGCTGCGCCACCAATAATGCAAAAGTTACCAATCTTGGTGCTTCCCGAAATAGCAGCGCAACCAGCAATCACACAGCAATTACCTACCACTACGTTATGCGCAATTTGAACTTGGTTATCAATCTTGGTACCATTACCAATGATGGTGTCACTCATAGCGCCACGATCGATTGTGCTTGACGCACCCACCTCGACATCATTGCCGATGAGAACAGCGCCAGTTTGCGGGATCTTGACCCACTCAGCACCCGAAGCGGAAAAGTCAGGGGCAAAACCAAAACCATCTGCGCCAATAACCGCTCCGCTATGAATAATGCAGCGCTCACCAAGCTTGGTTTCTGAATAAATGGAAACATTGGGATAAATCAAAGTATCACTGCCAATATTGGAATTTCTAGCGACAGAAGTATTTCCCAACAAGACAACTCGCTCCCCTAATTTAACGCCAGGACCGATTTGCACAAATGATCCGATATGACATGTTGCTGGAATACTCACGCTAGGATCAATTGCGGCACTGGGATGCACCCCAGGTGCGTAAACGGGTGCAGAAGCCTTAGCAAAGTACTGCGCCATTCTGGCAAAAGTGGCGTAGGGATTTTTAGAGACAAAAAATACTCGCCCTGCCGTGTTGCTTCCAGGGCTCGCCTGGAGAAAATCTAAATCCGCCTGACTGACAATCAAAGCACCTGCAGCGCTATCACTAGCTTGTTGGCGATACAGCGGATTTGAAAGAAAGGAGATTTGACTTGATTGGGCCCTCTCGAGAGGAGCGAGACCTAGAAGCGAGAGGGAGCCATCCCCCACCAAGCTTACTTGAAACTGTTCGGCCAGCTCAATGGCAGTGGGCATAAAACTTACTTAAGACTATTCAAAGCCTTGATGACATCATCAGTAACGTCAACCTTGGGATTGGCATAGGCTGGATCTTGAATAATGACATCAATTTTTCTTTGTTCAGCAATTTGCTTCAGGGCTTGATTAGCCTTTTCAGCAATCTTGGCACGCTCTTCAAAGTTGCGCTGATTAAGATCCTCAGTGTACTCACGCTGTTTGCGCTGCAATTCACGGTCTTGGTCGGCCAACTCACGCTGACGACGTGCGCGCTCAGCCTCAGACATTACCGCTGAATCACGATCTAACTTTTCTGCGGCAGATTTAATTTTTTGGGCGCTTTCACGAATTTCGTTTTGGCGTTTTGTAAATTCATTCTGCAACTTAGTCTGACTAGCTTTAGCCATGTTTGATTCGTTAAATACCTTTTCAACGTTCACAGCTGCAACTCGAGTTCCAGCATCTTGAGCCAATGCCGATGGCAAAGCAATAAGTGATGAAACAGCAATTAAGCCGTACTGGATCCATGTGGAAGATTGACGAAGCTTCATAAAACTTTCCTTAAACAATTAAAACGCTGTACCCACTTGGAACTGCAAACGCTGAATGTTATCCGTCGGCAATGATTTGACCGGAATACCGTAACTAAACTTGAGCGGGCCCAATGGTGATATCCATGATAAACCCAAGCCATAAGAATATCGCAAGACGAGATTGATATTCTCGTTATAGACGTTACCACCATCTACGAAACCAAATACTCGCAGGGTTTTGTCTACACCAGAGCCTGGGACTGGCACGGTGTACTCCACGTTATTGACGATTTTTGACTGTCCACCGGTAGGCTGATAGCGACCGATTAACGAGTTGTAATAAGTAGGTCCAAGTGAACCAGGGGAATAGCCACGAACTGAGCCGATACCACCGACATAGTAGTTTTTGGTAATCGGAAAGGGATTATCGCCATAAGCCTCTCCGTAACCTAACTCCCCGTTATAGGACAGAATATTACCTTTTGAAAAAGAGTGGTATTTTTGGTATTGACCAAATATACGGTAGAAAGTCATATTCCCAATAGGAGTTCCTACCTCAGCATTCAATTGCTGCAAGGAACCAGTAGAAGGTATCAAAGCGCTGTCTCTACCATCTCTTGACCAGCCAACAGTTAATGGCACGTTATACGTGGTGAGTGTTCCAGGATATCCAGGTGAAGCTATGCCATAATTTTGAGCATAACTTAAATACGGGATGGGAGTACTGCTTGTGGTTTGAATCTGGAATGCCTCAATACCCGTTCCAAAAAATACTCTGTCAACTTCGGTGTACGGAACACCAAACTTAATATTTGAGCCAACCGACTTAATTTGATAGTCAGGATCGCCAACATAGTACAAAGGCTTGGATGAACGATAGAACAAATCAGTGTATCGACTAATACCGTCCTCAGTAAAGTAAGGATCGTAGTTTGACAAGGCCAAGCTTTGATTGATCTTGCCAAGGGAGAAATTCAAACCAACTGCGGTACCCGTACCAAATGCATTTTCCTGGTTAATACCGGCAGAGAGGATTAATTTTTCAGTTGAAGAGAAGCCTGCACCAATCGTGATGGCACCGGTTGGCTTCTCAGTGACCTTCACATTGACGTCTACCTGATCTGCTGACCCAGGAACATCCTGAGTAGAAACATCACTCTCTGAGAAATATCCCAAACGACCTAAACGTTTTTTTGAGAGATCAATCTTTTCACTATCGAACCAAGAACTTTCAAACTGGCGCATCTCACGACGAACCACTAAGTCGCGAGTCTTGGCGTTACCGGTAATGTTGACTTGGCGCACATAAACGCGTCTACCAGGGTCGACTACCAAGGTCAGATCTACTTCGCTTAAGTCACGACGAATATCCGGCTGTGGGTTGATGGTTGCAAATGCGTAGCCATACGAACCCAAAATTTCAGCAATCGCCTTAGTGCTTTCGGTCAACTTAGCAGATGAAAAGGTATCGCCTGGCTTAAGAGTTACCAGTTGGATAAGCTCGGCCTCTTTGCCCAATAAGTCTCCAGCTAGACGCACATTCTTGACCGTGAACTTATTTCCTTCGCGAATACTAACCGTGAGAAAAATACCTTTTTTATCCGGAGTAATAGAAACCTGAGTAGATTCGATTACAAACTCAAGATAACCGCGATTAAGGTAGTAGGAGCGAATATTCTCTAAGTCAGCTGTCAGCTTTTGCTTTGAATACAAATTGTCTTTACTGTACCAAGAAAGCCATCCACCTGTCTTCAATTGCATCTCGCTTTTGAGAGTGCTTTCGCTAAAGACTTTGTTACCAATAAAATTAATCTCTTGGATCTTGGCAACTGGGCCCTCATCGATATTGAAGTAAATCGCCACTTGATTACGTTCTACCGGGGTAACGGTTGCAACCACCTCAGCGGCGTACATACCCTTTCCAACATATTGACGCTTGAGCTCTTGCTCGGCTTTGTCAATCAGCGCTTTGTCATAGAAACGGGCTTCAGCTACACCCACTGCCTTTAAAGATTTGCGGACAATTTCTTGGTCAAACTCTTTCATCCCAGTAAATTCGATACGGGAGATAGTTGGGCGTTCCTCAACGATCACAATCAAAACATTGCCTTGAGCCTGTATCTGTACATCTCGGAAAAAACCAGTGCTATACAAAGCCTTAATTGCCTCAGCACTCTTTTCATCAGTCAAGGTGTCGCCCACTTGAACAGGTAAATAGCTAAATACAGTTCCTGGCTCAACACGTTGCAAGCCCTCGATTCGAATATCTTTGATCACAAAGGAGTCGGCAGCCTGTGCATTTACACAAAAACTGGCAGCAACAATCAGGACTAACTGAGCAAGGAAGCGAGTCACAGAGCGAATGGAGGGAATCAGAAAATTCAAAATGAAAGGTAGCGTTGCAAATCGTTAAACAAGGCTAGCAAGGAAAGGGATATCAGAAGCAAAAAACCCACTTTTTGGAGCTTTTCCTGCAGTGATAAAGATATTCGCTTACCAGCAACCAACTCCCATGCATCATACAGGAGCTGACCCCCATCGAGCATTGGTAAAGGCACTAAATTCAAGAGTCCAATACTGATACTCATGAGAGCTAAAAAGGCCACAAATGGCTGCCAGCCGACCTGGGCCGACTTACCTGCCATATCAGCAATACTTAAGGGCCCACCGAGCTGCTTTAGGGTCGTTTTACCCGTAAATAAACCCAGCATTAACCGGAAAGAGACCTTGGTTATCAGAGAAACGCGCTGGTATGCAAAACCTAAGGCATCTATCGGCCCTAACTTGAGCTCAATCCACTCCGAGGGTGGGGTCACTTGGGGGAATAAACCGAGAGCCTGAAATGGATCAGAATCAGGTGCAATTGGAGGTAAATCGCCCTGCTTAAAGGATTTAACGTGACGGGCACCAGCAGCATCCTGGATTTCTAGGGCAAAGCCTTGCTCACCAGTAAGTGCGTTTAAGAGAAGCCAACGCAATGCATTCCAACTTGGGACCGGGTCAAACTCATCAAGAATAGGGGCACCACTGTAGTCAGACGACAGGGATTGCCAACCTCGCACCTGATCACCTGCCGCCACCCCTAGTTTTGCGGCAATCGATTGCTCAGGAGGAGTTTGAAGTCGAGCAGGAAGCTGGGGCACACCCGAAACATAAATTACCGAGAACAAAATAACTGCCAACAGGAAGTTAGCGAAAGGTCCTGCAGCCACAATCATGGAGCGTTGCCATAGGGGCTTTACATCAAAAGATTGAGGACGCTCTTCTACTGGAATTATTTGTTCACGATCACGGCCGTCTAACAATTTGACATAGCCACCTAAAGGAATGGAGGCAAGAACCCACTCAGTGCCGTTGCTCGCGCGATAAGTAAATAGCGGCTTACCAAATCCTAAGGCAAAGCGAAGAACTCTAACTCCACATAAACGAGCTGCTAGAAAATGACCATACTCATGAAAACTGACCAGCACACCAAGTGTGACTAAGAATGCAGCAAGTGTGATTAAGGCTTGCATTAAAAGATCAATCTATTTCTGAATGTTGCGAATAAATTGATTGGCTGCTTGACGAGCCTGAGCATCAACCCCAAGGATTACTTCTAAAGAATCCGCAGGAGCCGATGGCAAAGCATTTAAACAGTGCTCGACTACCCTCGGAATACTTAAGTAAGGCAATCCATCGCCCAAGAAGGCGGCAACGGCAACTTCATTGGCGGCATTTAATACGGCAGGCGAAGTCCCCCCTGCCTTTGCAGCGGCAAACGCCAAGCTCAAACAAGGAAATTGAGCAAAATTAGGTTCTGTAAAACTGAGGCCGCTCAACTGCGTCAGATTCAAAGGAGCAACACCAGCATCAATACGTTCAGGCCAAGCCAGTCCATAGGCAATCGGAGTGCGCATATCAGGTTGACCCATTTGCGCTAAAACCGAGCCATCGCGATAACGCACCATCGAGTGCACTACGCTCTGCGGATGAATCAAAACCTTAATTTTTTCTAATGGCAGGCCAAACAACCAAAAAGCCTCAATGACCTCAAGACCTTTATTCATCATCGTCGCAGAATCAACTGAAATCTTGCGACCCATCACCCAATTTGGATGGGCGCAAGCTTGGTCGGGCGTAATGCCCGCTAAATCTGCGAGAGGTCTATCTCTAAATGGTCCACCAGAGGCAGTTAACCAAAGCTCTTCAACGCCCAAATGAAGAGATGGAGTTTTTGTAAAGCGATCAGGTAAACATTGAAAAATTGCATTGTGCTCGCTATCAATCGGTAGCAATTCGCCACCGCCCGCTTTCATCGCCTGCATAAATAAATTACCCGACATCACGAGTGCTTCTTTGTTAGCGAGCAGCACTCGCTTGCCGGCTTTTGCTGCTGCCAACGTTGGGACTAGGCCGGCGGCCCCTACAATTGCTGCCATTACGGTATCGCAACCCGACACTGTTACTGCGCTGACTAAAGCCTCGGGCCCATAGAGAACTTGAGTAGAAATCTTCTTCTCTTGTAACAGTTGACTCAGTTGAGCGGCACCATCAGCATCAGCCACCACTGCGATAGCAGGCTTGAACTCAATACATTGCTCGGCTAAACGCTCAATTTGTTTTGCGGCAGTCAGGGCTACCACTTTGAAGCGATCAGGATGCGCGCGGATCACGTCTAAGGTATTAACACCAATCGATCCAGTTGACCCTAAGATAGCAAGCTGTTTAAGAGGCATTAAATCCACCCTGCTAGTAATGCAGCAATCGGCATTGTCGGAATGAGTGCATCAACGCGGTCTAGTACACCACCATGACCTGGTAATAGATGACTGCTATCTTTGACGCCAGCCAAACGCTTTAACTGAGATTCAAATAAATCCCCAAAGACGCTGAACGCTGTTAATACCGAGACCATCAGGAACATCGGCACCCAACCGAATTGAATAGCCCAAGCGCCAAATAAAGTATCACCTAGTGGTAAAAACGTGACGCATAAAAATGCATAGAGATAACAAAGCAGTAGACCACCAAGCGCACCCTCAATCGATTTTCCTGGGCTAATACTCACAGCTAGCTTATGTTTTCCAAACGCTTTACCGACAAAATAAGCGCCAATATCAGCTACCCAAACTAAAGCCATCGTTGTTAATAAAAAGACTAAGCCCAGCTCACGCAAGAAAACCAAAGCAAACCAGGTTGCTGGCAGAATAATCAAGCCCGCAATGCTGTAGAAAGGTTTGAATTTTTGAAGCGAGAGATTCATTCCTTTGGCTAAGGTGAATGGCGCTACAAAGAACCAAAACAAGACCGCCATCATGAGCAAAGAAAACTGCCATGTGATTGCTTGCATACCCAGCAACAATAAAATAATGACCAAACAAAAAACAGCATAGAGCCAAGCAGCCTTCTTAGCTTCCGGAGCAATCATGCGACTCCATTCCCAAGCGGCAGCAACCAAGGCAATTAGGAAAAATACACCCAAGTAAATCGGTGGCAAGAAAAATAAAATAGGTAATAGCACTGCCATCAAGATGGTGGCAGTAATGATTCGAGTGATTAGCATGGAGAAATAAGAAGGTTAGACTGCGTCGCTCAATGACTCAGACGCTAACTGAGCACTAGTGCGTCCAAAGCGACGCTCGCGCTGACTGAACCAGTCAAAAGCTTTATGTAATTGAGCTTCATCGAAATCAGGCCAAAGAGTATCCGTGAAATACAACTCGGTATAAGCCAGTTGCCATAGCAGAAAGTTGCTGACGCGCTGCTCGCCACCAGTTCGAATAAACAAATCTGGTTCTGGCGCATAAGCCATAGATAGATAAGGTTGCAATAATTCCTCAGACACTTGCTCTGGCTTCAAACTAGGATTGGCGGCCAAAGATTGGCGCATCGCCTGAAAGATATCCCAGCGTCCACCATAGTTGGCAGCAATCGTGAGCGTAAGCCCTTTGCAGGCTGCTGTTTTTTCTTCGGAGAACTGCACCATCTCCTGAATCCCAGAATCAAAGCGGCTTAAATCCCCAATGAGACGAAGACGGATGTCGTTTTCAGCTAAACGAGAGACTTCACCTTTTAAGGACTTCAAGAATAGCTTCATTAAAAAGCTAACTTCTTCTGGAGGGCGACGCCAATTTTCAGAGCTGAAGGCAAACAGAGTGAGATATTCCACGCCTAGCTGGCGACATTCTTGAACAATCTTACGAACAGCACCTAAACCCTCTGAGTGACCCGCTACCCGCGGCATGAAGCGCTTACTTGCCCAACGTCCGTTACCGTCCATGATGATGGCGACATGACGTGGAATAGCACTAACCTCTGGGATAACTAAGGTTGAGCTAGTGTGCTGTGTCATAAGGCGAATAATGAGAATGAATCTGACGATTAAACCGTCATGATCTCTTTTTCTTTTTCAGCAACGATCTTGTCGATCTCGATTACTGCGCGATCAGTCATCTTTTGAATATCATCAGTCGCACGACGCTCATCATCCTCGGAAATTTCTTTATCTTTGGTAAGGCGCTTTAAATGCTCATTTGCATCGCGACGCAGATTACGCACGGCAATCTTCGTATCTTCACCCTCGTTTTTGACAACCTTAGTCAGATCACGGCGACGTTCTTCGGTTAATGCAGGCATAGGTACTCGAATTACGGTGCCCTGGGATGCTGGATTTAGACCCAAACCCGAATCACGAATCGCCTTTTCAATTACGGCAACCATCGTTTTTTCAAATGGCTGCACGTTAATCGTTCTAGCATCAGCCAAACCTAGGCTGGCCACTTGGCTTAGTGGTGTTGGATTGCCATAGTAATCCACCTGGATGTGCTCCAAGATTCCAGGGTTTGCACGACCAGAGCGAATCTTCGCCAAATTGGTTTTCAGAGCCTCAAGAGACTTCTGCATCTTTTGATCGGTAGTGGTTTTAATTTCTGCTGCGGACATCAAGCCTCCTATTAAACGTGTACTAAAGTACCTTCAGACTCACCCTGAACCACACGCATTAATGCGCCTGGCTTGAGAATCGAAAACACTTTGATTGGTAATTTGCGATCACGGCACAATGCAAAAGCAGTTGCATCCATTACCTGCAAGTTTTTGATAATTGCCTCGTCAAAAGTCATTGTTTTATACAAAGTCGCTGTTGGGTCTTTCATTGGATCAGCGCTGTAAATACCATCTACCTTAGTAGCCTTGAGCACGATTTCAACGCCCATCTCTGCGCCGCGCAAAGCGGCTGCCGTATCGGTAGTGAAGAATGGATTGCCCGTGCCAGCTGCAAAGATCACTACCTTACCCTCACTCAGAGCACGAATCGCGCGAGGGCGAATATAAGGCTCGACTACTTGATCCATTCTCAGAGCAGATTGCACGCGAGCTTCAACACCTTTTTGGCGCAAAGCATCTTGCAGCGCAAGAGAATTCATCATTGTGGCCAGCATTCCCATGTAGTCAGCGGTTGCGCGATCCATACCGGCCGCACCGCCTGCTACACCTCGGAAAATATTTCCGCCACCAATCACGATAGCCAATTGAACGCCGCTATTCACTACATCGGCTATTTCTTTCACCATGGAATCAATTGTGATTGGATTAATTCCAAAAGCATCATCCCCCATGAGGGCTTCACCAGAGAGTTTTAAGAGAACACGTTTGTAGGCTGGCATTGTTTTATTTTCCGTAATTTGCTGGGCAATTTATCTGCTTAGCTTATTGATCTTTAAGTACTTTTTAATATATTGCCCAAATTATAAAGGGCTTGGCACAGATCAAAGAAAAGGGCATGGAAACCGAGGTTTCTATGCCCTTTTGGGTATTGCAGCCTTACTGGAAGAACCCAGCAAGCTTGGAGCTAATTAAGCGCCCTTAGCAGCGGCAACCTGAGCAGCAACTTCTGCTGCAAAGTCGTCTTGACGCTTCTCAATGCCCTCGCCCACAACAAACATAGTGAAACCTTTGATCGTGGTGTTAGTAGCTTTGAGCATTTGCTCAACAGATTGCTTGTCGTTTTTAACGAAAGTTTGGTTCAACAAAGAAACCTCTTTGAGGTACTTCTGAATAGAACCTTCAACCATCTTCTCGACGATTTCTGGTGGTTTGCCAGATTCAGCAGCCTTTTGAACCGCAACACTACGCTCAACAGCAATCGCTTCAGCAGGAACATCAGCCATCGACAAAGCCACTGGCTTCATTGCAGCAATATGCATTGCTACGTCTTTGGCTGCAGTCTCATCACCCTCGAACTCAACCATAACACCAATACGAGTACCGTGGAGATAAGAAACCAACTTGTTGCTGCCAGCAAAACGTTTGAAGCGACGCGGCATGATGTTCTCGCCGATCTTACCGATCAAGGCGCTACGAACTTCATCTACAGTTTGGCCATTCATAGGTAATGCAAGTAAGGCAGCAACGTCGGCTGGATTCTTTTCAGAAATCAAATTTGCGCAGGCTTGTGTAAATGCCAAGAAATCATCATTTTTAGAAACGAAGTCAGTTTCGCAGTTCACTTCAAGCAAAGTACCTGTAGTGCCATTGATCGCCGAAGCAACGATACCTTCAGCAGTAATGCGGGATGCGGCTTTACCAGCTTTGCTACCGAGCTTTACACGCAGAATTTCTTCCGCGCGAGCCATATCG